>NZ_JBHXMN010000001.1:482338-1161267 GCF_042720495.1 Nocardia sp. NPDC058480 | reverse complement strand
AGCCCTGCCGACTACGAATCCGCTCACGCGCCCGATAACATGGCTCAAGCCGCGTAATCACAAACCCCCGTGTCCAGTTTCCGGGGTCAAGGCCCGACGGCGAACTCGACAGCTCCGAAATCGCAGACATCCAGAACAAGTACAACACTCAGCGAGATAGCAACCGAAAGAAGGCCGGCGACCTCGGTTTCGACGGTGAGTACCGCCCCAGCACCGTGGCCAGGAACGATGGTTTCCCGGGAACTGTCGAGGAACTGCGGACCAAGGTCGACAAGATCGATCTCGACGCCGTCAACGGTCTGATCGGCGCCTGGACCGAAATCTCCACCCGCAACAGCACTTCCCTCGACGACTTCCGCAAGCAGATCGCACGCGGCATGTCCCCCGACGTCTGGGCAGGCTCAGCAGCGAACGCGGCAGCGCAAACCGTTGCGGCATATGACACTACGGGCAAGAAGGTCACCACCGCGGCCGCGCTCACCAGCACCAAACTGGATGAACTCCGCACCGGCCTCGAACCGACGAAACGTCTCGTCCCGCACGCGCCCGAGCACCGCAGCGGGCTCGACAATGTCGGCGCCCTGCTCACCGGCCGCGGGTGGCGCAATGACGATGTCGCGAACGAGAACGCGCGCGTCGAGGCTGTCCGCATCCTCCAAACCGTCTACGCCCCAGTGATTTACGAGTCCGACAACAAGGTCCCGGTGATCCCCATCCCGAAGACCATCGAAAACGGCGGCGAACCCGAAACAAAACCCACCACAACACAACCCACCACCCAGGGCTCGACAACCCAGCCCGCCACCCAGCCCACGACGACTCCGACCACACCGGCGTCGACCACTCCCACCACCGACCCGGACGACACCGACGACTCGACCGACGATTCGACCACCCCCGAATCGACCACTCCCCAGTCGACGGAGCCGGGTTCGACGACCCCCGCCTCGACCACCCCGAGCTCGACCATCCCAGGCTCACCTTCCGGATCACCCAGTGGCGCAGGCTCTCCCGGCGGCGGGTCGCCGGGCGCGGGCACGCCGGGCGCGGGCACTCCCGGCGGTGCGGTTGCCGGCAGTCCGACGGCGGCAGGCAGCGCGGCGGGCCGTGGCACCGGCACGGGTTCCGGCACAGCGGGCCGCTCCGGCATGCCCGGCATGATGAGCCCCGGTGCGGGCAAGGGTGGCGGCAAGGACGACGAATCGACCAAGGGAATCCCCGACTACCTCATCACTCAGGAACACGGTGACGAACTCACCGGACTGGACACCCTGCCCAAGATGGTCCCGCCCGTCATCGGCGCCGACTAGTCGCCAATCCTGATGGAACAGAGTAGATCTCCCGTGCGTACCTGGCATTTAACCGCTTTAGATTTCCGCACCCTATGGGAAGCAGCGGGCCGCGACGTGCTCCCGTACCCCCTGCATCACCGCCACACCGACGTCGAAACCCACGCCGAGGTCCTGCGCCTGCGCAGCAAGGCCGCCGAGAACCTGATGGCCGAATACGACAGCGATCTCGACCGCGCCATGGCCGCCCTGCTCGCCCCGCACGCCCGCGTCGAGGTCGCGGGCGCGGCCAAGGGTGTCAAAACCATCCGAGCCCACGGCGGCACCCGCGACACCTACGCCGCCCTCGCCGTCCAAGCCCCCGGCGACGAGACCAACCCCGGCGACATCACCCTCCACCTCTGCGCCCCCGATGCCCTGGCCGCCGCCGTCCTCTCCACCCTCCCGAAGGTCGCCCCCGGTAAAGGCCGCGAAATCCGCGTCACCGCAGCAGAACTCGCCGCCCCCCGCCCCCACGTCCGCGACCGCTGGAACCCCACCCCCCGCGAACAACTCGAATCCTTCCTGGCCAAACCCACCACCACCCTCACCCACATCGGCGTCTACGCCCACGCCAGCGTCGACAACCGCCACGCCGAAGGCCGCGACGACTTCCAGCTCCACGACATCCCCGGCGACGGCCGCTACGTCTTCTACGGCGAAACCACCTTCATAGCCAAACCCACCACCCCACCCCGAATCCAAGCCACCCTCGCCACCATCCTCACCACCACAGCCACCAAAGCCCGCACCGGCACCTACCTCCCCCACTAACCGCGGGCAAGTTTCGGTTACGGCACCAGGGTGAGAACTGGGTCAAGCGCCTCGAACAGCCATCGGGATTTCGGGGTATAGAGCGGGGGTTGTTGACCGATGCGATGGCCGCGATCATCAGATCGCACTTGCGTGGCTTCGGGTTCCGGCCTTTGGCAACAACCAGTTCGGCCATCGTCGTGAATCGTCGAGCCGCCGAGGACCCAACCGAAGTGCCGCTGATCAGTCATCGAGGCGGTGTTCACCGAACGCTGCATCGATTTCAGCTCGTTCAGCCGTCGCATCCCCTGCCCCGGCGAAGCGTGCGAGTCGTGCCTTGATGTCGCAGGTCGACACGTTCCGCTGCACCCGAATCGCACGCAGCTCTCCAACCGGGTTTCCGTTCCTGGTGATGATGAAGGTATCGCCCGCTGCGAGCGCGTCCATCACGCCCGCGCTACCAAGCTCGGCCTCGGTGATCGTCTTGGTCATATCCCTATGATCGCGACCGAAGCCATGCCTGGCTATACCTGAATCATTTCGTTTGTTTCGATTGTTGCGTATAATTCGTTTAGAAGGAGGTAGCCATGGCCGGAATCCAAGCCAAGCGGATCGAGCCCGGCGAGATCGATGCCGAGGTAGCCGAACGCGCGCTGCGCCGTGTCAGGGATTACCTGACAAGCCATCCGACTGACCAGATCATTCAGGTCGCGGGTGAAACCGGCGCGGAGAACGCCCTGATCCTGCCGCGGTCGGTCGTGAACATGGTCGCCTTCATCCTTGCTCAGGCAGCGGATGGCCAGGGCGTCTCGATCGTTCCTTCCCATGCTGAGTTGACCACGCAACAGGTTGCAGATCTGCTCAACGTGTCGCGACCGTTCGTCGTCAGCCTGCTGGAAGCCGGCGAGATCCCCTTCCGTCTGGTGGGAACTCACCGACGCATCCGCTACGACGACCTCAAGGATTATCAGCGCCGCAGTGCTTCCCGCAGTCGTGCCGCAGCAGATGAACTCTCCGACCTCGGACAGGAACTCGGCATCTGACCATGGCCTTCACCGTGTTGTTCGACGCAAATGTGCTGTACGGAAACACCCTGCGGGACATGATGATCCGACTGGCAAGGTCAGGTCTGGTCCAAGCCAAGTGGACCGAGACCATACTCGACGAAATGACGTCCAACCTGGCCGCAAAACGGCCGGATATCGAGCCAGCGAAGTTGCGTCGGCTACGTGAACTGATGATCGCCGCAGTCCCCGACTGCCTAGTGTCCGGGTTCGAGCCGTTGATCGAGGGTTTGAAGTTGCCGGATCTCGATGATCGTCACGTTCTCGCGGCTGCCATCAAGATCGGTGCGCAGGTGATCGTCACTGCGAACCTGCGCGACTTCCCCGCAGACATATTGGCCGACTGGAACATGGAGGCTAAGAGCCCCGACGAGTTCGTGCTGGACCAGATCGCGCTCGATGACCGGATCGTGTGGGCGTGCGTTCAGCAGATTGCCGATTCGCGGCGCAATCCACCTGAGTCTGTTGAGGACGTCCTCGATGCGTTGGAAAGCGCGGGCTTGGTGGCGTCGGTGTCTGCGTTGAGAACCGGTCGACTCTGGGGCATCTAGGCGTCGGGGAGCCGATGTCGGAAAGGGCAGATGCGCAGTTGCACCAGCTAGTGAGCGACGTGGTACTGCCCAGTGGGGGTGCCCGGCGGCACTGCGACGATACCGGCGGCGCGGCGGTACCAGGTTTTGGCTTCGTCGAATTGCCCGCGCTCCTCGAGTAGCTTGCCGAGGCGGGTCATGGCAGGCCTGTAGCCGATCTTGACGGCGCGGCGCAACCAAACTTCGGCTTCGTCAAGGTTTCCGCGCTCCAGCTGCAGTGCACCTAGGTCGGCCATCGCACGTTTGTATCCGTGGTCGGCAGCGCGGCGGAACCAGCTTTCGGCCTCGTCGAGATCGCCCCGCTCCTTCATCAGGGTGCCGAGGGCGTGCATGGCGCCGGTGTGGCCGGGCCTCCGGTATTGGGAAGGGTCGGATTCGGAGGCATGGCGCCACAAGGCCACGGCTTCGTCGAGGTCGCCGCGCTCCTTCAGCAGGACACCGAGGTCATACATGGCGTACGTCGAACCGAGATCTGTGGCGCGGCGGTACCAGATCTCGGCCTCTTCGTGATTCCCGCGCTTCATCAACAGACGGCCGAGGTGGTGCATCGCCGACTCTGAGCCGTGGTCTGCGGCTTTGCGTAGCCAGGTTGCGGCTTCGTCGAGGTCGCCTCGTTTGATCAATAGGCTGCTGAGGTGGATGCTGCCATCAGTGTCACCGCCCTGCGCGGAACGGCGCCACCAGGTTTCGGCTTCCTCCAAGTTTTCGTTCAGCCACATCAGGTGGCCGAGATAGAACATGCCTTCGGTGTCACCGGCGTCGGCAGCACGGCGATACCAGACTTCAGCCTCTTCCTCGCGTTCGTACTCCTCGAGCATGAGGCCGAAATTCGTCATGGCGGTTGTGCTGCCGGCTTCGGCGGCACGGAGATACCAGATTTCGGCTTCTTCGATGTCGTTCCTTTCGGCTAGCAGGATGCCGAGGTTGGCCATCGAGGTAATGTCACCAGCGTCGGCCGCACTGCGGTAAGCGGCTTCGACGTCGTCGATATCGGTCATCGATCAGCTCTCGATTCTCTTCTTTCCGCCATCTCTATCGTTCCATCAGCTTTGGCTGCGAATCGCCGACGTATCTTCGCGAATCTCTGCTGGATGCGCCAGGCGTTTCGAAGGAAATCCTGGAAGTTGTCGGCCAGCTTCTTGACGTCCGCACTTCCCTCCTGGTAGCAATAAACCGCACTGAATCCGGGTTCGAAGAAATAGATCTTATAGCCTTGGTGATGCCGTGCTCCAGGGCTAGGCCGTCATTGGGGATATCTTTGGCTCCGTCGATGGAATTAAGCATCTGTGGAAAGAACAAATCGGTTCCTCTAACGAGGGTGCCAGCCTCCTTTCCCATATATCCCAGAAAGGGGTAGTAATCCCCGCGAATGCGACAATTGCCGGGTGCGCCGGAACGAGATTGCGTGATCTCGTCTGCGCCACATCCAATGATCGAGTCATTCGTTGCAAACCCGGACACTATCAGATCCTGACCGAAAGACTTCATATCTCGCCTGCTTGTCTCACCCGCCATAGGGCATCAACCTCCGCGATCTTTCGGCAGTCACGGGTTGGGAAACCCCTCCCCGCCCGTTTCTAGTGGGCCGCGCTCAAACCGTTTCGAAACCAGTCCGGTATGTACTGTGGCGAACGTGGATACCGTTGATTTTCCAGCGCGTAGTCTTCGGCCTTCGGTGCAACCGCAAATCCGGGATAGTTGTCGCGATTGTACCTGATATTGAACCGCGCGGGCGGCTCCAGAATATACTCGAACTCAAACCATGTACCGAATCCTTCGGTGTACATGCCCTTGCGGAGATCCTGGAATCTGCGCCACACTGGTGTTGGAAACTGCCATGGAAGTATCGATCCGTTCGGCATTTTGATGCCCGTTTCGGCATCGGTATGTCGGCCGACAAACATACCTCGGGCGATAAGGCGAGTCCATTCGTGTGGCAAGGTCGGCAGTATCTCGCGCGTAATTTCGTCGAGAATTTCCTGCTGCTCCATGATGTGAAGCGGTTCTCGGTTGGAAATCAATCTCTCGTCGTTCATTTGATTGTTCAGGAGAACCCCAATGGTTCCGAAGCTGCGCGGTTCAACTTGTTCTGCAGCCAATGGGGGATGTGGTCCTGATCTCGTGGGTATTGTTCTTGGTCGCGGGCATACATTCCGTTGACGAGGCGGGGGAAGAAAGTCGGGGCATTGTCGTGGTCGATCGCAAGGGTGAGAGTCCCGGTGCGGTCAATTGTCGATACGGCGGTAAACCATGTCCCATTTCCTGGAATGTACATCAGTCTCCTGAGGGCCGAAAAGCACCTAAAGAGATCATCTTCACGCCAACCTGGAACCGGTCTGGGCGGACATTCCTTCGCCGCGGCAGCGCGCCTCCCTTCGTCTATAGTTGAATATTTCAGCGGGGATTTCTCGGGATAAAATCGGGTGACTCGCCCGTCGACCCCAATCCATTCGAATGTGCGAGATCTACAAGACCAAATTTCGCGAAAGCTATATCTAATCGAAGCCCATCCTGGGGGAACGACCTGCGTCAATAGTCTGGTGATCTCATTCTTAAGGTCGTCGATAGTCGGTTCGTGGTCGCCTTTTGCCGGGGTAGGAACTCTGTTCGACGTGGGCACCACAATGCGTGGTGTCGCGGGATCACGGACCTTTAGGCCGACGATTTCTGTATTTCCCGATACGACATCGTCTCGTTGAATCTTGGTCGGGCGGCTCACCTTCTTTCGTGGCCTGTCCAACCCATCGAGTTGAGGATGGATGTACCAGCCCGCAGGTTTGCGTGCCGCGTCGAGCTTAGATTTCAACCAATCCGGCACGAAGTCGACGTCTCTCGGAAAGTAGTCGAAGTCTTCTGCGTATGCTTCGGGTGGCCGGGAGGGATTGAACGGATCGCTTGCATAGTCGAAAGCCATGCGCGGGTTTCCCGACCGGTCAAAGGTGTAGTCGACCGAGAACCAGGCGCCGATACCTGGCAGATACATTCTCGGCCGGAGGTCCCCGAACATCTCAAGAACTTCGATATCCGGAGTGATGGAAGTCTTTTTTCCGTCCGGTGCAACCGATACGGCGCTGAAACCGAAACAATTGATCAACGTATGGGCTCGGTAAAATATCCGGTCCCAATCGTCGGGCGCCGCTTCGAGGATAATTTCCGATAGATCTTCGTGGTCCCCATCGGCGAACGCTTGCTGCCAGGCGAGCAGCCTTTCGCGATTCTGAGGATCCGGCCGCGCTCGGGAGGTCACCCGCGCTCCGTAGTGCCGTTATCGAGATCTACTGCCCTTTGAGCAAGCCATCCGGGCGTGTGCGCGGTGTCGCGAGGGAAATACTCAAGGTCTGCTGCGAAGGCATGGGGCGACGTCGGAAACCGAAACTCGGGCTCGTCGTTGTACTCATATCGTGCGTGGTATTCCCCGCTATTTTCGACGACGAGCACCATCGTGTACCACGTGCCTTTATCGGGTTCGTACATTCCGGTACGGAGCTTCTGAATTCTGTCGGACTGTGACGGCATGGCTATAGATTGCGAAATATCTACGGCTCCATCCGCATCGACGATCTCAAGGATTCTTTCCGCCGTCTGAACCGTTTCTCTGGCGATGAATCTGAGCTGCGTCCATTCGGCCGGCGCGACTGAAACCATGTCTTGGCCTATTGACTGCAATATTGCGGCTTGTTCCAGTGGGTCAACCGCATCGTATTGAACCAATGTTACTCCTGAAGTGGTGGCATATTGGGGTACGGATTGGTCAGAACAGGAACACCGTCTACCGTCAGTACTGCAGTGATGTTCGTCGGAGTGAGGTCTGTTCGAGACGGATTATAGTCGAGGTCGATTGTCATATCGACTATAGGTGGTGGTGTTCGTGACAAGTGAGTGCCGATAAGCACTTCCAAAGCTCGCCAGTTGTTTGTTGCATTGCGACCGTCGCCGATCAATCGATTGAGGTTAGTCAGCTCGGGTACCATGTTTATTTCCTCGCCAGGACCGTCGAACTGTGTTGCGAAAAGATGGCCACCGTCGAATGTTGCCATTTGGTATAGCGTCACTTCTTGCGCGGTCGGATCGCGATCGTATATTTCCCGGAATGCGTCGATCGCTTCCTGGTTTATCTGGGCGATCTCTGCTTGGCCAATATTTCCGATATCGGCTTGGCGAGGCCCACGTCGTGAGTCTAGCGAGGGTACGAGTTCGAGTCGACCGCGTGCCTGTACGACACGGCCGTGGTCGTCGGTAATATACGTAAACCGTCCCCCGTCGACTGTGTACTGGCAATTGGGTAGCGGTGTCCTGAGATCTGGGTTGAAGCCTTGCTCGGAATCCCCGGAGTCCGTGTGTACCTCGACAATATTTCCGTTTTCATCCGTAATGAAGAGGCCGCGGTCCCGACCATTCCGATCCGTTACACGGTAGGCGGTATTCGGATCCAAACTCACGGGGTCGGCCGGATTCGCAAATGTACCGCCGCGTTCTCGGCCGAATGGCTTACCTTTCGCAGGCACGCGCGGATCTGGTCGCCGGATATGCTCGATCGGCCGACCACCGGCGAGGGCTGTGTAGTCGTTCGGTGGATTTCGATCCGGTCGATGGAAGCTACTTCTGTCGACGGCGGTCTCGGGCGCGAGTGTCGTCGGGATGGTGCCGGGCGGATGGGAGCCAGTTCCCTCGGGTCTTGTTGTGCCGTCGGGCCTGTGTGTCTGCCACATGCCGTCGGGTGGCACCGTTGGGGTTCGCGTGCCGTCGGGATTTGTGGTTCCGCTGGTGCTGAATACGTTTCCGTTGGCGTCGGTCCAGGCGGCCTGGGTCGGTGCGAGTACCTCTACCCCCAAGTGCTGGGCGAGGCGGTCGGCGAAGCCGTTGGTGGAGGCGTCGCAGCCGATTAGGCGGATGGGGGTTACGCCGTCCCAGCCGGAGCGGCGGAGGAGGTCGCCGTATTGCTCGGGGGTGAGGGTTTGGCCGCCGATTACGGCGTGGCCGTCGGGGGTGATGTGGGTGTCGGCGGTGAAGCGGTTGGGGTCGGCGGGGACTCGGTGGGGGAGGTCGCCCATGGTGGGGTCGCCGCGGTGGTGGGAGACGCCGGCTGGGGTTTGTTCGGCGTGGTTGTTGTGGATTGCGTCGAGGTCGACGGTGGTGTCGAGGTCGGGGGTGGTGTTTGTGTCGGGGGTGGTGGTTACGGTGTTGTCGGGTTGGGTTGTGGGGGTTGCGTGTTGGTCTGCCCAGGACGGGATTGTTGCTCGGGAGAGGTCGGCTCGGGAGATGTCGGAGCCGAGGCGGTGCATGTCGTCGGGGGTGAGGGTGGGGTTGTCGCGTGGGGGTAGGCCGAGGTTGGTGCGGACTGTGTTGGCGAGGTCGGTCAGGGTGGGGGTGGTATCCGCGTTGATGGTGAGGTCGGCTGTTGATGGGTTGGTGGTGGGGACGGCGTCGACCATGAGCCAGTCGCCGAGGGGGAATTGATGGCCTTGGTTGAAGGCGATGTCGGTGGCTGTTTGGGCATTGTCGGCGACGGTGTCGATGGTGGTGGGAGGGGTTGTGGGGGAGCCGGTTACGGCGACAGTTAGGCGGACTACTCGGACCGGCTGGGCGAAAGTGTTGGGGTAGTCGGCGGCTTGGTAGGGGCGGCCCGTGGGTGGGTTGACCTGGAGGGCTTGGTTGTTGGCGGGCTGGATGGGGCGGAGGGATTCGCGGGCTTGTCGGGCCTGGTTGGCCGCTTCGAGGTTTTGGGGGGTGAGGAGTGGGTCTGTTGGCGGCGTCGCGGGGGTGGTGTTGGTGGGAGTTGTCGGGTTCGTGGGTTGGGTCGTGTCGGTGGGAGTTGTCGTGGTCGAGGGAACCTCGCTGTGGGTTCCGTTCGCTGTGGGGGTCGGCGAGTTGGGGGCCGTGTTCGGTGCGGCTGGGGTGCGGCCCGTCGGCGAGGTTCTCGGGGTTGTCGGTCGAGCAGCGGACGGGGGTGCCGTGTGAGTCGTCGGGGTGGTGCCTGTGGATGAGTGGGGAGTGTTCGGTGTCGCCGGATTCGCAGTGGATGGTGGGGCGCTTGGCGTGGGTGTGGGGCCTGTGGATAACCCGGGATTGTTCGGGGTTGTCGGCTGGGTGGCGGGCGGTTGGGCGGTGGGGGTTGTCGGCCTGGTGGTTGTGGATGGTTGGGGAGTGTTCGATGTCGGCGATTGGTGCGTGGCCGGGGTGATCGGTGCGCTGATGGGTGGGGTTGACGGTGTCGAGTTGGGAGGTGTTGCGGTGGTCGGTGTTGCGGTGGGTGCCGTGCTGGGTGCTGTGGCGGTGGTCGCCGCGCTGGTTGTTGATGCCTCGGCTTGTTGAGGCTGGCGGGTGGTGTCGCTGGGGGACTGGTTGTTCGGGGTCGGTGCTGTTGGTGTGGTCGTACTCGGGGTGGTGGGTTGTGGCGTCGTCCCGACCGTGGACGGGGTGGAGGTAGTCGGGTTGCTGCTGGTCGACGTCTGTTCGCTGGTGGTCGGTGCCTGGGTGGGGGCCGGGCTCGATGGATTTGGTTGGGCTGCGGGCGAATCAGTAGGTGTCGTGGGCGCATCGACCGGTGGGAGGTCGAGCGAGGACGAGGGGGGTGCCGACGGACTGGGTTGGTTGGTGGGGTTGGAGGTGTCGCCCGGAGTGCTTGGGTTTGTGCTGTTGGGCGATCCGGTTGGGTTCGGATTCGTGGTGCCGGTGTTGCTCGGCGATGAGGGCGTGCCGTTGTCGGCGGGTGTCGAGGGGTTGGTCGGCGCGGGGCTGGGGTTGCTCGGTGATTCCGGTGAGCCAGTACTGGAAGGGTTTCCGTTGTCGGAGGGTGTCGAGGGGTTGGTCTCCGACGGGCTGGGGTTGCTCGGCGAGTCCGGTGCACCTGTGCTGGACGGGTTTCCGTTGTCGGCGGGCGATGTCGGGCCGGGGGAGGTCTCTCCGGGTGAGCTGGGGTTAGGCGTGCTGTCGCCTGGCGAGGTAGGGGAACTGTCGCCGGGCGAGTTGGAACTCGGCGAGTTGTCGCCAGGTGAGCTCGGGCTTGGCGAGTTGTCGCCTGGTGAACTGTTGCCTGGTGAGCTGGGGCTTGGCGAGTTGTCGCCTGGTGAACTGTTGCCTGGTGAGCTGGGGCTTGGCGAGTTGTCGCCTGGTGAACTGTTGCCTGGTGAGCTGGGGCTTGGCGAGTTGTCGCCAGGTGAGCTCGGGCTCGGTGAGTTGTCGCTGGGCGAGTTGGGGCTGGGCGTGCTGTCGCCGGGTGTGCTGGGGCTGGGTGAACTGTCGGCAGGCGAACTCGGGCTGGGAGAACCATCCGCGGATGGGGTGCCCGTTCCGGCAGGTGTCGCAGCGCCGGGAGTATCGGCCGGATTGCTGTTCGATGGCGAGCTGTCGCCAGGAGAGGAAGGTGAACCCGCTCCGGAAGGCTGGGTTGCGTTGTCCCCATTAGGTGTTGACGGGGTGCCCTCAGATGCCGGAGCTGGGGAACCAGGAGTACCCGTCGATGCGGGCGAAGTCGATCCCGGCGCACCACCGTTCGTCTGAGCCGGAGACGAACCCGGATCTCCCGTACCGGCAGGGCTGGTAGGCGAGCCCGTATCGCCCAACTCGGGAACCGTCGGCGCCGGAGAGTCCCCGCCGCCCTGCGAGCTGGATTCCAACCCGCTCTGCAACCCACCCGCACCAGCACTGGTGAACGTATCAACCCCGATATCGAGCTTGAAATCCTGACCCATCAACAACGACGCCGCACTCGCCGACGCGACCTGCGCCGACAGATCAGCACCGAGCTCAGTCGCCGCACCTGCCGCGGACTTGGCCGCCAATTTGCCGAGACCGGAAGTGACGTTGTCCCCGACACCGCCCAGCTTGTCCCCGAGACCACCACCGACAGCACCACCAACAGCACCACCGAACGTCGCCAAACCCAGGTCGGCCCAACCGAAGTCATCGGTCGAGCGATCGCCCTTGGCGACCTGGATGGTGCGGGCGAGCGCGTCGATCCCGCCCTCTTCCAACGCCTCGAACGCCGCCCCACGGATCGCGGCCCGCGCGGCCGCTTTGGCGATACCGCGCGCGATCATCCTGGTCAACAGCGTTTTCATCGCCATCTTCACCGCGACCTGCGCCGCAACCCGCGCCGCCACACCCGCCGCAGCACCGACCCCGGTCCACGCGGTCGCCAACGCGATACCGATCTCGACCGCCGCCACGATCATCGTCCCGATGATCACCAGCTTGGTGTGCTCGATATCGTTGGCACCGTCTTCGAGCAGCTCGGCCTGCTTCTCACACCACTTACGAATCGCGGTGAACGCCGCCTCGTCACCAGCGAGGAGCTTGTCGCGGTAGGCCGCGATCGCGTCGTGGGTCTCGCCTTCAGACAAGGCGCTCAATGCCGCGTTCAAAGCCCGCGCGGCGTCCTCGTCGACAGTGTTGAGCGTGTTCGCCGTAGTGGTCCATGCATCAGCCAGACGCCGCATCGCGGTCTCGTCACCCTCGGGCCAATCACCCGCCCCGAGAATGTATTTCGCAACCCACTGCAAAGAGTCCGGGATTTCGATACCCACGAACTATGACCCCGTCGACTGCTTCAGCTGGGCCGCACGGGCCGTGTCCTGCTCGACCAACTTGTCCGCGACAGTCACCATATTCGTGCCGAGCTGCGTCATCGACTTCGCGAGATTGCCGACCGAGGTCTTGCCCTGCTCCACACCCGGTGTGTAGTTACCCGCGAACGCCTGCCCGATCTCATCCCCACCCCAGCACTCACCTTCGGCGGCCAACGCCGAGGTCAACGTGGTCAACGCCGCAGACAGAGTCGAAGCGACCGCATCGAACGAGGACTGCGTAGTGCGCAGCGCATCGGGATCAGCCTTGATCGAACTCATCGCAAACCCCAACCTCGCCCAACAGTGCTGTCGAGATATTGGACGCACGAGGCCGTGCCGCGGATCCCTATTGTGTGCTATGTCTCATTGGCGAGGTTATGGCTATTGTTCTGCGAGGCAGGGTTATCCGTTGCTCATCTGCAAGTCCATGCTCTTCATCCTGGCCAATTCGTCGAAGGCGATCTCCCCGGTGAGGCCCGGCCCGGTGACCGTTGCCAGGGAGTGGTCGCCGGACCACTGGACGCCGAGTCCTCGATGATTGGCGTAGGCGTGGAGAGCGCGGCGTCGATCGGTGAGCGGAAACTCGGTGAGCCCCTCCTGGATAACCCGGGCGATGCGCGGTGCGAAGGGCGCGGGCAGCACGAACGACGGATGCTCGATCAGAAACGCGGCCCTGGTCCCGCCACCGACCGGCCCGCTATAGGCAGTCCACACTCCGGAGATCGCCTTGGCTGCGTCCATGAACACATTCACCACACCCTCGGCCCGATCGGGAGAACCGGGAAGCACGGCGAACGGCACTTCCGCATCAGCGAGTCCACTGATGCCATAACGGATTCCGAAGTCGCGCACGGACTGCGCGAGTCCGGTGACCGAATCCGGGTAGCCCGCCGGGTTACCCCACGCCCACAACCACGACTGAGGTCCCGGAGCCGCCGACCCGAGCAGGTGCATCCGCTCGCATTCGATCGGCTGGTCCCCGGTCAAGGTGAACCGGCCGACCGCCAAGTCGACACTCCACCCACGATCACCGGCGATATCGGCGAGATGCAGTTGATGCTCGAAGGAATACAGCGCGGCATCGTCGAGCAGGTTCGCCAAGGTCACATCAGACATGACGGCGAGCGTACCGAGCGCGAATCGGATCGCGGGAACGATCTTTCCGCCCGCGCGGCCCTGGTGAAACTCGATGTGAACTAGTCACAGGGTTCTCGCGGAAGTTACTGGCCAGAGCGGAAACTCGCTAGTTGCTAGTGCGCGCGGGAGTGTGTAGCGTCACACGAACAAGAACGGCCGCCCGGCGAGCGCCAACTCACCGAACGGCCTAGGTACGAAACAGTCAACAGCTGTTCGCACCGTAGGGTGAAATCCTACATGCAACGGCTCGGCGTCTCTTGATGCCGGGCTTTCGTCGTTCCAGGGGTGTGTCCATACCCTGACGACGGGCTGTCTGTGTCGTGTCCTGGGCCTTGGCCGCTCCTGTCGGTCGTTATCGGAGAGCCCGACCGAGGGGCAGACAACCCTGACACCCAGCCTCCTGCGAGCACCTTCGTCGTACGCCTCGCACGTACGCACCTGGTCGGTTCGGGAGTGCACACCTTCGCCCAGGTCCAACATCGCCACACGCCGAAACAGGCGTGGGGCCAATTGTGTTGGCCGAGGACGCAAATCGGGGTTCGGTGCGGGGAAGCGGGCAGGGATGGTTACGACACCGGCACCCTTGGGTGCTCCATACGGTGTAGTCCGACCGGACGTCGTCGGTCAGTCGTCGCGGCGATACCCACCGAGCGGCGCAACGAAGGTGATCGAGAAGCCCACATCGAGCAGGCCCGTGCAATGCGGCTGTCACGCCCTTGAATTCAGCGAATGCGTGAACGGCGGTGTGTTCTCAGCCGAAGATCTCGTCGGCATCAGCGGCGGTTGCCGCGCGCCGCAACCATGCGGTGAGCTGGTCGATATCGGCGCATTCTGCGATGCGGGCCCGCTGCAGAGCGGAAACAGTGAGGTGGCGGGCTTCCAGAACAGTGAGGATGCCACCGACAAGCCCCTCTTCACGCCCCTCTTCACGACCTTGCGCGACGTATTTCCGTGCGATCCGACCCTGATACTCGTACGTCATGGTCATCATTTCCTCCAACCTTCGGCGAGCGGGAATCAGATGGCGAGGACGGTTTTTCCACGTGCGTTGCCTTGGCCGAGCACGGCAGGAGCGGCTTCAAGGGGCACGGTCATCTGCACCGGAACGACAACATCACCGGCGGCGACGCGGGACAATAGTCGGCTCAATTCCGGTGAGCGCCCTTTGGATTCGAAGTTGCCGCCGGTGATGTCGTTTTCGCGCAGCACCGCTTCATCGGCCGCCCAGGTCGTCGAAAAGGCATGGCCGCCTCGGCGGACCAGGGTGGCGTGGGAGGCGAAATCTCCCGGCGAGCTGATCACGTCGAAGAGCACATCGATGCCGTCGGGATGGGTGAAGCGGACGGCGTCGGTGACGCTCGAGTCATGGCGGGTGGCCGGGTCCGGATCGACGAAATTCGGGTCGGCGGGGCGCATCTGGGTGTAGTCGACAGTTTCGGCGGCGCCGAGGCGGGCGACCTGGTCGGTGGCGTCGGCGCGGGCGGTGGCGATCACGTGCGCACCGGCGGTATTGGCCAGCTGGACGAGGAAGGAACCCACACCGCCGGTCGCGCCGACGATCAGTACCGTCTGGCCGGGCTGGATGTGCGCGGCGTCGACCAGATCCTGGGCGGTCACGCCGGCGACCGGCAGCGCCGCGGCGGCCACCGTGGTGACCCCGTCGGGGATCGGGACGAGGGTCGCGTCCTCGGGGACCGTGGCGTACTGCGCCCAACTGCCGTGTCCCGCCGGTGCGGTCAGGAACTTACCGACCACCTTGTCGCCGACCTTGAATTTGGTGACACCGGTGCCGATCGCCGAGACGGTGCCCGCGCCGTCGACGCCGAGGATCATCGGGAAGTCGGTGGGCATTTTGCCCTCCAGGATGCCGTCGGCCATTTTCAGGTCGAACGGGTTCACCCCGGCCGCGTCGAGCGCCACTTGAACCTCACCGGGACCCACCCCGGGGACGGGCACATCGGCGAGCTCCGGTGTGGCGCCGAACTTCTGAACCACGATCGCGCGCATGGGGGTGAACTCCTCGCATCGGGGGTGAGCCGGGCACCGCAATCCTAGGCGGATAGCCGTTCGACATGCGGTGATTGATCGTCTTCGGTGGTGTCGCGGCGTACCGTGAAGCGCGGCTTCGAAGTCCGCCGAAAATTTTTAGAGTTGAGCGGAACAGACTCAACTTTGTGAGCGTTGAACAAGTCGATACCGGACACACACAAGTAGGGAGATTCGTGGACTCGTTCAATCCCACCACCAAGACGCAGGCGGCCTTCAACGCCGCCCTTCAGGCCGCCGCGGCGGCAGGCAATCCGGAGATCCGTCCGGCACACTTGCTGGTGGCGTTGCTGGATCAAACCGATGGCATCGCCGCACCGTTGCTCAAGGCCATCGGGGTCGATCCGGCGACAGTCGAACGTGAGGCAGGTGCCCTCGTCGACCGCCTGCCGCGTGCTACCGGCGCCACCACCACACCACAACTGGGCCGCGAAGTCCTTGCCGCGATGACCGCTGCCCAACGGCTCGCCACCGAGCTCGGCGACGAGTTCGTCTCCACCGAGAACCTGCTGGTCGGGCTGGCCGAAGGCTCTTCGGACGTCGCCCAGCTGCTGCGTAAGCACGGCGCCACCCCGGAATCCCTGCGCGACGCGTTCACCGCGGTCCGCGGCGGCAGCGGCCGGGTGACCAGCGCCGATCCGGAAGCGAGCTATCAGGCACTCGAGAAGTACTCCACCGACCTCACCGACCTGGCCCGCGCGGGCAAACTCGACCCCGTGATCGGGCGCGACACCGAGATCCGGCGCGTGGTGCAGGTGCTGAGCAGGCGCACCAAGAACAACCCGGTCCTCATCGGCGAACCAGGCGTCGGCAAGACCGCCATCGTCGAAGGTCTCGCGCGGCGCATCATCGAAGGCGATGTGCCGGAGTCGTTGCGCAACAAGAAGGTTGTCTCGCTCGACCTCGGCGCGATGGTGGCGGGTGCGAAGTATCGCGGTGAATTCGAGGAGCGGCTCAAGGCCGTGCTCGACGACATCAAGAACAGCGCGGGCGAGATCATCACCTTCATCGACGAGCTGCACACCATCGTCGGCGCGGGCGGCACCGGCGACTCGGCGATGGACGCGGGCAACATGATCAAGCCGCTGCTGGCCCGCGGCGAGCTGCGCCTGGTCGGCGCGACCACCCTCGACGAGTACCGCAGGTACATCGAGAAGGACGCGGCGCTCGAACGGCGATTCCAGCAGGTGCTGGTCGGCGAGCCGTCGGTGGCCGACACCATCGGCATCCTGCGCGGCATCAAGGAACGCTACGAGGTGCACCACGGCGTGCGGATCACCGATTCGGCGCTGGTGGCGGCCGCGACACTGTCGGACCGCTACATCACCTCGCGGTTCCTGCCCGACAAGGCGATCGACCTGATCGACGAATCGGCTTCGCGCCTACGGATGGAAATCGACTCGCGTCCCGTCGAGATCGACGAGATCGAGCGAGCGGTGCGGCGCCTCGAGATCGAAGAGGTGGCGCTCGAGAAGGAGACCGACGCCGCGTCCAAGCAGCGGCTCGAGAAGTTGCGCCAGGAATTGGCCGATGACCGCGAGAAGCTCAGCCAGCTCACCACCCGCTGGCAGAACGAGAAGAACGCGCTCGATTCGGCGCGCGGGCTCAAGGAGCAGTTGGAGGCGCTGCGCGGGGAGTCCGAACGGGCAGAACGTGACGGTGAACTCGGCAAGGTCGCAGAGCTGCGCTACAAGCGCATCCCCGACCTGGAGAAGGAGCTGGCCGACGCCGAAAAGGCCAGTGCCGCAGCATCTGACGGTGACGTGATGCTCAACGAGGAAGTGACTCCCGACGACATCGCCGATGTTGTCTCGGCGTGGACCGGGGTGCCGGTCGGGCGCATGCTCGAGGGCGAGACCGCCAAGCTGCTGCGGATGGAAACCGAGGTCGCGGGGCGCGTTGTCGGGCAGGAAGAAGCCGTGCAGGCGGTCTCCGACGCGGTGCGCAGGGCGCGTGCCGGTGTCGCCGATCCGAACCGGCCGACGGGCTCGTTCCTGTTCGTCGGCCCGACCGGCGTCGGCAAGACGGAGCTGGCGAAATCGCTGGCTGACTTCCTGTTCGCCGACGAACGCGCGATGGTGCGCATCGACATGAGCGAGTACAGCGAGAAGCACTCGGTGGCCCGGCTCGTGGGCGCACCGCCGGGATACGTCGGCTACGACCAGGGCGGCCAGCTCACCGAAGCGGTGCGCAGGCGGCCGTACTCGGTGGTGCTGTTCGACGAGATCGAGAAGGCACACCCGGATGTCTTCGACATTTTGTTGCAAGTTCTCGACGAGGGCAGGCTCACCGACAGTCAGGGTCGCACGGTCGACTTCCGCAACACGATCCTCATTCTCACCTCCAATCTCGGCGCCGGTGGCGACCGCGATCAGGTGATGGAGGCGGTGCGGCGCGCGTTCAAGCCGGAGTTCATCAACCGGCTCGACGATGTGGTGATGTTCCACGCGCTCGACGCCGAGCAACTGGAGTCGATCGTCGACATCAACCTGCGTCAGCTGCAGAAACGGCTCTCACAGCGCAGGCTGACCCTCGATGTCACCTCCGAGGCCAAGAAGTGGCTCGCCGTGCGCGGCTACGACCCGGCCTACGGCGCGCGACCGCTGCGCAGGCTGATCCAGCAGGCCATCGGCGACAGCCTGGCCAAGGAACTCCTCTCCGGTTCGGTCGCCGATGGTGACACCGTGAAGGTGAGTGTGGACGACGCCACCGACAAGCTCGTCGTCGAACGCGAAGTTATCCACAGCCCGTGATTTATCCACAGCCCGGTGCGTAGGGACCACCCAAACGTACCGGGCTGTCCTACCCTGGAGCCCATGACGAACCCGAACGATCCGTGGGGGCAACGCCCGGAGGATTCGCCGACCGAACGGCTGGGTTCGCCGGGCACCGACTCGACCACGCCGTACGGAGGCAATTCGTTCGACGAGTGGGGGCAACCGTCGAACCCGACGCAGGCGTTGCCACCGCACGACGCGCAATGGGGTGCCTACGAAAGTGGCTATCCCGCAGCTCAACCCCCGCCACAGCAGGCGCCGCCCGGCTACGGCCAGGGTTATCAGGCGCCGCCACCCGGGTACGACCAGGGCTATCCCGCCGCGCCGCCACCGGGCTATCCGCCGCGGCCGCAGGACGGTGACCAGGAAGAACCGCCCAAACGCCACACCGGTTTGTGGATCGCGCTCGGCTTGGGCGTGCTGGCGTTGATCGCGGTCGGTGGAGTGCTGGCCGGTCTCGTGCTGAGCGGCAACAACTCCGATGAGAACACCGCTTCGGCGCCGACGACCACCCAGCTGCTCGTCCCGCCGACGCTGAAACAGACCACTCCGGGCACGCCGCCGAGCGCGAGCGGGCTCCCCGGCTTGCCGGGTCTGGGTGGCGGCGAAGATCTCGGCGCCACCATGGGCAGTATCACCGCGAATACCGGCACCGAGATCACCATGAGCACCCTCGGCGGATCCGACGTGCGAGTGCTGATCGACGACGCCACCCAGGTGATCTCGCTGACCAGCACGAAGGCGAGCGAGCTTCCCGTCGGCGACATGGTTATGGTGCAGGGCGACAAGAACCCAGACGGGTCGATCCACGCCAAGATCATCATCAGTACGGCGTTGCCGGGCGGCCCCCGATGAGCGACCCGCGCGTCGAATCCCCGGTGCTACCGGGCAATCACGGCGACGGCTGGATAGGCTAGGCGACGATGACGGCTATGTGGTTCGGGTTAGCAGCGATCGCACTCGTGGGTGCGATAGTCCTGCTGTATTTCGATCGGGTCCAGCGGCAGCGCACCGGACACGCGAGACAGGTGTGGGCGAAGTCCCAGGGCTACACCTACGTGTCGGTGGAGCCCGCGCTCGCCTCGACGTGGCGTCGTGGCGCGCTGACCAAGCTCGGCTACCTCTCGGCGGTCGACGTGGTCTCCGGTATTCGCAAGGGCGAGAAGTTCGTGCTCTTCGACCTGGAGGACGCGGCGACGCTGGTGGCCGTGCGACGCCAGATCGGCTCCGAGATCGATGTCGACATGCGGCTCAAGACCGCGGCGCCGCCGAAGGACCACGATCTGGAACTGCTCGGCGCCATCGGCGACCGGGTCGTGTTCGCCACCGATCCGGAGATCGCGCGCCACGCCGTAGATCAGCGGATGGTCGGCTTCATCGAGTCGCTGTCCGACACCGTGCAGATGCTGTGGAGCGAGGGCAACTGGACTCTCGGCATGCTCCCCGTCGGCAGCGGATCCAAGGACTGGGAGACCGCGATCGACGTGGTGCTCCGCCTGTCGGGCCTGCTGCACGTGCTGCCGCCGGTGGCCGAGCCCAACGAATTCACGCGGCCGAGGTCGAGTGCCAATCTCGCGCCCGGCTTCCGCCCCGAGTACGACGACGAAGACGACGATCGCGAATTCGCTTCGGGCCGGGCGGAATACGCCGACGTCGAAGAGCACGGTCGTGCCCGCTTCCCCGGTCCTGACGAACTCGATGCCGACGACGAGCCCTACGCCGCCCGTGGTCCGGCGGCACGCCTGCCCGAGACCGATGAGCCCTACGACAGTCGTGGCGCCGCGGTCGGCATCGACGACGACGAGCGCTACGCCTCGCGCGGTGCTGCCGCGCGCCCGGACGAGTCCTATGGCGCCCGGTCTCGCGAGGATCGCGCCCCGATCGGCGGCCGCGCCCCCGCGCTGCCCGCCGACTACGACCCCGATCTCGACGACCCCGAGTTCGAAGACCAGCCCGCACCCGGCCGCCGCCCACTCGGCGAACAGCCCAAGCGCCCGTCGCTGGCCGTCGTCCCCGAGCCGCGTCCCCGCACCGAGCCACCGCTCGACGACGCGGAACCGGGCCAGCCGGGTGGTCCGTTCCACCCCGGTTTCCGCCCATACCAGGGCCCTGTCCCGAAGTGATCCACCTGCCGCGGTAGTCGTCGCGGCATCCTCCTCGACCGGAATCGATCTCTGCGATGACCGACAGTCCCTTGCGCCCAACAGTCACTGACGCGCCAGCGTTCGACAGTCTTTCGCGCACGGCCGGAGCGAAGGCGGAGGTACGCCTACCCGGCGTGCACCGCCCCGTCGCCATGATCACCGGGCCGACGTCCGGCATCGGGCAGGGCTTCGCCCACCGCCTCGCCGCCCTCGGCTACGACCTGGTGCTCGTCGCCAGGAACGAGCAACGACTGCGTGAACTCGCCGACGTGCTGGCCCGCCGTTTCACCACCTCGGCCGAGATCCTCGTCGCCGACCTGGCCGATGACGACGACCGCGCTCGCGTCGCCGCGCGCGCCGCGAGCGGCATCGACTTCCTCTTCAACAACGCGGGTTTCGCGCATTCGGGTGAGTTCTGGACACTCGAGCCCGCGCAGCTGCAAGCGCAGCTCGACGTGAACGTCACCGCGGTCCTGCAGCTCACCAGGGCAGCCCTGCCGCTGATGGTCGCGGCGGGCGCGGGTTCGATCGTGAATGTGGCGAGTGTGGCCGGGTTGATCCCCGGACGGGGGTCGACCTACTCGGCCTCCAAGGCCTACGTCGTATCCTTCACGGAGGGTTTGGCGGGTGGATTAGTGGGCACGGGTGTCCGCGTCCAAGCGCTGTGCCCCGGATTCGTGCAGACCGAGTTCCACGAGCGCGCGGGCATCGAGATGAGTTCGCTGCCCAAGCGCCTGTGGCTCGACGTCGATCAGGTCGTCGAAGGGTGCCTGCGGGATCTGGACTCCGGCCGGGTGATCAGCGTGCCCGGCGTGCAGTACAAGGTGCTCACCGCGGTCGCGGGCTTCGTCCCGCGCACCCTGGTGGCCCGGATGAATCGCGGACTCTTCAACGCACGCGGAAGGACATGACTCAGATGATCGACCAAGCACGTCAGTCGCTCACGAAGGCCGATCGCGACCAGCTGGCCGCCCTCGTGCGCGAGCTCGCGGTCGTGCACGGCAAGGTGACGCTGTCCTCGGGCAAGGAAGCCGACTACTACGTCGACCTGCGCCGCGCGACCCTGCACCACCAGGCCGCCCCGCTGATCGGTTCGCTACTGCGCGAGCTCGTCACCGACTGGGACTTCGACGCGGTCGGCGGGCTCACCATGGGCGCCGATCCGGTCGCGATGGCCGTGATGCACGCGCCGGGTCGCCCGATCGACGCGTTCGTGGTTCGCAAGGCGGCCAAGGCGCACGGCATGCAGCGCCAGATCGAGGGCCCCAACATCGTCGGCAAGCGAGTGCTCGTCGTCGAAGACACCACCACGACCGGCAACTCGCCGCTCACCGCGGTGCGCGCGCTGCGTGACGCCGGTGCGATCGTGGTCGGCGTCGCCACCGTTGTCGATCGGGAAACCGGTGCTGACCAGGTGATCGCCGAGGAGGGGCTGGAATATCGATCGATCCTCGGCCTCGACGATCTCGCCCTGGGTTAGCCTGAACAACGCCGAACCCGGACGACGACGTGGTCTGTCCGGAAAGTCTGAAGGACGTGTGAGTCACCTGTGGTGAGCATTGCAGTTAACAAAGGTCGCGACAACGTCGCGATGCTCGGGATCGGTGCCTACCGTCCGCAGCGCATCGTCACCAACGCCGAAGTGTGCGAGACCCTCGACTCGACGCCCGACTGGATCTTCGAACGCACCGGTATCCACAACCGGCGCTGGATCAGTGGCGACGAGACGATCCGGTCGATCTCCGCGGCCGCCGGTGAGCGCGCGCTGAACAACACCCCGATCGATCGATCCAAGATCGGCGCGGTCATCCTGTGCACCTCGAGCTGGCTCAAGCTCACCCCGCACGGTGCCCCCTCGGTGGCCTCCGACCTGGGGCTCAACGGCGTCGCGGCGTTCGACCTCACCTCCGGCTGTGGTGGCTTCTGCTACGGCCTCGGTGTCGCCGCCGACCTGATCCGCGCGGGCTCGTTCGACTATGTGCTGGTGATCGGCGCCGAGACGATGACCGTCGGCCTCGACCCCACCGACCGCGGCACCGCGATGATCTTCGGTGACGGCGCGGGCGCTGTGGTCGTTGGCCCGGCCGAGGACAACGGCATCTCCCCGACGGTCTGGGGCAGCGACGGCGAGAACGCCGAAGCCATCGCCCAGGACGTCGATTTCCTGGCGTACATGGACAAGGCGCAGGCCCTGCAGGGCACCGATCCCTCGGTCGAGGCCGTCGGCCGGATGTCGTTGCACATGGAAGGCCCGAAGGTCTTCCGCTGGGCCGCGGTCACCCTGCCGCGCGCGCTCTCGGCGGCGCTCGAGTCCTCCGGCGTGGCCAAGGACGACATCGAGGTGTTCGTCCCGCACCAGGCCAACGCCCGGATCAACGAGCTGATGAAGAAGAACCTCGGCCTGCCCGAGAGCGTCCCGATCGCCAACGACATCGAGAACACCGGCAACACCTCCGCCGCCTCGGTGCCACTGGCGATCGAGGAAATGCTGGTCACCGGCAAGGCGAAGGGCGGTCAGCTCGCGCTGCTGCTCGGCTTCGGCGCGGGCCTGAGCTACGCGGGCCAGGTCGTTACCCTGCCGCCCGCCCCGAAGGAACCGAGCTTCTGACATGCGAAGACTGCGCGCCGCTTATCTAGCGGCGGGTGCGGTCACCGTGTTCGGTGCCGTCACCGGCCGCGACCGCCTGCAATGGGTCGCCAAGCCACTGCTGATGCCACTGCTCGCCGCCGACACGGTGACCAGCGGAGTCGAGATCGATCCGGCCGAACGCCGGATCCTGCTCGGCTCGCTGGCCGCGGCCACCGTCGGCGACGTGCTGCTCCTCGACCCCGACGACGACCGCCGCCTCATCGCGGGCGCGTCATCGTTCGCGGTGATGCAGACCGGCTACTCGCTGCTGTGGTGGAAACGAGGCGCCCGCCCGCGCCCCGAGATCGCGCTTCCCCGGGTAATCGCCTGGGTAGGCGCGGCTGGTCTGCTGCGCGCGAAAGCCCCCGTCCTCGCGATCCCGCTCACCGCCTACGGCGCGACCCTTGGTACCGCCGCGACCCTCGCTTCGGATCCTGCCCTTGCGCCGGACGCGAAGAATATTGCGGGCCTGAACATTCCGAACGCCGACCCACGCAGTCGCCTCGGTATCGGCGCCCTGCTGTTCACGGTTTCGGACGGCCTGATCGTCCTACGCCGCCTCTTCGCCAACGACGACCGCACCCGTAGAGTCACCGAAGGTGTAATCCTGGCAACCTACGTCGCTGCGCAATACCTGCTTACGGACGCACTGCGGGACCGCAACCACTGATCTCGCCGGCACATGGGTAACTCATCGGGCACGAGCCAACCCGATCGCGATCCCCAAGACGCCGACGCCACCTACCCCGCGCCTCCGTCTGGCTGTGAATCGCGGAGAGGCGGGACTGTCACATGGCGCTTACCTGGGTGTCGTCGCCACGCAACAGCCCGCGCGCACGCTTCAACGATGACCCGGCAATCGCAGTTCATCGAGGTGCACGGGTATCGCCGGGCGTTCCGGATGGCAGGCACCGGTCCGCCGCTGTTGCTGATCCATGGGATCACCGACAGTTCGGGGACTTGGGCGCCCGTGTTCGACGCGCTCGCCGAGCACTACACCGTGATCGCGCCCGACCTGCTCGGTCACGGTGAATCGGCCAAACCACGCGCCGATTACGCCGTAGCGGCCTACGCCAACGGCATGCGCGACCTGCTCAGCATCCTCGGCATCGAGCGGATCACCGTGGTCGGGCATTCGCTGGGCGGCGGGGTCGCGATGCAGTTCGCCTATCAGTTCCCCGAGAAGGTGGAACGGATCGCGCTGGTCTGCCCACCGCCGCGGCCAGACCATCACCATGCTCGACCGCGGCTACCTCGCCGCCCACCTCCCGACGCTGGTCATCGGCGGCACCCGCGATACCGTCATCCCGTCGGGCCACGCCGATCGCGCCCACCGGGCTTTCCCCGGCAGTCGCATCGAAATCTTCGCGGGCGCAGGCCATTTCCCGCACCACTTCGACCCCGACCGCTTCGTCGAACTGATCCGCTCGTTCATCGAAGAGACCGATCCGGCCGTCTTCGACCCCGTCCGCTGGCAGCGCACACTCCGCCGCGGCCGTCCGATAGTCGGCCTTCCCTCACTCGAGCCCAAGCCCGAACCGGAGCCCGCGCAAACGGTTGAGCCCGTATCCGCCAAGGCGGTCGGGTCCGCACCCACATAACGCCTGGACACGCGGGGTGAACCGGCACCTTCGAATGAAGCTGTGCCCGTGGTGCTTCCAGCCGTCGGATTGAAAGACCGCTCACAGAACCAGGATGATCCGATCCCGGTCCTGCGGGTCGACACGAATCGGAACCGTCTCTCCCACAACCATTCTGGGTTTGTGCACCGGCATCACGTCCACCACGATCGTCCCGTGGTAGCTCTCGGACCCCGGCACCGTGAGCTCCACATCGAACTCGGTCAGCTCACTCGCATGATCGGTCCGACGCAACGGATGCACCCCGTCGATTCGTGCCCATCCCTCGAGCCCGTGCTTGCGCAACTGCCGGTCCGCCCGCGTCGGCATCGAAGCCCAGGTCATCGCGATCCCGCAGGCCGAGCCGAACAACCCGACCATGATCATCACCTGATACGGCGCCGTGCCCGGAGGTGCGTGCGGCGCCAACCATCCCAGCCACACCGCGAGCGCGATCAGATACCCCGCCACGACGCCGATCAGCGCCCGGAATACCCGCTCATGATCCATCTCGCTCACCACCCGCAAGTCGGTGTTCTTCCAGGGTAAGCGCCCTACGGCCGCCGCGATTACGCTTGGCCGATGAGCTACCCGCCCCCGGGCTACTATCAGCGCCCGCATTCCTCGACCTACTGAGCCCCCGCCTAGCATTGCCGGGTGAATGAACAAGAGGTCGCGGGCCCGACCGAGTGGGGCGAGCACCCGTACGGCCTCGGTCCGTGGGAGCAGGAATACGACACCCCCGTCCCCACCGACGCGCGCTATGACCCCGTCCTGCTGGCCGAGGGCGACCGCCGCAATGTCGTCGACGCCTACCGATACTGGACCCGCGAGGCGATCGTCGCCGACATCGACGCCCGCCGGTTCCCCTTCCACGTGGCCATCGAGAACTTCGGCCACGACGCCAATATCGGCACCGTCGTGCGCACCGCCAACGCCTTCGCCGCCGCGGCGGTGCACATCGTCGGCAAGCGGCGCTGGAACCGTCGCGGCGCGATGGTGACCGACCGCTACCAGCACCTCGTCCACCACAGCGACCTCGCCGAACTGCGTGAATTCGCCGCGCGCGAGGGTTTGACGGTGGTTGCCGTCGACAATGTGCCCGGCGCGGTCCCCCTGGAAACAGCCGACCTGCCACGCAACTGCCTGCTGTTGTTCGGCCAGGAAGGCCCCGGCGTCAGCGATGACGCGAAAGACGCAGCGGCGCTGACTGTTTCGATCGCCCAGTTCGGCTCCACCCGCAGCATCAACGCCGGTGTCGCCGCGGGCATCGCCATGCACGCCTGGATCCGTCAACACGCCGACCTATCCGCGGCTTGGTAACGGAATGGGCACGCCAATGTCGGTTCCACCTGGCACCATGGAGCCATGACCTCGCGCAGCGGCCGGCGCCCCCAGCCCTTTGATCGCGCCGGATCCGTGCCAACCCCGGCGCTGTGGTCCGAGCGTGCCGATATGGCCGAGTCCGCGATCATCTCGCGGCATCTGCGAATGCTGTGGGGTTGTCCGGGAACGGAATTGGGTGTTGTCGGCTGGCCGGCGACCCGTCGTGAACGGGCCTTCGTCGGCTGGCACTACTGGTGGCAGGCCCACCTGCTCGATGTGGCGGTCGACGCCGCCAATCGCGTCCCCACCCCCGCCAGGCGCAGGCGCATCGGCGCGATCGCCCGCGGCATCCGGCTACGCAACATCACCGGCTGGACCAACCGCTACTACGACGACATGGCCTGGCTGGCCATCGTCCTGGAGCGCGCCGAGCGAACCCAGGAACTCACCTCGGCCCGCAGCGGACTCCTCGCCCTCGAACAGAAGCTCTACGGCGCGTGGGAACCCGAGGTCGGCGGCGGCATTCCGTGGCGGATCAAATCGGACTTCTTCAACGCCCCCGCCAACGGCCCGGCGGGCATCGCGCTCTTACGCCTGGGTCGCGTCGAGCGCGCGCGAGAGATGGCCGACTGGCTCGACGCGACCCTCCGCGACCCCGAAACCGGCCTGATCCTCGACGGCATCCACCTACCCTCCGGTGAGATCGAACGCCCGGTGTTCAGCTACTGCCAGGGTGTTGTCCTCGGTTTGGAAGCCGAGCTGGCCGTGCACACCGACGACGAACGTCACATCGCTCGGGTGAGCACCCTGCTGGCCGCGGTGGAAGAACACATGACCACCCGCCTGGTGATCAACGGCGGCGGCGGCGGTGACGGTGGCCTGTTCAACGGCGTGCTGGCGCGCTATCTCGCGGTGGTCGCCCTGATGTTGCCCGGCGAGGGCAAGCAGGCCGAAACCGATCGGCGCACCGCCGCGGCCATCGTCAAAGCCTCGGCCACCGCGGCCTGGGCCAATCGACTAGAGGTCGAAGGCGAGCCGCTGTTCGGGCACGACTGGAGCAAACCGTCCCGGCTTCCCGGCGGTACCGCGGGCGCGGGCAAGTTCACCGCGGGTGGTTCGGTGACCGCCTCGGCCGTGCCGGAACGCGACTTATCCGTGCAGCTGTCCGGCTGGATGCTGATGGAAGCGGCCTACCAGGTCAGCGCGGCCGGGCTGTAGCTCAGCGCTCGGCGTCGGCCGCGATGCTGGGCTCGAGGTCGTAGTCCTCGACCGGCCTCGCCATCTCCTGGCGATAGTGCCGGATACCGACGACGGTGCCGATGATCAGACCGACGATCAGCGTGCCGACCACGACGGGCATGAGCCACGGCACCTGCTCGAGGAACTCGCCCGCGTAATACCCGATCAGCAACAGCACCGGCGCCCAGATGATCGCGCCGAGCGTGCTGGCCACGGTGTAGCGCCGATGATCCATCCCGGCCGCACCCGCCACCATCGGGCACAGCGTGCGCACCCACGGAATCCAGCGGGCCACCAGCACCGCGAGGAACCCGTGCCGTTCGAGCAGATCGGTGACCTTGGCCAGATTCTTGGTGTTGATGTAGCGGCCGTTCTTGCGCGCCACCACGCGATGCCCGGTACGCGCCCCGACGACATAGCCCACTTGGTTACCCGCGATCGCCGCGAGCATCGTGCCCACCGACAACGCCCAGACCTGCGCTTCGCCGTTGGCGTGCGAGGCAAGCACGATGCCTGCGGTGATCAGCATCGAATCACCGGGCAGGAACAGCCCGATGATGAACGCGCATTCGAGAAAGACGAAAACTAGCACCACCGTGCAGACCACAGCGGGGCCTGCCGAGATCAGCGGATCGAAGCTGCCCATAGCGAGGGTCGACGGTACTGCGGTCACAGGGATCAGTGTGTCTCGTTCGTCGAAGCAGCCAGCTCGCCGCTCTGTGCCGGGGCGGCCGGGGCATTACGGCGCTCGAGCACCTTCTTACCGACCGTGATGATCGCGGGCAGGATCGAGACGAACACGATCAGCAGGAAGATCGCTTCCACGTGGTCGCGGATGAACGGCACATTGCCGAGGAAGTAGCCGATGACCGTGACACCGCCACCCCACAGCACCGCGCCGACGATGTCGAACGCCACGTACTTGCGGTAGCTCATCTGCGACACACCCGCGAGCACCGGCATGAACGTGCGCACGATCGGCACGAACCTGGCCAGGATGATGGTCTTGGGGCCGTGCTTCTCGAAGAACTCGTGCGTCTCGGTGACGTAGTGCTTCTTGAAGAAGCGGCTGTCTTCCTTCTTGAAGATGGCCGGACCGATCTTGCGGCCGATCCAATACGCACACTGGTCGCCGGCGAATGCTGTGAGAATCACCAGCGGCACGAGCCACCAGATCGAGACCACAGGGTTCTCCTGCGCCGCGAGCATGCCGCCGGTGAACAGCAGCGAGTCACCCGGCAGCAACGGGAACAGCAGACCGGTCTCGATGAACACGATCGCCAGGATGGCGGGCAGAACCGCATTCTTGAGCCACGTCTCCTGGAGCAGATACATCGGGTCCAGCAACTGGGTCAACGCAAGGTTGCTCGTCACCGCATCGGATACCGCCAGCAAAGTCACGGCCCCCACAGTACCGGTCCGATCTGTGACATGAGTGCCCTGCGGGTGAACCTCGCGACCGGGTGATTCCGCTCTCGTCCTCCTGAGAGGATGTCCGAGACCCTCTGCCCGCCCACGTCCAGCGCCTGCCTGAATCCTACTGATCGAGAGCCCAGTTACGGTCCCGCTGTCCTCGAGCGATCAGTGTCGGTGTCCCGTGTCACACTCGTCGACGATGAGCCGCCACACCACTTTCCGATACTGCCTCGACCCCACCGTCGAGCAGTCCGACGTGCTCGCGCGGCATGCCGGTGCGGCCCGGTTCGCATTCAACCAAAGCCTCGACTTCGTCAGAACCGCCCTCGACCGCCGCAAAACCACCCCGCAACACCCAGTTCCGTGGACCCGGTTCGACTTGATCAACGCATTCAACACCTGGAAGAAGACTGATGCCGCCGGACGAGTCTTCACCGTCAGCCCCGACGGGGTCGCAGAGATCCAGGTAACCGGGTTGGCGTGGCGCACCCAGGTGTGCCAGCAAGTGTTCGAAGAGGCCGCCGTGGACTGTGGACGCGGCCTGGCGGCGTTCTCGGACTCCCGTAGCGGTAAACGCGCGGGTAAACGGGTCGGGTTCCCCCGTTTCAAGAAGAAGAACAAGACCACGCCATCGTTCCGGATCCGCAACAAGCACCCCAAAGGTGGACGGCCGACGGTCCGTGTCGGTGACAACGGCATCGTCCGGTCGGTGACCTTGCCCGGAATCGGTGCGATCCGGGTGCGTGACGACACTCGCCGGTTGCGGCGCCTACTCACCAAGGAACGCGCGAGGATCCTCTCTGTCACCGTCTCCTGTCGGGCTCGACGGTGGTGGATCTGCCTGACGCTTGAAGCCGCGGACTTGCACCCGGCGCACCATCACCGGCCGAGGGAGCATCACGATCACCACGGTTGGATCGGGATCGATCGCGGACTGGCAGTGTTCGCGGTCGCCGCGACCGCCGACGGAACCGAGGTCGCGCGCATCGTCACCGCTCCCAGACCGTTGGTTACAGAGGTGAGCAGGCAACGCCGTCTGGCGAGGTCGGTGTCCCGGAAACAGGTGGGTTCGCACAACCGTCGAGATGCCACGGCACGGTTGGCGCGCCATCATCATCGAGTCGCGAATGTTCGTCGTCACTTCGCCCATCAGGTCGCCAATAGGCTGGTCAAAACCCACGACCGGCTCGTGATCGAAGACTTGAACGTGGCGGGGATGCTCGGCAACCATCATGTGGCTCGCGCGATCAGCGACGCCGGATGGGCCGACTTCGCCCGACTGTTGACCTACAAACAGGCGTGGCGTAGCGGCACGGTCGCGATCGCGGATCAGTGGTATCCGTCGAGCAAGCGCTGCTCGGCCTGCGCGACGATCAACCCCACCCTGACGTTGGCGGATCGGACGTTCTTCTGTGGGTGTGGGTTTCGTGCCGACCGTGACCACAACGCGGCGGTCAATCTCGCTGCGTGGCCGACAAGTGACCAGGTCTTTTCACGATCCCCGGACCCCCGAGCAGGGGGCCGGGCCACCAATGTCCGCCGACGGGAAGGCGCTGACCGGAACCCTCGTGGTATCGGTGAAACCGTCCCGGTCGACGCGGGAACTGATGCTCATACCACGCGTGGTGTGAGCTGAGGACGCCCGGGAAGGGCGGTGTCTGGATGCAAACAAGTGTTCGGACACGCTGTAATTTAGGGTGTGGCCTGACAGAATGTTTTTTTCCCCACAAGACGGAGGTCACTGCTGTGCCTATCGCGACCCCGGAGGTCTACGCCGAGATGCTCGGCCGGGCCAAGGCGCACTCGTTCGCGTTCCCGGCTATCAACTGCACTTCGTCGGAGACGATCAACGCCGCCATCAAGGGCTTCGCCGACGCGGGCAGTGACGGCATCATCCAGTTCTCCACCGGTGGCGCCGAATTCGCTTCGGGCCTCGGCGTGAAGGACATGGTCACCGGCGCGGTGGCACTGGCCGAGTTCGCGCACATCGTGGCCGCGCGCTACGACGTGACGATCGCGCTGCACACCGATCACTGCCCCAAGGACAAGCTGGACACCTACGTGCGTCCGCTGATCGCGATCTCGCAGGAGCGCGTCAACAACGGCCTGAACCCGCTGTTCCAGTCGCACATGTGGGACGGCTCGGCCATCCCGATCGACGAGAACCTCGAGATCGCCAAGGAACTGCTGAAGGCCTGTCAGTCGGCCAACATCATTCTCGAGGTCGAGATCGGTGTCGTCGGCGGCGAGGAAGACGGCGTCGAGGCCGAGATCAACGACAAGCTCTACACCTCGCCCGAGGACTTCGAGAAGACCATCGACGCGCTCGGCGGTGGCGAGAACGGCAAGTACCTGCTCGCCGCCACCTTCGGCAACGTGCACGGTGTGTACAAGCCGGGCAACGTGGTGCTCAAGCCCGAGGTGCTGGCCGAGGGCCAGCGCGTCGCGGCCGCCAAGCTGGGCCTGGCCGAGGGTGCGCAGCCGTTCGACTTCGTCTTCCACGGTGGATCGGGCTCGCTGAAGTCCGAGATCGAGGACTCGCTGCGCTACGGCGTGGTGAAGATGAACGTCGACACCGACACCCAGTACGCCTTCACCCGCCCGGTCGCCGGCCACATGTTCGCCAACTACGACGGTGTGCTGAAGATCGACGGTGAGGTCGGCAACAAGAAGGTCTACGACCCGCGCAGCTACCTCAAGAAGGCCGAGACCTCGATGGCCGAGCGTGTGGCCGAGGCCTGCAACGACCTGAAGTCGGCCGGTCGCTCCGTCAGCGGTTCCTGATTTTCGCATCAACAAACGGGGCCCGAGCTCATGAGTCTTGATGTCCGTGTGCTCGGGCCCGTCCGATTGCTCGTCGGCGGTGAGCCGGTAGCGGTCGGCGGGCCCAAGCCGCGCGCTCTCCTTGCCGCGCTCACCGTCAACAGGCGGCGCGCGGTGTCTTCTGCTGTGCTGGCCGAGATGGTCTGGAACGAGGATCCACCGGATTCCTACGCGGCCAGTCTGCAGGTGTTCGTGTCGAACATTCGCAAAGCGCTGCGCAACGCGGGGATCGATTCGGCGCAGGTATTGCGGACCGAGGGTGCGGGGTATCGGCTCGAAATCCCGGATACCGCCTGTGATCTCGGACGGTTCGAGAGCGCGCGCGAAGCGGGTTCGCGATGCCTGGACGCGGGTGACCACCCCGGCGCCGCCAACCTTTTCGGTGCGGCACTGCGTGAATGGACCGGGCGGGCACTGGCCGACCTGGCCGGCTTGCAGTTCGCCGACGGTTTCGCCACCGCGATGAACGAGGAGCGGCTACTCGCCGTCTCCGCCCGTGTCGACGCTGAAATCGCCTGCGGTCGGGCGTCTTCGGTGATCGGCGAGCTGGTGTCGATGACCAACGAGCATCCGCTGCGCGAGCCGCTGTGGGGGCAGTTGATCACCGCGCTGTATCTGTCCGGGCGGCAGGCGGATGCGCTGGAGGCGTGCCGACGGGTACGTGGGGTGCTCGCCGAGGAATTGGGGATCGATCCCGGCGCGGCGCTGATCGAGCTGGAGCAGCGGGTTCTGCGGCAGGAGCCGTTGAATGTGTTGGCGTCCAGGCGATCTGATCAGGTGGCCGCGGCGATGACCGAGACGGTTACCGAGGTGCCGCAGTCGATCCGGAACGGCAATCTGCGGTTCGCGGATGGTCGCACCTTGCCGATTCCGCACGGCGGCATCAGGATCGGCCGGATGACGGATAACGAGCTGGTCCTCGATGATCCGAAGGCCAGTCGGTATCACGCGCACATCATGCCGAGCCGGGCTGGTCTGCTGATCAAGGATCTGCACTCCGCCAACGGGGTTTACGTCAATGAGGCGCCTATCGACAGCGGTGCGCTGTTGGCTGACGGGGATGTAATCCGTATCGGCGGAACCGTTTTGGTGTTCATCGCGGTGAAGTAGGGCTGGGTCGGGTGTGGCGACCCAGCCACTCCTTGGGTCGCGGGTGGGGCCTACGTAAGCCGGATCTCGGCTACTGCTCGGCCGAAGAGTTTGCGGCCCTCGGAAACTCCGCTCAGGAGGACTGTTGCCGCGCGCCGAACGGGGTCGACCGACTTGATCTTTCCGGAGAACTCGATGACGCCTGCCTCGGCGGGGGGGACCGGAACGAAACCGGAGAACCGGACGCTCAACTTCTCGATGGCGGTCGGGTCGCCCAGCCAATCGGTGAGGTACTGCGCGGCCAGGCCCATGGTGAGCAGGCCGTGGGCCACCACTGTGGGCAGGCCGGCCAGTTCGGCGGCGCGGTCGCTGAAGTGGATGGGGTTGGGGTCGCCGGAGACGCCTGCGTAGTTGGCGAGGTCGCCGCGGGTCAGGCGGGCGGTGGCGGGCGGGAGTTCGGTTCCCTTTGCCAGGGTGTCGAATTCGGGGGTGGTGTTGACCGCGACGGTTTCGCGCGGTGGAACCGCGGGGGCGGGGCCGGTGCGGCGGATCAGCAGGTCGCCGGTGTCGGCGATGACATCGGGGCGGGGCTGCATGCTGATGTTCTCGACGGCCTCGACGATATTGGCGTCGACCTCGATGCCACGGCGGGCCACGATCGTGGTGGTGCCCTGCACGGCGACCTGGTCGTGCTGGTTGCGCAGCTTGAAACCGACATTGATGAAGTCGTTGTCGCCGAACTGGCGGATCGACTCGATCTCGATCTCGGTGCTGATCCGGTCGCCCGCCAGCATCGGGTGGAACAGCTCGAAAACCTGGTCGGTCTGCAGCACCTGGGAGAGGTCGTACTCGGTGAGCACGGTGTCGAGCAGGGCGCGGGTGGCGGTCATGCCGATCACCGAGGCGAAGGTCGGCGGGGCGATCACCCCGTCATAGCCGAGCTTGCGCGCGTCGACTTCCTGCTGATGGGCGGGGTGCAGATTCTGCACGGCCCTGGCGAATTCTCGGATCTTCTCGCGGCCGACTTCGTAGTGATCGCGGAATCCGAAGCGCTGACCAACCAGCGTCGCATCCGGGACCACAGCTTCGATGTCCGGCTGCACCACTGTCTGTTCCCTGCTCATGATCCGGAAAACTTTACTTGTTTACCCATCTGGATCACCAGTTATGTGTGACCCGTCATAGCAGGCAGAAGCGTCCGCTACGACGGGTCAACGCACGATCAGGGGGTACCCGCGGGGTCACACACCTTCCAGCTACCGTCGGTGCGCTGCAGGTCGAACGTCCGCGCGGTCCGCTTCGACGGATCCGCCGTGGTGTACACCGTGGCCTGGGCCAGCGCGGTTTCGCCGGTGATCCGCACCGCGTCCACGCTGTCGACCACCGGAATGGATCCGCGCTCGGTCGAGACCTCGTGCACGCCCTTGAACTGCTCGGGTGTGATGCCCTGGTAGAACGCGTGCAGCTCGCCACACGTGCTGGCCCGCAGGTCCTCCAGGTCACCGCTGCGCAGCGCGTCGGTGTAATCCCCGATTACCGCCTTCACCTGCCCCTCGGGCGAATCGTCCGCACCGCCCATCAGCGCCACGACCGTCGCGATCAAGGCGACAACCAGCACCGCGGCCCCACCGGCGGCCAGCAACCACTTCTTGGGCCGCTTGGCCCCGGCCTCACCGCCATCCTCGCCTTGCTGGGCCCCGATGCGCTGCGGCGGCGCCACCGCCCGCTGCCCATCGGCCAACTGCTGGGCGGGCTTTGTCGGCTGGATATCCGCGGGCGAAGGCGCCGACCCACCCGTTCGCTGCGGCCCACCCGGCCCGCGCGGCGGCGAGGGCTGAGTTTCCTCGACTCCCGGCCCCGCGCCACGCGGACCTTGCTCGTCGGAGTCGCCCGGTCCGGGCCGACCGGGCGACTGGTTGCCCGCGGCCGCGAGTCCTGACAGGCCGACCGCTGCGGGTCCTTGCTGGTTCGAAGCGCCCGGTCCGTGCTGACCTGCGGGCCCGTGCTGGCCGGGGCTCTGTTGTCCTGGACCCAGAGGCCCGTGCTGGCCGGGACCACCGGGCCGAGAACCGACGGGCCCTTGCTGACCTGAGCCTTGCTGCCCCGGTCCTGCTGGTCCGCGATGGTCAGTGCCCTGGTGTCCGGGACCGACCGGGTACTGGCCCGGCCCGGCAGGTCCGACCTGGCCCGGCCCGGCGAGCCCTTGTTGCCCGGCCTGACGCGGCCCGGCAGGACCGCGCGGTGTGTTCGGCGGCGGCGTCATCGCAGGCCGCCCACCCGCGGGCGGCACCACCCGATCGGTTCCACCCGGCCCGGCGGTCTTCGCCCGCTGCACCGGCATGGCGGTGGTCGGCGCATCCGCCGAACTCACCACCCGCATCGCCACGGTCTGATCCTCGGAAGCGGGACCGCCGCCCTTCGACCCACCCGTCTCGAACTTCTCGGTCGCATCGACGTCACCCGGCTTTTGGCCCCGTGAGCCACCCGCTCCCGTGGCAGCCGCGGACCCGGCGGCCCCGGACCCGGCAGCACCGGACCCGGCAGCCGCGGACCCGGCGGCCCCGGACCCGGCAGCACCGGACCCGGCGGCCCCGGACCCGGCAGCCGCGGACCCGGCGGCACCGGACCCGGCAGCCGCGGACCCGGCGGCACCGGACCCGGCAGCAGTGGACCCTGAGACCCCGGACTTTGCGGCCGTGGCCGTGGCTGCGGTCCCTGCGTCTACAGCGGCAGTCGGATCGCCCTTCGGCCCTACGGTGGCAGTAATACCCGAATCGGCTTCTGTTGCAGTGGTTTCCGTGCCTCCCGTGGGGCTGTCGCCGTCCTGCGCGCGCTGGCCGGAGCCGCCATCGGTGGTCGACTTCGAGCTCTGCGGATCTGACGACTCGGCGGATCCGCTGCCCGCCGCCGCAGCACCCGCGGCTGCGGCACCTACCACCGCTGCACCGGCGACCGAGCCGCGTGCGGTCGAGCCGCTCGGCGCGGATGTCTTGTCGGACTCCACATCCGACGCGTCGGCAAGATCGGCCCTGTTCATCCCTGCGGTAGGCACATCCGCCTGCGCCGACTTCGCCTGGGCGCCACCGATCTTCACCGTGTGGTCATCCGCCGAACCCCCGTGCCCCGCCGTCGGATTCCGCCCGGGAATCGACATGGCGGTCGTCGGTGCGTCCGGTCCGGCGACGTTGGAACCCCGCTCGTCACGAGGCGCTGGGCTCGAAGCAGCCGCCTGGTCACCTCGGTTCCCACCGGGCAGCCCCTTCGACAGCCCAGCCAACGGCGACCCGCCAGCAGCTGAATCCTGTTCCGCGCCTTGCCCACCCGGACCCACGGGCGCACTTCCTTGCCGGCCGACGGAAGGCGATCCACCGGGACCGCTCACTCGCGAAGGCCCACCCGGCCCGGCAGGCCGCGGCCCACCACTCACATTGCCCGGCCCGCCGACCTGCCGAGCACCGGCGTTTTCCCCGGCTCGGGGTCCACCGCCTTGCTGCGAACCCGGTCCACCGGGACCGTATCCCGCGTGCGGTCCACCCGGCTGTTGCGGACCGGGTCGGCCGCTTCCTGCCTGGGGGCCACCGGTTTGTTGACCAGGTCGGCCGCTCGGTCCCTGTCCGGCGTGGGGACCGGCGGTTTGCTGTGGATCGAGTCCGCCGCTCGGTCCGTGTCCCGCTTGCGGTCCGCCGGTTTGCTGTGGACCAGGTCCGCCACTCGGTCCGCGTCCGGCCTGCGGTCCGCCGCCTTGTTGCGAGCCGGGACCACCGACCGGACCCCCTGACCGTGGTCCACCCTGGCCCGGATGTTGTGGTGCGCCAGGCGCGTTACCCGGTCGACCCGAAGGTTGTTGTGCGCCGGGCACATTGCCCGGCTGTCCCGCACCGGGACCGCTACCCGGTCGTGCCCCACCGGGCGTAAACCCTGGCCGCCCCCATGACTGCTGCGACCCCGGACCCGAAGACTGTTGTCCACCAGGCGCATTGCCCGGCCGCGCCGATCCCTGCCCCACGCCGGGTGCGTTGCCACCGGGCAGCCCACCAGCGGGGTTGCCCTGCGGTGCACGAGGTCCACCTTGCGGCGGTCCACCCGCAGTGCCCTGCGCACCCGCCCGAGTTCCACCGGCGGCATCGGCACCGGGACCACCCGAGCGCTGAGGACCACCGGCCTGCTCGCCTGGCTGCGTCCCACCGGAACGCGCGTCCGCGGCATCATCGGGCTGAACCGGCAGATCCCCTCGCCGAATCACCACCGTCTGATCCGCACCCACCGGCGGCCGCGTCGCCCGGTCCGGCTCGGTGACCGAGTCAGGTGCGCCGGGAGGCGACGCGGACGAATCGTCACGCTGGCCGGGCGCGCCGGGACCGGCAGACTCTGCTGCCGGGTTGTTCTCGTCGGTCGGGTCGGACACCTCTGTACCCCTCGCTCAGGCTCGAACGTTGCACTCTGCGCTCAGCCTAATAGGCGCAGCCGCGAAGCGGTCCCAAGTCTCTCGCGCATGGTCGGAGCGAGTGCGGCGGCGGCGCTGAGCGGTCCCAGCTCTATCGCGCACGGCCGCGGCGAAGACAGGCCTCGAAGGCGTAGCCGCGAAGCGGTCGGCGAGGCCTGCCGCGCGCGGCCGAAGGCACCCCTGACGGGCGCTGCGTGCGGGAGACCGCCGATCACCAAGCGGCGGGCCGGTCGGCGTCTGTCAGACCCTCGGTGCACAATGAACCCATGACCTCCTTCGGTGACCTGCTCGGACCGCAGCCGGTCCTCCTTCCCGAACTGACCGACGCCGAAGACGCCATTGCCGCGGGCACCGACCCCGTCGAGGTAGTCGCGCAATACCCGGCCGCGTCTATCGCATGGGCACAGCTCGCCGAGGCCGCCCTGAAGCGCGCAGGCGGCGAGGTGAACCACGACACCGTCGCCGCGTACGCCTTCGCCCGCACCGGCTACCACCGCGGCCTCGACCTGCTGCGTCGCAACGGCTGGAAGGGTTTCGGCCCCGTCCCGTGGAGCCACGAACCCAACCAGGGCTTCCTGCGCAGCGTCGGCGCGCTGGCGAGCGCCGCGAAGACGATCGGCGAAACCGAGGAGTACGCACGCTGCCTCGACCTGCTCGAGGACTGCGATCCGCGCGCGGCGAACGAACTCGGCCTGGACTGAGTCAGTAGTCGGGTCCGAGTCGTAGGTGAGCGAGCACAAGCCTTTCGTCGCCGTCGCCACGCCGGTAGTCGCGGCCGCCAAGGTCACGACCGTCGGCCGGTATCGGGCGTCGATCGAGCGCTTGCGGCTCTCGGCCATCCCGATCATCCAGTGCGCGCTCGGCGCCGCACTGGCCTGGTTCATCGCCCACGACCTCGTCCACCACGTCGAACCGTTCTTCGCGCCGACCGCCGCGGTGGTCTCCATCGGTATCTCGTTCGGTGCGCGGGTGCGCCGCTCGGTGGAGTTGGTGGTGGGTGTCGCGGTCGGCATCGGCATCGGCGACCTGTTCATCGCCCAGGTCGGGACCGGTGTCTGGCAGGTGGGCCTGGTGGTCGGCGGCGCGATGGCGGTGTCGGTATTTCTCGGCAGCGGCGCGCTCATGACGATGCAGGCGGCGGGTTCGGCCGTGCTGGTCTCGACCTTGAATCAGGCGCCCGGCGCGGGGCCGAACCGCATGATCGACGCCTTGATCGGCGGGCTCGTCGGCGTGCTGATGGTCGCGCTGATCCCACTGCACCCGGTGCGCCGCGCCCGCGAACACGCCGCCGCCGTGCTGTCGGTGATGAGTAAATCGATGATCGCCTGCGCCGACGGCCTGCTCGAACAGAACTCGACGAAGGTGTCCGACTCGCTGTCGGCGGTGCGCGACACCCAGCCCCAGATCGACGCCTTACGCGACGCACTCGCGGGGGGCCGCGAGATCAGCCGCATATCGCCGCTGTATTGGAATTCCCGAAAACGCTTGCAACGCATCCACAACGCGGCCGACCCGCTCGACAACGCCGTCCGCAATACCCGTGTGCTGCTTCGCCGTTCGCTCACCCTCGTCCGCGACGACGAGGTCCTCGACCCGCGCCTGATCGACCTGGTCAACCAGTTGGGCCACGCCACCGACGTGGTCCGCACAATGATGCTGGCCGACCCAGGCCAGCAACCCGATCAGGCCGAAGCCCTCAAGTTGTTGCGCAGCGTCGCCAAGGACGCTCGCCCCGAACTCGTTGTCGGGGCGGGATTGTCGGCACACGTGGTGTTCGCGCAGATCCGTTCGATCCTGGTGGATCTGATGGTGGTGTGTGGGATGCAGCGCATCTCGGCCATCGCCCTGCTCCCACCCACCGTGCCCAATCCGTATGTGACGCCGGAGGAGTAACTCAGTCGCCGACGGGGGAAACGCGTGGGCGCCCCGAACGCAGCGAGAAACGCTTGCGGTCGAAGTCCCATGCCCGGTAGATCGGCCACTGCGAGGTGTGCATGATCCAGGCACCGGTGATCACCGCGCGATGGAACGGCACGATGTTGTAGCCCTGGTTGGCGATGGTCTGCAGGCCGCGCAGCTGGTACTTCCACCACACGTCGGGCGGGGTCTTGCGCCGGCGCGCGGAGATCTCCGCCCGCAAGGCAGGCAGCTGGTCGATGCGCAGTTTCGCCTTCGCGAGGCACAGCGCCAGATCGAGGTCTTCGTGCAGGTCACGGCGGGTAGTGGTGGCCGAACGCACCTGTTCCCACGCCGAGCGCCGGATCGCCATATTGGCGCCGTGCACATTGCCGACGGGCTGGGTCTTGATCATCCCGAGCCGCTCCTGTCCGCCGATCGCGGCGGCGAGGAAGATGCCGATCGGGGAGTCGTGATAGGTGCTGATACCGGTCACCGCCATGGTGTCCGAGTAGGCGTCGAGGTGGGCGCGCACGGTGGCACCCCACTCGGGGGAGACGAGGGTGTCGGCGTCGATGCGGCCGAGGTAGTCGCCGCGAGCCTTGTCGAAACCGGTGTTGCGAGCGAACGCGACGCCGGGCTGCGGCTCGGAGAACAATTCGATCTTGGGATGGCGGGCGGCGAGTTCGGCGACGATCTCGCGGGTGTTGTCGGTGCTTCCGTTGTCGACGACGACGATCTCGTCGATCGCATCCTGGCTGACAAGGCGCTCGAGACACGCGGTGATGCCCGCTGCTTCGTCGAGGGCCGGGATGACGACGGACAGGACAGCGGACGATCCGGTGGAGCTCATACGCAATTTCCGTTCCAGGGTCGATTCTGACCCGAGGCTATCAACGCCAGAAACGGGTCAACTGGCCGCCGTAGGCAGCCCACACCTCTGGTACCCCCGAAAGTTCGAACAATGCGTAAACGCCGTTGAAGAACACCTGACTCAACGGGGTGAAAAAGATGACAGCGAACAGGATCAACATGCCGTATGGCTTGAATTGATCGAGCGAGCGCCGCGTCTGGTAGCTCAGCGACGGCTCGATGATCCCGTAGCCGTCCAGCCCCGGCACCGGCAGAATGTTCAGCAGAAACGCTGTGATCTGCAGAAACGCCAGAAAACTCAGCCCGCACCAGAACGCGGGATGTTCGGCGACCGAGCCGAAAGCCCGGATCACGATCAGCAGCACCACCGCGCACAGCGCGTTCGACGCGGGTCCGACCGCGCTCACCAGGCGCTGCACACTCGTCTTGAACCGCGTCGTGTCCACATACACCGCGCCACCGGGCAAACCGATCCCGCCGAGCGCGATGAACACCAGCGGCAGGCCGATCGACAGCACCGGGTGGCTGTATTTCAGCGGATTCAGCGTGAGATACCCACGGATCTCCACCTCGTGATCGCCCGCTCGCCACGCCACATACGCGTGGGAGAACTCGTGCAGGCACAAACTGATGATCCAGCCGAACACCACGAGCAGGAATACGCCGACCTTGGCGCGCACCGAATCGATATCGGCGTCCCAGGCGAGTGCGCCGCCGCCCACCGCGACCAGCACGATCAGCAGGAAAACCGGGCTCGGCCGGACCGCGCTGTGCCCGGTCCGCCGATCCGAGGGGAAGGAGTAAGTCATCGCACCAGCAACCAGGGTTGTTCGAATCGATAAAAGGTCGAGCGGGGGACGGTGCGTTCGGCGGTGATCCCGTCGCGGGTGACCACGGCCCCCGGGGTGCCGAGTTGGGCAGCGCGACCGGAAACCCAGGTGCGTTTGCGCAGGCCTTTGCGCACTCGTGCGCGGACACCGGGCATGGTCATCGTCGGCGAGATCAGCATCGTGGCGACCTTGCCGGTGAACAGCAGCGTGTCGTCGACATAGGCTTCGCCTTCGAGCTTCGCGCCGTCGACGCCGGTGATGCTCGCGCGGCCGACGAGCACGGTGCCGGTGTCGTCGCGGATCAGCGGCGTCTCGACGGCCCGGCCCTCCACCGCTCGCTTCGCGGCGCCGTTACCGGTTCCGGTCTGATAGACCCGCGAGGCATAGGACGTATCGACCGGTACGAAACCGACCTCGACATGCAACCGCTCGGTGCGCATCAAATGGGTGAGCACGGCGGCGAGCGAGGCATCGGCGCCGAGCACGATCAGGCGCGGCAGGCTGTCGGCGGCCAGCACCGGCAGCAGCTCATCGATCACCGCGACATCGGGCACCCGCCCGGTCTGGGTGTTGGGTAACGAGGAGAGCGCGATCGGGACCGGCATGTCACCGCATCGGAGAACGTGGGTACTCAAACTGCGGCACACCCTCCTCGGTCACGCAAACTCACTGCCGACTGATAACCGTAACCGATCAGGGCAGGTGCGGTAGGGCGGGGTCGGCGCTCCGTGGGGCAGGTCGACGGGACCTGATCAGGTGTCGGCTAGACTGTGCGTCCGGCCACCGCCTCAGTGATAGACGCGCCAGCGTCTACGGCAGGTAGCTGCAGTGCTGTGTGTGCTGCCGTCGATCTGTAGGAGACTCCGAAATGCCGGCAATCGTCCTCATCGGTGCCCAATGGGGCGACGAGGGTAAGGGCAAAGCTACAGACCTGCTCGGTGAGCGGTTGCAGTGGGTGGTCCGATACCAGGGCGGCAACAACGCCGGCCACACCGTAGTTCTCCCCAATGGTGACAAGTTCGCTCTGCACCTGATCCCGTCCGGCATCCTCACCCCCGGTGTCAAGAACGTCATCGGTAACGGTGTCGTTGTCGACCCGGGCGTGCTGCTCGACGAACTCGCCGGTCTGGAAGAGCGCGGAGTCGACACCTCCGGCCTGCTGCTCTCCGCTGACGCGCACCTGATCATGCCGTATCACGTGGCCATCGATAAGGTCACCGAACGCTTCCTCGGCAACCGCAAGATCGGCACCACCGGTCGCGGTATCGGCCCCTGCTACCAGGACAAGGTCGCCCGCGTCGGCGTCCGCGTCGCCGATGTGCTCGACGAGAAGATCCTCACCCAGAAGGTTGAGGCCGCCCTGGAGTTCAAGAACCAGGTGCTGGTCAAGATCTACAACCGCCGCGCGCTCGACACGCAGCAGGTGGTGGACGAGGTGCTCGAGCAGGCCGAATCGTTCAAGCACCGCATCTCCGACACCCGCCTCGAGCTGAACCTGGCGCTCGAGCGGGGCGACACCGTGCTGCTGGAAGGTTCGCAGGGCACGCTGCTCGACGTCGACCACGGCACCTATCCGTTCGTCACCTCGTCCAACCCGACTGCGGGTGGGGCCGCGGTGGGTTCGGGCATCGGACCGAACAAGATCGACACGGTGCTCGGCATTCTCAAGTGCTACACCACCCGCGTCGGCTCCGGCCCGTTCCCGACCGAGCTGTTCGACAACTTCGGTGAGTTCCTGGCCAAGAACGGTGGCGAGGTCGGTGTCACCACCGGTCGTGCGCGTCGCTGTGGTTGGTTCGACGCGGTGATCAGCCGGTACGCCACGCGCGTCAACGGCGTCACCGACTACTTCCTCACCAAGCTGGACGTGCTGTCCGGGCTGGATACGGTACCGATCTGCGTGGCGTACGAGATCGACGGTAAGCGGGTCGAGCAGATGCCGACCACGCAGACCGAGTTCCATCACGCCAAGCCGGTCTACGAGGAGCTGCCGGGGTGGTGGGAGGACATCTCCCACGCTCGCACCTTCGAGGAGTTGCCCGCTAACGCGCAGGCGTATGTGCTTCGGCTGGAAGAGCTGTCGGGTGCGCGGATCTCGTGCATCGGCGTTGGTCCGGGGCGTGACCAGACGATTGTTCGGCACGACGTGCTCGCTTGAGGTGAGGCTGGAGCTCTGAGGTCCGGTGCCGGGTTGCGGCGCCGGGCCTTTCTGTGTTTATTGGCGCGCTGGCGCGCGCGTGTCCGCGGCCCTGAGGGGCCGCCGATCAGGGCTCGAGACTAACGCCTTCGGCGTAGCGCTTTCGAGCCCTGATCGGCGACCCGGCCGCGGACCGGCCACTTCGTGGCCGCCGCTCCCCAGGGGTCGCGGGTGGGGGTTGGGAGTGCGGTCATGGCGGTCTTGGGGTGAGCGGTGTGGTTGGGGGTGCGGTTATGGCGGATTCGGTCGTCGCCTATGCAGCGGGGCCTAACCGGTTACCCGGCTACGACCGGCGACCCGGCTGCGACCGGTCACTTGGTGGCTGCCGCTCCGCAGGGGTCGCGCGCGGGGCTGGGAGTGCGGTCATTCGGTTGTCGCCTACGCGGCGGCGCCTAACCGGCGACCGGCTGCGACCGGCCACTTGGTGGCCGCTCCCCAGGGGTCGCGGGTGGGGGCTGGGTGTGCGGTCATTCGGTTGTCGCCTACGCGGCGGCGCCTAACCGGCGACCGGCCGCGACCGGTCACTTGGTGGCGCCGCTCGCTAAGGGGCGCGGGTGGGGCCGCTCGCTAAGGGGCGCGGGTGGGGCTGGGTGTGCGGTCGTGGCGGATTCGGTGCTGGTCCAGGCAGTGTGCGGGTGGTGATGTCTTGTCGCTATCGATTTGTGGCATCCGTCTGGCAAACGCTATCGTTCGCGGGCGGCGCGCGGGGACGTGTCGTTTTCCTTTGAACTGGTTAGTGGGTGTCGGCGTGATCCGTCGGTCTGTAAATGTGAACTCCTCGACGGTGCGGCGGATTGCTCGCCCGGTTGTCGGGGTGCTGCCGATGGCGTTGGCGGTTGCGTGCGCGGGTGTCGCTATCGCGGTGCCGCAGCCTGGTGTGAATGTGGCTCCGGTGCAGCCGGGTGTCACCACCGAGTCGCCCGCGGATGAGGGCGGGCGTTCGGATCTGGCCAAGTTCGACGGCCCGGATACGCTCGGCCATTTGAATCCTGAGCAGTCGCGCCCGGTGCCGGAATACACCACCCCGGCCCCGCCGATCGTCATCGAGGAACTCCACCTCCCGGAGCCGGTCGAGCCGGTGGCCCCGATCGCCCCGCCCGAGCGCACACTGCGCATCGGTGACTTCACCACCCCGGTCCCGGACGAGGTCCCGAATGACATCCTCGGCGATGTCAACGGCACGGCCGCGAACGTCGAAGCCGCCATCGCCACCCAGGGCCGCTCGGTCGGTATCAACCCGAGCCGCTCGGACAAGATCGCCGCGGCGACCGTCGGTGGCGCACTGGCCGGTGCCGCGATCGCGGGCGTTCCGGCTGCTGCTATCGGCGCGGTCGGTGGCGGCCTTATCGGTGCTGGTATCGGTGCTGGTGTCGGCTTCGCGGTTGGCGCCGCGGGCACTGCCGGTGCAGCCGCGATTCTCGGCGCTGCGGCGGCGGTCCCGACCGCGGGCGCGAGCGCCTTGCTTGCGGTCCCTGCCGGCTTTGCCTTGGCGTGGCCGATCGCAGCTGCCAGCACCGGCGCGGGCGCTGCCATCGGCGCTGCGGCGGGTGCGGCGACCGGTGCCGCCGTTCTCGGCGTTCCCGCAGCCGCGGCCGGTGCCGTCGCAGGCGGCGTGCTCGGCAGCGGATACGGCGCGACCCTCTGACTGGTCGTTGACCTAGCCCGCCCTCGGCAGCTGTCCAACCGGCGCAAACTCCCGGTGCGCGTCGCGCTGGAATACGCATCGCCCGGTCCCGTCGGAACTCCGGCCGGATCGGGCGCTCGCCGTAACAGGCCTGAACGGCACGCGTAATCGTGCGATCCGGCCGACGGTGGCTCCGGACGACCACCTCGGCGCCCGCATGCCTGCCAGGGTAGCGTCGAGACGGGTTCCGGATGGAGGTGGACGATGGTTCTGCGACATGGGTTGGCCTCGGCGGCGTTGCTCGCGCTGGCGATTCTGCCCGGATGTGCCGCTCAGGACGCTCCGGCTCCCTCGCCCAGCGCCGCCCCGGTGACTTCGGTGTTGCCGCCCGCGCAGACCCTCGCCCCCTCGCAGCAGCGCAACGAACGTATTCGCGGAATGCTTTACACCGTCGGTTGCACGAGTAACAGCTGCGTCCAGGCCTACTTCGCCTGTTTGGACGGCTACCTCACCGGTGAGCCGTGCCAGTTCTTCCGCGATCACCCACCGCCGCCCTGATCACCTTGTGCGAGTGAGGAATTCGCCGACCGCGGGGGCGAGGATCGAGATCTTCGGGTTGTGACTCACGCCGGCGAGCCCGGCGAACTCCGCGTTCGGCAGCACCTTGGCCGCCGCCTTCGAGCCCTTGATGAGCAGCGGTGCGGTTCGGTCGCCCGCGAGGACGAGCACCGGAACCTCGACACCCTGCCAGTCGGCCGGATCCAGCGTCTTTCCCTGCATGTACGGCTTCATCACCGCCCAGTCGTGTGCGGTCGAATTCGACGTTGCCGTCAGCGTTTTCCAGAACGGCGTCATCCGCATCGCCGCCACCATGAGCAACGGCATCCCCATCGCCTTGGTCATGTAGTACCGCACGGTTTTCCCGCGTTCGCCCGCGGCGATCATCGGATGCAGCTTGGCTTCCAGATCCTTCGGCGGCACATGGCCTTTCGTGTCGACCACGAACGGCGGCTCGAAAGCCACCACTTCGGTGACGCCCGGCACGGACTGCGCGGCCAGCAGCGCGAGCGCGGCGCCGGAGGACCAGCCGAACAGCGCCGCTTTCCCGCCCGCGGCCTCGACCAGCGCCGCGATATCGGCGATCTCGTTGGCGGCGTCGTACACGCCGGGGGAGTCCGTGCTGTCACCGCGCCCGCGCCGGTCGTAGTTCAGCACCGTCAGCCCGTAGTCGTCGGCCAGTGTCTGCGCGAGTTCGACCATTGTCGGGAACTCGCGGTAGCTGAACGCGCCACCGATCAGGACGACCGTCCCGGCGGTCCCCTCACCGATCCGGTCGTAGGCGATCGTGGTGCCGTCGGCCGACGTCACAGTCTGCATTGTGGTTCCTCTCGATTGCGGGGAGTGCGACCACCGGACTCGAACGGTACGCGATCGAGTCCAGTGCAGGTCGGCACGGTTTCCGTTGGATGTCAGTGGGCGACGAGCTCGGCGTTCGTACGCGGCGAGAACGTCGGGGCGGTGCGCAGTCCGGCGGCGAATACGGCCACCCAGCCCCACGCGAGGAACGAGACCGCGGCGAAAGTGACGCTCATCAGGCCGGGAATCATGAAGGGCCCCACCAGGAATGCCACGAACGCGACCCCGCTCGTCACTGCACCGGCGGTGTTGCCCTCGGCCCGCAGCCGTCGGAACACGATGACGTCGAAGGTGAGCAGGGCCAGCCCGGCGACACCGGAGGCGACGCCGTGCAGCGTCCCGTGCCAGGTCGTGACTTCGGCGGCACCCACCGGATAGTCGGCCATCGGATCGCAGGCGAACAACCCGGCGCCGATCAGACCAGCCGCGAAAACGCCGACCAGCCGTGGCGCCCACACCCGCCCGATCCCGTCGGTCATCCGCCGGTGCAGCCCGACCGCGACCACCGCGAACAGCGCACCGGTGACGACGAAATTCGCCGCCTGGATCCAGCCGAGCGGTCCGGTCGCGAGCTGGCTGATCATGTGCCGGGTGATGTCGAACCCGTCCTTGGTGAACGCCTGGGTCAGTGCGGTCACGAAGAACAGTGGGACGGCAACGAGGCCTGCGGCGAGCATCTTGTCGGTCTTCATCATTCTCTCCTGTCGAGACGGTCCGCTGATTCAGACGGTGCGTGCCCGGTGAACTCATCGGTCCCGAATGCGGCCTGCTCCTGGACCTGATCGACAGGGGGATCTGATCAGAACAGCGTCGGCTCACCGAAACCCGGTGTGCGCTCGATCTCCAGCAGTCGTGCTTTCGTGCCGATACCACCAGGCGCCGAGAACCCGTGCAGCGCGTGATCGGCCGCGAGCACCCGATGGCACGGAATGATGAGCGGAACAGGATTGCGTCCCAACGCCTGTCCAACGGCTTGCGCGGCGCCGGGAGCGCCGGCGCGGCCGGCGATATCGCCGTAGCTGAGCGTGCGGCCGGGGTCGATCTCGCGCGTCACCGCGTACACCGCGCGATGGAATTCCGGCACACCCCGCAGATCGACCTCGATCCAGCGCAGTGAGTCGACCGCCCCGTCGAGGTGAGCGCGGATGCCCGCGATCGCCTCGACGATCACGGGCCCCGGCGCACTCTCCGGCACCGCGGCCCCATCGAACGGCCGGGTGATCCGCGCGAGGGTCTCCTCCTCGCTGGCCTCGGGTAGCTGGAACCGGACAACGGCGTCACCGTGCCAGGCGATCGCGCACAGCCCGATAGCGGTGTCGAACAGTGCCGAGACCACCGTCTCGGTCTGCGTCGAATCACTCATGCTCACAGTGTGCGCTGACCCACCGACAAAGCCACACTCACGCGGCGAGCGGCCTCTGCTGCCGGTCAGTCGAGGCCACATTAAGGCCAGTTTCAGGTAACTGGACTGCATCGTCACCGACTTCGTGTGCCCGCATGGCATCAAGATCGCGGTAGAGCCGCTGCTCGTCGTAGGTGCCGAAAGCCCGGTCATGCGGCAGATACTGGAAGGGCCAGAACGGCAGCTCGCCCTTCTTGGGCGAGAAGTGGTAGACCGCCACCCCGAAGGCGACGGCAACGGCGAGGGCAAGGAAAGTGGTCATGTCAGTAAGAATCCACCGACTGGCCTTGCTTAGAAATATCCACTTAGGGAATACTGGACTTTATGGCGACAAGAGTGATCGGCGCAGCGGGCCTGGCTCGTGACCTCGGCCGGTGGCGTGACCCCGAAACCGATGGCGATTCCGAGCGCCGCCCGCACCGCCCCGCCTACCTGGCACTGGCCGAGGCCATCCGCCTGCTGATCCACGACGGTCGCGCCCCACTCGGCGTCGCGCTGCCCAGCGAGCGCGACCTGGCGGGCACCCTCGGTGTCAGCCGTACCACCATCACCTCCACGTATTCGCTGCTGCGTGAACACGGCTACCTGATCAGCCGCCAGGGCTCGCGCAGCACCGTCGCGCTGCCGCCCGCGATCCAGCATGACGGTGCCAAGCCGAGCCGCGGCATCATGGCCCTGATGGCGCAGCCGGAACTGCCGACCATCGACATGACCTACGCCGCGATGCCTGCCTCCCCCGAACTGCACGACGCGTATTCCGTCGCGCTGCAAGGGATTCCGTCCTACCTCGGCACTCACGGCATGGACCCGGTCGGCATCCTCGCGCTGCGCGAAGCGCTGGCCCGCCGCTACACCGCCCGTGGTCTGCCTACGGAGCCGGAACAGATCCTGGTGACTCTCGGTGCGCAACACGGACTTCGGCTGCTCCTCAACGTGCTCGCCTCACCCGGCGCGCGAGTCCTGATCGAGCACCCCTCCTACCCGAACGCCATCGAAGCCATTCGCGACGTCGGCGCCCGCCCCATCCCCGTCCCGCTGCGACCCGAATTCCCCGACGCCGGTTGGGATCTCGAAGGCTTGCGCAGCACGGCGAGGCAAACCGCGGCCACCCTGGCCTACCTGGTTCCCGACTTCAACAACCCCACCGGCCTGTTGCTCGATGCCGAAGGCCGCGCCGAACTGGCCGCTATCGCCCGCGACACCAGGATGACCGTCGTCGTGGACGAGTCGATGAGCGAACTGAGTTTGTCGGACTCGACGATGCCCCCGCCGGTCGCCGCGTTCGCGAAGGGCTCCGAGATCGTCACGATCGGTTCGGCGTCGAAGTCGTTCTGGGGTGGCCTGCGCGTGGGCTGGATCCGCACCAATGCGCCCCTGATCGCCAAGCTGCTCGGTATCCGCTCCACTGTCGACCTCGGCACCCCGGTGATGGATCAGCTCGCCACCGTCCACCTGCTCGAAAACGCCGAACCCATCCTCGAGCGCCGGCGCGAACAGCTACGCACCCAGCGCACCGCCCTGCTCGACGCCGTCGCCGAAGACCTGCCTGGCTGGCACATCGCGGTCGGCGCGGGCGGCATGTCGGTGTGGGCCCAGCTGCCGAGCCCCGTCTCCACCGCACTCGCCGCCACCGCCCCCAATCACGGTGTATTACTCGCCGCTGGACCACGTTTCGGTGTTCAGGGCGCCTTCGAACGTTTCGTCCGGCTGCCCTACACCCACCCCGAGGCCGACCTGCGCATCGCCGTGAAATCCATCGCCGCCGCCTACGACGCCCTCACCCCGCGCGCCGCCGACCCACTCCAACCGCTCACCTGTTACTGAACGCGCACGGGTTGGGCCCGGTGGAAACCGGTGCGGGGCGGACGGTTTCGTACCCTGCCCCGAACATGAACAGCACCGATGCCACCAACCCCAGCGCGGTCAACGGCACCGCGACGGCGCTGCGTTCGGACGGATAGCGGAACAGCAGCACCAGCAAGCACAGCAGCGAGATCGCCGCGGCCAGCAGCAGCCCGGTCGCGAGCCCGTTGAGCACGCTCACCATCACCGGCGCCGGTGCCTCACTGTGGCAATGGGTTTCGGCGATATGACCTTGGCGGGTGTCGAACAATCCTTCGGCCAGGATGAAGCACAGCACCGCGGTGCCGAAGGTGGTGGCCGCGATGAGGGCGGCGAGCACCTTCGGTGGTGTTCTGACGGTTCGGATCCTCGGCCTGTCGTCGATAACGGAGAACTTTACCGACGACAGGCCGGTAAATCAGTCAGCCCAGACCGTTTCGATCGGTGTCGCGACGGTCGGCGGGGGAGTGGGCGTGCCGCCCGGCGTGCGCGAGAACCGCGGCGCCGGCGCGTGCTGGACCACACCGTCGATGTCGATCAGGCCGGTACGGGCCACGATATGCGGGTTCTCGGTGGCCTCGGTGAAGGTCAGCACGGGCGTGGTGCAGGCGTCGGTGCCGTCGAAGATCGCGGCCCACTCGTCGCGGGTCTTGGTCAGGAACTTGTCGGTGAACAGCTTGCGCAGCTGCTCCTGACCGTTCGGGTCGATCTGCATCGGCAGACCTTCCGGATCGATCTCCAGCCCCGCCAGCAACTCGGCGTAGAACTGCGGCTCGATCGCGCCGACGGCCATGTACTTGCCGTCGGAGGTCTCGTAGGTGTCGTAGAAGGCCATGCCGGTATCGAGCAGGTTGGTGCCGCGCTCGTCGGACCACAGACCGACCCCGCGCATACCCCAGATCATGTGTGAAAGGGCGAGCGCGCCATCGATCATCGCGGCGTCGATCACCTGGCCCTTGCCGGAACTCTGCCGCTCCACCAGCGCGGCGAGCACGCCGAACACCAGGAACATCGAGCCGCCACCGAAGTCGCCGACCATGTTCAGCGGCGGCACCGGCCGCTCTCCCTTACGCCCGATGGCATTGAGCACGCCGGTCAGCGAGATGTAGTTGATGTCGTGTCCCGCGCGGTCGGCGAGCGGGCCGTGCTGGCCCCAGCCGGTCATCCGGCCGTACACCAGGCGCGGGTTGCGGGCCAGCGCGTCGTCGGGTCCGAGGCCCATGCGCTCGGTGACGCCGGGGCGGAAGCCCTCGAGCAGCACGTCGGCCTTCTCGACCAGGTCGAGGATCTTGGCGACGTCGGCGGGGTCCTTCAGATTCGCCTCGACGATCGTTCGCCCGCGCCACTGTGGGCGTTCCATGAAGCCGGGTAGCTGGTTCGGGCGCTGCACGCGCACCACGTCGGCGCCGAGGTCGGCCAGCAGCAGCGCGGCGTGCGGGCCTGGCCCGATGCCTGCCAACTCGATGACCTTGATGCCCGCAAGGGGCCCCTGCTTGGCGGTGGACTCCGTGCTCACGCGGTGACCTCAGTTCGTCGAACGGTATTGACACCTCGACAATAGCGCTGGGGTGGCGGCTCGGGTAGAGCATGGGCGAGAATTCGCACGAGCGCGACTCGGCGCGGCAACGGGAGGACCGGTAGTGAGCGTGTGGGGTGAGGTCGGAGTCGGCCTCGTCATTCTGGTCGGCATCGTCGGCGTGATCGTACCAATTCTGCCGGGGGTGATCCTCATTTTCGCGGCAATCGCGGTGTGGGCGTTCATGACCGGCGGTGCGACGGCCTGGACAGTGCTGGCGATCGCGACTGTCGCGCTGGTGCTCTCCGGCGTCGTGAAGTACACCTGGCCGGGCAGGCGGATGCGCGAAGCCGGGGTGTCGAACCGTGCGCTGCTGGCCGGCGCGGTGCTCGGCATCGTCGGCTTCTTCGTGATCCCGATCGTCGGCCTGTTCATCGGCTTCGTGCTCGGGGTGTACCTGGCCGAGCTGTACCGCTTGAAGACCAACGACTTGGCTTGGCCCGCAACGCTGCACGCACTCAAGGGCGTCGGCCTGTCGATGCTGGTCGAGCTGTTCGGCGCGCTGATCGCCTCCGGCGTGTGGCTCACCGGCGCGCTATTGAGCTGAGTATTTGGCGGCTGGTGCCGCAGGTTCTCGGCCTGTTCCCTCGATCTTCCCTCCCGCCGGGCACCCCTTCGTCGCACCCTTTGGTCAGTCCAGATCGAGGCGGCCGAGAACCGGCTATTCGATAACCGGCAGCGGGCGGGTGTGCTCGTCCGCGCCGGGCAGCAGGTTGCGGGGGATCGGGATCGTCGGGTTCTCGACGCGCGGGGGCGGCACCTGGTCGCGGCGCACGGCGGGCAGGCGGTAGAACTCGCGGGCGTTGTCCTCGAGTACCGCGTGCATATCCGCGCCGACCACCTGGCGGATCAGGTCCACATCGCGCTCCTCGAACGGCCTACCGGCGCGCGTGCCGGGCAGATCGCTGCCGAACATCAGCGCACTCGGATTGACCGCATGGATGCGCCGCAGCGTCTCGGCCACATCCATCTCGACCCGCCCGAACCCGGTCGCCTTCACTCTGGCGCCGCGGTCCACCAGATCGAGCAGGTACGGCAAACCCTCCTCGGACATGCCGAGATGGTCGATCGAGAGCGCGGGCAGCTTCGAGATCACCGGTTGCAGCGAGGCCAGCATCTGACCGTCGATGTAGAGCTCGACGTGCCAGCCCGCCAGCTCGTGCGCGCGCAACGCCTGCAACGTCATCTCGGTGATGTCGGCGGCAGCGCGCTTGAGATTGAACCGCAGTGCGCGCACACCGGCTTTGTTCAACTCGAGGATCTCGTCGTCGGTGGCATCGAGATCCAGCCGGGTCACGCCGACCCAGTCGGGACCGAGCGCGGACAGTGCTGCCTTCAGATACGTCTGATCGGCGCCTTGAAAAGACGCGCTGACGACAGCACCGCCGCGGACATCGAAGTGCCCCATGCGCTTTCGATAGTCATCGATCACGTAGGGCTCGGGTAGATAGCCTTCGTTCTCGATCAGCGGAAACCGCGGATCGATGATGTGGACGTGGGCATCGAACACTTGTACAGAATGCCTTATCTTTGGAGCGCTGGCACGCTCGAGTTCGCGGCCCCGCCGGTCCCGCTGTTGCGGACTCGAGACTAACGCCTTCGGCGTAGCGCTTTCGAGTCCGCAACAGCGGGACGGCCGCGAACCGCCGCTTCGCGGCGGACCCTCCTCGAGGTCGGGTCGTGCGGGGTTGCGTGCCGTGTGGCCGCGGCGGTGTCAGGCCTTGTTCGGCTCGGACGCGCGCAGCATGTCCTCGCGTTCGACGACCTTCACGCGCTCACGGCCTTCGGGCTCGCCGAGGGCGCGCTCGTGGGCGTCGAGGCGGTACCAGCCTGCCCAGGTGGTGAACGGGATGCCCTTGCCCTCGAGGAACTCGGTGACGGCATCGAGCTCGGGCTTGGGCGCGGGAGCGAAGGCCTTGGCGTCGTCGAGCAGGCAGGCGATGGTCTCGTTGGCGTCGCCCTTGGTGTGGCCGATCAGGCCGACCGGGCCGCGCTTGATCCAGCCGGTCACGTAGGTGGCGGGCATGAACCGGGCGTCGCCAACGGCTGAGTCGTCGGAGATCACGCGACCGGCCTCGTTGGGCACGGTGCCTGCCTGATCGTCGAACGGCAGCTGGGTGACGTTCTGCGAGAGGTAACCCACGGCGCGGTAGATGGCCTGGATGTCCCAGTCGGTGTAGTTGCCGGTGCCCTTGACGTTGCCGGTGCCGTCGAGCTGGGTGCGCTCGGTGCGCAGGCCGGTGACCTTGCCGTCTTCGCCGAGTACCTCCGAAGGGGACTCGAAGAAGTGCAGGAACAGCTTGTGCGGGCGGTCACCGTGGTCGCGGATGGCCCACTGCTCCAGGGTGTTGGCGACCATGTCGACCTGCTTGGAGTTGCGGCGGGCGGCTTCGGAGCCTTCGTCGTAGTCGATATCTTCGGGGTTGACGATGACCTCGATCGTCGGCGAGTGATCGAGTTCGCGCAGTTCGAGGGGGGTGAACTTGGCCTGGGCGGGGCCGCGACGACCGAAGACGTGGACCTCGAGGGCCTTGTTGCCCTTGAGGCCTTCGTAGACGTTCGGCGGGATCTCGGTCGGGAGCAGTTCGTCACCGGTCTTGGCGAGCACGCGGGCGACGTCGAGGGCGACGTTGCCGACACCGAGGACGGCGACCTTCTCGGCCTCGAGGGGCCAAGCGCGCGGGACGTCGGGGTGGCCGTCGTACCAGGACACGAAGTCGGCGGCACCGTAGGAACCGTCGAGGTCGATACCCGGGATGGCCAGGGCACGGTCGGCGTTGGCGCCGGTGGAGAAGATGACCGCGTCGTAGAACTGGCGCAGGTCGTCGAGGGTGATGTCGGTGCCGTAGTCGATGTTGCCGAGCAGTCGGACCTGGTCTTTGTCGAGGACCTTGTGCAGGGCGGTGATGATGCCCTTGATCCGCGGGTGGTCGGGGGCGACGCCGTAGCGGATCAGGCCGAAGGGCGCGGGCATGCGCTCGTAGAGGTCGATGCTCACGTCGGCATCGGACTTCATCAAGGCGTCGGCGGCGTAGATACCGGCCGGTCCCGCACCCACGATCGCAATGCGAAGTGGGCGAGTCGCTGCACTCTGTTCGGTCATATCTACGCGCACCCTTTGGTCGAGAACTGATTTGACGGCGTCAACTTAGCTTAGGCTAAGTCGGTATACCGGCTTACTGGCAGCTGCCATCCCACGCGGCAGCCGACGCAATCAAGGCGATTCTAGCTGCGGCGACGCGGGCACCCGGCGCGCGGTGTGGCTGCCCGCGCGGGTCTGTCAGGATTAGAGCATGAACGAGGAGCAAACAGGCTCGGATGACCAGCCCGTAGTGGTGGATCAGACCGACAAGCGTTCCATCGTCCCGTTCGTCGCGGCCGCGGTGATCGCGATCATCGTGCTCATCGGCATCGTGGCGGGCGGACTGCTCTCACCCGCTGAGAAAAATGTCACAGAGGCCGACCGTCTCGCGGCCGCCGTCACCAACTATATCGACGCACGCTCGCGCAGCGACCTCCGTCCGCCGACCGGTGTGGCCTGCCCCGGCTTCGACGAGGAGAAATCCGGCCTCACCGAACAGCTCGGTGGCCCGAAATCCACTGTCACGATCGACGGTAAGGGCTTCCAGAACGCGACCGTCAACGGCGATCGCGCCAAAATCGACGCCGCCCTCGTGGTCAACGGCAATCCGTCGACCAACACATGGAAACTCGCCCGCGTCGACAGCGCGTGGCTGGTGTGCAGCTTCTGAATCGTTTGACACGATGACCGGTGCCGAGGCAATCTCAGATCGCAAGGTCATGAGTGCCAGCGTCAAGCCCCGGCTCGCTGGTCGGCAACCCTCCTCCGCGGTGGGGTGCTCCGGGTGACGACCTGGCCGTGTGTTCGGGGATTTCCGGCACGGCAAGAGCGGATTCACGCAGGAGGATCGACATGACTTACGCCGGCGACATCACCCCTGAGAAGGCGTGGGAGCTGCTCACCGAGCACCCCGGCGCCGTGCTGGTCGACGTGCGCACCGAAGGCGAGTGGGCACACATCGGCATTCCCGACACCAGCTCGATCGAACGCCCGGCCCACTTCATCGAGTGGGTCGACGGCACCGGCACGCGCAACCCGGCGTTCGGCGTGCAGCTCGAGCAGGCGCTCGCCGGTCGCCCCGATGACGCACCGGTGGTGTTCCTGTGTCGCTCGGGTCAGCGTTCCGCGCACGCGGCGAACCTGGCGACGGCGGCGGGCGTGGCACCGTCCTACAACGTGCTCGACGGTTTCGAAGGTGGTCCCGACGCGTTCGGTCAGCGCGGCAGCACCGGTTGGCGCGCGGTCGGCCTGCCGTGGCGTCAGGCATAAGGAGAAAAGCATGATCACCGGTGGTTCTTTCGACAAGCCACTGCCCGAGGGCGTCGGTCCCGCCACGCTCGGCGTGCGTGGCGGTCTGCGCCGTTCCGGCTTCGACGAGACGTCCGAGGCGCTGTACCTGACCTCGGGTTTCGTCTACGAGAGCGCCGAAGCCGCCGAAGCCGCGTTCACCGGCGACGTCGAGCACTTCGTCTACTCCCGCTTCGGCAACCCGACCGTGGCGATGTTCGAGGAGCGCATCCGGCTGCTCGACGGCGCCGAGGCGGCCTTCGCGACCGCGTCCGGCATGTCGGCGGTGTTCACCGCGCTCGGTGCCTTGCTGAAGGCAGGCGACCGACTCGTCGCCGCCCGCAGCCTGTTCGGTTCCTGTTTCGTGGTCTGCAACGAGATCCTCCCGCGCTGGGGCATCGAAACCGTTTTCGTCGACGGTGACGACCTCGAACAGTGGGAGCAGGCCCTCTCCGTTCCCACCCAGGCCGTCTTCTTCGAGACCCCCGCCAACCCGATGCAGACCCTCGTCGATGTCCGCAAGGTCACCGAGCTCGCCCACGCCGCGGGCGCGAAGGTGGTGCTGGACAACGTCTTCGCCACTCCTTTGCTCCAGCGCGGCTTCGAACTCGGCGCCGACGTGGTCGTCTACTCCGGCACCAAACACATCGACGGCCAGGGCCGCGTTCTCGGCGGCGCCATCCTCGGCGCCCAGGATTACATTGACGGCCCCGTCAAAACCCTGATGCGCCACACCGGCCCAGCCCTGAGCCCCTTCAACGCATGGACCTTGCTCAAGGGTCTGGAAACCATGCCGTTGCGCGTGCGCCACGCCACCGAGTCGGCCCTGCGAGTGGCCGAATTCCTGGAGACCAAGAGTTCGGTCGACTGGGTGAAATACCCCTTCCTGGAATCACATCCACAACACGCACTGGCCAAGGAACAGATGTCCGGCGGCGGCACTGTCGTCACCTTCGCCCTCAACGGCGAAGACGGCAAGAAACAAGCCTTCGAGGTCCTCAACCGCCTCCGCATCATCGACATCTCCAACAACCTCGGCGATGCCAAAACGATGATCACCCACCCCGCCACCACCACCCACCGAGCCATGGGCCCTGAGGGTCGAGCCTCAATCGGCTTGTCCGACGGGGTAGTACGCATCTCGGTCGGCCTGGAAGACCTCCAAGATCTCCTCGGCGACCTCGATCACGCGCTGAGCTAGCCGCAGGCTGTGCCAAAGGTCAGCCTGTCGAAAACGAGCCACCTCCGGCGGGATGACCCTTGGCTGCCCACTCCTCCGTCTGATCGCCAAATTCTTCGAATGGGTTCTAGGCCTGCTGTTTTGAGCGGACTCACGGACGACGCGGCAGCGGACTCTGAAGATCCTCGAACATGATGGCTACTCTGACCGGCTCGGTCAGAACCAGGGCATCGGTGTGCTTGGTCCAGCCGACATACCGTCGTCCTGACCAGTCGAGACGCAGCTCCTCGATCATGGCGATGTGCTGCCAGTCCTTGTCGAAATGGACGATCAGGTACACCGGAATACCCGCGCGAGCATAGAGCTCACGCTTGATACCGATGTCGTTGTCGATCGTGCCCTCCGACGTCACCTCGACAACGATCAGTGCTTGGTCGGCGACGTGTTGCGCGTCGTAAGGGCCGTCGGAACAGTCCCGCAGGATCAGGTCCGGATATCGTGCGCGCAGCCGACGTGCTGGGTCAGTATTGTCGCTATCGGCGAGCCGCATCGGTGTGTCACCGTGTACTTCGCGGCATGGCCCGTTCGGGTCGATGCCGTACTCCAGCGCCGATCGGAGCCGATGCACCACGCGATCGTGCACGGGACCCTGCGCCATACATTCGACCATCACACCGTCATGGATCTCGCCGAACGCATCTGCGGGCCCGTCTAGAAATTCCTCGGCCGTCACCAGCCGCGGGGCGTCATTGCGCGGTGGCGACATGACGCCAGACTACGCCAAACCGTGACCACCAACCCCGGTTTGTGCCGCGCGTGATCCTGTCGATAGCGGCAGATCAACCACGGGTGCAGCGGAAGAGGCGGGAGGTCTGGTGGCGGAAGTCTACGGACTGACCATCCGCTCATAGCGCGGGGCGAGACGGTAGGTCCGACTCTTTCGGGAAGGGTCGTCGATTTCGAGGAAGTCGTCCGCGATCCACTTGCGCACCAACGTGTTCGCGGTGCGCACACTGATTCCCAGGTGCGTGGCGATGTCGGATGTGGTGACTACTACGCTGATTCGGAAGAGTTCGAGTAGCCGACGTAGTCGAGGATCGAGTGTGCGGAGCGTGGCGGCATCGTCGACGTGTCGCGTTTCGGGGGTTCTGGGCGACGTCGGCCGCGCGGGCACGCACCGATCCCAGTGCCGCCGCCATGCTTTCGCAGAAGAAGTCGAGGAAGCTGGTGAGGTCTGCTTCGGCATGGCCGAGGTAGTAGTTGTGTGAAGGTCCGACCGTCAATGCGGCGTAGTAGTCGGACAGATTGCGGGCATAGTGCTCGTCCAGCGAATAGATGCTCTTGAGCCCATAGCCCGCGCGGTGCAGCACCAGCGTCGTGAGCAGACGCGCTGTCCGGCCGTTGCCGTCGTAGTACGGGTGGATTGTGGCGTATTGGTAGTGAGTGAGCGCAGCGATCAGGGGGCAGGCAGTTTCCGCGTGTCTATCTGAGTGTTGATCCAGTCGAACAGACCCGCCATCAAGTCCGGTACATCAGATGCCTCGGGCGGCATATATACGACACCTCCGGACGCCCCTTCGCGAATTACGTTCTGGCCGGGGCGGTATGGAGTTGGGGTGCATTTCCCGTACATGACAAGCCCATGGACACGCTGTAAGTCCGCCTCTGCGATTGGGCCGGGCGTGGTGGCCGCAGCTTCGATGCGCTCGAGCGCGCGGTAGTAGTTGCGCACCTCCGCCTCATCGCGTTCACGCCCCGGAAAGTGGTTGCCTGCCAGCGCTTCGGCAACCTGCGGCAGGGTAAGCCGGTTGCCTCGATCTGCGTGGAGTAGTGGGTGGCCGCGAGTCGTGCGGTCTCGCGAAGCCCTGCGAGAACATCGACATTGATCGGCAGTTCCATGATCACCTGCCGATCGGCCTCGATGGCCATCAGCGCTGTCGCCGTCGCGGGGCTGATCGTGAACCTCGGCTCGAACATCACCCGATGCTACGGATAAACGGCAGAAAAACCGCAGATAATGTGTGTTTATCTTCGTGATAGTCAGATCAACCGGCGTGTTGTACTGAGATTCCTCGTGTCGAGGCAGCGGCAGATCAATCACCAACCCTGCGGCAGTGGCGACACCACCTGAGGTCAGCGTCGGTGAGTGCTGAAAGAGGCTCGGCGACTCGAAATCCTCGATGGTGAGTTCGGCGATGTCCCGCGGTCGATATGGCCACGATGGAGACGGTGCGGCTTGACGAAACTTCGGGGGGGGGGGGCTTAGTCTTCCCCTGTCGTGCACGGGAGGGGACGCATGAATCGCCTGGTCAGGCCCAAATATGTGATGGTTGCCCCCGTTTTGGTCGCGGTCGCTGCCGCGCTGCTCGGATGCGAAGGCGAGTCTACGGACGGCGGTTCTGCTCCGACAAGCGCCCTGTCGGTCAACGGGCGTGAACTCGCCAAAGACGTGCCGACCGGCTTCGATCCTTGCGCCGATATCCCAACGCAAGTAATCACCGACGAAAAGCTGGGCTCGAAGAAGTCAGACCTCACCGAGGCGCCGGGGGGCGTCGTCTGGAAGGGCTGCGACTGGGTATACGTCGGCGGTGGCGGATACGCGATGAGCGTGCGGATGACGAACCTCACCGTTGCGATGGTGCGAGACCGCAAGCTCCCGGAGTCGAACGAGTTCACCGTCGGAGGCCGTGAGGCGATCGCTTGGCGCCAGGACGCTGGCCGCAGCACCAAGGACGTATGCGACGTCAACGTCGCAGTGCGTGGCGGGAGCATGGAGATCAACGTGGTAAATCCGCCGTCAGGTCGAGATACCGGCCACCTGGACTCGTGCGAGATCGCACGCTCACTGACCGAGAAGATCGCGCCGTCGATTCCGGACAGTCTCTGAGCCACAACATCATACGGAACGGGGAGGGAAAGTGGTGTCCGGGGAAACCAAGAGTCCGTTTACAGGTCTGATCGAGGAAGCGCGGAGCGGCGCCTTGAATCTGCGCATGGAACCCGAGGAGTTCGCTCGCCTCGATCGTGAGTGCACCGAATTCGAAACCGTGATTCGGCAGATCCAGCAGACCATGACCGATATTTCCAATATCAGCACCTGGGGTTTCGGTGACAACGCAGAGTCCGGCTTATCCTCTGCCCGCGTTATGGCGCACCGCTTCCGCAACAAGGCCCGTGGCAGCGACGACTCCTTCTACGACGTACTCGAAGAGCACTACGTCATCGTCGAGGACATCCGCACCTTGCACCAATTGATCCGTGACCGGTTCATGGCCGCTGACGAGGAGTGGGCCACCCGCTTCAACGCTGAAGCCGCCGCACTCGCACAGGCAGGCGCGAAATGACCGGCACCGAGGGCAAACAGATCCCACCCACCACGGAATATCCACCCAACTGGAAGCATCAGGACATCCTGAGCGCGTTCGAACGGATCGCCACCGAGCCAGCCAACGGCGCGGCAGCGAAATACCGTGAGTCCGGCACCCAATGGACGCAAGCACTCGAACAGTTTCGGCAGCGGATGGAGGTCTCGATCGCGTCGGCCTGGGAAGGCAGTTCAGCGGATGCCTCGATCAACGCGATTCGCCAATACACCACCGACGCAGACAAACTCACGCCTGCCTTCACTTCGATGAGTGAGCAAGTCGCCGCCGCAGCAACATCCGCAGTGAACACGAAATCGGCGCTTCCCGGTGAAGTGGACCCAGGCTTTCTGGACAGCATGCCTTGGAACAAGGCGGTTGTTCGAGGTCAGCGTGAGGAAGCCGAGAACCAAGCGCGTGAGGTGATGGACAACAAGTACGTGATGCCCTTCGCCGGCACCGACGGCGCGATCCCGATCTTACCGCGGCCGACCAATCCCACCCAGCAACAGAATGACCCGGGTGACAAGCCGGTTGGCATCACCACGGACAACGGTGGAGGCAAGCCGAACACTGACTCCACCGGCACGCAGCCATCGACCGATGCTCCTGACGACCCGGCAGCAACACCAGAAACACCTGCCGAGGACTCCGCCGCCGAGGATCCGTCTACGTCGGATCCCGGGGTCCACTGACGATGAGGACACATCCGACTCCTCATCGGGTACCGACCAAACGTCGACCTCGCCGTCCACCACGCCGACCACACCAGCTTCGGCCACCCCCAGCTCCCCAGGGGTTGGCGGAACCCCAGGTTCCAGCGGTAGTCCAGGAACGGGGACCGGACCAGGCGGCAGCGTCGCTCCCAGCGCAGGTGCCCCTGGACAGGCAATTCCAGGGTCCCCGCAGGCAGGGGCGCTGGCAGCCACGGTATCCGCTGGTGGTGCTGCTGCAGGTGCTGCGGCTGGCACTCGCGGGATGTCTGGCATGCCAGGCATGATGGGCGCTGGTGCCGGGCGCGGAAAAGACGACCAGGCAGAGCACGCTATTCCTGACTACTTGATCAACGAGGCCAACGCGGATGAGCTCATCGGCGACCGTGGTTTCGTAGTCGAAGGCGGGGTCCTCGGCAGTCAGTATCCGTCCGCGAACCCACCACGAGACAGATCATCCGATGTCTGAATGGTTCTGGGAACCAGACGATTTCGCTGGACTCTGGTTCAATGACGGTCGCGACCGCTTCCCCCGCCCCCTGCACTTCGCCAGTCGCTTCCGCTATCGCGAGGAGTTCGACGCACACGGCCGGTCCGTTCGTACGGGGTACTCGAAAGAGGAGTCGAATGCGATCGAACTTGTCCTGCACACTCTTGCTACTGCTGACTTGCGCATCGAAGCATCAGGCGAGACAGGCGCCGATGGCCCCACCACCCGCACCTACCGAATCCTAGGTGTGCGAAGCCGCGGCTCCGCGGTCATCGCGGCCCAAACCGCAGTAAATGGCGTCGAGGGTCCGATCTGGGTCCGACGAGGGCGACCCGAAAACCTCGGCAACGGGATCGCGAATTGCATCCCGAATTGTTCTCCTGGCCGACAATCAGCCAAGGAATTCTACACGCGGGATCTTGAGCCCGACTTCGGCACCTACTTCACCGACGTTGCCCGTAGCTCTCCTCACGAGCGATATCAGCGGTTCATTAGTCGGCCATTAACTGGTTCAGGATCGGCAGCCGTCCGTGCTGGTGACCACCACCATCAATCCGCGCCCATCCACATCATCGAATGGCTGGACTATGCGGACGACGGCCGATACCTCCAACGCAGAAATAGTGAGCGAATAGAGATTGAGCCAGGGGACTGTTCGCATCTAGCCGAACAAATGACCAAGTTGATTGATAACGAGCTGAGACGGCGGATTGAACACCGAGACAGTTGACCGTTTCATATCAAGAATCGTGACCAAAGGAGGCAGCTTGAGTGTGAGAGAAGCCGGAAATATGAATAAGCGGGGAAACCGACTGTGACACAAGGGTGGTTCAATCATTATGACGACCCCGACGATGAATATTGGGAAGAACAACCCGTCGCCCGGTCGGCTCCCTCGCATCTGGATAACCAGGCGAATCTAGATGGACGGGGGATGGGCAGGGCGTCTACGTCGCCTGCGGACAACGAAGTGAGTGCCAACTCTGAACCTAGGGTTGAAAATCCATTCCAGAAGTCTGCACTAGTTAACGTGCAACTGAACATGGACCGGCTTCCCACGCAGATCAAGATTGGGCGCCAATGGAAGAACCTCTTCGAACCATCGGATTATGGGAAATCGATTATGGATGCTTATATGCACGCCGTATTCGAGAAGGCCTCTCAAGTAGCGGATCCGAGTAGGGTTCTGAGTCGACCGCCGACGCTGAGGCTCGCCGCACCAATTCTTTTGCGAACAAATACATCGGCGGAGTTTCAAGAAATTTACTCTGCAATATTCCAGCCGACGGCGCGCACATTTCATGGGCCTGGTCGGAATAGCAGTGGAATCGTGGGATTGACTGTTACGGCAACCTCTGCCAAACTGATATCGGTCAATATTGATCCTGATTGGGGATATCTGACCGATCCGGATCATATTGCAATCGATATTATAAATTGCTGTAATCGTGCGCGAGCGGGAGCGCCCAAATTGGAGCACAGCGCCGATCTGGATAGCGAAACCGATCAAGCCTTGATTGCTAGAGTGGTCCGTCACGAAAAGCTACTCATGGGGAGTATTGGATGACGAAGAATCTTAAGGTCGAACTCGACGAGCTTGAGAAAGTATCTAAGGTCTGGTTATCTGAAGTATCTCCAGGCCTGAAATCTGCGGCTGGGTCGATCGATGCTTTGAAGTACACGGCTGTGCAGTTTGGTCCATTGTTTATTGGCGCGTGGAGTTCTTACAGCAAAGCGGCCACATATATTCAGGACAGGCTTAGGGAATCGGAACCGGTCGCCGAACAGATTGGCAACGCCTTGCACGCGGCAGTGATCAGCTTCGGCGAACAGCAGGCTGAACAGGTCCAGGCGACAAACCGTCTCGCTGGAGATATGGATTTCTCGATATAATGAGCCCATTTCCGGAATTGACGCAAGAATCCCTGACCACACTTCGTGAGGAGTTTTCGAAAAGTGTAGAGCGACTCGACGAGATGCCTGCCGAGATCAATGAAGGCTTTGATCGAGTTCGTTGGGTAAGCATGGCGACATACTGGGCTCTGACCGACACCCGAGACGAGGTCCAAGAGCAGCTGAAGAAGCTGATCGAGAAGATCAAGGAAGCAGTCGAGGGGATGTTCGCCCCGTGGCTGTTTGTTGACTATGCATCGAAATGGCAGCAGGTAGGTAGCCCAGTCGGGGCCGTTTACGCGAGGCAAAACTCGGAGGAATTCAATCTGGAAGGCAACTGGGACGGAAGTGCGTACAAATCTTTCAAGGAATCGAGGGGGTATCAGGCGGCCGCGATGACCGCGATTGTAACTCTCTGCGAGAGTGTTCATGATGAGCTGTTGACAATCGCTGAGGAGGGACGCGTTCTCTATAAAGCATTGATTGACAAGCTCGCGACGGTCATTTCGGCGGCGGTGGAGTTCGCTGCAGAGTCGGCCTCAACAGCGGGTGCTGCGGTTCCATTCGCTTTGCCGACCGCAAATGCGGCAATTACTGCCGCTGTCGAGTTGGTCGTGGAATTAATTACCAACTTCGCTGAGGTTCAAACGAAGGTTTGGATAGCGTCTAATGAGCTTCAGAATATGATTAGAAGTCCGAGCGGATTGTCTGTTGACGCGCACGGGAATTCTGTGTGGCCCACTCCGAATACGCGTGAGTATAATGATAAAGATGATGGCTGGGAATTGGATGGCGAAGATTAATGTCTAATACGTTTCGAACGGCAATTTGGTTGGCTGTTTCCGTTGCTGTGACATCGATAGTTGCGACCGGTTGCACGTCCACGGACGGTGGCTCCGAAAAGTGTGAAGTCGCGACGGCAAAGCTGGAATCGAAAGAGTTCGAACAAGAGACCAGGAAGGCGATAGATGATTCCGACGCGCTACCTTCGGGCTATTGTGTATACAATGTGAGTATCAATAGAAACGATAAAACTGGCATGCTGGGTGTTAATGTCTATCTGTCAGTGGTCAATTCTCAAGGCAAGCTCGACGATCTGCGGCCAGCGGCGACCGAAGTTGCGCACGTGGTTAAGAAGATGCCCTATAATTCTCCTGTTTCCGAGCTGTACGTTTCAAATTTGACGCCCAAGAATAGTTCGAAAGATTACGCCGGGGTTATCGCCAACGAGTTCTACAAGCAGCCGTGGGACGGCTCGCCGTCACGCGAATCGGAGTTGGCTTCCTGGGTACCGTGGACTGCTAACGGATGAATCGGAGGTGACGGTCCATTGGCCCTTGTTCGACGGCGTAGTTCGCCCTCGGTTGGTTTGGAAGACTTCGAAGATCTCCTTGGCGACCTTGACCACGCGTTGAGCTAGCGTCGTTCGAATGTCCCGAGTCGACCTGTCGAAGGTTCCTAGCTCGGCAGGTCGACGTCGGACTCGTAGATCATCTACTGGACCGGGTCGAAGACCGCGAATCCGAGTTGTCCTGCGACAGTGGCCATGTTCTTGTCGTGGGTTACCACCGTCAGATCTTCCAAGCCGCTGCGCAGCGCAGACGCCAGGTGAATCGCATCGAGTGTTCGGATGTGCGAGATGATCGCTTCGGCTTCGTTCAGAACAGCGTGATCGATCGGAATGACGTCGATGTGGTCGATGATCTGACCTCGGTCGAGTACGGGTAGGCCTTCTCTGCGAAGGACGCGAGTGATCTCGGTGCGCAACAGTCGTGAAGAGACAATCCGGCACTCTTTGTCCGCGGTGGCATTGTCGAACCATCGCGCGGCTTCGATGGAATGTCCCAGCATGATCCGCATGGCTACTGAGGTGTCGAGGTAATAGGCCCTCACCACTCGCCCTTCTCGGACTCGAGGAGTTCGTCGATAGACGCAGCGCTGCGGAGTTCATGCCGGGCGATGGTGCTCGTGCTCGCCCCACCATCGACCGCGCGCCTGATGATCTGGGTGGACGAGACCGCGGGGACGATGTAGCCGACCCGATGGTTGTGGCGCGTCAACTCATAGACCTCGCCCGACTCGACATCGGCGACCATGGCGGACGGATTCTGGCGGAGTTCGCCGACACTGATCGACTTCACGAACTCAGTCTAGCCGAAAATTATCTACTATTGTCTACGGTCCCCGCGCCGCATGCCGAAGCATGCGGCAGACCGGGGCCGATCCTGCTCAGGTCACTCGCGATCTCAGCCCAGCGCGCGGAGGCGGGGTGCCAGGTCGTGCTTGAACAAGTCGAGGAAACGGAGTTGGTCGTGCCCGGGGGCGTGGAAGACCAGGTGGTTGAGACCTGCGTCGAGGTAGGGCTTGATTTGGGCGACGGCTTCGTCAGGGTCGCTGGCGACGATCCAGCGCTTGGCTACCTGTTCGATGGGGAGGGCGTCGGCGGCCTTTTCCATTTCGATGGGGTCGGTGATGTCGTGCTTCTGTTCGGGAGTCAGGGAGAGTGGGGCCCAGAAGCGGGTGTTCTGTAGTGCGAGTTCGGGATCGGTGTCGTAGGAGATCTTGATCTCGATCATTTTGTCGATGTCGGCGACGTTGCGGTCGACCTTCGCGGCGCCCTCGGTGACGGCGGGCAGCAGCTTCTCGGTGTAGAGGTCCATGCCCTTGCCCGAGGTGCAGATGAAACCGTCGCCCGCGCGGCCGGCGTACCTTGCGACCACCGGGCCGCCCGCGGCGATGTAGACGGGGATTCCGCCCTTGGGGACGTCGTAGATGGAGGCGCCGACGGTGTGGTAGTACTCGCCCTCGAAATCGGTGCGCTCGCCAGTCCACAGGTCGCGCATCAAGTTCACCGCTTCGCGCAGTCGAGCGAAACGTTCCTTGAAGTCGGGCCATTCGCCTTTGTAGCCGGTGGCGATCTCGTTGAGCGCCTCACCGGTGCCGACACCGAGCATCACCCGGCCCGGGTACAGGCAGCCCATGGTGGCGAAGGCCTGCGCGATCACGGCCGGGTTGTAGCGGAAGGTGGGGGTGAGCACGGAGGTGCCGAGCTGGATGCGATCGGTGCGTTCGCCGACGGCCGCCAGCCAGGCCAGCGAGAACGGCGCGTGGCCGCCGTCGTGGCGCCACGGCTGGAAGTGGTCGCTGACGGTCGCACTGTCGAGACCGTGCTGCTCGGCGGCGACGCCTAGTTCGACCAGCTCTCGCGGCCCGAACTGCTCTGCCGATGCCTTGTACCCGAGCTTGAGCTCAACCATTCCAGCCACTCCTGTCGTCCGTTGACCGTTGCCTTCTCATGAGCAACCTTTAGTCTGCTCCATCAGGCAGCCTCACCTTGCGGTGAAGCGGTCCCCGCCGAAGCCAACCATAGCTTGTACGGGGTAGACGTTTCACGGCCTCCTGCCTCGCCCGCTCGCGCGGGCTCGGACTTGCGGATGGCTCCACGTCCTGGCACCGACCCACTGCCGGCGCAACCCTGTTCACCCACCCTGGACAGGCGGGTCTCGCCGAGTCGGGCGAGGTTGATCGCGGCATTACGATCACGATCAATCGACAGACCACATGACTCACAGCTATAGACGCGGTCGGCGAGGGTCAGGCTTGGCTTTCGCCCACCACACCCCGAACACGTCTTCGAACTCGGAAACCACCGGTCAGCTTCCACCAGGATCGACCCGTACCAGCGAGTTTTATAGGCCAACATCTGCCGGACCTGAGCGAGGGCCGCGTCAGCGAGCGCCCGGTTCAACCCCTTCTTCCGGGCACCGCCCGCGGACCGCATCCCGGCCGCGTTCAGAGTTTCCACGGTGATCACCTGGTACTGCTGGGCCAGTTCAGTGGTGATCTTGTGGAGAACGTCGCGGCGGACTGCGGCGGCCCGCCCGTGGATACGGGCGATCCGTGCCGTGGTGGCCTGCCACCGCTTCGATGGCCTCCGCCGGGTTTTCGTAACCGGATCATAGGGGCCCTGCTGACGCGCCGCCCGCCGTTGCAATACCCGCAGCCGCGCCTGCATGGCAGTTGAGGGTTTCGGCGCTCGAACACGGGCGACCTCGCAACCGTCAGGGGCCGCGATCACCAGCAGCGCGTCGGCTTTGACCCCGACGTCGACCCCGACCACCGGGTGCGGTGACCGGCGGGCATGCCCGGGACGGGCTTTGGCCGTGACGAGGGTTTGGAATGAGACGTACCAGCGGCGACGCGAATCCTGGGCGAGGGTGGCGGAGAGGATGCGCGCGGTTCCCGCCTCGACCCGGCGGGCGAGTTTGCGGGTCGACTCATGTGTTTTGAGCCGCCCGACCCGTGGAAGGACGATGTGATGGCGGTCGGGCTCGACCCGGATCGTCCCCGTGGTGAATCGAACGGACCGCCGTGACCGGGCCGCGGTTTTTAATCTCGGGAACCCGACCGGTTTACCGGCTCGCAGACCGGTTCGGGAGGCAGTCCAGTTATCGAGCGACCGGGCGAGGCCATCGAGTCCGGTGTTGTAGGCCTCTTTCGAGTTCTCCGCCCACCACGGCGCGTGCTCGTGTTTACGCTGGTTCCATATTTTGCGGAGTCCGGGTAGTGACCAGCCGATCGACGGGGTCAGTTCGGTCTCGGAGATCCCGTAGCTGCGTTCAGCGGAGCGTTGGTCGATCACCGCTTTGACCAAGGTGAGCATGTGGTTGAACGCGAACCTGGATGCACCGCAATGTGATCGGAGTACCGGTTGTTGTCGTGGGGTGGGGTCGAGCGCGAATCGGTAGGCCTGCATCGTCCATCCGTCGGGGATGTCGAACCTAGCCATCAGCGATCAACCCCCTCCCTCTGAGTTTCGGTGTCGCTCACCAACACCGACCACCATGCCATAGCGGTATGACATGTTTCGATCCATGCCAGCGATCAGGCCGCGATAGTGCTGCTGCTTGCGGCTGTTCGACCAGATTGCAGCTGAACACGAGCGCTGTTTCGTCTCCCACCACGCCAGGTTTTAGCGGACAATTAACTGGTGACCACCAAGGATGAGCAGATCTTGTCGTACCTGACCGACATGGACGGCGTGCTGGTGCACGAGGATCAGCTGATCCCCGGCGCCGACGAGTTCCTCGCCGATCTGCGCGCCAACGAGATCCCGTTCCTCGTGCTCACCAATAACTCGATCCGCACCCCCCGCGACCTGCAGGCCCGCCTGCGCCACACCGGCCTCGACATCCCCGAGGAGTCGATCTGGACCTCGGCGCTGGCCACGGCGACCTTCCTCGACGACCAGCGCCCCAACGGCACCGCGTATGTGGTCGGCGAATCCGGCCTCACCACCGCGCTGCACGAGATCGGCTACGTGCTCACCGATAGCGATCCCGACTACGTGGTGCTCGGCGAGACCCGCACCTATTCCTTCGAGGCCATCACCACCGCGATCCGCCTGGTCGATCGCGGCGCCAAGTTCATCGCCACCAACCCCGACGCCACCGGCCCCTCCCGCGACGGTGTCCTGCCCGCCACGGGTTCGGTCGCGGCCCTCATCACCAGGGCCACCGGTAAGGAGCCGTACTACGTCGGCAAGCCGAATCCGCTGATGATGCGCTCGGCGCTGCGCCGGATCGGCGCGCATTCCCAATCGACGGTGATGATCGGCGACCGGATGGACACCGACGTGATCGCGGGCCTCGAGGCGGGCCTGCGCACGGTGCTGGTGACCTCGGGTATCTCGACGAAGTCCTCGGTGGAGGCCTACCCGTTCCGGCCCACGATGGTGGTGGACTCGGTGGCCGACCTGATCGGCCGGACCCGCCGCCCTTTCGCCGAGTAGCCATGTGAGCCGCGTCTCACCGGAATAGGTTCCCGCCCTCCCTGGTTATAGTTGCCATGGCAACCAAAGGAGGGCCCGTGCAGTTCGGAATCTTCAGCGTCGGCGATGTGACCACCGATCCCACCACCGGCCGCACCCCCACCGAGGCCGAGCGGATCAAGGCGATGGTCGCGATCGCGCAGAAGGCCGAAGAGGTGGGTCTGGATGTGTTCGCGATGGGCGAGCACCACAATCGGCCCTTCGTACCGTCCTCGCCGACCACGATGCTCGGCTACATCGCGGGCCGCACCGACAACATCATGCTGTCCACTTCGACCACGCTGATCACCACGAATGACCCGGTCAAGATCGCCGAGGACTTCGCGATGCTGCAGCACCTGGCCGACGGCCGAGTCGACCTGATGCTCGGCCGCGGCAACACCGGCCCGGTCTATCCGTGGTTCGGCAAGGACATCCGCGACGGCATCCCCCTGGCCGTCGAGAACTACGCTCTGCTGCATCGGCTGTGGCGTGAAGACGTGGTGAACTGGGAAGGCAAGTTCCGCACGCCGCTGCAGTCGTTCACCTCCACGCCGCGTCCGCTCGACGATGTGCCGCCGTTTGTCTGGCACGGGTCGATCCGCAGCCCGGAGATCGCCGAGCAGGCCGCGTACTACGGTGACGGCTTCTTCGCCAACCACATCTTCTGGCCCACCGACCATTTCAAGCGGCTCATCGATCTGTACCGCCGCCGCTACGAGCACTACGGCCACGGCAGCGCCGACCAAGCCATCGTCGGCCTCGGTGGACAAGTGTTCCTGCGCAAGAACTCTCAGGACGCGGTTCGTGAGTTCCGCCCCTACTTCGACAACGCGCCCGTCTACGGGCACGGCCCGTCGCTCGAGGATTTCACCGAGCAGACCCCGCTCACCGTGGGTAGCCCGGAGCAGGTGATCGAGAAGACGCTCACCTTCCGCGAGCACTTCGGCGACTACCAGCGCCAGCTGTTTCTGGTCGACCACGCCGGACTCCCGTTGAAGACGGTGCTCGAGCAGCTCGACCTGCTCGGCGAGGAGGTAATCCCGGTGTTGCGCAAGGAGTTCGCGGCCGGACGCCCGGCGCACGTCCCGGACGCGCCGACGCACGACTCGCTGCTCGCCGCCAAGACCATGGCGGAGGTCAGTGCGTGATATCCACACCGCGCCGCGCACTCGGCGGCCCGCACACAACGGAGGTGATCTCATGACAACCCGTATCGCCGTGGTGTCGGCAGGGCTTTCGCAGCCTTCGTCGACACGTTTGCTGGCCGATCGATTGGCCGCCGCGGCAGCACGTGAGCTGCGTGCGAAGGGCTCCGAGGTCGAAGTGGACTTCGTCGACCTGCGCGATCACGCTCGCGATCTCGCCGACAACCTGCTCACCGGGTTCCCGGCGCCGGCCCTGCGAGCGGCGATCGACAAGGTCGTCACCGCCGACGGCCTGATCGCCGTGACGCCGATCTTCAGCGCCTCCTACAGCGGCCTGTTCAAGACCTTCTTCGATGTGCTGGAACCGGATTCGCTCGCCGGGATGCCGGTGCTGGCCGGCGCGACCGGCGGCACCGAGCGTCATTCCCTGGCGCTCGAGCACGCGGTGCGCCCACTGTTCGCCTACCTGCACTCGATCGTCGTCCCCACCGCGGTCTACGCGGCCTCGACCGATTGGGGCGCAAACGGCGCCGACCAGGCGCTGAACAACCGAATAGACCGCGCGGCAAACGAATTCAGCGCGCTACTGCTCGGCAGGACCGCCAGCCGCCCGACCGATCCCTATGCCGACACGACCCCGTTCGAAGAACTACTCGCAGCAAATCTCTCCCACTGATGGAGGATCGGCGGGTGAGACTGCCGATAAATGGTATTGCATTATCCATTAAAGGTAGTACCATTAATCATGCAGATCACGATCTTGGCCAGCGCTACCAAACACGGCATCGACGCTGCCGAGATCACCGCGATCATGACCTATCCGATCCTGCGCGTAGCCATCCGCGCCCGTCGCGACGATGCTGCTTTGGTGCTGCACATCGGTGCGCTTGCAGACAGTGAACCCCATATTGAAGTAATCGCCGATGTGGCACCGCCGATACCGGTCGTCTTCCACGCGATGATGCTGCGCCCGTCCTTGGTCGCACAGATCGGTATCGGTCACCTGTTCGAACCGAACTACGCGCACCAGCGCCGCTGACGTTCGCCCCAGAAAGGAAAGCCGATGCCTGACTACGAAGCGATGGCAGACGACTACGCGGTCAATCCGCCGACCGCCGATGAAGTTCTCTCGGTCGAGATCGTCAACCCTGCCGCACTCAAGCGAGGTCGACCGCGCAAGGATGAGGGTCGGGGTGGCCGCACGCCGACCACCTCGGTACGCCTGGCCGATGGGATGCGTACTCGCCTTAGTCGACGTGCGCAAGCCGACCACGTCGGCGAGGGCGAAGTGATCCGCCGTGCACTGGATGCCTATCTCGGTTAGGGCAATCCGGACGACAGACGCGGCCCTACGCTTTGTCGTCAGCGATCACGTCGAGTGCCGCGGAGAGTCTCGTGAGCGCCGCGACGGTGGCTGCGAACTCCGTGGGTCCGAGTTCGTCGACGAGGCGATCCGCGATCTTCGCATGGTGCGGATCGATGCGCTGCACCGCCGCACGGCCGGACGCTGTCGCGACGACCAATTTGGCCCGGCGGTGCGCCGGGTTCGGCCGGTATTCACAGAGACCGTCGCCGACCAGCAGGTCCGCGATGCGCTGCACACTCTGGCGAGTGATGCCCATCGCGCGGGCGATACCAGCGACCGGCAGTGGTTCGGTGAGCACCGCGCCGAGCACCTGCCAGCGGGCGGCGGTGAGCCCGGCCGACGCGGCCAATTCCTCAGCGATGGCGAGGAATTGGCCGTTGAGGCGAAACGAGGTGATGGCCGCGGTGGAGAACAGTTCTTGTTCGCCTTCTTTCATTCGGTGGCCTCGTATCCGGCGAGCACCGCGTACCCGGCCGGATCCTTCTGCGCGAACAGTGCGTACCACGCGTCGAGAACATGCGGCTCGTAGAGATCGAGGCGGGCGAAGATCTCGCGGGCGAATTCGAAGGGGGACATGGCATCCGCGGTGATCACATCGCGGTCCGTGACGGCAGGGGCGTCGACGTAGTGGTCGGCGCCCGAATAACCGCTGTAGACGAGATATTCCGCGACGTTGCTGGTGTGCGCGCAGTCGTCGAGCAGGCCTTCCTTGGCGAGCCCGAAGGTGGCGCCGCAGATTCCCGCGACCGGAACGCCCGCCTCGACAAACTGTCTCGCCTTGTGCGCGAAGGCATTCAGGTCATCGCCCTCCCACAGGTCGGCGCCGGGCAGGATCAGCATGGCACTGTCGGCGGGGTCTATATCAGCGATGGCGAGGTCTGGAGTGATGCGCATTCGGCCGATCGTGGTGATCGGCTCGGTGGTGAGACCGACCGTTTTGACCTCGAACGTTCCCGGCTCCCGATGCCACTCGCCATTGGCGATGTGCGCGGTGGCGGCACCGACCTCCCAGTCGGCGAGGGTGTCGTAGACGGCTACGTGAACTGTTTTCATCGGCATGACAGTATGGTGTCATATTTGACAGAATGCTGTCAATAAGAATTTTGCTACCCGCTTATAGCCGACGCTCCGTACTCTGACGGCATCCGGTGCGAGACAGGGAGGTTCACCCGCGATGACCGATTCCGTGCAGGGCATGACGGGCACCATCACGTCACCGATTCGGGAGGCGGGCGCACTGGGTGAGGTGCTGGTGTCGATTCGCGGGGGCACTGAGCTCTACCTCGCCCGAGCCGACGAGCCGATCGCCGCCTGGACCACCGTGTTGATCGTCGCGGTCCACCCGGGTCGCCTGGTCGACGTGGTCACTTGGATTCCGCTTCCCTCTGAATGAAAGGGGCCCGCCATGCTGGGCTATCACGTTCCCGATCCCGACGAAGCCATGCTGGTCAGTGGCGCCAAGACCAAGGACGACACCCCGTTCAAGGTGGTTATCGGGCGCGGCACCTGGGTGGTGCCGCTGTTCCGGAAGGTCCGCTACCTGTCGCTGGCCATGTTCGAATCCGAGATCCGCGAGCGCTGCGTCACCAAGCAGGCCATCCAGCTCGATGTGCGTGCGGTGATCGCGTTCAAGGTCGCCAACGACACCCAGTCGATTGTCAATGCGGCACAACGCTTCCTGTCCGAGCAGGAGCAGGAGATGTCGGTGCTGACGGGCCGCATCTTCTCCGGTCACCTGCGCTCGATCGTCGGCTCGATGACGGTCGAGGAGATCATCCGCGAACGCCAGAAGCTGGCCGACGAGGTACTCATCGCCTCCAAAGTGGAGATGAGCAATATCGGCCTGTGGGTCGACTCGTTCCAGATCCAATCCATCGACGACGGCAACCTCGGCTACATCAATGCCCTGGCCGCACCGCACAATGCGGCGGTCCAGCGCGATGCCCAGATCGCCCAGGCCCAAGCCTCCCAGCGCTCCGCCGAAGCCGAACAGGAATCGCTGCGCCGTCGCGCCGAATACGAGCGCGAAACCTCGATCCTCAAGGCCCAGTACCAGCGCGATATCGACAAGGCCAATGCCGAAGCGGCACAGGCGGGCCCGCTCGCCGACGCCATCGCCAGGCAGGCGGTCCTGCACGCCCAGGCTGAGCAGGCCCGCAAGAACGCTGAACTCCGCGAACAGCAACTTCAGGCCGAAGTGGTGAAACCCGCTGAGGCAGAAGCGGAACGGGTCCGCATCCTCGCCGTAGCCGAGGCCGACCGTACCCGTATCCAGGCCGAAGCGGCTGCGTCCAACAACCGAATCGCGTTGGACCAGATGCTCATCGAGCAACTCCCCGAAATCGTCAAGCAGGCCTCCCACGGCCTGGCAGGCGCCAATCTCACCGTTCTCAACGGCCCCGACGGCGTCGGTGAATTGCTCAACGGCATGGTCGGCCAGGGCCTGACGGTGTTCAACTCCCTGCAGAAGGCACTGGCGAACGGCGAGGTCGACAAGGTCTGAATCACCTCGGGTTCGCTGTCTTCGACCCGGTTCAGTAGGACGAGTCGCGGGTCCTTATGCCCGGCGCAGGGCGAACATGCGCAGGTTGCGGGTGGTGCGATCGCGGTAGGCGGCGTAGGCGCCGGTGATGTCGATGAAGCGGGCGAAGATCGCGTCCTTGTCCGCGTCGGGGATCGGGGTTGCGGTGACCGGGATGCGCTCGCCCGCGATGGCGACGGTGGCTGACGGGTCGGCGAGCAGGTTGCCGGTCCACGCCGGGTGGTGTTGCTGGCCGAAGTTGGAACCCACCACGTAGAGAGCGTCGCCGTCGTGGACGTAGAGCAGTGGCTGGGTGCGCGCGGCCCCGGACTTGCGGCCGGTGGTGGTGAGCAGGATCACCGGGGCGCCGATCGGGCCGAGCACGGTGTATTTGGCATCGGTGCGTTCGAGCAGGGCCCGGTCGAGTGGGGTGATCGTGCGGATCAGCCAGGAACCCGGCTTGGTCGCGGCGAAACGGTTGGCTGCGCGGGACAGGGGATTGGTGCGCGAACCCCACTGCCGATCCGGGAACTGCGATGTCATGGGGCGGACTATAACGCGACAGATCGCACCCGGATCCGGGGACTGAGTGTCATTTTGGCGGACTATAGCCCGACAGATCGCACCCGGATCCGGGGACTGAGTGTCATTTGGGCGGACTATAACGCGACCGATCGGACCCCGCCGAGCCCCTGAATCGCCGCCGATTCACTAAGCTCGCGAGCATGGTCGAACAAGCGCCGTCCACCGTGTACATCGCCTCACCGGAGGGTGACACCGGAAAATCGACGGTGGCACTGGGTGTCCTCGGCATGCTGTGCGCGACCACCGCACGCGTTGGCGTGTTCCGTCCGATCACCCGCTCCACCGACGAACCCGACTACATCCTCGAACTGCTGCTCGAGCACAGCACCGCCGATATCAGCTACGAACAGGCGATCGGCGTCACCTACGAGGACGTGCACCGCGACCCCACCGCCGCGATCAGCGACATCGTGATGCGTTTCCACGACGTCGCCAAGGCCTGCGACGCGGTGGTGATCGTCGGCAGCGACTACACCGACGTCGCCAGCCCGAGCGAACTGCGCTTCAACGCCCGCATCGCGGTGAACCTGGGCGCGCCGGTTCTGCTGGTCGTTCGCGGTGCCGACCGCACGCCCGGCGAGGTCAAGCAACTGGTCGAACTGTGTACCACCGAGCTCACCGCCGAGCACGCCCACCTGGTCGCGATCGTGGCCAATCGCTGCGTTCCCGACGAACTCGACGAAATCGCCACCACCCTGGCGGGTTTCGAGGTGCCGTCCTGGACGCTGCCCGAAGTGCCGCTGCTGATGGCGCCGACCATGGGCGAGCTGTGCGAGGCGATCGACGGCGAAATCTACAGTGGCGACCCGGAATTGCTGCAGCGTGAGGCGTTGCGCATCATGGTCGGCGGCATGACCGCCGAACACATCCTGGAGCGACTCTCCGACGGTGTGGTGGTGATCGCGCCGGGCGACCGCTCCGATGTGTTGCTGAGCCTCGTGAACGCCCATGAGGCAGAAGGGTTCCCGTCGCTGGCAGGCGTGATCATGAACGGTGGCCTTCGCCCACACCCGGCGATCGCGCGGCTGATGGAGGGCTTGCACCCCAGGCTGCCGATCCTGGCCACCGAGCTCGGCACCTACGACACCGCCAGTGCCGTGCACCGCACCCGCGGCCGCATGTGGGCGGGCAGCCCGCGCAAGGTCGACACCGCGTTCGCGCTCATGGAACAGCGTGTCGACGCGCCGGAGCTGTTGCGGCGCATCCAGGTTCCGTCCTCGGCGGTCGTGACACCGCAGATGTTCGAATACCGGCTGATCGAACGCGCCCGCGCCGATCGCAAACGCATCGTGCTGCCAGAGGGCGACGACGACCGCATCCTTCGCGCGGCCGGACGGGTGCTGCAGCGCAAGATCGCCGACCTCACCATTCTCGGCGACGAGACCTCGGTGCGGGCGCGTGCCGCCGAGCTCGGTGTCGACATCGCCGCCGCCCAGGTGATGGACCCGCGCACCTCGGGCCATCTCGACGAATTCGCCGCCGAGTACACCGAACTGCGCAAGCACAAGGGCATGACGCTCGAGCGTGCGCGCGAAACCATGGCCGACATCTCCTATTTCGGCACCATGATGGTCTACAAGGGGATCGCCGACGGCATGGTCTCCGGTGCCGCGCACACCACCGCGCACACGATCCGGCCCTCGTTCGAGATCATCAAGACGGTGCCCGGTGTCTCCACGGTGTCGAGTGTGTTCCTGATGTGCTTGGCCGATCGTGTTCTCGCCTATGGCGATTGCGCGGTGGTGCCCGATCCCACCTCGGAGCAGCTGGCCGATATCGCGGTGTCCTCGGCGGGCACGGCGGCCCGGTTCGGCATCGACCCCAGGGTGGCGATGCTGTCGTACTCGACCGGTGCGTCCGGCACCGGCGCCGATGTCGACAAGGTCCGCGCGGCCACCGAACTCGTGCGTGAGCGGGCGCCGGAACTGCCGGTGGAAGGCCCGATCCAGTACGACGCGGCGATCGAGCCCTCCGTCGCCTCGGCCAAGCTGCCCGATTCCGACGTAGCGGGCAAGGCAACGGTTTTCGTCTTCCCCGACCTCAATACCGGCAACAACACCTACAAGGCGGTGCAGCGTAGCGCGGGCGCGGTGGCGATCGGTCCGGTGCTGCAGGGTTTGCGCAAGCCGGTGAACGATCTTTCACGCGGCGCGCTGGTCGCCGACATCGTCAACACGGTGGCGATCACCGCCATTCAGGCACAGGGAGATGGCAAGTGAGCGACCTGGTACTGGTGCTGAACAGCGGCTCTTCGTCGATCAAATACCAACTGCTGCACGCGGTCTCGGCGGAAGTCCTGGCCTCCGGGCTGGTCGAGAAGATCGGTGAGGCGCACGGCGGGCGGATCGTGCACGAGGCAGGCCCCGTCAAACTCGACTACGACGGGCCGATACCCGATCACAAAGCCGGTCTGCTGCGGGCGTTCGAGATGTTGTGCGAGACCGGCCTCGACCTGACCACGATCGGAATCGGCGCGGTCGGGCACCGGGTGGTCCACGGCGGCGAGGTGTTCTGGGAGCCGACCCTGATCACCGACGACGTGCTGCACGCCATCGACGAACTGTCGGTGCTCGCACCGCTGCACAATCCCGCCAATGTGGTCGGCATCGAGTCCACGCGAGAGCTGCTGCCCGGCATTCCCCAGGTCGCGGTCTTCGACACGGCGTTCTTCCACACCATGCCCGACGCCGCCAAGACCTATGCGATCGACGCGAAACTCGCTGCGGCCCACGGTATTCGCAAGTACGGCTTCCACGGCACCTCGCACCAGTACGTGTCGGAGAAGGCCGCGGAATTCCTGGGTAGGCCGACCGAAGAGCTGAACCAGATCGTCTTCCACCTCGGCAACGGCGCGTCCGCGTCGTCGATCCAAGGTGGGGTCGCGATCGACACCACCATGGGTATGACCCCGCTCGAAGGTCTCGTGATGGGGACCAGGCCGGGCGATCTGGATCCTGGTGTCACGCCGTATCTCATGCGGGCGGCCGATCTGGATGTGAGTCAGGTGGAGCAACTGCTCAACCGCGATTCCGGCCTCAAGGGCATGAGCGGGGTCAACGACTTCCGTGAATTGCAGCAGCTCATCGATGGTGGCGACACTCAGGCGAAGCTCGCCTACGACGTCTACATCCACCGCCTGCGCCGCTACCTCGGCGCCTACCTGGTGGAACTCGGCACCGTCGACGCCATCATCTTCACCGCGGGTGTGGGTGAGAACAGCCCGGCGGTGCGCGCCGACGCCCTGGCCGGACTACAGGCGCTCGGCATCGAAGTCGACCCGACCCGCAACGAGACGAGAGCCCCTGGCATCCGCCGCATTTCGCCGGACTTCGCCCCGGTGACGGTGCTGGTGGTACCAACCAATGAGGAACTGGCTATCGCCCGAGCGGCCAACGAACTGGTCGCTAACACCTGAATTCGGTAGGTGTCAGTGCGGTTCCCAGGCCGAAACCCGCGGCGCCAGCCGCCAGAATCTCAGAACCAGGATTTGGGGCGCAGCGAGTTGGCCAGGTCGACGAGGGCGTAGCGGTGGGCTCGGTGCGGAGCGTTGCGGGCGAGGGAGCGCAGGCCCGATTCGGTGCCGTCGCGCAGTTCGCGTTCGGCGAAGCCGCGCCCGAACAGCTTGGCGTCCTTGCGTTTCGGCGTGTTCCCGGCCTGTAGCCAGGCCAACGCGGTGCCCTGGACCAGGGTGCGCATGAGAGTGGCCCGGTGCTCGCCGGGACCGATGGACTGAGCGCGCGAGGCGGCCAGGCGCAGGATCTGCTCGTCGAGGTCGGCGACGGGGGAGCTGGTGAGTAGCAACAGGATTGCCGTGGTCTGGGCGGTGGTGAAGTGGCGGGACGCGGCGGGCACGTCATCGAGCGCGTGCACCGCTTCGCCGACTCGCCCCGCCACCGCCAGCTGCCTGGCCAGGCCGAATGCCGCGCTCACCACGGCCCGATCGGTGCGCCACACGGTGTCGTAATAGCGTTGCGCGAAGCTGCGCCACTGTTCGGGCGCGTCGGAATCCCAGTGTTGCAGAATGAGTTCCGCGGTGGCGGCCAGCGCCAGTTTGGGTGCGATCTCACCGGGCAGCACCCGCAGCACCGCTTCGAACGAGGCGAAGGCGGCCTCGTAGTCGAGTTCGAGCAGATACGCCTGACCGGTGAACCAGTCCGTGCGCCAATCGGATTCGTTGGGTACCCGTTCGAGCAGGTGCAGTACCGCCGCCGACTCGCCCAGTTCCAGCCGCGCTCGCGCCTCGGCGAACAGCAATTCGCCCGCCAGGGTATCGGGGGCGTTGTCGGGGTCGGCTTCGGCCCGCTCGCGGGAATCGTGCAGCGCCTCGAGCACCCGTTCGGGTTCCGGGTTGGCGGTCGCGGCCAGCAGCGGGGCCGACGGGTCGGCGGGGTCGATCAGTGGAATCGGGAGTGCGGCAACCACATCGCCGGAATCGAGCAGCGGTGAGCGACCGGCACCGTCGAGATAGGCGTCGGTCTGGCTGATCAGTTCCTCGGTGCCGAAGCTGGAGCGCTGTGGACTGAACACTGTGGACAGCTGTGGATGTTCGGTGCCGGTGTCGTAGGCGAGGATCTCGCGCAGCACACCGGCCAGCTGTGCCGACATCGCCCGCGCCGACGGAAACCGCTGTGCCGGATCGGGATCGGTGGCGGTGAGCAGGAATCGGTGGAAGAACTCGTAGCGGGCAAGCAGCGGTTCGTCGGCGGGGTCGGGGATGCCGTCGAGGTAGCGGCCGTGTTCGCTGGGCAGCGCCAGCGTGAGTGCGGCGATCGTGCGGCCGACGGTGTAGACATCGGAGGCGGGTGTCGGGCCGGTCCGGGCGATCTCCGGAGCCTGGAACCCTTTGGTGCCGTACAGGTTTCCGTAGGCGTCGATGGTGGCGACCGCGCCGAGGTCGATCAGCTTCACCTGGTCCTCGGTGACCATCACGTTGTCGGGCTTGAGGTCGTTGTAGGTGAGGCCGATCGAATGCAGATGTTCCAGCGCGGGCAGGATCTCCAGCACATAGGCGATGGCCTCGGCCAGTGGCATCTGCTCACCGCGGGGCCTGGCATCGAGAATGTCCCGCAGCGAGTGGCCGCCGACGTACTCCATCACGATGTAGCCGATCGAACCGTCACCGGCGGTGTGCTCGACGAAGTTGTGGATCTTGACGATGCTCGGATGCGCCACCTCGGCCAGGAATTGCCGCTCGGCCACCGCGACGGCCTGCGCTTCGGCGTCACCCGCGTGCAGCAGCCCCTTGAGCACCACCCATCGATCGCTCACATTGCGGTCGATGGCCAGATAGATCCAGCCGAGTCCGCCGTGCGCGATGCACCCCTGGATCTCGTACTGCCCGGCGACCATATCGCCTTCGTGCAGTGACGGCCGGAAATCGTAAGCGGCTCCGCAGGTTTCGCATTCACCGCTGGTCGACGCGGCCCGCGCCGGCGTGGAACGCCCGACCGGATTGCTACAGCGCCAGCAGTAGCGCCGACCCTCCGACACCATCGGATCCGTCAGCACAGCGGCACGCGGGTCGGCCGGGGTCACCGTCGGAATCGGCACCAGTCCGGCCCCGAGCCGTCGGGTAGGCCGCGAACGCGCCGTTCGCACACTGCGCCCCGACCGGGTACTCCCACCGGTCTGCGGCGTGGAGGGCCAGGATTCGGTCGCCTGCGTGCCAGGTGGTTCGGTGCGCTGAGCGGCCTCGGTCGCCGCGTGCGGCGCGGTGATGGGGGCGCGCGGTGCGGCTTCGGTCGGCGCGTACGGCGCCGGGGCACGCTGGGCGGCTTCGGTCGCCGCGTAGGCCGCGGACTCGCTGCCCGCTGTCACGGGTCGACTCGCCCGCTGGGTAGCGAGATCCGCATGCTGCGAAGTCCTGGCGTCGTCGGAATCCCCGCCCGAGCGCTGGGCGGCGCCGGACTCTTTCGCGCGCTCGGTGGCATCGGTCGACGGAGTCTGGTCGCGGCTGCTCGCCTGCTTTCTGGCGAACTCCGCGGCGGCCTCGGCGGTGAGTTTGGGCAATGGCCGGGTCTCGTCATCGGCAGGCAGGGTCCACCCACCGGGCAGCGTGCCCGGCCGCTGACGCTGGGTCAGCTGAGTGGGCTCGCGCCGTTCCGGGTCATGCGGTGCCGACTCATCACGTGGCTGCGCTGCCGGATCGCCATGCCGTGGTTCATCATTCGGAGAAGTCGTGCTCATGGCCGTCAGTCCTGGTACTTCGGGGCGGGTGGGCTCGGTGTCTCGCCGAGGGTCGCGAGCCAGCGGCGGTGGATGCGGGTCCAGGTGCCGTCGTTGCGGATGCGATCCAGGGTGGCGTTGACGAAACGCACCAGGTCGTCGTCGCCCTTCGGGATGCCGATGCCGTACGGTTCGGCGCTGATACTGCCGCCGACCACCTCGGTGTAGGGGTCCTGGGCGGCCAGGCCGGCCAGGATCGAGTCGTCGGTGCTCACCGCGTCGACCTGGCGTTGCTGCAGGACCACCAGGCAGTCGGCCCAGGTCGGGACCGTCAGAATCGTGGCGGCCGGCTGGTCGCGGCGGATGTGATCGAGCGAGGTGGTGCCGCGCACCACGCACACGCGCTTGCCCGCCAGGTCTGCGAGGCCGTCGATGCCGGAACCCTTCACCGCGAGCACCCGCTGATCGGCCCGCAGATACACCGTCGAGAACGCCACCCGCTGACGTCGTTCGCAGGTGATCGTCATCGTCTTCGCGATCAGGTCGACGGTGTGAGCCTGCAGCGCCCGCTCGCGCTCTTCCGAAGCGAGACTGCGGTATTCGATCAGATCGGGGTTGCCGAGCAGGTCGCGGGCGATCTCGCGGGCGATGTCGGCGTCGAAGCCGACGATCCGACCGCTGAGCGGATCGCGGAAGCTGAACAGATTGCTGCCCGCGTCGAGTCCGACCACGAGCCTGCCGCGCGCGCGAATGGCATCGATCGTCGGGCCTGCGGCGGTGCTCGGCCGCAGGCTCGCGGTCGGATCGCCGCACTGCGCGCCGCCGGTGGGGGGTACGGGGGTGTCGGTGCCGATCGGAATGGCCTTGGCGGGTAACGGCGGTTCGGAATAGACGCCACGCTCATCGGGCGCGGGCGTGCTGTCGGAGCAGCCGACGAGCAGCCCGGCCAACACCAGCGCCGCGAGGACGCGCCCGCGCATCACCGGTACTCCCGCAGCCGCGGCCACAACCCGAGCGCGACGCACGCCGCCGCCGCGATCCCGAGCACGAACGCGCCGGGGGCGAGGAACGAGAGCACGTCGGTCGCTTGTGAGACCTTGGCACGCAAGGTATCCCGGGTCACCGCGCCCGCCTTGTCGAGTGCTCGGTCGAGGGCGTCGACCTGGGCGGCCGAATCGGCGGCGCTCGGACCGGTGGCCACGGCCGCCGCACCCATGAAATCGCCACGCTCGAGTGTGTCGTTCATCCGCTGATGGGCCGACTGCCAGCGGGTCAGCGCGGCGCGCGCGTGCGCCACCTCGTCGCGCGCGGGGGCGTCCTCGGGATAACCGGCGAGCAGCTCGGTGAGCCGGGCGGCATTGGTATCGAAAGTACGGTCGTAGTCGCCGGTCGCGTCGCGGCGCACCAGCTTCACCATTTCCGCTGATCTGGCTTGCTGCACCAGGATTCGGCTCTCGGCCAACCGGGCCGACGGCACCGCTCCCTCGTCGCGGCAGCGAATCATCGCCACCGCGGAGACCGAACCGGCCGCCACCGTCCAGATCAGCGTCAGTGCCAGCGCGCCGGTGCCGATCAGCAGGCCCATATTGAAGAACCGGCGCGAGCGCCGTGCCAGCTCGACCTGCACCCAGATCAGCGCGCCGAGTGCCACCACCAGCAGCAGGATCGCCGTCCACGGTGGCTGCACGTGCCGGTACTGCGCGGCGGTGACCGCGTCGAAGCGATGGTCTTCGAGCTCCTCGGCCATCGGCAGCAACCCGGTCTGCATCTGATGCGATGCCTCGCTCAGATACGCCGCGCCGACGGGATAGCCGTTGCGATTGTTCACCCGCGCGGTCTCGATCAGCCCGCTGTAGACGGGCAGGCCGGTCGCGATGCCGGTGCGCAGGCGGCGATCGGCGCCCGACGGGTCGGCCGCCTCCGCATCGGAGATGTGGCCGGCCTGGGTCACCAGCTCGGCGGCGGCTTCGCCGATGGCCTGGGTGTAGCGGTCGCGCACCGCTTGTGGTTCGAGTCCGCCCGCGATGAACGCGGTGCCTGCGGCGGCGTCGGCGATCGAGAGCGAGGTGTAGAGGTGGTTGGCCGAATGCGCGTCGGGTTCGGTGTCGTCGAGCAGGACGCCGAGAGCTTGCTGACGCTCACTCACAGTCGTCGAAGTCACCGCGCCCGCGATCACGCACAGCACCATCAGGACCAGTCCGGCGGCAACCAGGCGCCCCGGCGAGGAGTGCGCGAAACTGCGCAAGCGGGCGGGCTGGAACTGCGCGCGCAACGCTCTGACGTCGGGCGCGGGGGGTCGATCGACGGGCGCAGCCGGTCGACGCAACGGCGCCCAGCGCGGTGTCACCGGCGCGGCCCCGCCCGTCGCGGAGGGCTCCACACCCGTCTTGGCCTGCGATGACGGGCGAACACGGACGGCCGCCACCTCCGTCGAGGCATTGCGATTCCCCGGTTCGACCATCGTTCACCTCCCGGCGCTGTTCGTGCACACCTACCTGTGCGGAGTTTATTGTGGGCGTACGGGTAGCGCAGCCCCTCACATACCCCCGAAGCGGTTGCTGTTCGGCTGCTCGGAGGAAAGAGTATGGGATGCGCGGCGATGGCGACGGCTGGTACAAGAGCCCTGATGGGGTCAAGCACTGGGGCAAGTTCGGTGCGGCGGGGCTACTGCTGCGCGCACCGTTGCCCGGTGGGGGGTCGGCGGTGCTGTTGCAGCACCGGGCGCCGTGGAGTCATCAGGGCGGTACCTGGGCGCTGCCCGGCGGGGCGCGCGATTCGCACGAGTCACCCGAGCACGCGGCCGTCAGGGAGGCTGAGGAAGAAGCGGGCATCACCGCCGATGATCTCCGGGTTCGCGCCGAGCGCCTCACCATGACCGCCCCGAGCGGCTGGACCTACATCACTGTCATCGCCGACGCCGACAAGCCGCTGCCCACGGTCGCCAACAAGGAGAGCGCCGAACTGGCCTGGGTCCCCGAGGACGAGGTCGCCGACCTGCCGTTGCACCCCGGCTTCGCGACCGCGTGGACCGAACTGCGAGCGGTGCCGCTGCGCGTACGCCTCGAGGCCGACACCGAACTCGCCGACGCGCTACCCCGCACGATCGAACTGCCCGACCAGGGGTTCTTCTGGTTGCACACCCGTGTCGACGGACCGGGCATCGAGATCGTCCTCGACGCGGATGCTCCCGATGGCCCCGCCCTGACCCGAGCCGACATCCTCACCTGAGCGCCGGTTCTGTCCGATCGCGAGCGCTGCGGAGAGGCGAGCGGTGTCAATTCGCGGCGAGTAGCGCTTGCTTGAGCTCACGGGCTGCGGCCTCCGGGTCAGCCGCCTCGGTGATCGCCCGGACCACGACCACACGGCGGGCACCAGCGCCGAGCACCTCGGGCAGCCGCTGCCCGTCGACCCCGCCGATGGCGAACCACGGCAGCGTCGGGTGCGATTCGGCGGTCGAGCGGAGGAAGTCGACGCCTGCGGCTTGGCGGCCGGGCTTGGTCGGCGTGGTCCAGATCGGGCCGGTGCAGAAGTAGTCCAGGTGGCCGTCGATGGCGGCCAGTCCTGCCTGGTTGCGGTTGTGGGTGGAGCGGCCGATCACCACATCGGGGCCGACGACGCGGCGGGCATACGCCGGCGGAAGGTCACCCTGGCCCAGGTGCAGCACGTCGGCGCCCGCGGCCAATGCGATATCGGCGCGGTCGTTCACCGCGAGCAAGGCGCCGTGTCGGCGGGTCGCGGCCTTGATCTCGGCGAGCGCGCCCAGTTCGGCCTTGGCCTCGAGCGGACCGAATTCGGCCTCGCCCGGCGACCCCTTGTCCCTGAGCTGCACGATATCGACGCCACCGGCGAGCGCCGCATCGACGAATCGGGCCAGATCGCCCTTCTCTCGCCGTGCATCGGTGCACAGATACAGCAGCGCGCTCGACAGGCGCTCCCGGGGCGGGACAGAACGGTTCGGATGGGAGGACTGCACGATGTCGACGGTAGTCGCGCTACCGTTGAGACGCGAGCGCCGCATGCCCAGTACCGCGGCTTCGGCCACTGCGGAGTCAGCGCGCGGCCGCCCCGAACTCGACTGATCTTCAGGTCGCGACGAAGGCGTCACGGGTGGGAGAGGAAGATCGGGGGAGTAAGCCCGAGAACCCGCGGCAGCAGCCGCTGATCGAGACAGGTAGGAACGCGATGCGAACGCTGGCGGTCGTTGGCGGCGGCGCCGTCGGACTCGCCGTCGCATGGCGAGCGGCCGACGCGGGCTGGGCAGTCACCGTCTATGACCCCGAACCCGCGCGCGGCGCCTCCTTCGTGGCAGGCGGAATGCTCGCCCCCCTGTCGGAAGGCTGGCCAGGTGAGGATCGCGTCCTCGCCTTCGGCGCCGCCGCGCTCGCGGAGTGGCCCGCCTTCGCGGACAGACTGCGCGGGATCTCGGGCGAATCGATGTTCGTGGCCGATGAGACGCTCACCGTCGCGCTCGACGGTGCCGACGCCACCGACCTGCGCACCGTCTCGGACTGGCTGGCCGGTTTCGGCCACGACCTGCGAGTGCTCGACCGCGCGGGTGTCCGCGCACTGGAACCCGCGCTCGCGCGCACCGTCCGAGCGGGCCTGCACGCGAAAACCGAACCCGCCATCGACAACCGGCGGGTCCTGCGTGCGCTCCAGTCCGCCTGCGCCGCGGCAGGTGTCGAGATCCGCACCGAATCCGTTGCCGCACTGGATGATCTCCCGCACGACCGGATCATCCTCGCGGCGGGCGCCCGCTCCGCCGAGCTCTGGCCGGGCCTACCGGTGCGTCCGGTGAAGGGCGAGATCCTCCGGTTGCGTCGCAGGCCCGGCGTCAGTCCGGCGCCGACAAGGGTGATCCGCGCCCGAGTTCACGGCAGGCAGGTCTACTTGGTTCCCCGCGAAGACGGAATCGTCGTCGGTGCAACACAATACGAAGCGGGCTTCGACACCACTGTCACCGTCGGTGGGGTCCGTGACCTGATCGCCGACGCCGAGACCATCCTGCCCGGCATCGCCGAATACGAACTGGCCGAAGCGAATGCGGGTTCGAGGCCGGGAACCCCCGATAACCTCCCGCTGCTCGGCCACCTCGACGACCGGGTCATCGCCGCCACCGGGCACGGCCGCAACGGCATGCTCACCCTGGCGCTCACCGCGGCGGTCGTGCCCGCGCTGCTCGACGGTGCGACGCCCGCGGTTGTCGAAGCCGCTTCACCCCAACGTTTTCCGGCATCGCAGATGCCATCTCTGTCGCAAGGAGGAGTTCGATGACCTCGACCATCCCGATCGGCGTCACCGTCAACGGTGTCGACCACGAGTTCCCCGAGCCGCTCAGCGTCCGCGAGCTGCTGGCAAAGCTCGAATTGCCTTGCCAGGGTGTGGCATTGGCGGTCGACGGTGCGGTCTTCTCGAAATCCCGCTGGGACGAACCGGTCGGCCGCGGCTGGACCATCGAGGTGCTCACGGCGGTGCAGGGTGGCTGAGTCGCCGTTGCGCATCGCCGACAAGGAGTTCGGCTCCCGCTTGATCATGGGCACCGGCGGCGCCGAGAACCTCGCCGTCCTCGAACAGGCTCTGATCGCGTCGGGCACCGAGCTCACCACTGTCGCGATGCGCCGGGTCGACGCCGCGGGCGGCACCGGCGTCCTCGATCTGCTCAAGCGCCTCGATATCACCCTGCTGCCCAACACCGCGGGCTGTCGCACCGCCGCCGAAGCTGTGCTCACCGCTCAGCTGGCCCGCGAGGCCCTCGACACCAACTGGGTCAAGCTCGAGGTGGTCGCCGACGACCGCACCCTGCTGCCCGACCCCTTCGAACTCCTCGACGCCGCCGAAAAGCTCGTCGACGACGGTTTCGTCGTCCTCCCGTACACCACCGACGACCCCATCCTCGCCCGCCGACTCGAAGAAGCGGGCTGCGCCGCCGTCATGCCGCTCGGCTCCCCGATCGGTACCGGTTTGGGCATCGGCAACCCCCACAACATCGAAATGATCGTCGCGGCCGCCGGCGTCCCCGTCATCCTCGACGCGGGCATCGGCACCGCCAGCGACGCCGCCCTCGCCATGGAGCTCGGCTGCTCGGCAGTCCTGCTCGCCACCGCCGTGACCAGGGCAAAGGAACCCGAACTCATGGCATCGGCAATGTCGGCCGCCGTGCGGGCGGGCTACCTCGCCAGGCAAGCGGGCCGCATCCCCAAGCGTTTCTGGGCTCAGGCTTCTTCCCCATCCGTCTAGGGGTCGAAGGTCATCCTCGAGGATGACCCGACTCGCTACTTCTCGGCGACGCGCGGCACGGGGGTTGTCAGGCAAGCTAGGGCTCATGATCGAGCTGAAGGGCCTGACGAAGCAATTCGGCCAGACCGTCGCGGTGCAGGACCTCACGTTCACCGTCCAGCCTGGACTGGTGACCGGGTTCCTCGGACCCAACGGTGCTGGTAAATCGACAACAATGCGGATGATCCTCGGGTTGGACAAGCCGACGGCGGGCAGCGCGCTCATCGACGGCAAGCACTACCAGGAGCTGGAGCGCCCGCTCACGCAGGTCGGCGCGCTGCTGGATGCCAAGTGGGTGCACCCGAACCGCTCCGCGCGCGCCCATCTGGAGTGGCTGGCCGCTTCCAACGACATCCCCAAGTCGCGGGTCGAAGAGGTACTGCGCCTGGTGGGTCTGTCCGAGGTGGCGAGCAAGAACGCGGGCGGTTTCTCGCTCGGCATGTCCCAGCGCCTCGGCCTGGCGGGCGCGCTGCTCGGTGACCCGAAGGTGCTGCTGTTCGACGAGCCGGTCAACGGCCTCGACCCGGAGGGCATCCTGTGGATCCGCCGGTTCATGCAGCGCCTGGCCGCCGAGGGCCGCACGGTGCTCGTCTCGAGCCACCTGCTCTCGGAGATGTCCCAGACCGCCGAGCAGCTCATCGTCATCGGCCGTGGTCAGCTGATGTTCGACGGCTCCACCCAGGAGTTCATCGACCGAGCCTCGGAGCAGTCGGTGCGCGTGCGCAGCCCACAACTGGATCAGCTGCGCAGCCTGCTCACCTCGCACGGCATGACCGTGAAGGAAGACGGCGATGCCGCGCTGATCGTCGCCGGCGTCACCTCCGACGAGGTCGGCAAGGTGGCGGGCACGAACAACGTCACGCTCTACGAGCTGGCACCGCAGTCGGCCTCGCTCGAGGAAGCGTTCATGCGGATGACCGGCGGCGCCGTGGAGTACCACGGTGAAAGCTTCGACCACCAGGTGATGGGAGGTGCGCTCTGATGGGCGTGCTCGCTGCGGAACGAATCAAACTCACCTCGACCCGTTCACCCTGGTGGTGCTCGGCGGTCGTGGTCGTGCTCGGCGTCGGATTCGCCGTGCTGATGGCACTGGTCCTCAACGCCGACTCTGCGGGCGATTCGGCCGAGGGCGCGCCGCCGCTCACCCCGAGCACGGCTGTCTCGGGTATCACCGGGCTCGGCGTGATGGTTTTGATGATCATGGCCGCGTTGTCGGTGACCAGCGAATACCGGTTCGGTGTCATCCGCTCGAGTTTCCTGGCGGTGCCGAACCGGTCCAAGGTCATCGTGTCCAAGGTCGCACTGGTCGGTGCCTACTCGGCCGTGCTCACGGGCGTTCTCGGATTGATCGCGTTCATCGTGGCGAAGGCGATCAGCGGTGATCGGGCGCCGGGCCTGGTGCTCGATGGGAACTGGCGAGCGATCTACGGCCTGCCGATCTACGCCATCCTGTGCGTGGTGCTGGCCATCGCGGTCGGTGTGCTGGTGCGTCAGTCGGCCGCCGCGATCTCGCTGCTGATCCTGTGGCCGCTGCTGATCGAGACCCTGCTCGGCTCGTTCGGTAGCTTCGGCCGCACGGTCAACCCCTTCCTGCCCTTCGCGAACGTGAACCGCTTCCTGAGCGACCGACCCGTGGCAGGCGACTGGCACTGGGGCGTGTGGGGCAGCCTGATCTACTTCGCCGTCTTCGTGGCGGTCGTGTTCGCCGGGGCACTCGTGCTGGTCAACCGCCGAGACGCCTGACAAACCAGCCCGGGCCGCCCTCGTAATGGCCCGGGCCGCGAGGGCCGCGACCTTGTCGGGAGGTCGTGCGACCCGACCTTCGGGCTTCCGCTGCCCGGTGGCTCGAAGGTAGGACCGCCGGTCCGCTGCACACAAGCAGCGGACCGGCGGTCGTCGTCGGGTGATATAACCTTTTGGCGTGAGTGAAACGCCTTCTGGCGGGGGGAGTCCGCGGCGCGACGCCGCTGCGGAGGTGTCCATTCCGTTGGAGCCGATCGTGAGTGAATCCGCCGAATCCGACCGCGGTGCGCGCGCAGGCAGAAAGCGCGCCCAGATCTCGTCGAAGTTGCAAGCCGCCAACCGCCGGGCCGACCTGATCGGTGCTGTGCGCAAGGCGCGTCATCAGCTGCCCGGTGATCCCGCGTTCGGCGATCCGCTGTCGGTGGCGGGGCCCGGAGGTGTGCGCGCGGTGGCGCGGGCGGCGGACAAGATCGCCGGCGGCGCCCCGACGGCGGCCAGGGAGATCGGTTTCGGTGCCCTGCAGGTCTGGCAGGCCGGGCTGGAGCGGATCGGCCGTGGGCGTGGCACCGAGGAGGTGACCATCGTGTTCACCGACCTGGTCGGGTTCTCGAGTTGGTCGCTGGCGGTGGGCGACGAGCGCACTTTGGAACTGCTGCGCAAGGTCGCCAGGGCCATCGAGCCGCCGATCGTCGAGCGTGGCGGTCAGGTGGTCAAGCGGATGGGCGACGGGCTGATGGCGGTGTTCTCCTCGCCAGATCGTGCCGTGCGCGCCGCGCTGGCGGCTCGCCGCAATCTCACCGAGGTCGAGATCGGCGGTTACACCCCGCGCATGCGGGTGGGCCTGCATACCGGTTCGCCCCGCGAGATCGGTGGCGACTGGCTGGGCGTCGATGTCAATATCGCCGCCCGAATGATGGAGGCAGGCGGCAACGGCAACACCATGCTGTCCAGCACCACCCTGACCGCACTGCGCTCGGAAACCCTCGATGAGCTGGGCGTTACCGCTAGGCCGTACAAGCGCAACTTCTGGGCCGCGCCGCTGAGCGGCGTCCCGGAAGACGTCAGGATCTTCAAGCTACATACGGCGGGCTGAGCGCCTTTCCAGCCGATCCTGTTCCTTCCAGTACGCGCGGAAGGCCTGCTGGGTCGGGGTCGGTCTGGTGGTCAGCGCCTGCCAGTTCGTCGAGCGCACGAAGTCGATTCCCAGCAGCACCGGCAGGATGAACGCGTGGAAGAAGATCAGGTATTCGCCACCTTCGAACACGAACGCCAGGTACCCCGCGTAGCCGAGGAACGCGATGCCGAACACGGCGTTGAGCCCGCGCGAGAGCTCGCTGCGGCCGTTGTCGATGTTGGCCATGATGATCATCGCGAGGCCGCTGACTGCGAGCAGGCCGACATACCAAGTGAACATGTCGGCAAGCCAACAGCTTTCGCCTTGCCCTGATCTTGCGAAAGTCTTGCTACTACTCCAGCCAGAGCACGGCGCCGAGGCCCGCGAGTACGGCGGCGACGATCAGGCCGATCGCCATCGCGCGATTGTTCTTCCAGGTCGTGTACGCGCCGCCGAGCAGGAATCCGGCGAGGGCGAAGAGGAGGACGGACAGCATGGACTCCATCTTGCCTGGTCGATTGCGCGAGATTAACAAGCACGCATGCTTGCTTTTTTTCTGAACCGCTGCGATCCTGGGTGCCATGAGTGCTCTCTCCGCTGACCCGGACCTGATCCGGATCGGGAATTGTTCCGGGTTCTACGGTGACCGGCTCAGCGCTATGCGCGAGATGCTGGAGGGCGGGCAGCTCGACGTGCTGACCGGCGACTACCTCGCCGAACTCACCATGCTGATCCTGGGCCGCGACCGGATGAAGGACCCCAGCCTCGGCTACGCCAAGACCTTCGTGCGCCAGATCGAGGACTGTCTGGCCCTCGCGCTAGAGAAGAACGTGCAGATCGTCACCAACGCGGGCGGGCTCAATCCGGCCGGGCTGGCGCAGCGGCTGCGCAAGGTCGCCGCCGACCTCGGGCTGGACGCCAAGATCGCGCACGTCGAGGGCGACGACCTGGTCTCGCGCGCCGCCGAGCTCGACCTGGGTCAGCCGCTCACGGCCAATGCCTACCTCGGCGCGTGGGGCATCGTCGAGTGTCTGAACTCCGGCGCCGACATCGTCGTCACCGGCCGGGTCACCGACGCCTCGGTGATCGTCGGCCCGGCCGCGGCCCACTTCGGCTGGGGCCGAACCGATTACGACGCACTGGCCGGGGCCGTGGCGGCCGGGCACGTGATCGAATGCAGCACCCAGGCCACCGGCGGCAACTTCGCCTTCTTCACCGAACTCGGTGACATCGGCCGCCCCGGCTTCCCGATCGCCGAGATCCGTCGCGACGGTTCCTGTGTGATCACCAAGCACGACGGCACCGGCGGCGCGGTCACCGTCGACACCGTCGAAGCCCAGCTCATGTACGAGATCCAGAGCGCGCGCTACGCCGGACCCGACGTGACCACCCGCCTGGACAGCATCACGCTGAGCCAGGAGAGCAAGGATCGCGTGCTGATCAGCGGTGTGACCGGTGAGGCACCGCCGCCGCAGCTCAAGGTCTCGCTCAACACTCTCGGCGGCTTCCGCAACGAGATGTCGTTCATCCTCACCGGCCTCGATATCGAAGCCAAAGCCGAACTGGCGCAACGACAGCTGGAATCCTGGCTGCCGGACAAGCCCGCCGAGCTCACCTGGACACTGGCTCGCCTCGACCGTCCCGATGCCGAGACCGAGGAGCAGGCCAGCGCGATCCTGCGCTGTGTGGTGCGCGATGCGGACCCGAACAAGGTCGGCCGCGGGTTCTCCAGTGTCGCTGTGGAATTGGCGCTGGCCAGCTATCCGGGTGCGAGCTTCACCGCGCTGCCCGGAAACGGTTCGCCCTACGGCGTTTTCACGCCCGGCTTCGTCGACGCGCACGAGGTGCCGCACGTCGCGGTACTGGCCGACGGCACCCGCGTCGATATCGCCCAGGCAACGGAAACCACTGTGCTCGAACCGGTTTCCGAGCCCGAGCTCCCGGCCGGCCTGCCTGCTTCCGAGACCCGCCGAGTCCCGCTCGGCACGATCGCTCTTGCACGCAGCGGCGACAAGGGCGGGGACGCCAATATCGGCGTCTGGGTGCGCACCGACCAGCAATGGCGGTGGTTGGTGCACACCCTCACGGTGTCGAAGCTGCAGGAGCTGCTCCCCGAGACGGCCGAACTGACCGTCACCCGCCACGTGCTGCCCAACCTGCGCGCGGTCAACTTCATCATTTCCGGCCTGCTCGGCAAGGGCGTCGCCTACCAGGCGCGTTTCGACCCGCAGGCCAAGGGGCTCGGCGAATGGCTGCGCTCCCGCCACATCGATCTGCCGACGGAGCTGCTCGCATGACGTCTGTTTGGGAAACGCCGGAACGAAAAGAGCTGCGCGCCACCGTGCGCGGGTTCGTCGAGCGGGACATCCTGCCCGATCTCGATGCCTGGGAGCGGGCCGGCGAGCTGCCGCGCGAGCTGCACAAGAAGGCGGGCGAACTCGGCCTGCTCGGCATCGAGTACCCGGAGTCGGCGGGCGGCGAGGGCGGCAACGCCATCGACTCGGTGATCGTGGGCGAGGAGATCCATGTCGCCGGTGCGTCCGGTGGCCTGTGGGCCTCGCTGCTGACCTGCGGCATCGCGTTGCCGCACATGATCGCCTCGGGCAACCAGGCCCAGATCGACCAGTGGGCCAAGCCGACGCTGGCCGGTGACCTGATCGGCTCGCTGGCCATCACCGAGCCCGGCGGCGGTTCCGATGTCGGCCACCTCACCACCACCGCCGTGCGCGACGGTGAGGACTTCATCATCAACGGCGCCAAGACGTTCATCACCTCTGGCTGTCGTGCCGACTTCGTCGTCACCGCGGTGCGCACGGGCGGCCCCGGCGCGGCGGGTGTTTCGCTGATCCTGGTGCCGAAGGGCTCGCCGGGCTTCACCGTCAGCCGCAAGCTGGAGAAGATGGGCTGGCTGGCCTCCGACACCGCCGAGCTGTCGTATGTGGACGTACGGGTGCCCGCGACGAATCTGGTCGGCGCCGAGAACAGTGGCTTCGCGCAGATCGCCGCCGCGTTTGTCAGCGAGCGGGTCGGCCTCGCGGTGCAGGCGTATTCGCTGGCTCAGCGCGCTCTCGATCTCACCGTGCAGTGGTGCCGCGATCGCGAGACCTTCGGTCGCCCGCTGATCAGCCGCCAGAAGGTGCAGATGACGCTCACCGATATGGCGCAGCGCGTGGACATTTCGCGCACCTACACGCGTGCGCTGGTCGAGCGCTACGTAGCCGGTGACGAGAACCTGATCGCCCAGGTGTGTTTCGCCAAGAACAACGCCGTCGAGACCGCCGAATGGGTAGCCAATCAGGCCGTGCAGCTGCACGGCGGAATGGGCTACATGCGTGAGGCCGAAGTCGAGCGCATCTACCGCGATGTGCGCATCATCGGGATCGGCGGCGGCACCAACGAGATCCTGACCATGCTGGCGTCGAAAGTATTGGGGTACCAGTCATGACGACCTTCCGTTCCATCATCGATACCGCCTCGCCCGAGTACACCGCGGCCGCCGAGGCGATGTCGACCAAGCTCACCGAGGTCGAGGCGGAGTTCGCCAAGGCCATCGCCGGTGGCGGCCCCGACAAGGTGGCCCGGCACCACAAGCGCGGCAAGCTGACCGCGCGTGAGCGCGTCGAACTGCTGCTCGACGAGGACTCGCCGTTCCTCGAACTGTGCCCACTCGCCGCCTGGGGCAGTGACTTCCACGTCGGTGCGTCCACGATCGCCGGTATCGGCCTCGTCGAGGGTGTCGAGTGCATGATCGTGGCGCCCGACCCGACGGTGCGCGGCGGCACGTCGAACCCCTGGACGCTGCGCAAGACGTTGCGCATCAACGACATCGTCCGGGAGAACCGGCTGCCGGTGATCTCCCTGGTCGAGTCCGGCGGTGCGGACCTGCCGACGCAGAAGGAAGTGTTCATCCCCGGTGGCGCGATGTTCCGCGACCTCACCCAGGCCTCGGCAGCCGGAATCCCCACCATCTCCTTGGTTTTCGGCAACTCCACCGCAGGTGGCGCCTACATTCCCGGCATGTCCGACTACGTGGTGATGGTCAAGGAAGCCGCGAAGGTCTTCCTCGCCGGGCCGCCCCTGGTGAAGATGGCCACCGGTGAGGATTCCGACGACGAAACCCTCGGCGGTGCCGAAATGCATGCCCGCACATCGGGTCTGGCCGACTACATGGCCGCCGACGAGCAGGACGCGATCCGCTTGGGCCGCAATATCGTTCGTCGCCTGAACTGGAAGAAGCAGGGCCCCGAGCCGCGCGCCGAGGTCACCTCGCCGATCTACGATCCCGAGGAACTACTCGGCATCGTGCCATCGGACCTGAAGATCCCGTTCGATCCCCGTGAGGTCATCGCCCGCGTGGTCGACGGCTCCGACTTCGACGAGTTCAAGCCGCTCTACGGTTCGAGCCTGGTCACCGGCTGGGCCGAGATCAACGGCTACCCGATCGGCATCCTCGCCAACGCGCGCGGTGTGCTGTTCTCCGAGGAATCGCAGAAGGCCACCCAGTTCATCCAGCTGGCCAACAAGAAGAACACCCCACTGTTGTTCCTGCACAACACCACCGGCTACATGGTCGGCAAGGAGTACGAGCACGGCGGCATCATCAAGCACGGCGCGATGATGATCAACGCGGTCGCCAACTCCACGGTGCCGCACATCTCGCTGCTGGTCGGCGCCTCCTATGGTGCCGGGCACTACGGCATGTGCGGACGCGCGTTCAACCCGCGTTTCCTGTTCGCCTGGCCGAGCGCGAAATCCGCCGTCATGGGTGGGGCGCAGCTGGGCGGCGTCCTCACCATCGTCCAGCGCGGCGCGGCCGAGTCCAAGGGCCTGCCGTTCGACGAGGAGGCCGCCGCCGGTCTCGCCGCGATGGTCGAGGCGCAGATCGAGGCCGAGGCCATGCCGATGTTCTTATCGGGCAGGCTTTTCGACGACGGCATCATCGACCCCCGCGACACCCGCACCGTGCTGGGAATGGCTCTGTCGGCCATTCACACAGCCCCGATCAAGGGCGCCGAGGGCTTCGGCGTCTTCCGAATGTGAGTCGCGGACATGACAATCACGAATGTTCTTGTTGCCAATCGTGGTGAGATCGCTCGCCGCGTCTTCGCTACCTGCCGTCGGATGGGCATCGGCACCACCGCGGTCTACTCGGATGCTGATGCCGCGTCGCCGCACGTATCAGAGGCCGATGCCGCCATCCGGCTGCCCGGCAACACCCCCGCCGAAACCTACCTGCGCGGTGAGCTGATCATCGAGGCCGCTTTGTCGGCCGGTGCCGACGCGATCCACCCCGGCTACGGATTCCTTTCCGAGAACGCCGAATTCGCGCGGTCGGTGCTCGACGCGGGTCTGGTGTGGATCGGTCCGCCGGTCGCGGCCATCGAGCAGATGGGCTCCAAGGTCGAGTCCAAGAAGATGATGGACGCCGCCGGTGTCCCCGTTCTCGCCGAGCTCGACCCGGCCGAGGTCACCGACGCGCACCTGCCCGTGCTGATCAAGGCGTCCGCCGGTGGTGGCGGTCGCGGCATGCGCGTGGTGCGCGACCTCGCCGAGTTGCGCGACCAGATTGCCGCCGCCCAGCGCGAGGCCGAGTCGGCCTTCGGCGATCCGACGGTGTTCTGCGAGCGCTACCTCGAGACCGGCCGTCACATCGAAGTCCAGGTCATGTCGGACACTTTCGGCAAGACCTGGGCTGTTGGTGAGCGTGAGTGCTCGATTCAGCGTCGTCATCAGAAGGTTGTCGAGGAAGCGCCCTCGCCGTTGGTCGAGAAGATCGACGGCATGCGTGATCGGTTGTTCGAGGCGGCGCGTCTTGCCGCCGAGGCGATCGGATATGAGGGCGCGGGCACCGTCGAGTTCCTGGCTGACGAGAAGGGTGACTTCTTCTTCCTGGAGATGAATACCCGTCTGCAGGTGGAGCATCCGGTCACCGAACAGACCACCGGCCTCGACCTGGTCCGTTTGCAGTTGCAGGTGGCTTCAGGCTTGCCGCTGCCCGCTACCCAGCCCGCGCAGCGCGGTCACTCGATCGAGGTTCGGCTCTATGCCGAGGATCCCTCACACGACTGGCAGCCACAGAGCGGGCCGGTGCACAAGATCGAGAGCCCGTTCACCGCTGGGGAATTCACTGTTCTCGACCAGCCTGGCGTGCGCCTCGACACCGGCGTGGTCGACAACTCGGTGGTCGGCGTGCACTACGACCCGATGCTGGCCAAGGTGATCTCCTACGCCGAAACCCGCGCGGAGGCAGCGCATCTGCTCGCCACCGCGCTCCAGCGCGCCAAGATCCACGGCCTGGTCACCAACCGCGATCTGCTCGTGCGCGTGCTGCGTCACCCGGCCTTCCTCGCAGGCGACACCGACACCGCCTTTTTCGCCACCCATGATCTGGCAGTGCTCTCGGCGCCGCTGGCGTCGGAGGATGACGAGGCGCTCTCGATCGTGGCTGCGGCACTTGCCGATTCGGCTGCCAACCGCGGCACGTCGCGCCTGGCCGGACTCACGCCGAGCGGCTGGCGCAACCTGGCTTCGCTGCCACAGACCAAGTCCTACGAGAGCCGCACCACCGGCACACACGAGGTGCGATACCGCTTCACCCGCACCGGTGTCGCGGTAGAGGGCCACGACGGGCTCGAGGTGATCTCGGTCGCTCCTGATCGAGTCGTTCTCGGTGTTCCCGGCGAACGTGGCTCGGTGCGTAGGCAATTCGAGATCGCCCGCTACGGCGACCTCGTCGCGATCGACTCCCCGCTCGGCCCGGTGGCAGTGCGCAGGCTGGCGCGCTTCACCGATCCCTCGGCACAGGTCGCGGCCGGTTCGCTGCTCGCGCCGATGCCGGGCAGCGTGATCCGCCTCGGTGCCGCCGAGGGCGACCACGTCAAGCATGGGCAGCCGATCCTGTGGCTGGAGGCGATGAAGATGGAACACACCATCGCGGCCCCGGCCACCGGCATTCTCAGCGCACTCAATGTGACCGTGGGCCAGCAGGTCGAGGTCGGAACCGTCCTCGCCGTCGTCGAGGAAGAAGAGCAGGAGCAGGAGCAGGCATGAGCTTTATCGAGACCGACGAGCAGAAGGCGCTGCGGGCGGCGGTCGCCTCGCTCGCGTCGAAGTACAACTACCGCGACTACGTGCTGCCGCTCTCGCGCAAGAACGAGCCGCTCACCGAGCTGTGGGACGAGGCGGGCAAGCTCGGCTTCCTCGGCGTGAACCTGCCGGAGGAATACGGCGGCGGTGGCGTCGGCATGTACGAGCTGGCGCTGGTGCAGGAGGAGCTGGCGGCGCAGGGCGCCGGGCTGCTGCTGATGGTCGTCTCCCCGGCGATCTGCGGCACCATCATCACCAAGTACGGCACCGACGCGCAGAAGCAGAACTGGCTGACCAAGCTGGCCGATGGCTCGTCGAAGATGGTCTTCGCGATCACCGAACCCGATGCGGGCTCCAACTCGCACCAGATCACCACCACCGCCCGTCGCGACGGTGGCGACTGGATCCTCAACGGCCGCAAGATCTTCATCTCCGGTGTCGATCAGGCCGAGGCCATTCTGGTGGTCTCGCGTACCGAGGACCACAAGACCGGCAAGCTCAAGCCCGCGCTGTTCATCGTGCCGGTGGACGCGCCCGGCCTGGTGAAGAACGTCCAGGAGATGGACGTCATCGAGCCGGACAACCAGTTCACGCTGTTCTTCGACGACGTGCGCCTGCCCGCCGACGCCCTCGTCGGGTCCGAGGATGCGGCCATTGCCCAGCTGTTCGCCGGATTGAATCCCGAGCGCATCATGGGCGCGGCCATGGCGGTCGGCCTCGGGCGCTACGCCATCGATCGGGCCGTGGAGTATGCCAAGGAGCGCACGGTCTGGAAGACGGCGATCGGTGCGCACCAGGGTATTTCGCATCCGCTGGCTCAGGTGAAGATCGAGCTGGAACTGGCCAAGCTGATGATGCAGAAGGCTGCCACGCTTTACGACACCGGTGATGAGTTCGGCGCTGCCGAGGCTGCCAACATGGCCAAGTACGCGGCCGCGGAGGCCAGCATCAAAGCATTGGACCAGTCGATTCAGACCCACGGCGGTTCGGGCCTGACCCGTGAGGTGGGGCTGGCGGCCATGCTGCAGGCGGCGCGGATCTCGCGCATCGCCCCGGTCAGCCGCGAGATGATCCTGAACTTCGTCGCCCAGCATTCGCTCGGCCTGCCGCGCTCGTATTAGGCACAACGGTGGTCGCCCCGGAACCGGGGCGATCACCCCTACCGGATGAACAGGAGTCCCGATGAGTGACGCGACGGAAGCACCGTTCGTCCGCTACGAGGTCGTCGACGGTTTCGCCACGCTGACCTTCGATTCGCCGCACAACCGGAATGCGCTCTCGTCCAAGCTCGTTCGCGAGTTGCTCGCCGGATTCGATACCGCGGCAACCGATCCCGCCGTGCGCGGCATCGTCCTGGCTCACACCGGTGACACCTTCTGCGCGGGCGCCGACCTCAAGGAGGCGAGCAACGCCGATCCCGCAGTGGCCGCCGACGAGCGCACCCGGGTGATGATCGATGTGCTGCGCGGCATCCTCGCCTCGCCCAAGCCGGTGATCGCGCAGATCGACGGCAATGTCCGGGCCGGCGGCATGGGCATCATCGGGGCCTGCGATCTCGTCGTCGCGGGGCCGAGCAGCAGTTTCGCGCTCACCGAGGTGCGCATCGGGATGGCACCGTTCATGATCTCGCTCACGCTGGTGCCGCGGCTGGACCAGCGGGCCGCGAGTCGCTACTTCCTGACCGGTGAGAAGTTCGACGCCGCGACCGCGCAGGAGATCGGCCTGGTCACCGTGGCCGCGCAGGACGCCGCCGCGGAGGTGAAACGCCTGTCCGGGGAGCTGCGCAAGGGGTCACCGCAGGGTCTGGCCGAGTCCAAGAAGCTGGTCAACGCGGCGCTGCTGGCGACCTTCGACGCCGAGGCCGAAGCGCTGGCCAAGCGGTCGGCGGGCTTCTTCGGTACCCCCGAAGTGATCGAGGGTATGACGGCCTTCTTCCAGAAGCGCCCGCCCAGCTGGGCACAATAGTCCGATGGCGACACCCCACGAACCCAAGCAGGACCGCAGCCGGGCCACCCGGCAGCGGCTGCTCGAGGCGACCATCGACTGCCTGGCCGAAACCGGCTGGGCAGCCGCCACCGTGTCGGTGGTCGCCGAGCGGGCCGGGGTGTCGCGCGGCGCGGCCCAGCATCATTTCCCCACCCGTGAGGACCTGATCACCGCGGCGCTCGAGTTCATGTTCGAGTTCCGGATGGACCAGGCCAAGGCCGAAGCCGAGACGGTGAACGCGGTCGCCCAGGGCGAAGGACGTACACGCGCAGTCGTTTCCGCACTCGTCGAGTCCTACACGACCCCCTTTTTCAAGGCCGCCCTACAGGTCTGGACCCACGCCGCCGCCGACCCGGCCCTGCGGATGCGGATTCTTCCCCTCGAAGCCCGCTTCGGCCGGATCTCCCACCGCCGCGCGGTCGAAGCCCTCGGCGTCGACGATTCCGACCCGGTAGCCCACCACCTCGTCCAAGCCACCCTCGATCTGGCCCGTGGTCTAGGCCTCGCCGACGTCCTCACCGACGACTCCGCCCGCCGCAAACTGATCGTCGACCAGTGGGCCGCCACGCTCCACACCGCCCTGAATTTGTCCCACTGAACTCTGTAAACAGGCAGTTCGTCTGCAATAGGGTCTGGGTATGACGAGGCGACGGATCGAGATCGACGATGAGCTGCTCGAATATGCGCAAGACGCACTCGGGACCAGTGGCGTCGCCGATACGGTCCGCGCTGCGATGAAGGCGGCTGTGGTCGCTCGCGCTCGCACGCGGGAAATCGAATGGCTGGTCGGCGGTGGCATGGCCGAGATGGCTGACAAGAGTCAGCGCGAGGTGGTGTGGCGAAGGCGAGTTGCGCCGCCGGGGAATCTCGAGACGCGCTGACTTGGGATGTCACACTCCGGTCGGCTGCTTCGTCGACTCTGTGAACGCGAAAGAAGCGACTGAGGAGTGGATCATGGTGGAGCGGAAGAAGATCGCGGTGGCCGGGGCGACCGGGCGGTTGGGTCGGCATGTGGTGGATGTGCTGGTCGAGCGTGGGCATGAGGTCGTTGCCTTCTCGCGGGCCAACGGTGTCGACATCGAGACCGGTGTGGGGCTCGACGAGGCTTTGACCGGGGTCGACATCGTGATCGACGCGTCGAGTACGCCCTCGGCTGATCAGCAGGTGGCGACCGAGTTCTTCACCGTCGCCGCGCGGAATCTGCACGCGGCGGGGGAACGGGCCGGGGTCGAGCGGCTCGTTGTGGTGTCCATCATCGGGATCGACGGCTCGCTCGCCGGGTACAACGCCGCCAAGCTCGCCCACGAGCAGGAGTTGCTCAAAGGTGCGTTGCCGGTGCAGATTCTGCGTGCGGCGCAGTTCCACGAGCTCGTCGAGGTCATGGTCGGCTGGGGCACGAAGGATGCCGTCGCCTACCTTCCGGCCATGCGCACCCAGCTGGTCGCGGCCCGAACTGTCGCCGAGGCACTGGTAGACCTCGCCGCGAATCCGATTCCCGCCGAGGATATTCCGTTCCCCGAGATCGCGGGCCCGCAGCCGGAAACGATGGCCACCGCGGCCACCGCTCTGGTCGCGACTCGCGGCGATGCCCTGCGGATCATCGAAACCTCCGACACCGCCAACCCCGACCGCGAGCAATTCGAAAACGGCACCCTCCTGCCTTCCCCGCACGCCACCTTGGCCGGTCCGACCTTCGCCGAATGGATCGCCGCCCCGGTGCCAGCTGTTCGCTGACGCCGCTGACCTGGGGCAGCTCGAGCGATGGTCACGGTGCCAGCCGTTCGCTGACGCCGCTGACCTGGGACAGCGCGAGCGATGGTCACGGTGCCAGCCGTTCGCTGACGCCGACGATCTGGGGCGGCTCGAGCAATGGTCACGGTGACCGCCGTTCGCGGGCGCTGCCGACCTGGGGCTTGACCGAGCAAGGGCCCGCGGGCGACCGACGGGATGTGACCTCGGGCAGCGACACGAAGGCTGGGCCCGGCGGATCGGGGTGATCCGCCGGGCCCAGCCTTATGTCGGGACGGCTTACGGCTTCGGTTGGGTGAGGTCGTAGAGGGTGACCCCGTCGACCGTCGTCGCGGTGTAGTTGGCCGTCACCCAGGCGGTGATCGCCGAGCTGGTCGACTCACTGCTCCCACCGGGACCACCGCGCCCACCGGCGACGAAGTAGTGGATCTTTCCCTCGGCCACGTACTGCTGGAACTGTTCGAGAGTGGGCGACGGGTCGCTGCCGTTGAAGCCGCCGATCGGCATCACGGGCAGTTCGGTGGCGAGCTGGTACCCGGCGGCACTGTTGGAACCGACCGCCGCGGCGACCCAGGTGTAGTCGGTGCCGTTCGCCTCGAGCAGGGTGACGATCTGGTCGCCCGGACGTGATCCGCCCAGCAGTCCACCCGGGCCACCCATGCGCTGGTCACCACCGATCGACATGCCGTCCGGGGCGGTCGCACCCTGCGCGGAACCGTCCGGCGACGCCGCGCCGTCTTGCCCGGGCACGCCACCGTCCGCGGGCGTGCCGGTCTGCTCGCCAGGCGAAGTGCCACCCTGCGGCGCACCATCCCCACCACCGGTAGTGGCGGATCCATCGGCGCCGGGCCAGCCGTCGTCTCCGCCGGGACGCATTCCGGGCCAACCCATTCCGCGCATCCCACCGGAATTCGGTCCAGCGGACGGGATCGCACCGGCATGCGCGGACGCGAGGGTGTCGACGGAGTAGGCGATCGGCCCGGCGAGCCCGACGAAGGCGGCGGCCAGCGCGATGATCACCGACTGCTTGCGGGCCGGCGGGAACACGAAGGCAACAGTGGCGATAACGCCGACAACCAGGATCGACCATCGCAACCATGGCTGGAAGGAAGCGCTGCGCGACAACAACATCCACGCGGTCGCCGTGGTGAGCCCGATGGCGACAGCGCCCGCGCACCGCACCGGTAACCGGTCACGCGCACCCCAGATCTGCACGGCTCCGATCCCGGCCAGCGCCGCGACGGCAGGCGCGAGCGCCACCGTGTAGTACTGGTGGAAGATCCCCGCCATGAAGCTGAACACCAGCCCGGTGACGAGAAGCCAACCGCCCCAGAGGATCAGCGCCGCCTGTCGGCGATCGGTGCGCGGCGCTCGCCCGCGCAACATGAGCCCCACCACCAGCGCGACCAATGCGGCGGGAATCAGCCAGGCGATCTGACCGCCCTGCGCAGGCTCGAACATCCGGGTGATCCCGGTGCTTCCCCACATCCCGTTTCCGCCGGCGGGCAGTTCGCCGCCGGGGCCGACGCTGCCGGTCTCGTTGCCGTTCAACCGCCCGAGCCCGTTGTATCCGAGGGTCAGCTCGATGATCGAATTGTTCTGCGACCCACCGATCCACGGCCGGGAATCCGATGGCCACAGCTCTACCGCGAGCAACCACCAGCCCGCCGCGACAACCATCGCCGCGCCGGCGGCGAACAACTGCGCAACCCGCTTGCCCAGCTTCGGCGGCCCGGCGACCGAATACATCAGTGCCAGCGGCGGCACCACCAACAGCACCTGCAACTGCTTGGCGAGGAACCCGAATCCGATGAACGCGCCGGTGAGCAGCAACCATCGCCACCGCCCGTCCTCGACCGCACGCGTCATCGCCCACGCGGCCGCGATCATCAGCAACACGAGCAGCGCGTCAGGATTGTTGAACCGGAACATCAGCACCGCAACGGGAGTCACGGCCAGCACCGTGCCCGCGATCAACCCCGCCGCGGGCCCGAACGATCTGCGCACTGTCGCCCACAACAGCGCGACGCTCGCGACTCCGAGCAGGACCTGTGGCACCAGCATGCTCCAGCTGTTGAGCCCGAACAGCCGTACCGAAAGTCCCATCACCCACAGCGAAGCGGGCGGTTTGTCCACCGTGATCGAGTTCGCGGCATCGGAGGAGCCGAAGAAGAACGCCTCCCACGATTGCGAACCCGCCTGTATCGCAGCGGCATAGAAGTCGTTGGCCCACCCGTTGGCGCTCAGATTGATGAGATAGGCGATCAGCGTGCCGAGCAGTAGCGCCACCAATACGGGGCGCTCCCAACGCTTTCGGGTCGGCGCGGCGATCTCGATGCCGGTTGAGGATGGTGCGATGGTCGTGGTCATCGACGCACCCCCACTGAGTTCAGGGGTGCTGTCGAATCCGCCGCGTTCGCGGTGCGGTCCGTAGCCCCGATCGCCGCAGTGGCGGTGGTGTTCGCGGGCCGATCGGCGCCCGCGTGCCGGAAGACCCAGCGCAAGCCCACGAAACGAGCAAGGGTCGCAACAAGATTGGCGGTTATCAGCACGGTGAGCTCCACCGCGACGGGAGCATCAGGAGCCCAGCGATGCAGAGCGAACAGCGAGCCGCTGGTGATCGCCAGCCCGAACGCGAAAATGGCCAAGCCCTGGAACTGGTGCGACATCGCGTTGCCGCGCCCGCGCACCCCGAAGGTGAATGCCCGGTTGGCGGCGGTATTGCCCACCGCGGTGATCAGCAGCGACACCAGATTGGCGCCCTGGCTGCCGACCAGCGGCTGCAACAGCAGGTACAGCGCGATGTAGGCGAGCGTCGAGGTCACCCCGACGATCGCGAACCGCACCAGCTGCCCGACCATGCCGAGCGGCACCCCGGCGACCAGCGGTTCGCGACCGACGGCGGCCCGCAGATCGTCCAACGGGAGGGTGCCGGTGGTCAGTGCCCTGGTCAACCGCCAGATCCCGCGCAGATCCTTGCGCGCGGTATCGACGATGTCGACCCGGCTGTCCGGATCGTCGATCCAGTCGACGGGCACCTCGTGAATTCGCAGCCCCGCCCGCTCGGCCAACACCAGCAGCTCGGTATCGAAGAACCACTCGCCATCGCGCACCAGCGGCAGCAGCTGGCGGGCGACCTCGGTTCGCACGGCTTTGAATCCGCATTGCGCATCCGAAAAGCCGGCCCGCAGAGTTGTTCTCAGCAGCAGGTTGTAGCAGCGGGAGATGATTTCACGCTGGGGTCCGCGCACCACGCGGGCCGACGCGTCGAGCCGGGTGCCGATCGCGAGATCGGAATGCCCGGACACCAGCGGTGCGATCAGCGGCAGCAGCGCGTTCAGGTCGGTCGACAGGTCGACATCCATGTACGCGACCACCGCCGCATCCGACCCTGCCCACGCGGTCCGCAGCGCCCGCCCACGCCCTTTGGCATCCAGGTGCAGCACCTCGACGCCGTCGAGTTCCGCCGCCAGCAGCTCGGCCACCGCGAGGGTGGCGTCGGTGCTGGCATTGTCAGCGATGGTGATGCGGGCCGTGAACGGGAATCCGGCGCGCAGATAGGCATGCAACCTGCGCACGCACAGGCCGAGATCGACCTCTTCGTTGTAGACGGGTATCACTACGTCGAGCACCGGCGCGCGGCTGCTCTGCATGGCCTTCTGCTCGGCCTCGGTCTGAGTCATGACACCCAGACTCGATGGCCGCGCTGCCACCGAGCTGGGACCGAGCTGGGAGGTTGCTGGGGATCGTGATCAGCCGCGACGCACGCGCAGCACGCTGTCGGCGCGCTCGCCGACCACGCCGTCGGGGCTGGTCGAGGCGCTGTGGACGAGCTCGGCGGTCTCGACCTGCCAGTCGGGCCCGAGCCCGAGCTGCTCGAGCACCTGCTCGATGGTCGGGAACACATGCTCGTGCATCGCGCTCGCGGCCCAGCTCGGCGCGGCCGCGTGCGCGCCGATCACCAGCACACCGCCCGGCGCGACGGCGGCCGCCGCACTGCGCAGGATCCCGGCCCGCTCGTCCGGCCGCTCCACCGGCGAGTGCAGGAACTGCGCGGACACCAGGTCGAAGGTGCCCGCGGGGAAACTCGCCTGCAGGTCGTGGCGATCCCACACGATCGTCACCCCGGCCTCGGCTGCCCGCTGCGCACCGCGCTCCATCGCGGTCGCGGAGATGTCGACTGCGGTGACCTGCCAGCCGCGCTGTGCCAACCAGATCGCGTCGGCACCCTCGCCACACCCCAGATCGAGGGCCGTCCCCGCGTTCAGCTCGGACACCTCACGCACCAGCAGTGGGTTCGGGTTACCGGTCCAGATCTGCGCACGTTCGCGGTAGAAGTCTTCCCAGAACTCTTCGGCGTTCGCCACGGTCTCGGTCATCGATGCTCCTGGTCGGTCAGGGTGAAAGGATCATCCGATAGTGCATCGGCACCTCCGATGACCGCCAGAAATCTTGCCGTTCCAGCAAATGTGTTTCCACTCTCGGTGGGGTGCGTAGCCCGCGGGCCTGCCCGCCCTAGTATTACTACCGTGACGCGCGGTTACCCCAAAACGGACGAGGCGCCGCGTCGTCGTGTCGACGCGCGGACCGAACGCTGGCGCGAGCATCGCGTGCGGGTGCGCATCGAATTCGTCGATGCGGCTTTCCGGGCGCTGGATCAGTTCGGGCCCGATGTGAGCATGGGCGATATCGCCAAGGAGGCCGGCGCGGCCAAGCCGAAGCTCTATCGCCATTTCGAGGACAAGACCGACCTGTACAACGCGATCGTCGACCGCGTGCGCGACATGCTCTGGGAGCGCGTGCTCACCAGCGTGAACCTCACCGACGATTCCATCGCCGAACTCGTTCACACCGCGGCTACCGAGTATGTGGCGGTGGTGTCGGCACACCCGAATGTCTTCCGGTTCATGCTGCACAGCCATTTCAGCCAGCAGGCCAAGGAAACCGAACGCGCGCTGGTCGCGGCCCGTCAATCGGCAAGGCGCGCAGCGGAATTCTTCGCGGGCCTGCTCCCGACGGAATCGATCGACGTGACCGGGATCGAATTGGTGAACTATTCGATTTTCGGTGCGGTCGCCTCGGCTACGGACTGGTGGCTCGGCGCGAATCAACGCGAAGTATCGGCGATGCCGGTCGAGCGCTTCGTCGACTATCTGGCCGAGAGTATCTCGGCATTGGCACAGGCACATGCCCGCTTCAACGGGGTCAAAATCGACCCATCGAAACCTCTGCACAACGCTTTTGGTCTCGACTGAATCCTCGCGCCCGACACGAACTCCGTTGTTCTCGCCGATCACGCCGTTGGGGTCGGCTGGGGGTGCGATGGGTTCAGTATGAACCTGGGCACCGACAAGTTCGCGACGCCACGCTAAGCGTCGGTGTGCAGTCTCCAGAGCGGGGAGACGGGGCCGTGACCTGCGCCGAGGTTGTAGGAAGCGGCCAGGCAGCGGTAGGTCCACTCCTTGGCGAACTCCACGGCGTCGGGCACCGAGTAGCCGTTGGCGAGTGCGCTGGCGATCGCCGCGGCCAGGGTGTCGCCACCGCCGTGGTCGTTGCCGGTGGCGATGCGCGGTGCGGTGAACTCGCGGAAGGTGTCGCCGTCGTAGAGCAGGTCGGTGCTGAATTCCGAGGCGCGCAGGTGCCCGCCCTTCACGATCGCCCACTGCGCCCCCAGCGCGTGCAATGCCTCGGCGGCCTTGCGTGCGGTGGCGTCGTCGACCACTTCGATACCGGTGATCAGGCGCACCTCGTCGAGGTTCGGGGTGACGACCGTCGCGAGCGGAATCAGCGTGTTACGTACTGCCTCGAGGGCTTCCGCGTGTAGCAGCGGATCTCCGTGCATGGAGGCCGCGACCGGATCGACCACCAGCGGGATGGTGCCGGCGCGCCCGATCCCGAGCTCATCGCATACCCCGGCGACCGCCTCGATGATCGCGGTGGACGCGAGCATGCCGGTCTTGGCGGCACCGATGCCGATATCGCGAACGACCACCCGCACCTGATCGGCCACGATCTGCGCCGGGATCTCGTGAAAACCGCTGACGCCCACCGTGTTCTGCACGGTCACGGCGGCCACCGCCACGCACGCGTGCACCCCGCACAGCGCCATGGTGCGCGAATCGGCCTGGATGCCGGCGCCGCCACCGGAGTCGGTGCCCGCGATGGTGAGCGCGCGAACGGGGGTCTGGCCATCAGGGGTCAGCGGCAACATCTTCACGCCCCAACCCTACGGCTCGTGCCGGTCTGCGCGAGACCCAGGCAATCGCTAGAAAATGAAAACCATTATCATTAACTCTCGTGACCAACTCCCTGACGCATCTGCCCGTCACCGTCCTGTCCGGCTTCCTCGGCGCGGGCAAGACCACGCTGCTCAACCACATCCTCGCCAACCGCGACGGCCGCCGGGTCGCGGTCATCGTCAACGACATGAGCGAGGTCAATATCGACGCGGCGCTGATCGCGGGCCAGGGGCACCTCGACCGCACCGAGGAAAAGCTGGTCGAGCTCACCAACGGCTGCATCTGCTGCACCCTGCGCGAGGACCTGATCGAGGCCGTCGCCCGCCTGGCGCGCGAGGGCCGCTTCGACCAGTTGGTGATCGAGTCGACCGGAATCTCCGAACCCATGCCGGTGGCCGCCACCTTCGACTGGGAGTTCGACGACGGGTTCCACCTAGGCGACATCGCCCGGCTCGACACCATGGTCACCGTCGTCGACGCCTCCACCTTCCTGGCCGAACTGGTTCGCGGACAGGCGCTGGCCGAGCGCGATCTCGAAGCGGGGGAGGGTGACGCCCGCTCGATCGCGGATCTGCTGGTCGACCAAGTGGAGTTCGCCGACGTGCTGCTGATCAACAAGACCGACCTGGTCAGCGCGAACGCCGCGGCCACCGTCGAGGCGACGGTGCGCAGGCTCAACCCGCGCGCCCACGTGCTGCGCACCGAGAAGGGTGTCGTCGACCTGTCCGAGGTGCTCGCCACCGGCCGCTACAGCCTGGAAGTCGCCGCCGAATCCGAAGGCTGGGCAGCGGAATTGGCGGGCGGGCACACTCCCGAGACCGAGGAATACGGGATCAGCAGCATCAGCTTCATCGCCGATCGCCCGTTCCATCCGCAGCGCCTGGCCGACGTGCTCGCGCGACTGCGGGGGATGTTGCGCAGCAAGGGATTCTGCTGGATCGCGAGTCGCCCCGAGCTGGCGGCGATCTGGTCGCAGGCCGGTCCGAATATCACCTTCGAACCCGGCGCGTGGTGGTCGGAACTGGAAGTTCCCGCCGGACAGGAACTCGTGTTCATCGGGGTGCGCCTCGACGCGCCCGCTGTCCGGCGCGAGCTCGACGCCGCGCTGCTCACCGACGCCGAGTTCGCGGCGGGCGCGAGCGCGTGGACCGGCTACCCCGATCCGTTCCCGGCGTGGGGTGAGCTGCACGAGCATCACTGATTGGCAACTTTGGTGCGCGTATCACACTGCGCTGGTGCATGATTCGAATGGGTCGCGACCCACGCACCGATGAGGGGAGCGTGGGCCGCGGCACCTGAAGAGAATCAGGCGAGCCCGGCGAAGAACTCACGGATGTCGCCGACCAGCACCTCGGGTGCCTCATGCGCCGCATAGTGCCCGGCCGCGTCGTTCGCGCCGCCCGTGCCCGCGCTGGTGTCGTAGGAATTCCAGCTGACGATCTTGCTGTGGTCGCGCTCGGCGAACCGGCGGATCGACTGGAAATCGCCGGCGAACATCGCCAGGCCCGTCGGGACCGTGGTCGGCTCGGTCGGCTGCTCGCCCGCGTGCGCGTCTTCGTAGTAGAAGCGCAGCGACGAACCGGCGGTCCCGGTGAGCCAGTACAGCGCCACATTCGCGATCACGAACCGCGCGTCGAGCGATTCGCCGAACAGCTGCGCGTTCCAGCCGAGCAGGCCCACCGGGGAATCGGCCAGCGCGTAGGCCAGGGTCTGCGGCTGCTGGCTGTGCAGGGTGTTGAAGGCCATCTTGTTCGCGTGGAACCACTGAAGATGGTGCAGCGCGGCCATATCGGCCTCGTCGAGGCCTTCGAACTCGGCCGGGTCGCCGGACGGGAACGAGAACAGTTGGGTGACGTGCACGCCGATCACAGTGTCGGGGGCGATCCGGCCGATTTCGGGCGAGACCATCGAGCCGCCGTCGTTGCCGATGGCGCCGTAGCGCTGGTAGCCGAGGCGATCCATCAGCTCGGCCCAGGCGCGGGCGGTGCGGTAGCGGTTCCAGCCGGTGCTGCGGGTGGGGCCGGAGAAGCCGAAGCCGGGCAGCGAGGGGATGACCAGGTGGAAGGCGGGCTGATCGGCCGATTCCGGCTCGGTGAGCGGCGCGATCACGTCGAGGTATTCCAGGACCGAACCGGGCCAGCCGTGGGTGAGGATCACCGGCGTGGCATCGGCGCGCGAGGAGCGGATGTGCAGGAAGTGGATGTCCTCGCCGTCGATCTCGGTGGTGAACTGCGGGTAGGCATTGAGCTCGGATTCCACTGCACGCCAATCGAACTCCTCGAGCCAGTACTCGGCGAGGGTCTTGACCCGGCCGGCAGGCACGCCGTACGCGTCGCCGACGCCGGGCAGCTCGTCCGGGTACAGGGCGCCGCGCAGGCGGTTGGCGAGATCGTCGAGCCGGGCCTGCGGAACTTCGATCCGGAACGGGGTGATGGTGGCCATGTCGACTCCTCCTATTGAAACGGAATGTTTCGTTCTGTTCCAAATGTAGCAGAACGGATCATTCCGTTTCAAGTGGTAGGCTGATATTCATGGCGAACCAGACCGAAACCGCAGATCAGCCACGCTTGCCCGGCCGCAAGGCGCAGGCCGCGCGCAACAACGGACTGATCCTCGATGCGGCCCGCGCGGTGTTCCTCGACGATCCGAACGCGCCGATCGCCGCCGTCGCGGAACGCGCGGGGGTCGGGATCAGCGCGCTCTACCGGCGCTATCCGAGCAAGGAGGTGCTGCTGCGCACGCTCTGCCACGAAGGGCTGCGGCGGTTCAACACCGAAGCCGATGCGGCGCTGGAGGATTCGGATGGGTGGCGGGGGTTCGTCGGATTCCTGGAACGGGTCGTCGAGGCCGATGTGCACTCGCTCACCGTGCGGCTGGCGGGCACCTTCACTCCCGACGAGTCGATGCTGCCCGACGTGATGCACTCGGGCGAGGCCGGTGAGGAACTGGTCCGCCGCGCCCACGCGAGCGGCAGGCTTCGCCCCGATGTCGACGCCCTCGACCTCGGCCTGATCTTCGAGGCCTGCGCCGCGATCACGATGCCGGACCCGGTGCGCACCGCCGAACTGCGCCAGCGGGTCCTCGCGTTGATGATCGACGGGCTCACCGCTGAGGGGCGGCTACCTGGTCCGCCCCCCGCTACCGGTGAATTCGCCTGGCGCTGGGAACGTCGGTCCTGAGCGCTTACCTGGCCCCTGCTGTGTACGGGCTGGCAGACTTGGGATTTCACCCGGACTACAACGCGGAGGCGCGTAGTGAACTGGACTCTGGAAGTTGTGATCGTCCCGGTCTCCGACATCGACCGGGCCAAGGATTTCTACGCCACCCAGCTCGGCTTCGCCGTCGACCACGACACGGTGATCTCCGACGGCGTGCGCATCGTGCAACTCACCCCACCCGGCTCGGGCTGCTCGATCGTCATCGGTAAAGGTGCCGTGCCGGAGATGCCGCCCGGCTCGCTGAAGGGCCTGCAACTCGTGGTCCCTGATATCGAGCAGGCGCACGCGGAGCTGGTGGCGCGCGGGGTCGAGGTCAGTGCGGTGCAGGAGCTCGGCGAGAATCCGCGGCCCGTCCCGCATCGGCTCGACAATGTCGGCTTCGTCTTCTTCAGCGACCCCGACGGCAATAGCTGGGCGGTACAGCAGATCTCCAGCAGAGCCGACAAATCCTCGAGCTGATTCGAACCCTGTCGGTGTGCCGCCTCGGGCGGGCACCATGCTCGCATGCTGTTGGAGAGGCCCACCGAAACCGGCGAGCGACGGATCCCGCTGTACCGCCGCCCCGGGTTCCTTCGTGCGCTCTCGCCGATCGCGGTGTTGCTCATCTGGCAGCTCGCCAGCGCCAGCGGCTCGATTCCCGCCAAGAAGCTGCCCGCGCCGTCCGCGGTGCTGGACGCCGGCCTGGAGACCTACCGATCCGGCCAGCTCACCGAGGCCCTGCTGGTGTCCGGCCAGCGCGCGCTGTACGGCTTCGCGCTGGGCGCGGTGCTCGCGCTGGCGCTCGGTGTGCTCGCCGGCCTGAGCAAGATCGGTGAGTACGCGGTCGACCCGCCGCTGCAGATGATCCGCACCATCCCGCTGTTCGGCCTGATCCCACTGTTCATCATCTGGTTCGGCATCGGCGAGGAACCCAAGGTCTACCTGATCGCGCTCGGCGTGTTCTTCCCGCTGTATCTCAATACCTTCTCGGGCATCCGCCAGCTGGACCCGAAACTGCTCGAACTCGGCAGCGCCCTGCACCTCGGACTCGTCGAACGCCTGCGCCTGCTCGTCCTCCCCGGCGCGCTGCCGCAGATTCTGGTCGGTGCGCGCCAGAGCCTCGGCATCGCCTGGCTCTCGCTGATCGTGGCCGAACAGATCAATGCCAGTGCGGGACTCGGCTTCGTCGTCAACAACGCCCGCGAATTCCTGCGCACCGACATCGTGGTGTTCGGCCTGGTGGTCTACAGCCTGCTCGGCCTGCTCACCGACTCGATCGTGCGGCTGCTCGAACGCCGCGCCCTGCGTTGGCGCCCGGCGGTGCACCGCTGATGTCCGCCACCTCCGCCGACCAGCGGACCCACCCTGTCCCGCTGGTCGGCAGGCCCGCTACCCGCCGCCGTTCGATTACGAGGTTCACATCATGACCGCTGCCGCCGCGACTGTCACCCCCATCTCCGCTCGGCCGACCCGTGCGGCCGCCGCGCGAATCACCGGGCTGAGCAAGCGATTCGGTGAACGCACTGTGCTCGACGGGATCGATCTCGAGATCGGCGCGGGCGAGATCGTCGCGCTGGTCGGACGAAGCGGATCGGGCAAGTCCACGCTGCTGCGCATTCTCGGTGGACTCGATACCGCCACTCGCGGTGCGGTTTCCGTCGAGGGCAGGCCGACCATCGTCTTCCAGGAAGCGCGGTTGATCCCGTGGCAGCCGGTGGTGCGCAATGTCGCCCTCGGCAGGCCGAAGCCACGCCATCGACGTGCCGACGAGCAAGCCGCCCGCGACCTGCTCGCCGAGGTCGGCCTCGCCGGTCGCGTCGACGCGTGGCCGCTCACGCTGTCCGGCGGTGAAGCCCAACGTGCCGCGCTGGCGAGGGCATTGGTGGCCGAGCCGACCCTGCTGCTGCTCGACGAGCCCTTCGGCGCCCTCGACGCATTGACCCGGTTGACGATGCACGACCTGCTTCTCGGCCTGCACGCCCAGCGCGAATTCGGCGTATTGCTGGTGACCCACGACGTGCTCGAGGCGATCACCCTGGCCGACCGTGTGCTGGTCCTCGACGATGGCCGCATCGCCGCCGACGTGGCCATCGAACTGCCACGCCCACGCACCGCCGCCGCGCCGGAAGTCGCCGAGTACGCGACGCAGCTGCTCGCGCTGCTCGGTGTCACCCACTGATCCCCTCCGCACCATCGCACGAAAGTTGCCCCAGTGAAACGCAATCCGATGTCCCGCCTGGCAGGTCTCGCCCTCGCTGTTGTCGCAACGCTCGCACTGAGCGCCTGCGGCGACGACGCGGCGACCGAGGCCGCACCCTCGGGGCCGGTCGACCTCAGCACCGTCACGCTGAAAGTCGGTGATCAGAAGGCGATTTCGATCGAGGTGCTGTTGAAGGCATCGGGGCAACTGGAGAACCTGCCCTACAAGATCGAATTCTCCACCTTCACCGCCGGTCTGCCGCTGGTCGAGGCGGCGAGCGCGGGCGGCATCGATATCGCCCAAACAGGCAATACCCCAGTAATTTTCGGCGCGGCCGCCGACGCCGACATCAAGATCGTCGGCGCGCTCTCGGCCACCGGTAAGGGTGACGCGATCCTGGTCGGCAAGGACTCGACCATCGGCTCCGTCGCGGCACTCAAAGGAAAGAAGGTCGCCGTCTACAAGGGCAGTTCGGCCAACGCGAACCTGCTCCTGCAACTGCAGAAGGCGGGCCTGTCGCTCAGCGATGTCGAGCCGGTCTACCTCGCCCCCGGCGACGGCTACACCGCGCTCACCCGCGGTGACGTCGACGCCTGGGCCACCTGGGACCCCTACACCGCCATCGCCGAAAAGGAGATCGGCGCCAAGTCGATCGCCACCGCCGACCAGGCGGCCAACGGCTACAACTTCTGGGTCGCGGGCAACAAGACCGTCGCCGACGCGGGCAAATCCGCCGCGCTGGCCGACTTCTTCCAGCTCTATGCCGCGGCAACCAAGTGGTCCTCGGACAACCTCGACACCTGGTCGACCAAGTACGCCGAACTGACCCAGATCAGCGTCGACGCCTCCCGCACCACCTGGACCCGCTCGATCAAGGAGCCGATCAAGCTGACCGACCAGGTCATCGCCTCCGAACAGGAGATCGCCGACGCCTTCACGAAGGCCAAGGCCATCCCCGGCAAGGTCGACTTCAAGTCCTTCGTCGACACTCGGTTCGACAAGGCGTAGCTCGCCCGACACGCTGCGCGGATGAGGTCGCCGATGTTGTGCGCCGCCGACGGTTCGGACGTGCACTGGCGAAATCGACCACTTCGGCTTCGGCCAGTCAGAAAACTGACTAGAACGCGGTGGATTGGGCGATTATGCCGGACCAACCCTTGACGCAACCAATCGGTTGCAATACATTGAATAGCAACCAATCAGTTGCTATTAGAGGAGGCGTCATGGGATTCCCTGATCAGATCGTGCGGACCGTCGAGCTCGCGCATCCGCCCGCCAAGGTGTGGGCGGCGATCACTACCGCGGAAGGGCTGGGGAGCTGGTTCGGCAATACCGCCGAGATCGACCTGCGGCCGGGTGGGGACATGCGGATGACCTGGAAGGAAGGGTTCGCCGCGGACATACGGGTGGAGCGGGTCGAGGAGCCATCGGTGTTCGGCTACACCTGGCCGATCAACGGACTGCCCGACGACGACCCGCGGCGCACCTATGTGGAGTTCAGCCTCGAGCCGGTCGGTGCTGGAACCCGCCTGACCGTAACCGAGACCGGCTTCGCCCAACTGCCCGATGAAGCGCACAAGGAGGCGTTCGAGGGCAATGTCGGCGGCTGGAAGAGCGAGCTGGGCGAGCTCGTCGAGTACCTCGATGCGGCCTGAGCTGGAGGCCACCGCGGAACGGGTCTTCGTCGCGCTGGCCGATCCGAGCAGGCGGTCGGTACTCGCCGCACTCGCTCAGCACGGTCCGGCCACCGCGACCGACCTCGCCGATCGACTGCCCATCACCCGGCAGGCGATCGCGAAACACCTTGCCCTGCTCGCGGATGCGGGCCTGGTGATCGCGGAACCGGGGGAGCGGCGCAGGGTGCGCTACCGCCTCGACTCCGCTCCTATGCAAGTGGCCCAACAGTTTCTGGCCGCCGTGGCCCGCGACTGGGACAGGCCATTCGAGGCCCTCCGGAACTACCTGGACGGCTGAACCGAAGGAAAACTCATGAGCGACAACAACTTCACCGCGACCGCGACTGTCGACGCGAGCCCCGAGGAAGCATTCGCGGCGATCAACAATGTCCGCGGCTGGTGGAACGAGACCATCGAAGGCACCACAGGAGCCGTTGGCGACAGCTACCGCTTCGAGGTCCCCGGCGCCCACCGCTGCACGATGACCACCACCGAGTCGATCCCTGGCAAGCGCCTGGTGTGGCACGTCACCGACGCTTACATCTCCTTCATCGCGGACACCAGCGAATGGGAGGGCACCGACGTGGTTTTCGACCTCATCGACCGTGACGGCGGCACCGAAATCCGCTTCACCCATGTGGGTTTGCGGCCCGCCGACGAATGCTACGAAGTGTGCGCCAATGCCTGGGGTGGCTACATCACCAAGAGCCTGTACGGGCTGATCACCACCGGCACCGGTGACCCGTTCCGGACCGACAGCACCTTCGATTCCGAACTGCTCAAGCATGGCAACACTGACCTGGTGAAGCCGCGCCACTGAGGCACGGCCGCACCTGACGGGTGTCGCGGATCAGCCAGCGGCGCCCCCGCGATCTGGCAGTCGCTAACGCGGTGCCAGCAGCAGCGTTTGGGTGCTGCGACCCAATGGCCCGGTCTCGTCGAACAGCGCGGATTCGGCGAGGCCGATGCCGTGCGGCTGGGGATGGGTGACCGCGTCCAGACACACCCACTCACCGACCGGCTGACGATGCAGGGTCACGGTGAGGTCGGTGTTGATGAACAGGTATTTCGACCAGTCGAGGACCGCACTGACCCCGTTGCCGGAATCGGCGGCGGCCAGTGTGCGTTCCAGCGGACTCGGGGTGGTGCCCGCGACGATCGGGTACTTCAACCGGATCCAGCAGACAGCGGGACCGGGCGCGGCGAAAGAGCCTGCGGTGAATCGATATTCGATACCGGTGTGGAAACCGATCTCCTGCTCGGACGGAAACGCCTCCGGCTCCGCCGCCGCGGGCAGCGGCCTGGTGCCGGTCGGCAAGAACTCCGCGGGCAGATCGAGCGCGGGCTCGGCGAGCTTGAGCCGCCACGCAGTGGCCTGCATCACCGGCCCACGCTCCGACGACAAGGTCGCCTCGATCAGCTCGACACTGCGCCCCGACCGCACCACCTTCGCCTGCGCGGTGAGCGGAGCCAGCGGCACCGGCCCGAGAATCTCGACGGCGACCCGCCCGACCTGAAACCCCGGTCGCGGCGCACACCGCTCGATCACATGCCCGAGCAGCGCCGACGGTGGTCCCGCGTGCTGGGCGTCCGGCGACCACGGGCCGCGCGTCAGCTCGGTCGAGATGTACCGATCGGGGTCGGCGGGGTCGGTGAGATAGAAGGCATCGGCCACCTCGCCGACGTTACCCCGCCGACCCTTCGTGGCGGGATCGCGCTCTACGCGCTGCCCGTGGTCAGAGCTGTGAACAGGTCGAACAGGGGGCGCAGGGCGCACGGGCTGGTGTCGGAGGTGCAGCCGATGGACGAGGACCCGGAGTCGGCGACCGGCAGCGATGCCGCAGAGGCGGTGCCGAGCGGGGCGGCGAGGGACAGGGCGGCGGCCGCGAGGGCTCCGGCGACGATGCGCTTCATGTGGTTCAGCTCCAGTGTTCGGCGTGTCGGTAGGTCGACACGCCGCCAACTTTACCGAGCGGCACCGCGAGCGAAAGCCCCGAAATCCAGGGGTGCACGCAGCACACCTGCACAGTGCGACGCCCGCCCGATCGGGGAGATCGGACGGGCGTCGACAGTGCTAGCGGTCAGGAGACGACCGGGAGATACACCTTGCCGCCCTGGTCGGCGAACTCGGCGGACTTCTCGGCCATGCCCGCCTCGATCGCGGCGACATCGGTGAGCCCCTGCTTCTCCGCGTACTCGCGCACGTCGGCGGAGATGCGCATCGAGCAGAACTTCGGACCGCACATCGAGCAGAAATGGGCGGTCTTGGCGGGCTCGGCCGGCATCGTCTCGTCGTGGTACTCGCGGGCCGTGTCGGGGTCGAGCGAGAGCGCGAACTGGTCGTGCCAGCGGAATTCGAAACGGGCCTTGGACAATTCGTTGTCGCGGTCCTGGGCGTGCGGGTGACCCTTGGCGAGGTCGGCGGCGTGGGCGGCGATCTTGTAGGTGATCACGCCGACCTTGACGTCGTCGCGGTTGGGCAGGCCGAGGTGCTCCTTGGGCGTCACGTAGCAGAGCATCGCGGTGCCGGCCTGGGCGATGATCGCGGCGCCGATGGCCGAGGTGATGTGGTCGTAGGCGGGCGCGATATCGGTGGCGAGCGGGCCCAGAGTGTAGAACGGGGCCTCTTCGCAGAGCTCTTCTTCCAGACGAACGTTCTCGACGATCTTGTGCATCGGCACGTGGCCGGGGCCCTCGATCATCACCTGCACGCCATAGGATTTCGCGATCTTGGTGAGCTCGCCGAGGGTGCGCAGCTCGGCGAACTGGGCCTCGTCGTTGGCGTCGGCGATGGAGCCGGGACGCAGGCCGTCACCGAGGGAGTAGGTCACGTCGTACTTCGCGAGAATCTCGCACAGCTCACGGAAGTGCGTGTACAGGAACGATTCCTGGTGATGCGCCAAACACCAGGCGGCCATGATGGATCCACCGCGCGAGACGATGCCGGTCACCCGCTTGGCGGTGAGCGGGATGTAGCGCAGCAGCACCCCCGCGTGCACGGTCATATAGTCGACACCTTGCTCGCACTGCTCGATCACGGTGTCGCGGTACATCTCCCAGGTGAGCTTGGTGGGATCACCGTTCACCTTCTCCAGTGCCTGGTAGATCGGCACAGTGCCGATCGGGACCGGAGAGTTGCGCAGGATCCACTCGCGGGTCTCGTGAATGTTCTTGCCGGTGGACAGGTCCATGATGGTGTCGGCGCCCCAGCGCGCGGCCCACACCATCTTCTCGACCTCTTCGGCGATCGACGACGACACCGCCGAGTTGCCGATATTGGCATTGATCTTGACCAGGAACTTCTTGCCGATGATGGTCGGCTCCAGCTCCGGGTGGTTGTGGTTGGCCGGGATCACCGCGCGACCGAGCGCCACCTCGTCACGCACCAGCTCGGGCGAGACACCCTCGCGGGCGGCGATGAACCGCATCTCGGGGGTGATGATGCCCTGGCGAGCCCAGGCGAGCTGAGTCGGCGGGCCGTCGACGGCGGGGGAGTCCCATTCGTCGCGCAGTTTCGGCAGGCCTGCCTCGAGGTCGATCACCGCGTTGTCGTCGGTGTACGGACCGGAGGTGTCGAAGACATCGAAGTGGTCGCCGTTGGTGAGGTTGATGCGGCGAACCGGGATGCGCAGGCCGTCTACCTCCTGGTAGTGCTTGACGCTGCCCTGGATCGGACCGGTGGTGACGGTGTCGACCGCCCCGTCAGAAGACGTGCTCGAGCCCATGATTCTTCCTCCCTACGCCGGCATTATCCGGTCAGGTTCATACGGTCGACGGCCCTGACGCCCGATTGGGCTAGCCGTCCTCTCAGCCCGCTGGTGCGAGCCCCCGTTGGTGTGAATTGCCCCGCCGACGATACCCGCCGGGATTCGCGACCCGCCCGGGGATAGACCGGACGGATCGCGCGCGCGGTCGCTACCTCGACGCCGAGTGGAGCCGCTTCGGTGCGTCGTGGGCGATGTCCTCGGCCTCGTCGAGCCCGAACTTGTTGTGCAGCACCACGAGGGGCTTGGGCGCCCACCAGTTCCAGGTGCCCATCATCCGCATGAGTGCCGGTGCGAGCAGGCCACGGATCACCGTCGCGTCGCTGATCACCGCGAGCGCGCAGCCGAGGCCGAACAGTTTCATCATCGACACACCCGAGGTGGCGACGCCGAGGAACACGATGCTCATCAGCAACGCGGCGGCGGTGAAGATGCGCCCGGTGCGGGCCACGCCCATCGCGACGGCCTCGGTATTGCCCGCGGTGGTCTTCGGCCCGGCCAGCCATTCCTCGCGAATCCGCGACAGCAGGAAGACCTCGTAGTCCATGGACGCGCCGAAGGCCAGGCTGAACATGAGGATGGGCATGGCCAGGTTGAGGGTGCCGGTGGCGGTGAAGCCGAGCAGCCCCGACAGGTGACCGTCCTGGAAGATCCACACCATCGCGCCGAACGTCGCCGCCAGCGACAAGATGTTGAGGATCAGTGCCTTGATCGGCAACACCACGCTGCCGGTGAACAGGAACAGCAGCACCAGGGTGGTGAGCGCGATCAGCGCGCCGGCCAGCGGCAGTTTGCCGGTGATCGCGGTGACCGAGTCTTGATTCAGCGCCCCAGGGCCGGTGATCAGGGCCTTCGATGGTGCGGCGACCGTGCGCAGGGTGTCGAGCTGGGCGCCGCCCGCGCTGGAGTAGGGGTCCAGTGAGGTCGCGACCGACAGGTAGGCGCCGTGCTGCGGGTCCGTCATCTCGGGCACGCCCGCTGCTACCCGCATCCCGTTGCGATACACCGCAGCACTGCTGAGGACGGCCGGTACATCGGGGACCTTGGACAGCTCGCGGGCGTAGGTGTCGAGTTCCGCTGTACTGCCACGGAACTCGGGCAGCACGATGGTCGCGCTCGAGGCGAGGTCGGCGTCGAATTCGGTGCGCAGGATGTCACCCACTTCGCGACTGGCGACGTCGGTGGGCAGCGCCCGGTCGTCGGGATAGCCGAACTGGACACCGAGGAACGGCGCGCCGAGCAGCAGCAGGAACGCGGTGGTGGCCAGCGCGATCGACATCGGCCGCTTCATCACGGCGATGACAAGGCGATACCAAAACGTCTGACGCGGTGCCTTTTCCGTCCTCGGAGCCAGCCGGAACAGCCGGCGGATCGGTGCGCGCAGGTCGCCCGCATCGATGCGATGACCGACCAGAATGAGCAGGGCGGGCAGCACGATCACCGCGGCGGCCGCCGCGGCGGCGACCACGGCGATGCCCGCGTACGCGAACGACCTGAAGAAGTACTGCGGGAACACCAGCAGTGCCGACAGCGAGAGCGCGACGACCAGTGCCGAGTACACGACCGTGCGACCAGCGGTGCGGATCGCGCGGGTCACCGCCGCGGCCGGGGTGGCGCCCGCCGTCAATTCTTCGCGATACCGGCTGACGATGAACAGGCTGTAATCGATCGCCAACGCCAGTCCGAGTGCCGTGGTCATGTTCAGCGCGAAGATCGACACGTCGGTGAGAGCGGTCAGCACGCGCAGAATGCCCAGCGACGCCGCGATGGCGAACAGTCCGATCGCCACCGGCAGCGCGGCGGCCATCAGGCTGCCGAACACCAGCGCCAGCAGCAGACCGGTGATCGGGATCGCGATCGCCTCGGCGATGATCAGATCCTTGCTGATCTGGGTGTTGATGTCGCCGAAGGTCGCGGCGAGCCCACCGGCCTTGATCGTCACCGGACCGCTGTCGATCTGCAGTTCTTCGCTCAGTTTCGCCGCTCGAACCGGCAGCTCGGCATCGTCGCCTTCGATGCTGGCCAGGATCAGCGCGTGCTTGCGGTCCTTGCTCAGCATTGCCTGTTTGAGGTCGGGGCGCGCGGTCCAATACGACTGCACCCCGCTGACTATCTCGGAATGTGCGTCGAGGACGGCGATCGCATGGTCGGCGGCCGCGCGCGCGGCGGCGGAATCGGCCACGTCATCGGCGGAGATCGTCAGGACGTAGTTGGGCTCGCTACCGGGGAAGTGGTCGCTCAGGTATTGGCTGGCCTGCACCGAATCGAGATCGTCGGTGACGAATCCGCCCGATTTCATGTGCGAGTGCACGGTGGCGCCGATCGCGCCACTCAGGATCATCAGCAATAGCGCGACCGCGACCACCAGCCGTGGTCGGGCAACGGCGGTGCGGGCGATACTCGTCAACATCGTCGGGTGCCCTCTGCTCGGAAACGTTCGAACCGTCACCGTATCCCGCGCCCGAATCCGCCCGATACCGCCTCGGGGTGGAGGTAGGTCGAGTACCATCTCCGCCCCTGGGTGGACGCGGCGGCAGGCCCGCACCCGCTATCGGTGCTTCGGAGCTCGGCTGCCGCGAGAATTCGGGGCCTCAGGTGTCGCGTGCCCGCAGGATTCGGCCGCCGACCTCGCCGAGACCGATTCGCTTGCCCTCGGTGCCCGGCGCGGTGGCGGTGATCGTTACCTCGTCGCCGTCGGCCAGAAAGGTGCGTGTCTGATCGTTCACCGTGATGGGTTGGGTACCACCCCAGGACAATTCGATGAAGGAGCCGCGTTGGGCAGGCCCCGGGCCGGAAATCGTGCCGGAGGCGTAGAGGTCGCCAGGGCGGATCGAGGCGCCGTTGGCGGTGAGGTGGGCCAGCATCTGGGCGGGGGACCAGTACATGCGTGAGTAGGGCGGGTGTGCGACGACGTCGCCGTTCCAGGCGACGGTCAGATCGATATCGAGGCCGAAGTTGCCGGTGCCGCGCAGGTAGGGCAGGGGTTCGGGGTCCTGTGCCGGTAGCGGTACCCGGGCCTGCGTCAGTGCGGCCAGCGGGGTGATCCAGGCCGAGATCGAGGTGGTGAACGATTTGCCGAGGAACGGGCCGAGCGGTTGGTACTCCCAGGCTTGGATATCGCGAGCCGACCAGTCGTTGACCAGGGCGACGCCGAAGACATGCTCGGTGAACTCGTCGACAGTCACCGGTGCGCCGAGGGTGGAGCCGGTACCGACGACGAAGCCCAATTCGGCCTCGATGTCCAGCCGTTCCGACGGTCCGAAATCGGGTGCGCCGGAGGCTGTGCGGCGCTGGCCCCGCGGCCTGATGACCGGCGTATCCGAGACGACGACGGTGCCTGCCCTGCCGTGATAGCCCACCGGCAGATGCCGCCAATTCGGTAGCAGCGGTTCACTATCCGGGCGGAACAGCCTGCCGAGGTTGGTGGCGTGGTCGATGCTGGCGTAGAAGTCGACGTAATCGCCGATCCGCACCGGCAGCGCCATCCGCACCGAGGACAGCGGGTGCACGGCATCGACGGGCAGCGCGGTGCCTGCGAGTTCACGAAGCCGGTCGCGGACTTCGCGCCAGCGGCTGTGGCCCTGTGCGAGAAAGGCATTCAGGTCGGGACGGCGGAACACCGCATCGTCGAGCAGCGCGGCCAGATCGAGCACCGAATCGCCCAATCGGGTACCGACGCGGAACTCACCACCGGGTGGTGCGAAAACGCCGTAGGGCATGTTCTCCGCCCCGAACAGGGAATCGGCGGGGACCTCCACACGCAGCAGGCTCATCGCAGCCCCGGCCCGCGACCCGACCACGTCCACGCATAAGCCGGATCTTCGCAGGCCAGCGCGCCCTCGCCGAGTTGCAGCGGCCGGAACGTATCCACCATCACCGCCAGTTCGTCGAAGAACTCCGCCCCGATACTGCGTTCATAGGCACCGGGTTGTGGCCCGTGCGCGTAACCACCCGGATGTACCGACACCGAACCCTGGGTGATGCCGGAACCCTTGCGCGCCTCATAGTTTCCGCCGCAATAGAACATGATCTCGTCGGAATCCACGTTGGAGTGGTAGTACGGCACCGGAATCGACAGCGGGTGATAGTCGACCTTGCGTGGCACGAAATTGCAGATGACGAAATTGGTGGCCTCGAAGGCCTGATGCACCGGCGGCGGCTGATGTACGCGGCCGGTCAGCGGTTCGAAATCGGCGATATTGAACGTGTACGGGTACAGGCAGCCATCCCAGCCGACGACATCGAACGGATGCCTCGCGTACGTCATCCTGGTGCCGATCACCTCGTTGCCCGCGCGATGCTTGACCAGCACCTCCACGTCGGTGTCCTCGACGAGCAGCAATTCGAGCGGTCCGTGCAGATCCCGTTCGCAGTACGGCGAATTCTCCAGCAGCTGACCGAATTTCGAGAGATAGCGCTTGGGCGGGGTGATGTGGCTCGACGCCTCGATCACATACGCGCGCAACGGTTCCTCGCCCATCGGCAACCAGCGGTGGGTTGTCGCCCGCGGCATCAACACCTGGTCTCCCTGGCGCACCGGCAAGATCCCGAACACGCTCTCGACCACGGCCGCACCGGATTCCACGTACACCAGCTCGTCGCCGATGGCATTGCGGTACAGCGGCGACGCGCCCTTGGCGACCACGTACGAGATCCGCACATCGGCATTGGCCAGCAGCAACCTGCGCCCGGTCACCGGGTCGGTCGTGGTGGGTGTATCGCCGGGGAACAGCAGCGGCAGCCGCAGATGTCGGTGGTGCAGTGGATGATTCGGCGTCAAGGTCTGGTCGGGTAGCTGCCAGACGGTCGCATCGACGATCGCGGGTGGCAAGGCGCGGTGATAGAGCAGCGAGGAGTCCCCGGAGAACCCCTCCTCGCCCATCAACTCTTCGTAGTAGAGGTTGCCGAACTCATCCCGATGCTGAGTATGGCGCTTCGGCGGCACTGACCCGACGCGGCGATAGAACGACATAAGGGATACCTCCCGCTACGTTGCAGCTGGAACTTCCACCTCCAACGTACCGAGAATGCGCGCCGACCACTCAGAATTCGGCGATGACCGGGGCGTGGTCACTGGCGCCCTTGCCTTTGCGTTCCTCGCGGTCCACCGCAGCGTCCTTGATCCGGTCGGCGAGGGCGGGGGAGGCGAGGATGAAATCGATGCGCATGCCCTCCTTGCGGGGGAAACGCAGCTGGGTGTAGTCCCAGTAGGTGTAGACGCCGGGGCCGGGGGCGAACGGGCGCATCACATCGCGGAAGCCGAGATCGAGCATGGACGCGAACGCCTCGCGTTCGGGCGCGGAGGTGTGGGTCTTGCCGATGAACAGCTCCGGCGCCCAGACGTCGTCGTCGGTGGGGGCGATATTCCAGTCGCCGACCAGCGCGATCTTGGCCTCGGGGTCGTCGGCCAGCCAGCCCGCCGCCTTCGCGTGCAGGGTCGAGAGCCAGTTCAGCTTGTAGGTGTAATGCGGGTCGGTGAGCGAGCGGCCGTTGGGGACATAAAGGCTCCACACCCGCACCCCGCCACAGGTCGCACCGAGCGCGCGCGCCTCGACCACCGGCGATTCGATCAGCGAATCGCCCGCGTCCTTGTCGAAACCGGGCTGATCGGGGAACGCGAGCTCGACATCGGTGAGCCCGACCCGCGAAACGATCGCGACACCGTTCCACTGATTGAGCCCCACGTGCGCCACCTCGTACCCCGCGGCCTCGAACTGCTCGAAGGGGAACTGATCGTCACGGCACTTGGTCTCCTGCAACGCCAGCACATCGATGTCGTGGCGGTCGAGAAAAGCGATCGCCCGATCGACGCGGGAGCGGATCGAGTTGACGTTCCAGGTGGCGAGACGCACGACAGCGAGGGACCTTTCGGGGCTAATGATTCTGCGGGGCGGCGTAGCGGTAGGCGTGGTGTTCGATGAAGCCGAGTTCGCGGTACAGGGCCAGGGCGCCGGAGTTGCCCACCTCTACCTGGACGTAGGCGTGGCTCGCGCCCTGCTCGGCACCCCATCGGATCAGTTCGGCGCACAGCAGCGCGCCGAGTCCGTTGCGGCGGTGCGCGGTCGCTACGGCCACACAGGTGAGGCCGACCCAGCGTCGGCCGTCGGGGGCGGTGGTCACCGCGCCGCGGCCGATGGACAGTGGCTCGGGCAGGCCGAGTGAGGCGAAGCCGACAGTGCCGTCCAGGACCGAGGTGAGCACGGTCCGGTCCGGTTCGCGCACGGCGGGGTCGAGGGGGATCTCGCCGCGGTAGCGGTGTGTCCGCAGCCAACCGTCCTCGGGCTCGTCGGCGATCCGCACCATCGAGGGGCCTTGCGGCAGCACGAAATTCGCGATGTCGAGACCGAGGACGACGGTCTCGCTCCAGGTGTTCCAGGTCGGCGGGACCGGGGCGAGCCGATCGGGCAGTTGCAGCAGCAGCGGCAACCCCTGACTCGTGTACCAGTCCGCGATCTTGTGCATGGTGTCGATCGACAACACCGCAGGCACACCCGACTCACCCAGCGGCACAGCCGAATTCGCCCGCCCGGTGTAGCCGTTACCGGCCCGTACCAGCCAGCCGTCGATCCACAGGTGCGCGCAGCCCGGCCAGGCCATGGCCGCCGCGGTCTCCAGCGACCGGATCTCCTTGGTCCGAATGGGCCTTGGCCCCAGCGCTTTCAACGCGACAACGCGATCGGCGGACACCGAGACCAGCTCACCCTCGGCGGTACGCACCGACGGCGGCGTCAGCGACACCAGTTCGCCGATCACATCGGTGAGCGGCTGGGGATAACCGGCGGGCAGCTGGTACCGCATCACCACGCGCCGCCCGAGCGGAATCATGGTTCTCGGCCGCCTTGATCTGGACTGAGTGGAGGGTGCGACGAAGGAGTGCCCGGAGGGAGGGAAGATCGAGGCCTCAGGGCCGAGAACCGCGGCGCCAGCCGCCATGTCTCAGTCGTCATGGCCGAAGGGGTCGGGGACGGTTCCCGGGATCCAGCTCAAACCCGGTGTGCCCCAGCCATTTCGCTTGATCGCCTTCTTGGCGGCGCGGGCATTGCGGCCGATCAGCACGTCGACGTAGAGGAAACCGTCGAGGTGGCCCACCTCGTGCTGCAGCATGCGCGCGAAGAAGCCGGTCCCCTCCAGCTCGACGGGCTCGCCGTCCGCGTCGGTCCCGGTGACCTTCGCCCAATCCGCGCGACCGGTCGGGAACTGCTCGCCGGGCACCGACAGGCAGCCTTCCTCGTCGTCATCGGGGTCGGGCATGGTCTCGGGGATCGCCGAGGTCTCCAGCACCGGGTTCACCACCACGCCCTTGCGGCGAAGCGGATTGCCGCTCGCGTCGAAATCGGGGCAGTCGTAGACGAACAGCCGCTTGCCGACGCCGACCTGATTGGCCGCCAGGCCGACACCCTTCGACTCTTCGAGAGTGTCGTACATATCCGCGATGAGCTCGGCCAGCTCCGCGGGGGTCTCCGTCACCTTCGCGGTGGGGTTGTGCAGAACGGGGTCACCGACGATCACGATCGGGAGAATTGCCATGGTCGCCATTATCGCCGCTCGGGTGGGCCGGTGATCGGCGGACCCCTGTGGGCCGCGCCACCCCTACTGGCTCGGAGTCAACACGCCGTGACATGGGTCGAAGGATCCGGGGAACCCGTGGTTGAATGACGACGGTATTCAGCGTCTCGTGATACTCGGCGAGGGAGCAAGATGGACGGCGCAGCTCGGCATATCTCCGGGATCTCCGACGGCCCCGCTGGGGGCGAACAGGATTCGGTGGCCGACGAGAGCACCGGTCTGAGCCGCCGCGAGCTCGACATCCTGGACTTCGAACGCAAATGGTGGAAATACGCGGGCGCCAAGGAAGACGCGATCCGCGAACTGTTCGCCATGTCGGCCACCCGGTACTACCAGGTCCTCAACGCGATCGTCGACTCCGACGCGGCGTTGGCCGCCGACCCGATGCTGGTCAAGCGGCTGCGCAGACTGCGGGCGAGCCGGCAGAAGTCGCGTGCCGCCCGCAAACTCGGTTTCCAGGTCTGACATGACGGCCACACACCCGCTGTTGCGGCTAGGGTTGGGCGGGTGAGCAACCCGAACCCCACCCCCGGCGGCCCGCCGTTGCGCGCGCTGGCGATGGTGTTGATCGCGCTGGCCATTGTCTTCGCCGGTCTGGGTGCGATGTCGCTGTCGAACTCCGATGCCGTGGCATCGGATGCGGAGCCGACCGAGACCACCACCTCCAGCGCGGTCGCGCAGGCGCCCGCCACCACCAAGGCCGCGCCGACCACCACCAGCGCGGCCGCTCCGACCACAACGACCTCCGTCGCGCCGACGACCACCGCCACGACCACGACCCCCGCCGCGGGTGCCGCCAATCAGGCGGTGCCGGTACGGGTGCTGAACAACAGCTTGGTCGCGGGCCTGGCCGCGCGGACCGCGAGCGAACTGACCACGGCGGGTTGGACCAATGTCAGCACCGGCAACTACAGCGGCGAAAACCTCACCACCACCACCGTGTACTACGGCGGCGGCGCGGGCGACAAGGCCGCGGCCACCGAGATCGCCGCACAGGTCGGCGGGACGGTCGCGCCCAAGTCGGGGGACACCTCGCCGGGTGTCGTCGTCGTACTGACCGGTCGCTGAACCAGGCGCGGCACGCGGTGCCGTAGGTCGCGTCGCCGCTGTGGCATCATCTTGAGCGGTATAGCCCCAGTCCGATAAGGAGTCCCCTGATGGCCACGTCGACAACTCGTCGCCCGTCCTGGCGCATTGTGACCCCGGTGCTCGCGGTCGCCGCGTTCGGGCTCGCAGCCTGCACCAACAGCCAGGAGTCGAGTGACGTCAAGGGCACCACGCCGCCGGTGTGGACCAGCTCGTCGGCACCGGCAGGTGAAAACGGCGGCCACGCCGCACCCTCGCCGACCGCGGCGGCCCCCGGCCACGGCGACGAGCACGGTGGCGTCGCGGGCGGTTTGAAGACCTCGCTCAAGAACGGTTCGGGTGCCGAGGTCGGCACCGCGACCATCGTGCAGGAGGGTGGCCACCTGGTCGTCACCGTCGAGGCGCACGGTCTGACGCCCGGCTTCCACGGCCTGCACTTCCACCAGAACGGCACCTGCGAGGGCGACTTCACCTCGGCCGGTGGGCATCTGCAGGTCGGCGGTGCCACCGCGCACCCGGCCAGCGGTGACCTCACCTCGCTGCAGGTCGGCGCCGACGGTTCCGCGAAGCTGGTCACCCAGACCAGCACGGTCACCCTCGACAACGTCAAGGGCAAGGCGCTGATCATCCACGCCGGCGCCGACAACTTCGGCAACATCCCCCCGCGCTACACCCGTGAGGGTGGCACCGGCCCGGACGAGACCACCCTGAACACCGGTGATGCGGGCGCCCGGGTGGCGTGCGGCGTCGTCGGTTAGCGAGACACCCATGGCCGGGGCATACGAGTCGGTTCCGTTTCGCGGTTCGCCCCGGCCGACGATCGGCATCGAATGGGAGATCGCGCTCGTCGACAAAGTGACGCGCGATCTGTCCAACACGGCCTCGGCGGTGTTCGATGCCGTCGGTGACCTGCGTGCCCACGACGGCACCCCGCAGGTCACCAAGGAACTGCTGCGCAACACCGTCGAATTGGTGACGGGCGTGCACGACACGGTCGGCGGCGCGGTGGACGATCTGCGCGGCACCATGAACGCGGTGCGGCGCGCGGCCGATCCACTCGGTGTCGACCTGTTCTGCGCGGGCACCCACCCGTTCGCGCAGTGGTCGTCCCAACAGCTCACGCGCTCACCGCATTACGACGAACTGATCGAACGCACCCAGTGGTGGGGCCGCCAGATGCTCATCTGGGGCGTGCATGTGCACGTGGGAGTTTCGCACCGGGACAAGGTCTTTCCGATCCTGAACTCGCTGCTGCTGTCGTATCCGCATCTGCTCGCGCTGTCGGCGTCCTCGCCGATGTGGTCCGGCGACGACACCGGCTACGCGAGCAACCGGGCGCTGATGTTCCAGCAGTTGCCGACCGCCGGGCTGCCGTTCCAGTTCGAGAACTGGCGCCAATTCGAAGGTTTCGTGCACGACCAGATGAAAACCGGTGTGTTCGAACAACTCGGCGGCATGCACTGGGATATCCGGCCCGCACCCAAGTGGGGCACCATCGAGGTGCGCGTATGCGACGGGCTGTCCAGCCCCGCCGAACTGGCTTCGGTGGCCGCGCTGATCCACTGCCTGATCGTCGACCTGGACCGGCGCCTGGAAAACGGCGAGGAACTGCCGACGCTGCCGCCATGGCATGTGCAGGAGAACAAATGGCGGGCCGCGCGCTACGGGCTCGACGCGATCGTGATCGTCGACGACGCCAGCAATGAGCGTTTGGTCACCGACGATCTGATGGACCTGCTCACCCGGCTCGAGCCGACCGCGAAGCGTCTCGGCTGTGTCGACGAGCTGGCCGCGGTGGCTGACATCCCCCGCCACGGTGCCTCCTACCAGCGGCAACGCCGGGTCGCCACGCAGACCCATGGCGATATGGTCGCGGTCGTCGACGCGCTGGTGCGCGAGCTGGATCATTAGCGTTCAGCTGCGCGGGTTGTCGGCGTTTACCCGCCGTTTACGATGGCTGGATGCTTGTCGAACATCCGCGCGCCGTTGCGGGGGGTGCCGCCCTCGGTTCTCGCCTGCGTGAACCACGCACACTCGCCGTTGTCGCGGTGGCCGCGGTGCTCGCACTGCTGGTCGGATTGCAGATCGTCGCGTCGGTCAACGGCTTCGACGGACCACTGGCCAGCCTGGCTCGCGACTTCGTCGGCACGCCGAAATCGATGTCGGTGCCGTGGGCCGGGCTGGTGCTCGCACTCGTCGGGATCTCCGCGCGCCGCCGGGTGATCGCGCTGGCCGCCGCGATCGGGATCGATGCGGTGTGGGTCGCGCTGCGGCTCATCGACGGCAAGCCGTTCACGGTCGGCAACGGGCCGACGATCGTGCTGGCCATGCTCGCGGTCATCGCGGTGCTGCGTTGGCGGGGTCGTGAGCGCGGTGACGCGTTGAAGGCCGTCGCACTCGGTGCGCTGCTGGTGCTGGCGACCAAGGTGGGTGATGTGTGGTTGCACCTGACCTCGGCGGTGCGACCCACGGTGCTCGACGAGTACGCGCTGCTCGCCGATCACGCGCTCGGTGACCCGGCGTGGGTCGTCGGGCGGGTGCTGGATGTGCTCGGGCCCGAGGTGTACGCGGTGCTGCACTGGGTCTACATCGAATTGCCGGTGGCCGCGATCGCGGTGGCGGTGTGGCAATTGCGCAAGGTGGTCACGACCGGGCAGTGGCCGACCCATTATCTGGTGCGCACCTTCCTGGTGCTCGGGCTGGTCGGGCCGCTGTTCTATGTGCTGTTCCCGGTAGTCGGGCCGATGTTCGCGTTCGGGGCCGACGGGCACGGTTTCGAGGTGGGCAACTTCTGGCCCGCCGCGCTGCCGCCGATCGACTCGAACCCGGCCGCGCTGCCGTTCGACGAGTTCACCCCGCGCAACTGCATGCCCTCGATGCACACCGCGTGGGCGCTGTCGCTGTTCATCCACACCCGTCGCGATGTGGACGGGTCGCGCGCGCCGATCTGGATGCGCTGGGGCGGGGCGTTCTGGCTGGCCGCCACGGTGACCGCGACATTGGGGTTCGGGTATCACTACGGCGTGGATCTGGTGGCGGGCGCGGTGCTGTGCCTGACCGTCGAATCGGCGTTGCGCGCGCCCGAGCGTGGTTGGGGTGCGTTCCGGATTCGGCTGGTCGGCTTCGGTGCCGTGGTGTTCGCGGCGCTGCTGCTGTCCTACCGCTACCTGGCGGTGCCGATGGCGGAGTACCCGGTGGCCGCGGGCGCGATCGTCATCGGGCTGTTGGCCGCGGTGGCGATCGCCTTCCACACCACCTGGTTCGCCACCGCCCCCGCGCCCGCCATGGAGCGAATCACGACCGCCGCCTAAGGCCACAACGGACGGGACCTACCGGAGGCTCTGCGGCGGGTCTGTGGTGTGAAGGACCGGGTCCTTGCCCGCTTCCAAGCACCGAACCCCGAGTTGCGTCCTCGGCCAACACTTCTGGCCGCGCGTCCGACGCCCGCGAAAGGCGATGCCGCTGTCTGATGAGCTGACCATGCGAGATAGCGTGTGGCTATGGGGGATTCGGCTTCGAAGCCACACGATTCGCTGGTTCGTCATCTGCTCACCAACCCGGTCGACGCCGCGTCGCAGATACGACCCATGGTGCCCGATGAGCTCGAGGCCCGGGTCGACTGGTCCGCGCTCGAGCTACTGCCGTGCAGTTTCGTATCGAAACATCTACGTGCGACCTACAGCGACCTTCTTTTCCGAACCCGCATCGACGGCCACGAGGCGTACCTGTACTTCCTGCTCGAACACCAGTCCAGCGCAAAACACCGACAGTCGAGCTGCGTCCGCTCATCGACCAGCTCGGGCCCCAAGCAAAGGACGCACTCGTGACGACTGCTGAACAGCTTCGGGCCGAGGGCGAAGCCATTGGGGAGGCCCGCGGGGAAGCTCGCGGGGAGGCGCGCGGGGAAGCGCGCGGGCGGGTCGCGATGTTGCGGGAGTTGCTCGCTGATCAGCTCGCGTTGAAGTTCGGTGCGGTGTCACTCGAGATCCTTGCGATTGTGGGCAGTGCTGACCTCGCGCAGTTGCGCGGATGGTCGGCGACGATTCTGACCGCAGCCACACTCGATGACATGAACATTCGCTGTCAGAACAACCCGTCGCGGTGGCGTTGTTCTCGGTAGGCGGTGCGGCCGATGAGGTGGGCGATGACCGGGGCCGTGATGATCGTGAACAGGCCGGTGAGGACGAGCATCCAGACGTTGAGGTCGTCGCGGATGTCGATGCCGGTGCCGACGAGGATCAGGATGAGGCCGACCACCTGGGGTTTGGTGGCCGCGTGCATGCGGGTGAGGGTGTCGGGGAAGCGGACGATGCCGATCGAGGCCGTGAACGCGAGTGCGCAGCCGGTGAGGATCAGGACCGCCGATACCCATTCCCAGATGCTCATCGGTCGTCCCTGACGCGGAATCGGGTGACCGCGGCCGAGCCGAGGAAACCGACCAGCGCGAGCGCGACGATCGCGGGGATCACCGTGGTGTCGTCGCTGTAGGCGGCCCATACCGCGAGCCCGGACGCGGCGATGGCCATCAGTGAATCGATACCGACTACGCGATCGAGGGTGCTCGGCCCGGCGAGCACGCGGTAGCTGGTGATCACCGCGGCGGCGGTGAGCAGGATGCCTGCGATGATGGCGACGACGGTCACGGTTGCACCTCCGGTGGTGGGTCGACCCGGCGGCGTTCGTTCGGGCGTTCGAAGGCATTGATCATGAGGTGCTCCAGGCGCCGGGTGATGTGATAGAACTTCGCGACCGCCTCGTCGCTGCCCACATCGAGCACGTGCACGTAGACCACGCAGCGCGGGCGGTCGAGTTCGAGGACCATGGTGCCGGGGATCAGGTTGAGCAGGTCGGCGCACATCACCAGCACCAGATCCGACTGGATGCCCAGGTGCACGCGCAGCACGCCCGAGACCGGCGGCCCGCTGGGCCGGATGGCGAACCAGGCCACCTGCAGACTCGACTCGAGCGCGTAATAGGTACTGACTGCGATCAATTCGAGAAACGACAGCGGATGGAAGCGCCCGGCCACCGGAACCGAGGGGAGCGGAAGCGCGAAGACCACGATCAGCGCGACCACGCCGCCGGCGAGTGCGTTGGCGACACTCAGATCGCCCCAGAGCGCGACCCAGACGGCGGCGAGCCAGATCAGTACGCCGATGCGAAGGACGTTGTCGCGGTTGATGAGTCGGCTCATCGCTGCTCCGGTCCGAGTACCGAGTCGATGTACACCGACGGGTCGTTCAGGTCGCCCGCGGCGCGTTCGGCGATACCGAGGATGGGCCCGGCGAACACGGTGAGCGCGAGCCCGGCGCAGACGAGCCCGGCGGTGGCCAGCGCCATCAGCACGGGCATCCGGCCGGGATCGGTGCGGTCCTCGTAGTGCACATCGGTCGAATCCTCGATCAGTGTCGGCAGGTTCGCCGCGGTGAGATGACCTTCCGGCGCCTCTTCGCGCGGCCGCCAGAACGCTTTGCTCCAGACCCGCGCCACCGCGTACAGCGTGAGCAGGCTCGTGAGCACCGAGCCCGCGACCAGCACCCAGGCCAGTACGCTGCCGTCGGCGGCACCGGCTTCCAGCAGCGCGACCTTGCCGATGAATCCCGAAAAAGGCGGGATGCCACCGAGATTCAGAGCGGGGACCAGGAAAAGCACGCCGAGCAGCGGACTCGCTGTCGCCAGTCCGCCGATCCGTCGCAACGACACCGACCCGGCTTGGCGTTCGATCAATCCGACAGCGAGGAACAGCGCGGTCTGCACCAGAATGTGGTGGGCCACGTAGAACACCGCGCCGGTCAGCCCGGCGGTGCTGGCGAGGCCGATGCCGAACACCATGTAGCCGATGTGGCTGATCAGCGTGAACGAGAGCAGTCGCCGGATATCGGTCTGCGCGATGGCGCCGAGGACGCCGATGAGCATCGTCGCCAGCCCGCACACCAGCAGGATGTCGTCGAACGCGCCATCGGGGAACCAGAGCGTGTGGGTGCGGATGATCGCGTAGACACCGACTTTGGTGAGCAGACCCGCGAACACCGCGGTGACCGGCGCGGGCGCGGTGGGGTAGGAGTCGGGCAGCCAGCTCGACAGCGGGAACACCGCCGCCTTGATCCCGAACGCGACCAGCAGCACCGCGTAGCAGGCGGTGCGCACGCCACTCGGCGTCGCTTCCAGGCGCACGGCCAGTTGCGCGAGATTCAGGGTGCCGGTCGCCGCGTAGGTGAGGCCGATGCCGATCAGGAAGATCAGCGACGACACCATCGACACCATCACATAGGCGATGCCGGTGCGGATCCGCTCCTCGGTGGCGCCGACGGTGAGCAGCACGAACGAGGCGACGAGCAGGATTTCGAAGCCGACGAACAGGTTGAACAGGTCACCGGCCAGGAACGCGGTCGACACGCCCGCGGTCAGGATCAGGTAGGTGGGCCGGTAGATCGAGGTCGGCTGGTGTTGGTCACCGTCGGAAATGTTCTGTCCCGCACCGTAGATCGACACCAGGAGCAGCACGAAGGCCGAGACCAGCAGCATCGCGGCGCTGAGCCGGTCGACGACGAGGGTGATGCCGATCGGGGTCGGCCAGCCGCCCACCTGCACGGCGGTGGTGCCGTCGCGGTCGGCGAGGTACAGCAGCAGTCCGCTGATCACCAGCACCACCGACAGCGCGGTCAGCGTGATCAATCCCTGCAGGCGCGGGCGGCGGCCGAACACCAGCGTCGCCGCGGCGGCGAGCAGCGGAACCAGCACGGGCAGTGCGGCGATGGTCGGCAGCAGATCCGGGGACAGGGTCACTGTTCGGGATCCTCCCGCTCGCGCCGGGCGGCGACCTGGGCGTCCTCGGGGTCGTTGGCCACGTCTTCGGTGGTGGTCAGCATGTAGGCGCGATAGGCCAGGGCGAGCACGAAAGCGGCCAGGCCCATGGTGATCACGATCGCGGTGAGCACCATGGCCTGTGCGAGCGGGTCGGCCATGCCGTCGGGGGAGGTGTCGGAGCTGCCGAGGATCGGTGGCTTCCCATCCGGGCCGCCCATCGTGAGGATCAGCAGGTTCACCGCGTTGCCGAGCAGGATCATCCCGAGCAGCATCTTCGACACCACCCGCTCGAGCAGCAGGTAGACACCGCACGCGGTGAGCACGCCGATGGTGACCAGCACAGTGAGATTCGCGGTCATGTCAGCTCCTTGTCCAGGCGGGCGCCGAGGCTGCGCAGCACGTCCAGCACCAGCCCGACAACCACCAGGTACACGCCGAGGTCGAAGAACATGGAGGTGACCAGTTTGACGTGGCCCAGTAGCGGCAGCGTCACCTCGATGATCGCTGAGGACAGCGGGGGTGCGCCGAACAGCAGCGATGCGGTGGCGGTGCCCGCGGCGAGGGTGAGGCCCGCGCCGAGCAGGTGTCCGGCGTCGACCGGGAGTGCTTCGCCCAGTTCGTATCGGCCGCCCGCGAGGTAACGCAGGGTCAGGGCCAACCCGGCGACCAGGCCGCCCGCGAACCCGCCGCCCGGCGCGTTGTGGCCGGAGAAGAAGAAGTACACCGACAGCACCATGATGGTGGGGAAGACCAGGCGGGTGGTGATCTGCAGGACCATCGAACGGTCGCGGCGGTCGAGGAGGCGTGCGGCGGGCAACCAGCTCACCGCGTCGGGGTCGTAGTTCGGTGAATCAGCGGCGCGGGGTGCGCTGCCGAAGCGGCGGCTGCGGAAGACCAGCGACGCGACGCCGGTCGCGGCGACCACGAGCACCGAGATCTCGCCGAGGGTGTCCCAGGCGCGGATGTCGACCAGCAAGACGTTGACCGCGTTCTTGCCGCCGCCGATCCGGTAGGCCGCGTCCGGGATGGCCTGCCAGATCGGGTCACCGTGCCTGGCGGCGATGGCGAACGCGGCGAGAACGGGGACGGTGATGCCGACGGCGATGGCCAGTAGGGCCCGGCGGAATTTGAACGCCGTGTTCTGGCTGTCGGCGATCTCCGCGGGGAACCCGCGCAGGACGAGCACGAAGACAACCAAAGTCAGTGTCTCGACCAGGAATTGGGTCAACGCGAGATCGGGGGCGCCGTGCAGCGCGAAGATCACGCCGCAGCCGTATCCGGTCACCCCGACGACGAGCACGCTGGCCAACCTGTTCCGCAATACGGTGGCGGACAGGGCCATCGCGATCATGATCGCGCCGATCGCGGCCTGCAGTGGTGAATCCCACAGTCGCAGTTGCACTCCCGTACGTGTGCCGACGGCGAGCAAGACCGTCGGCAGCACGATGAGGGTGCCGAGGATGGTGGCCTGGCTGGCAGGCAGCGAACCGGACTGCACAGTTCCGGTGATGCGCAACGAAAGCCGGTCCATCGCCCGCAGCGCCGCGTCGTAGCCGCGATCGGCATTGCCGAGACGCGGGTGCGCGGGTTCGCCGATCCGGCCGCGGGTCAGGAACAGGGCGACACCGGCCGCGACGATGACCACTGTCAGCGCGAGCGGTCCGGTGAAGCTGTGCCAGAGGGCGAGATGGGTATCGAGTACGCCGGGTAGCGACTCGGCGTAGGGGCTCAACCATCGATCGACGATCGGGGTGTCGAGACCGCCTGCCAGCCCGGCCACCGCGAGCACCGCGGGCGCAGCGAGTAACAGCGCGCCGGGTGCGTGCCAGGTGACCACGCGCTCGGGATTCGCGGTGATGCCGAAAGCGCCCCAGATGAATCGGATGCTGTAGGCCACGGTGAACGCCGAGCCGACGGTGACCCCCGCCAGCAGGGCGAACCGCACCGGCGGGCTCAGCACCTCGGCCGACCACAGCGCGCTGAGCGCCGACTCCTTGCCGACGAATCCGAGCAGCGGTGGCAGGCCGGCCATGCTGAGCGCCGCGAGCACCGCGATCGCGCACAGCACCGGCGCGCGCTGACCCAGCCCGGACAGCCTGCGCAGATCCCTGGTGCCCGCGCCGTGATCGATGATGCCGACCACCATGAACAGCGACGCCTTGAACAGTGCGTGTCCCACCAGCAGGGCGAGCCCGGCCAGCGCCGCGTCCGGTGTGCCGATGCCCATCATCGTGATCATCAGACCCAGCTGGCTGACGGTGCCGAACGCCAGCACCAGCTTCAGATCGTGTACCTGGATCGCCCGCCACCCGGCGAGCAGCATCGTGGCGATGCCGAGCGGCAGGAGCATCAGATGCCATGGCGGTGTCTGCGCGAGCGCGGGCGCCAGCCGGGCCACCAGGTAGATACCGGCTTTCACCATCGCGGCCGCGTGCAGGTACGCACTCACCGGCGTCGGCGCCGCCATCGCACCGGGCAACCAGAAGTGCAGCGGCACGATCGCCGATTTGCTGATCGCCCCGAGCAGTACCAAGCCGACAGCGACCGATACCGCGCTCCCCGGCGGGGCAGCGCTCGCCGCGAGCAGATCCGAGAGCAGGAAACTGTCGTAGCGAAGTCCGAGGATGACGATCCCGACCAGCATCGCCAGCCCGCCCGCGCCCGTCACCAGCAGCGCCTGGATCGCGGCCCTTCGACTGACCGAACGCTCGGCGTAATGGCCGACGAGCAGGAACGACAGCACCGTCGTGATTTCCCAGAACACGTAGAGCAGCACCATGTTGTCGCTGACGACCAGCCCGAACATGGCACCGGCGAACCCGGTCAGCTCGGCCGCGAACACCCCGAGCCGGGCTTCGTCACGCTGGAAGTAGCGACCGCAGTAGGCCAGGATCAACGCGCCGACGCCGAGCACCAGCGTGCACATCACCGCGGCGAGGGAGTCGAACCGCAGGTCGATATTCATCGAGATCTGCGGCGCCCACCGCACCTGCGTGCGCACGGTGTCGCCCCAGTGCGCGATCACCCAGCCGAGGCTGCCCAGCGGGACCAGTGCCAGCAGGTAGAAAGCGTTGCGGCCGAGCACTCGTACGCACAGCGGGGCCAGCAGGGCGGCCAGTGCGTGAACGAGCAGAACGGCTAGCAACTCCCCCTCCGTCGGGTAGGTAGCGGTCGAGTAGCGCGCCCCGATCCTACGGGCGCGAACGAGATGTTCGGTGGCACCGAGGTTGTCGCGTCGGCCATGTCGGGTGCGGTGTGGCTATGGCTGGGCCACCCGTGGCGGCGCGGCGGGCCGGATCTGGTACAGCACCGCGAGTCCGGCCGCGGCACCGACGGTGATGGCCAGCGCGACCAGGCCCGGCACCCGCTCGGCAACGGCGGTGTTGCTCGTCGGCCAGTGCCGCTGCCCGGTGGGAATCGCCCACAGGATCGACGGCAGGTACAGCGCGCCGAGCCCGAGCATCGCGCTCGGCAGGTAGGTGACCCGGATCGAACCGATGAAGTAGCCGGCGACACCGGTCACCAGCACCACCCCGGCCGGCCACACGAACGCCCACGGCAGGTGTTCGCCCACCGTGGCGAAACCGCAGATCGCGGCGACGCCGAGCAGCACGCCCCACGGTGTCGCCCATCGCAGGCCCGCCAGGATGGCGACTACACCGACGCCGAGAACGACGAGAAGATGCCAACCGAGACTCGGCGCGTCACCGAGCGAATCGGCTGCCGCGGCAACGCTCACCGCGAGCAGGACACCGGTGCCGTCGCGGCCGGGCAGCAGCGTGGCGGCCACGAACGCCGCCACGAGCGTGACGATCACGGCGACCACGATGTGCCAGGTGGTCACGTCCCGTCCGTCGAACTCGGCGCCGAGCCAGTCGGTGGCGATCAGTAGCGACAGCGACAGCACAGTGGTGGCGATGATCGGGGTGATCGGCAGATCCGCTGCTATGCGCGGCACCGCGGACAGCATGATGCCGTGCCGGTGGCGCGCGGTGTTCACCGCGAGGAGGACGACCGCGGCGCCGACCAGCCAGAACGGGGTGTGCACGGCCTTGTCCGCCGTCGCCGAGGTGTTCGAGGTGAACACCGCGACGACTTGGCCGTAGACGAACACGACCAGGACCCCGAGCCCGAAACCGACCGCCGACCAGCGCATCCGCCACGCGCAGATGCACAGCGCGCCGAACAGCACACCGCCGCACAGCGAGTCGATGTAGTTCTGGGTGGTGATCACATCGGCGGAGGTCATCGCCTGGCCGATGAAGTAGTTGATCGCCAAGGCCGTCGCCCCGCCCGTCGCGGTGAGCCAGATCAGCCCCGGCCGGGTGACCGGCCTGGCCAGCACGGCGACGACGACAGCGACGATGAGGCCGAGCGCGGCCGCGCGGGGCACGCTGTTGATCACACTGGTGACGCGGTACGGCGAATCGATCCCCGACTCGTCACCGAAGCTGAACGGCAGGAACAGCGACATTCCCGCGGTCGCGGCCCCGGCGAATGCCGTGACCACGTCCAGACCATCACCGATCTTGGGCACCGTGCCGACGATACCGGCGACTACCCCCTCCACCTGGGATGTCGTGTCCGGATCGGTAGGTGGCGAGTTCCGGTGGCCGAGATCAGGCCCTGCTCTCCGCGTAGCGGCGCAGCGATTCGACCTGTGCGGGATCGAGGGACGGGCGCACGGTGGCGCGGGCCGTGGCCACGTCCTCGGCGGTGACGTCGGCGGCGGCCATATCGCGGCGCAGTGCCGAGAGCGCGGCCTCGCGGAGCAGGGCGGCGCAGTCGGCGGCCGAGTAGCCGTCGAGATCCTCTGCCAGGACGGCCAGGTCGACGTCGGTGGCGAGCGGAACCGAGCGGCCCGCCGTGCGCAGGATCTCGAGCCGCGCCGGGCCGTCCGGCGGTGGGACGAAGACGAGGCGGTCGAGCCGGCCCGGCCGCAACAGTGCGGGGTCGATCAGTTCGGGGCGGTTGGTCGCGCCGACCACCACCACGTCGCGCAGGGGTTCGACACCGTCGAGTTCGGTGAGCAGTGCGGCTACCACCCGGTCCGACACCCCGGAGTCGCTGCTCTGGCCGCGGCGGGGAGCGAGCGCGTCGACCTCGTCGAGGAAGATCAGCGACGGTGCCGAGTCGCGGGCCCGCTGGAACAGTTCGCGCACCGCGCGTTCCGAGGAACCGACCCACTTGTCCATCAGCTCAGCGCCTTTCACCGCGTGCACACTGAGCTGGCCGGTGCCTGCCAGTGCCCGCACGAGGAAGGTTTTGCCGCAGCCGGGTGGCCCGTAGAGCAGGACGCCGCGGGGCGGTTCGACACCGAGACGGGCGAACGAGTCGGGGTGGCGCAGCGGCCACAGCACCGTTTCGGTGAGTGCCTGTTTGGTTTCGACCATGTCGCCGACGTCGTCGAGGTCGAGCGATCCGATCGCCAATTCCTCTGTCCCCGAACGTGACAGCGGCCGGATCACCTCGAGTGCGCCGATCAGGTCGTCCTGAATGAGTGCGGGTTCGGTGTGTTCGCGGCTGGCCCGGCCTGCCGCGCGCACGGCCGCTTCCCGGCACAGCGCTGTCAGGTCTGCCACCACGAAACCCGGTGTGCGCGAGGAGATCGTCTCGAGATCGAGTTTTCCGGCAGGCACCTTGCGCAGCAAGTGTTCGAGCAGTGCCCGCCGGATCGCCGCGGTCGGCAGCGGCAGTGCCAGTTCGCGGTCGCACAGGTCCGGTGCCCGCAGCCGCGAATCCACCTGTGCCGGATGGGCGGTGGTGGCCAGCAGGGCCACGCACGGCGCGCGCACCGCAGCCCGGAGCTGGTCGAGAATCAGGGTGGCGACGGGTTCGGCCTCGGCGGGTAGCAGTGCGTCGATATCGGTGATCAGCAGCACGCCGCCCTGTCCGGTGGCGACATCGGCGACCGCCTCGGCGACCTCGCGCAGCCGGGTGCCGCTCTCGGTGGCGCCGACGCTCGGACCGTCGACCTCGACGATGCGACGCGGTGCGGCAACAGCTTTGGCGAACGTGGCCTTGCCGACCCCGGCCGGGCCGGTGATGAGCACCCCGAGATGCGCCGGTGCGCCGAGCGTCTTGAGCAACTCGGGTTCGTCGAGCGCCAAGCTCAGCCATTCGGCCAGCTTGCCCGCCTGACTCTGCACCCCGGCCAGGTCCTCGACCTGGATCGGTGTGCTCCCCGAACTCACCTTCACGGCAACCGGTACCGGCTGATCAGACTCCGAAAGCCACTGCTGCCCAGCCGTGCTTCCCGCAGGCTGGTGCGTCTCGCCGTCACGTTCCAGCGTGTGCTGGATCGCGGCCGCGCCCGCACCCCAGCCGACGGCCGAATTCGGTTGCACGCTCACCGGTCCCGGCATCGGCTCGATCGCCGTCACAGTGAGCAGCTCGGTGGTCCAGGCGATACCGAAGGCGCGCGAGAGCGCCTGCGTGGCCGCCGAGGAACTGATATCGGGTCCGAGATCGCGCGGTAGCAGCGACACCGTGTCACCCACGGTCACCACTTTGCCGAGCAGCGCCTGCCGCAGGGTGGCCGCCGGAATGCTGGCCATCGCGTGCGCCGAGCCGCTCAGCGAGATCTGTTTGGCGCCGAAGACCGTCACCGGGGCGACCGTCACCGCCGCGTTCTCCCGCAACCCCACATTCGACAGCGTCACGTCATCGAGCAGGGCTACCCCCGGCGGACTGTCCGCCGGCGCCTTCGCCACCACCGCCGCGGTCCTGCGCGCGCCGATCAGGGAGATGCCGTCCCACTCGCGCAGGCCGAGCGCGGTCAGTGTCTCGGGGTGCAAGCGAACCACCCCGCGGCGGGCATCGGCTGCGGAGGGGTTGAGCCGGGCGGTGAGCGAAAGTTCAGCCACCGCCCCATTCTGCCGCTTCGCGGCGCGATCAGGAATCGATAGGCCGCCTGCAAGGTCAGAGGGCCATTCTGGCTGACATGATGAACTATCGCCGCAAGTCGGTACGCTGCACCGGACGCGCCGGAGGTACCGGCGCCGCGATCTATCGGGGAAAGCAGCAGATGAACCGAATCTCCCTCGTCGTTCTGGCCGCCGGGGCACTGACCCTGACACTGGTCGGGTGCGGTTCCGGCGACGACTCCACCGATGCGAGCGGGCTGCGCAAGGGCACGCCGAGCTCCAGCGCGCCCGCCACCACCACAGCGCCCACCTCGAGCGCGGCGCCGACCGCTGCCGCCGTGAGCGCCGACATCACCTGCACGCAGTTCAAGTCCCTCGACGCGGACGGCGAGAAGCAGGCGATCGACAAGATCCTCGCGGAAAACCCCGGTGGCCCGTTCGACGGCAGCCCCAACGTGGCGCTCAGCACCGTGAAGCTGGTCTGCCTGGTGCCGGCCAATGCCGACAAGCCGGTCGCCGAGGCCGCCGCGATGAAGCCTTGATTTGGAGCGCTGGCGCGCTCGAGCGGGGCCCTTCGGGCCCCTGATCTTCCCTCCCTCCGGGTACTCCTTCGTCGCACCCTCCGGTCAGTCCAGATCAGGGCGGGCCCCTTAGGGAAGAGACATACGACGTTTGCCAGGCGGGATCTTCGGGATGTTTGCAGCTGAGCCCCCGGTGCGCCGTCCGGGCGCCGAGGGCGTCTCGGCGTCAGCTCATGAGCGATTGCCAGTTGGCGGGTACGCGGGCGGCCGGGCCGGGGGCGGACTGATCGGTCGGGTGGCTGGTCGGCGGGGCTAGTTCGGGACCGTCGCTGTACATCTCCCCGCTGGAGAAGTTGTAGAACCAGTCCTCGCCCGGTTCGTAGCTCTGCATGAACGGGTGCGCGGTGGCCTCGAAGTGCTTGGTCGCGTGCTTGCTGGGGGAGCTGTCGCAGCAGCCGACATGCCCGCATTCGGCGCAGCGGCGCAGATGCACCCACCAGCCGCCGCTCTCGTCGCACTCGGCGCAACCGGCGCCACTGGGCGGCACGCTCGGATCGATCCCCGCTTCAGCCATCCTGACCTCCTGTACTAGGTGTGCTCACATCCTCCGCTGCCGGCTTCAGGGGCAGACGGACGATGAACCGCGTGTTGCCGGGTTCCGATTCGACCCGGATGTCGCCGTTGTGCTTGTTGACCACGATCCGGAACGAGATGTCGAGGCCGAGGCCGGTACCGTCGCCGACCGGTTTGGTGGTGAAGAAGGGCTCGAAGATGCGACCACGCGCCTCGGCGGGAATGCCCGGCCCGGTATCGCCGATTTCGATGGCGGCGCAGTCGTTTTCCTTGAAGGTGCGGATTGTCAGGGTGCCCTCGCCGCCCATCGCGTAGACCGCGTTGTCGATCAGGTTGGTCCACACCTGATTGAGCTCGGCGGCGAAGCAGGGGATCGGCGGCAGGCCGCGGTCGTAGTCCTTCACCACATGTACGCCGTCACCGAGTTTGCGGTTGAGCATCACCAGCGTGGAATCGAGCAGTTCGTGCAGGTCGACGACCTGATAGGGCGCGCGATCCATCTGCGAATACTGTTTGGCCGCGCCGACCAGCGTGGAGATACGGGTGGTCGAGTCGAAGATCTCGTTCATCAGCAACTCGGTCTCGATGGTGTAGTTCAGCCAGCGCACCGCACCCTCGAACACCGGCGCCTGGCACGCTTCCAGCGTCGCGTGCACGCCCTCGAGCCAGTCGGTGTCCAGGCCTGCCTGCACGAAGGTCGGTGCCAGATTCCAGCCGTCGGCGATGCCGCGCTCGTCGAACCAGTCGGCCAGCGCGTCCTCCCGATCGGCCGCTTCCAGCGGGCTGAGGTCCGGTGCCTTGGCGACCTGCTCGGCGGCCTGCTCTTGCAGCTCGACGAGCTTGACCAGCGCGTCGGCCGGGAACTTGCCCTCGGCCATCATCTTGAGCTTGTGCCGCATCCCGGCCACGCGTTCACGCAGGCCGGAGGTGGCGCGCACCGCGGCGGCGGCGGGATTGTTGAGCTCGTGGGTGAGCCCGGCCGACAGCGATCCGAGGGCGAGCAGCCGTTCCCGTTCGGCGATCCGCTGGCTGGACTTCTGCCCGCCGAAGAACGCGCCCTCGAGCAGGTGCACGGCCATCGGGAACCACTCGTGCATGATCCTGGAGAAATCCGCCGCGTCCATGACCAGGAACCGGGAGCGGCGCAGCACGTACATCGAGCCGTTGTAGTTCTGGTTCGCCCGCTCGCCCAGATACGCCATCCAGGCGCCGGCGTACACCCCGCGATGGTCGGTCCGGTTGATCTCGATCTCCACCCCACCGGACAGCTTGGTCAGCCGCACCTCGCCGTCGATCAGCACGTAGAAGCAGGTCGCCGGTTCGCCCTCGCGGAACACCGGACCAGGGTCGACGTACTCGATGCGCCCGACGGCGCACAGCTCGGCGAGCTGGGTGTCGTCGAGCTTCTCGAACAGGAACAGCGTGCGCAGTTCTTCCGGATCGCAGATCAACGAACTCATCTCCTAGGGCCTAGGCCAGATACCGGTGGACGAGCATGACCGCCATCGCGCCCTCGCCGACCGCCGAGGCGACCCGCTTGGCGGATTCGGCGTGCACATCGCCCGCGACGAACACACCCGGCACGCTGGTCTCCAGATGCTGCGGTGGGCGCGGCAGTTCCCAGCCGGGTGGTCGCGCGCCGTCGACCATCAGATCGGGTCCGGCCAGCACGTATCCGGCGGCGTCGCGGGTGACGACGCCGTCGAGCCAGCCGGTCTGCGGTGCGGCGCCGATGAACAGGAACAGTCGTTGCGCGTCGACCTTGTCTTCGGTGCCGGTGCTGTTGTCGCGCAGGATGATCCGTTCCAGGTGCGTGTCGCCGTCCACGCCGACCACCTCGGTCTCGGTGTGTACCACGATGTTCGGGATCTCCGCGATCTGCTGGACGAGATAGTGCGACATCGACCGATCCAGCGAGTCGCCCCGGACAACCAGGTGCACGCGACGGGCATTGCGGGACAGGAACACCGCGGCCTGCCCGGCCGAATTGGCCCCGCCGACGATGTAGACCTCCTGCTCGGCGCACTCGGCCGCCTCGGTCATCGCCGAGCCGTAATACACACCGCGCCCGGTGAATTCGTCCACACCCGGCGCCGGATGACGTCGATAGTCCACGCCCGTGGCGATCAGAACCGTATGTGCGCACAGCTTTCCGCCATCGGCGAACCGCACCGTGCGCGCCGAACCGTTGACCTCGAGCGCGACCACATCGCGAGTGGTGATGATCTCCGCGCCGAACTTCGCCGCCTGCCGCCGGGCCCGATCCGCCAGCTGCGACCCCGACACCCCGTCGGGAAATCCGAGATAGTTCTCGATCCGCGAGCTCTGCCCCGCCTGCCCGCCGGTGGCCGTGCGTTCCACCAGCACCGTGCGCAACCCCTCCGACGCGCCGTACACCGCCGCGCCGAGCCCGGCGGGCCCGCCGCCCACCACGATCAGATCGTAGAAGTCCCCGCTGGGTTCGACGGCGAGCCCGACGTTCTCGGCGAGCTCGCTGTCGGTCGGCTGGATCAGCGCGGTACCTGCGGCCGTGATCACCACCGGACAGGTCAGCGGATCCGCGCCTGCCGCCTCGAGCAACCGGGTGCCCTCCGGCTCGTCGACCGGGTACCACCGATACGGCAACTGATTGCGCGCCAAGAACTCTCGCACCTGCGAAGACCGCGGCGACCATCGATCGCCCACGACCTTGGTCTCGTACACCGGCCGCTGCTCGGCACTGCGCCACACCTCGAGCAACCCGTCGATCACCGGGTACAGCTTCTCCTCCGGCGGATCCCACGGCTTGAGCAGATAGTGGTCGAGATCGATGACATTGATCGCGTCGATCGCGGCATCGGTGTCGGCGTAGGCGGTGAGCAGCACCCGGCGCGCATACGGGTGCAGGTCCATCGCCTGTTCGAGGAATTCGATCCCGTCCATGCCGGGCATCCGGTAATCGGCGATCAGCACCGCCACAGGCTGCCCGCGCAGTTTCATCTCCCGCAGCGCTTCCAGCGCCTGCTGCCCCGATTCGGCCCGCAGAATCCGGTAATCGGCGCCGTAGCGCCGACGCAGATCGCGCACCACGGCCCGCGACACGCCGGGATCATCGTCAACGCTCAGAATGGCCGGTTTGGTTACCGAGGGAGTGCTCACGGAGTCGAGTATCCCCCTTCCACGGGCCAGGTAACCCCCGTAAGTCTCTACCCAAAGGGCCCCGCCCTGATCTGGACTGACCGGAGGGTGCGACGAAGGAGTACCCGGAGGGAGGGAAGATCAGGGCCCCCCAGGGGCCCGCTCGAGCGCGCCAGCGCTCCAAAAATACAGCCACCAGACAACCCCGAGCGGGTAGCCGCGATGTGTCTCTACCGAAGATCGGAGACCAGGCGATCTCGACCGAAGGCTCACAGCTGGTGGTGCAGCACCAAGTCGAGCTCACTAGGAGTAAGCAAACGTTCGAGGCGTTCCTCGCGTTTGAGACGCGTGCCGCGCGGCACGAGCGCACTGGGGAGGGCGAAGGCGTCGTCCGGTCCCGGCAAGAGCGGAACCTCGTTGATGTGCCTGCGTGGCAGGAATGAGCGCAGTTTCACGGCCGATCACCTCGGGTTTGACGACGGGAACGCGGAGGCTGAGCTTCGTAGATCAGCAAACATCGGTAGCGAAAAGTTTGCCAGCATGTCCGAGTTGGTGCAAGTGGGACAAGGTGGACACGGCGAGCCAACCGGTCGGCGGCCTGCTTCGACGCAGGCCACCCCGGTTTCGCGAGAATTGCTGATCAGCTATTTCCAGGCGGGCATGGTGACAATCTGTGCCGCATAGGACAGCCCGGCACCGAAGGCGATCAGCAGTGCCGTGTCGCCCGGCTTCGATTCGCCCTTGCGCAGCAGCGCCTCCATCGCGAGGGGGACCGATGCTGCCGAGGTGTTGCCGGAATCCTCGATGTCGTTGGCCAGCGCGCAGTGCTCCGGTAGCTCGAGCACCCTGGCCATGATCTCGATGATCCGGCCGTTGGCCTGGTGCGGGATCATCGCGTCGAGGTCGCCGGTGGTCAGGCCCGCGCGGTCGATCGCCTCGCGGCAGACCTTCTCCAGCGAGTGCGCGGCCCAGCGGAACACCGCGGTGCCCTCCATCGTGAGGTACGGGCGTACCGCGTCGGTGCCCTTCTCCTCGATCTCGGCGAAGAACTCCGCCCAGTCCTTCGACTGGCGGATGGCGTGGTGCTGGGTGCCGTCCGAACCCCAGGCGGTCGGTCCGATGCCCTGCTCGGCCGATGGGCCGATCACCACCGCGCCCGCGCCGTCGGCGAACAGGAACGCCGTCGACCGGTCGGTGAAATCGATGGTCTCGGTGAGTTTCTCGACGCCGACCACCAGCACGTGGTTCGAGGTGCCCGCGCGGACCAGGTCCGATGCCATCCCGACCGCGTGACAGAACCCGGCGCAGCCCGCCGCGATGTCGAAGGCGGCCGCGCCGGTCATGCCGAGGTCGGTGGCGATGCGCGGGCCCACGGAGGGAGTGAGCACCAGATTCGTCGACGTCGCCACGATGACGCAGTCGATCTGCTCGACCTGCACGCCCGCGGCGGCGATCGCGTCGCGTGCGGCGGCGACACTCATGGATTGGATGGTTTCGGAGGCCGAGGCGAAGCGCCTGGTCTTGATGCCCGATCGGGTGCGGATCCACTCGTCGCTGGAGTCGATCGGTCCCGCGACCTCGTCGTTGGTGACCACCCGGGCTGGGCGGTAGACACCCAATCCGAGGATCGCGGTGTGCTCAGCACCCGTCGTCTGGGCGATTCGAGCAGCCATTGTGTGTCTCCTATGTACCTGTCAACCGGCGGCAGCACCGCTGGGTGTACCCGAAGCATCGAAATCTGTCCCTCATCGCCCGTGGCCCGCGCGTGGATACCATGTGAACGCTCAGACATGAGGCTTCCTCATATTAGCGCGTCAGATTGTGATCCGAGTGTCGATTGTCACAAGAGGGCCGGGGGTATCTTGGTTGCACGGCGATTGCTCGCCGACCCATCGAGGGATCGAGGACATCATGCTCGGACTCGGCATCATCAGTTGGATCATCATCGGCGGTCTCGCCGGTTGGCTCGCGAGCAAGTTCATGAAGACCGACGCACAGCAGGGCATCCTGCTCAACATCGTGGTCGGGGTCATCGGCGGTCTGCTCGGCGGTTTCCTGTTGAGCCTGTTCGGAGTCGATGTCGAAGGCGCGGGCTGGATTTTCAGCTTCATCACCTGTCTGGTCGGCGCCTGCGTGCTGTTGTACCTGGTGAAGCTGTTCACCGGGCGTAAATCGGTCCACTGACCACGGGTGCTTGCCCCGGGCTTCCCGTAAGGTGTGATCGCTTGTAGTCATCACACGAAAGAGGGAGCCCGTGGCACGCCGCCCCACCCCGTCCGGCACGCCCGATACCACTGCCGTCGGCCATGTCGTCGACCTGGTTCGGGCCGCTGTACCCCCGCTTCATCCCGCCGGACTGCCGTTTGTCGCGGTGCCCTTGGCGGTGGCGGTCGTCGGCGGACGCAATAAATGGGTGCGTCGAGCCGGTCTGACCGCTGCCGCCGCCTGCGCGGCCTTCTTCCGGCACCCGCATCGCGTGCCGCCGAACCGGCCGGGCATCGTGGTCGCGCCCGCCGACGGTGAAGTGGCGCTGGTCGACACCGCGGTGCCGCCCGTCGAGCTCGGACTCGGCGATCAGCCGTTGCCGCGCGTGAGCATCTTCCTGTCGGTGCTCGATGTGCATGTGCAGCGCGTTCCGGTGTCCGGAACCGTGCGCGAGGTGCACCATCAGCCGGGCAAGTTCCTCTCGGCCGATCTGCCCGAGGCCTCCGATGCCAACGAACGCAACAGCATGGTCATCGACACCGCCGACGGTAAGCAGATCGTCGTGGTTCAGATCGCCGGTCTGCTGGCCCGCCGCATCGTCTGCGATGCCCGCGTCGGTGACCTGCTCACCATCGGTGACACCTACGGCCTGATTCGGTTCGGGTCTCGCGTCGACACGTACTTCCCGGTCGGCACCGAACTGCTGGTCGCCCCCGGGCAGCGCACGATCGGGGCAGAGACCGTCCTGGCTGTGCTGGGATGATCGAACAGGCTCGTAAGCGTCCTCGCTCGGTACGGCTGCTGCCGAGCGTCGTCACCATCCTCGCGCTGTGTGCGGGCCTGTCGGCGGTGAAGTTCGGGCTCGACGGCGAGCTCGCTATCTCGTTGGCGATGGTCGGCGCGGCCGCCGTGCTCGACACCCTCGACGGTCGGCTCGCGCGCATGCTCGACGCCACGTCGAAGATGGGCGCCGAACTCGATTCGCTGTCGGACGCCATCTCCTTCGGTGTCGCGCCCGCGCTGGTCATCTACGTGACCCTGCTCGACGGCTACAGCGCGGGCTGGATCGTCGCGCTGCTGTTCGCGGTGAGCCTGGTCTTGCGCCTGGCCCGCTTCAACACCCTGCTCGACGACGATTCCCGCCCGAATTGGGCGCGTGAGTACTTCGTCGGTGTGCCCGCGCCCGCCGGTGCGTTGATCGCGCTGGTGCCGATCGCGTTGAAGGTGCAGTTCGGCGACGGCTGGTGGGACGGTTTCGCCTTCGTCGCGGCCTGGACGGTCTTCGCCGCACTGCTGTGCGTGAGCACGATTCCGACCCTGGCGATGAAGTCCGTCTCCGTCGCTCCCCAGGCCGCAGCGGGTCTGCTGGTCCTGACCGCGTTGGCTGCCGCGCTGCTGGTGACCTACCCGATCGTGCTGCTGCTGATCTTGGTCGCGCTGTACCTGGCACACATCCCGTTCGCCTGGCGTTCGGCCCGCTGGGTGGCTGCCCGGCCCGAGACCTGGCAGCACAAGCCTGCTGAGCGTCGTGCGCAGCGGCGGGCGCAGCGGCGGATGCCCGCGATTCGCCGACCGGCTATTCGCGGGTCGGCGCGGTTGCGTCTGCGTCGTCCGCGCAACGACGACTAGGTTCTGCCGCCCGCGCGAGACGGCGCCCACATCGTGGTGATCGGCGGGGAGTGCGGCGGTACCGTTGCGGCACTAGATCAGTGGGCTAAGGGGGCAACAGGTGGAATCCGACGGTGTCGCGGAGTTCATGGAGCATCGCCCGCGGCTGTTCTCACTGGCATATCGCATGTTCGGTGCGGCGAGCGAGGCCGAGGACGTTGTGCAGGAGATCTATCTGCGGTGGGCGCTGGCCGACCGCGGGGAGATCGCCAATCCCGAAGCGTGGCTGACGACCGTCACCGTGAATCTGTGTCGTACTCAGCTCGTTTCGGCCCGTGCCCGGCGCGAAACCTATGTCGGTCAGTGGCTGCCGGAGCCGGTGCCGACCGGTGCCGGTGCGCTCGGTCCGCTGGGGACCGTCGAGGAACGCGAGTCGGTCTCCCTGGCCGTGCTCACCGCGATGGAACGGCTCAGCCCGATCGAGCGCGCGGTGTTCGTGCTGCGCGAGGCCTTCGGCTATCCGCATGCCGAGATCGCGCAGATGCTCGATCTCACCGAGGCCAACACCCAGCAGGTCTTCCATCGGGCCGGTCAGCGGGTGCGCACCGGCAAACAGCGCTATGTGGTGTCGGCCGAGCACGCGCGCACGATGATCGAGAAGTTCCTGCAGGCGGCCGCGACCGGCGATGTGGGCGGTCTGCGCGAACTACTCGCCGACGACGTGGTGTCGGTCGCCGACGGTGGCGGCAAGGTTGTCGCGGCCAAGATCCCGGTGGTCGGCGGCGATGTGGTCGCGCGCTACCTGTCCAACCTGCGACGCTTCCTGACTCCGACGTCGCGGTTCGAATTCGCCGAGATCAACGGCGACGTGGGTCTGGTCATGTTCCAGGACGAGGTCCCGGCCGGCGTGCTCGTCTTCGACTTCGACGAAGCGGGTTCGATCGCGGCGGTTCGCACGGTCGTGAACCCGATCAAATTGAGTGCGGTAACGGTGTGAGCCAGATCACGTCGAGAACCTGTCAGGAACTCGGCTGCTGATCGGTCTGGTGTGCGTCGGCATTTCGGGAGAAGGAGCCAGATCATGACCGGTCAGCATCGGATCGTCGTCCTCGGCGCCGGGTACGCGGGACTCACCGCGGCCCGCGCCCTCGCGAAGAAGACTCGCGACACCCAGATCACCGTCGTGGACGGCCGCGCCGAATTCGTGCAGCGGGTGCGTCTGCACCAGGCCGCCGCGGGCCAGCCGGTCAAGCGGCTCGACCTGCGGAAGTCGCTGGAACGCAAGGGCATCGAGTTCATCCAGGCGCGGGCAACCGATCTGGACCCGGACCGCAAGATCGTCGCCATCGACGGTGAGTGGACGCTGCACTACGACACCCTCGTCTACGCGCTCGGCAGCCAGGCCGACCGCAACGCCGTGCCCGGTGCGGCCGAGCACGCGACGTTCGTCGCCATCGCCGAAGACGTGACGGAGCTGTCGGGCCAGATCGTCATCGTCGGATCGGGCCCGACCGGCATCGAACTGGCCACCGAACTCGCTGAGTCGCACCCGGATTCGCGGATCAGCCTGCTCGGTACCGAAGATCCCGGCGCCTGGCTCTCGCCGCGCGCGCATCAGGCGATCCGGGCCGCGCTCACCCGTCTCGGCGTCGAGATCCTGTCCGGCGTCAAGGTTGTCGAGGTGCTGCCCGACGCTGTCCGGCTCGCCGACGGCACCCTGGTGCCCGCCGCCACCACCGTCTGGACCACCGGGTTCACCGTCCCCGATCTGGCTCGCCGGGCGGGCCTCGAGGTCGCCGCCGACGGACGCATCCGCACCGACGACACGCTGCGCTCGGTGTCGCACCCCGACATCTACGCCGTCGGCGACGCCGCGCTGATGGCGGGTGTGGACGGCCGCCCGCTGCGGATGGCTTGTGCGACAGCGATTCCCGCCGGCCAATACGTGGTCGGCGCGATCACAGCGCGGGCGCGTGGTCGCGAACCCGAGCCGATGAACGGCCGCTACGTCGCGCAGTGCATCAGCCTCGGCCGCAACGACGCGGTGCTCCAGCTCGTCAAGGCGGACGACACTCCGACGAATACCGTGTTCAAGGGCCGAATCGGGGTGGTGATGAAGGAGCTGATCGTGCGCGGGACCGCCTTCACGGTCGGTCTGCGATAGTCCGATCGGACTGGCGTAATCGTGCAATCGGGCCTCGAATAATCAGAATGCTGACTGGCGGGCCGCGTATTGCACGATTACGCCGGGTTGGCGGCGATCCGTTCGGCGTCAGTCGGTGATGGTTTCACGCCACCGGTGTCGAGCAAGGCCGGCCAACGTCCATGCCCAGGGTGCGATCGCGATCAGGATGAGCATGCCCAGCCACGGAAGCCGCCACCACCAGCGCACATCCTGTTCGAACGCCGTCGTCGGCTCGATCAGTATCCGGGCCGTCGACGACCACGCCACGAACGCGTCCCCGATCGGCATCAGCCCGAAGGCATACCGCTTGGAGCCGGGCAGGCTGACCGGTAGCCCGAGCAGTTCGCCTTCGGCGCCGATCGCGGCCGCCAAATCGCGATCACCGTTCACGCGGGCGGCACCTTGGGCGACAACCGTGGCGGACAGGCTGATACCGGCGATCAGTGGTCCCGAGTCGACATCGCCACTGCCTTCGACCCCCTTCGGGTATTCACGAAGGGCAGGCCCGAAACCGCCTGGGTAAGCGACGAATTGCTCGCGGTAGAGCGAGTATTGGTTCTTCGCGAACGCTGGGTCGATCTCGGGCAGGAACCGATGTATCGCTGTCTGCGAGGTGGCTCGCGCACCGGTCATCATCGATCCGTCGGCCGATGAAACCTGATGCGGCAGTAGGCCGGTCGCGGGATCGAGTCGGGTCTTCGCCTGCTCCAGCCACCGATCGATCACCGCGGTGTACTTCGCGCCGAACAACTTGTCGTGCAGGCGAAGTGAAGCCATCGCGACAGTCGAATCGACCGGCCAGGCTTGACCCTGATAGGCCTGGAGAAAGGGTGTGTCAGCCGTCGAGAATGCCTGCGCGATCTCGGCGCTGGACGCGGAGAACTGGTGCACCGCCGCGGTATCGGAGTGATCGAGCGACAAGATCGCTCCGCGCAACCAGTTGGTCCACCCCGCCCAGAACACCCCGTACGCGGGCTGCAACCGAGGGCTGAAAACCGCGCGACCCTCGTCGGACTCCACTCGTGCCAGCGCCCAGCGTGCTTCCCGCAGCGCGTCATCGCGCAGTGCCGAATCGGTGTGCGCGGCCTGCACCCAGGCGAGACCGTAGAGCACGTTCGAAAAGACGTATCCCTCCGGAAACAGTTCTTGCGCGGCCGTATCCGAGCCTTCGTCGAGCGTGGCACGCACGAATGCCAGCTGCCGCTCGGTCGCCCCAGGCTGCTCGTCGAGTCCCGGCTGCGGCCACAGCAGCCGTCCGGCGCCGACCAGGCACGCCAAAGTCACGACAATCCCCACAATGCGCGGCGCCCAGCGCCGGATTCTCCCCATGACGCCACTGTGCCAGGAATTTGCCGTCAACCAACCGTTGACGATCCCACATCGTCAACCTACAGTTGACGCATGAGCACTCCGAACTTCCGCCTCGACGACCTCATCGACGGCATCAAGAAGGCCCGCCCCGACAACGTCCTCGACCAGCTCTCCGACGCCGTGGTCGCCGCCAATCACCTCGGTGAGACGGCCGACCACCTGATCGGCCACTTCGTCGACCAGGCCCGCCGTTCCGGCGCCTCCTGGACCGACATCGGCTCCAGCATGGGTGTCAGCAAACAGGCCGTCCAGAAACGATTCGTGCCGAAGGGGCCGAGCGACACGGCCGCCATGGACCCGCAGGCAGGCTTCGCCAAGTTCACCGATCGGGCCCGGCAGGTAGTCGTCGGCGCCCAAGAAGCGGCCCGCGCCTCGGGCAGCGGTCAGATCGCGCTCGGGCATCTGATCCTCGGCCTGATCGGTCAGTCCGAGGGGTTGGCCGCTAGGGAGATCGTCGCCAGGGGCGTCGCGCTGGACGCGGTGCGCGATGCCGCGACCGCCTCGCTGCCCGCCGCCGAGGGTGACGTGCCTGCCCTCATCCCGTTCGACGGTGACACGAAGAAGGTTCTCGAACTCACCTTTCGCGAGGCGCTGCGACTGGGCCATAACTACGTCGGCACCGAACACATCCTGCTGGCTCTGCTGGAACAGGAGAACGGCGCGGGCGTACTCAGCGGTGTGGGCCTTGACAAGGCCGTCGTCGAGGCCGAGCTCGTCGAGCTGCTGAATCAGTTCCTGGCTTCGGCGCAGGACGAGGCCTGAGCGGGCGGTCGCGCCCGGTGTGTCCTTCGCGCCCGGGCGCGACCTTGCACTCTCGTCACCCGAGTGCTAAAAATGGCTTTGGCACTCGTGACTGTTGAGTGCCAGGTCGGGGTGGTGAGATCGGGTTCCATCGACACCCTCGGTCGTCCGTCGCGGGCACCGCACCTGGCCAGCGTAACTTTGGGGCGATCCAACCTGTGGTCGTCTCGTGTGTCAGCCATAGACATGTGGAGGATCTCAACGCAATGGCCAAGACAATTGCGTACGACGAAGAGGCCCGTCGCGGTCTCGAGCGGGGTCTGAACGCCCTCGCCGACGCTGTCAAGGTGACGCTGGGCCCGAAGGGTCGCAACGTCGTGCTCGAGAAGAAGTGGGGCGCCCCCACGATCACCAACGATGGTGTTTCCATCGCCAAGGAGATCGACCTCGAGGACCCGTACGAGAAGATCGGCGCCGAGCTGGTCAAGGAAGTCGCCAAGAAGACGGATGACGTCGCCGGCGACGGTACGACCACCGCTACCGTGCTCGCCCAGGCGCTCGTGCGTGAAGGTCTGCGCAACGTCGCGGCCGGCGCGAACCCGCTCGGCCTGAAGCGTGGCATCGAGAAGGCCGTCGAGGCCGTCACCGCCAAGCTGCTCGACACCGCCAAGGAGATCGACACCAAGGAGCAGATCGCTGCTACCGCTGGTATCTCCGCGGGCGACTCGGCCATCGGCCAGCTCATCGCCGAGGCGATGGACAAGGTCGGCAAGGAAGGTGTCATCACCGTCGAGGAGAGCAACACCTTCGGGCTCCAGCTGGAGCTGACCGAGGGTATGCGCTTCGACAAGGGCTACATCTCCGGTTACTTCGTCACCGACCCCGAGCGTCAGGAAGCGGTCCTCGAGGACCCGTACATCCTGCTGGTGTCGTCGAAGATCTCGACCGTCAAGGACCTGCTGCCGCTGCTGGAGAAGGTCATCCAGGCCGGCAAGCCGCTGCTGATCATTGCCGAGGACGTCGAGGGCGAAGCCCTCTCGACCCTGGTCGTGAACAAGATCCGTGGCACCTTCAAGTCCGTCGCCGTCAAGGCGCCCGGCTTCGGTGACCGTCGCAAGGCCCAGCTGGCCGATATCGCCATCCTCACCGGTGGCGAGGTCATCAGCGAAGAGGTCGGCCTCTCCCTGGAGACCGCCGGTATCGAGCTGCTCGGCACCGCGCGCAAGGTCGTCATCACCAAGGACGAGACCACCATCGTCGAGGGTGCGGGCGACGCGGAGGCCATCAAGGGCCGCGTGGCGCAGATCCGCGCCGAGATCGAGGGTTCGGACTCGGACTACGACCGTGAGAAGCTGCAGGAACGTCTGGCCAAGCTGGCCGGCGGCGTCGCGGTGATCAAGGCCGGTGCCGCTACCGAGGTCGAGCTCAAGGAGCGCAAGCACCGCATCGAAGATGCCGTGCGCAACGCCAAGGCCGCCGTCGAAGAGGGCATCGTTGCCGGTGGTGGCGTCGCGCTGCTGCAGGCCGCCCCCGCGCTCGACGGCTTCGAAGGCCTGACCGCTGACGAGGCGACCGGTGTCAACATCGTGCGCGTCGCGCTGTCGGCTCCGCTCAAGCAGATCGCCTTCAACGCGGGCCTCGAGCCCGGCGTCGTGGCCGAGAAGGTCTCCAACCTCCCCGAGGGCGAAGGCCTGAACGCCGACTCCGGTGTCTACGAGAACCTGCTGGCCGCCGGCGTTGCCGACCCGGTCAAGGTCACCCGCTCGGCCCTGCAGAACGCGGCCTCCATCGCCGCGCTCTTCCTCACCACCGAGGCAGTCGTCGCCGACAAGCCGGAGAAGGCCGCCCCCGCGGGCGACCCCACCGGCGGCATGGGCGGCATGGACTTCTGATCTCTTGATCAGCTAGCCCAACGCAAGTCACGAAGGCCGGTCCACCACTCGGTGGGCCGGCCTTCGGCATGAACTAGGGGAGTGAACATGGCGATCGTCCACACGGTCCGCAAGTACTGGTTGTTCTGTGTACTGATGGGGATAATTTGCGGCTGGCCGATCCTGTCGGGTCTGCTCGATCTGGCCGACGATACGGTCACCTGTCACGACTGGAGCCCCCTCGTCCTGGATTTCACCAGCTATGACATGGCCCCAGGCGATAACGCGTGCGGGATGCCGAAGTCCGGCTACGCCAACTACGCGGACGTGAAGATGATCAACAATGTCCTGGACTCGGTGCGGGTCATCATCGGTGCGGTGATGTTGTGGATAAGTTGTTCTGCCATACGCGACTTGGCCAAGAAGGCCTACCCGAGCGAATAGGTCGGCCTACGCGCGCTCAGCCGACCGGGGTCAATCGCAGGCGCTCGGCCAGTTCGTTGAAGATGTAGAAGTTGGGGATGGTGCTCACAGGGGCCAGCGACATCCACATGCCGGAGAGTTTGATGCGGATGTGGCCGCTGCGGGCGTCGATGAGCTGGATGTCTTCCCAGGGCAGGGCTTCGCCGCGGAAGGTGAGGGCGTCGAGGGAGAGGGAGAGGTCGCCGAAGGGGACGGTTTCGCCGTTGTCGATGGCGGCAACCGCGGCGGGGAGTTGGGTTGCGGTGACAGCGGATTGGATGGCGCGGGCCCATTCGCGGGCGCGGGCGAAACCCTCTTCGTCGATGGTCGCCTCGACACCGCCGGGGCCCGACAGTTCCAGCAGGTAGGTGACCGGCGTGGTGTCGTGGAAGGGGATCGAGTGCTGACGCACTTCGGTACTGTCCCACCGGAATCCGGCCACACGCTGGCCCGATCGGTAGACGGTGACGCCGTGGTCGAACAGGTCGATGCGGGCGGCGCGGTTCTGCCGGTTGATCACGCCGCGGCGGAGTGCGAGGAGCACGGGCGCGGCAGCGATCGTCAGTAGTGCCACACCGCCTTGCCATGCGCCGACAGCGGCGACGATGACGCCGATGGTGGCGATACAGCCCGCCACGATGCCGCAGCCGCGCACGAAGGTGTCGTCGGCGGGGGTGGCGAGAAAGGTGTCACGGTGCGCGCCGAGGTGCTGATACTCCGCCATCAGGTGTATCAGTTGGGTCAACGGCACCGCGTGCCGAGTATCGGCTACGTCCTCCGGCCTGTTCGGAGTGATCACTCGTCCCTCCCGAGGCGTATTCATCCGCGGCGAAGCGTATGCGAACCGGCGGAATATTGCCACCGGGATGGTTCGGAAATTCTGGCCGCGACCGGGCGGAATGGTTCAGCCGATGGCGAAAGCGACGAAGAAGCCTGCCGCGGTGGCCATCCCGACCCACCAGCCGCCTTCGCGGTAGGCCTCGGGAATGAGCGAGTCGGCAAGCACCGCGATCGTCGCGCCGCCGGCGAAGGCCTGGACCGCGCTGATCGCCGTCGTCGACACCGAATCCGCGAATCCGTTGCCCAGCACGGTCACCGCGACGAGCACCGAGGCCGTTACCGCCCACAGCGCGAACGTCCGGCCCGCCTCGAACCCGTGCTGCTCGCGCATCAGCACCGCCCCGCTGAGCGCTTCGGGCACATTGCCCGCGGCGATCGCCACCAGCAACACGAATCCGCCTCCGCTGCTGAGGGATACACCCAGAGCGAGGTTCTCCGGCACGCCGTCGAGCACGGTCCCCAGCAGCAATGCCCAGCCGATCGCGGCAGGTCCGAGCTTGTTCTCGATGAGGTGGTTGGCGACCACGTACACCCCCGCACCGGCGAACAGCGCGCTGCCCGCGATCAGTGCGCCGTCGCGGCGGAAGGCGGGCGCGAAGAGCTCCTCCGACACCGCCGCGATCATCGTTCCGGCACCGAATGCCATCATCGCGGCGAGCACGGCCTTCGGCAGCGTCCACCGCAGGCCCACCGCGACCCCGATCAGCAGCGGGACCGCGGTACCGAGGCCGTACAGCAGGGCGGTAGGCATGGGCAGAGCCTATTCGAACCGCCGTTCGCGAATTCCCGGAAACCCTGCGCGTCCGCGCCGATTAGGGTGGTTGACGTGTTGTTTCTGGACGAGGGCGAACCCACCGCGCCTGCGATCGTGTGCATCCACGGCATTCCGGGCTCGGTCGATTGGTTCGCAGCCGCCGCCGAGCGGATGACCGGCGAGTTCCGGGTGATCCGGGTCGATGCGCACGAACTCGGCGCCGACGGCGACTTCAGCGCCGCGGCCCGCACCGCCCCACTCGTCGCGCTCATGAACGACCTCGACCTCACCGACGTGACGGCGGTGGGCCATTCGTTCGGCGCCGAGATCGTCTTGGAACTCGCGGCCGTGTCGAACCGCGTCGCCCGCGTGGTGGTCGTCGGCCAAGCCCCGGACTACCGGGCTGCCAGGATCCCGGCCGCCGCGAAGTGGGTCGTCCGCCCGTGGGCGGTGCGCCTGGCGCAACGGTGGACACCCGCACCGGTGATCCGGCTGGCGAGCCGATCGGCCTTCGCGCCCCGCTTCCGCTACGACTCGGCACCAGGATTGGCCGACGCGCTGGTCCGCGACTTCCGCGCCACCCTCCCCACCGGCCTCGCCTACGCCGTGGGTGCTCGAGCCGACGACCTCGCCGCGCAACCACTCGACACCCGCGTACAAGCCCTGGAACAGCCCGTCCTCGCCATCCACGGCCGCCACGACCACCTCTACGACAGCGCCGCGACCCTCGCCCGCTTCGCCGCCGCGGGCGCCGACACCCACCTCGTCGAACACGCGGGCCACTCGCCCCAGGTGGAGCAACCGGACGAATTCGTCTCCGTCCTCGGCGAATTCATCGCTAGAACCCACTGACCGCCGAGACCACGAACGTCCCCGGTGTGCCCGCCTGACCCAGCGGGCCACCCTTGTCGAACTGCGATGACACGATCAGCGCCCGCTCACCCGAATGCACCATCGTCGTGGGAACATTCAGTGCCGGATCGTGGAATTCGCCAGTGCGAGTGGCGGTCGCGCCGTTGTCGGTGAGCGTCCAGCGGCTGATGGTGTTGTCGAGGTTGTGCACTACCCACAGGGTGTCCTCGCGCAGGTCCAGCCCGTCGCCGTGGCGTGCGTCGCCGCCGTTCAGCGCAATTCTTCGGATCGGGTCCTGGCCGCCGGTGAGGTCGATGCGGTACAGCTGGGCCGCTGACATGGCGACGACGATCAGATACTTCCCGGCCGGGTCGGCGACAATTCCGTTGAGCTCGAACACCTTCGGATCGCGTGGCCCGAGCGCGGTGCTCAGGTCGTAGGCGACGGTCAATGCACTACCGGCACCGATAGTCGCCTGGTAGACGACGTTTCGCACGCTGTCGGTCACATAGGCCGACCCGTCCGCGCCGAAATCCAGATCATTGACGAAACGCGGTGCGTCACCGGGCACGTCGAACCGTGCGAGCAGCGCACGTGACCCGGTGTCGTAAACACTCACGCCCACACCGGAATCGATCACCCACAGCCGACCGCTCCGATCGACCTTCAGGCCGTTCGCCGTCTTCCTGCCGTCGGCGCCCGCGGGCAGGAACACCTCGGCGCGCGATGCGCCGGCGGCCGCTCGGTACACCGCACCGTCCGCGAACGACCCGACGTAGGTGTCACCGTTGCGGGCGTCCAGGCCGATGCCCTCGGGATATACGGCAGCGCCGGGCAGTTCATAGGCGGTGCTCAGCGTGGGTGTGGCGGGCGAGGTTCCGCACGCGGTCATAGCCAGGCACGCGGCGGCAACGGCGACGGTTCTCCACATGATAAAGCCTCTCAGTGATGTAATGCCAATCATCAAGCAACAGACAATAATGTAAATTAGAGTCGTTATGATCGTCAAGGGCATTATGATGTGATGGGCGGATACCATGCAACGCATGACGTCCATGTCCGCCGCCGAGCGGCTCGGCTCGTATATCAAGCGCGCCGAGCAAGCCCTGATCGCGACGAAGACGGCCGCGCTGAAACCGGCTGGGCTGACCGTCCCGCAGTACAGCGCGCTGCTGCACCTCGCGGAGAATCCGGGCATCTCGGCGGCGGCATTGGCCCGGCTGGCCGGCGTCACCCCGCCGACGATGAACACCGTCCTGACCAATCTGCAGGACCGCGGTCTGGTCGACCGCACCCCGCACGAGTGGCACAAGAACGTGCTGGAAACCCGCCTGACCGAGCAGGGGCGGGCGGTGATGGACGACGCCGACGCCCGCGCGATCGCGGTGGAGCGCGCGCTCGCCGAGCGATTCACCGCGGCCGAACTCGCGGCGGTCCAGGAGTCGCTCACGCGCGCCGCGGTGGCGCTCGACGAGATTCGCGACAACCTGCCGTGAGAAAAAAGAGCCCGCCGGATGGATCCGGCGGGCTCACACGATGATCGAGGTCAGCGCTCGGCGGCGACCTTCACCTTGCTCAGCGTCTCCTGCATCCCCGAGACCAGGTCGGCCTCGAACTTCTCCTCGCCGCCCATGGCGACCTTGATGGTTCCCCGCAGCCAGCCGGGCAAGCCCTTGACGTCGACCGTGCGCGTCTCGACGACGCGAGTGCCGGTGGCGGTCGGCTCGAGCTCGTAGGCCCAGGTCGTGCGGTTCTCGTTCATCCGGAACGCCAGCGCCTTGTTCGGCTCGAAGCGCACGATGCGTGAGGTGGTCGGGTAGATCTTCCAGCCGACCTTGTTGACATTGACGGTGAACGCGCCGTCGCGGACGCCACCGACCGCGACCATCTTCAACGTCGTCGGGCTGAGCTCGGGCATGCGGCGCAGGTCGGCGAGCACCGACCAGACTTTTTCCGGCGATGCGGCGATGTCGATGCTGGCTTCGAGAGTGTTCGGCAACGGTGCCTCCGGGGTAAACGTGACGGGCTGTCACGCTCAGCATAAGCACCGTGACCTCGCCCGGACCTCCGCCCGTGGTCGGAACTTGTCCGCGGGTACTCCCGATACCGCGAAAGGGGAGCTTTCGCCTCGGTACACTCGCGTTTCACATGTCGGTAGCCCGGGCTGGTCAGCCCTTGGCGAGACCGAACTTCTTGGGTCTTGTGTCCTTTGCCAAAAAATTCTACAAAATTCCTTTAAAACACCTCCACTTCACATTGTGTCTGGGTATCGTCCGAGACGGCAAATGGCCCGTGACAACGAAGTCACAAAACATCGACTTGGAGTGACACATGCTTTACAACATCACTGACGACAGCAGCGACGGCAACATTCTGACCCTGCTGCTCGGCCTGCTCACCAGCTCGATGAGCACCGGTTCTGCGCAGGCCTCCGGGAACTGATACGGCAGTAGCCAACTTTCGGCTAACGCGCGGTTGGCCGAAAGGGCAGCCTAAGGGCCTGATCCATGACGAGGGGATCAGGCCCTTAGGTATTGTCAGCGACAATGTCACAGGATGCGAATACGGGACGAATGTATGCCGGGCAACCCGTAGAGGACCGGCAACGCCAGCGGCGTGCGCGTTTTCTGGAGTCAGGCCTGACGGTCTTCGCGCGCGACGGGTATGCCAACAGCTCGGTCGGTGCCATCTGTAAGGACGCGGGGCTATCGTCTCGGCAGTTCTACGAGGAGTTCACCGGCCGCGAATCGCTGCTGCTGGAGTTGTACGAGCAGATCGACCGGCATTCGCGTGAGGCGGTAGCCAGGGCGCTCGAGGACAAGTCCGAGGCGACCGTGCTTGAGCAGATCGACGCGGCCGTGCGGGCATACGTCGAGTCGATCGGCAACGATCCCCGCAAGGCGCGGGTGGCGCTGGTCGAAGTGGTCGGCGCGGGCCCCAAGGTCGAGAAGTTCCGCCTGGAGCTGCGTCGCGTGTGGGGGTCGTTGCTGGCCAGTGCCGCCGAGGACGCGGCCATGCACGGTGAAATCCCGTCCGGCGACTACGAACTGCGGGTGCTCGCGATCATCGGCGCGGTGAACTATGTCGTCGACGGCTGGAGCGGCAGCGACCCGCGCCCTCCGCTCGACGAGGTGATCAAGGTGCTGAGCCGGGTGATCCTGGGCGCGGTCGGGGCTTGATGGCGCGGGTCGAGATCGTCCCGATCCAGGTACCCGACGGCAGCACCCTGCCGGTCCGGCTCATTCCGGCCACCGGTGTACACCGGCATCCGGTCACCGCCGACGCGCCACGCCCGGTCGTGGTCATCGTGCCCGGCCTGGCCGTGCCGGGGGAGTACTACGAGTATTTCGGACACCGGCTGGCCGCCTGCGGATTCGACGTCGCCATCGGCGAACTGCGTGGTCAGGGTGCGAGCACACCTCGTCCTGATGCCGGAAGTTCGTACGGCTACCAAGAATTGGTCTCGGTGGACTTTCCGGCGATCCTGGCCGCGGTGCGCAACCGGTTCCCGGCCAGCACGCCGTACCTGCTCGGCCACAGCATGGGCGGGCAGCTCTCGGCGATGTACGCGGCTCGGGTGCGCGGCAGGCTCGGGGGCCTGATCCTGGTCGCTTCCGGCACCCCGTACTTCCGGGGGTTTCGCGGTGTTCTCGGTCCGGGTGTGCTGGTCGGTACCGCCGCGGTGGCGGTCGCGTCGAACCTGGCCGGGTTCTGGCCGGGGGACCTGCTCGGCAAGCGCGCGTACGGCAGGCAGTCCAAAGTGCTCATGTCGGATTGGGCCAGGCTGGCGCGCACCGGGCGCTTCGTGCCCGTCGGCGCCGATATCGACTACGACGAGCGGATGTCGCGGCTGAAGTTCCCGGTCCTGTCGATCACCGTCGCCGGTGACGACATGGCCCCACAGACCTCCGCCGACCACCTGCTCGGCAAGCTGACCGGTGCGCAGATCACCCGGTGGTTCCAGCCGGAGGCCCTGGGGCACATCGGCTGGATCACCAATCCGGACTCCACCGTTGACGCGGTGGAGAAGTGGTTGCGCGACCGCTGATCCGGCGACGACCGCGCAGGCTCAGGCCGAGCGGCGGCCCTCGATCAGCATCTGGATGAAGAACTCGTAGACCAGCGCGGACAGGTACGCCGACTGCTTGTTGTCGGCGGCACCGCCGTGACCACCCTCGATGTTCTCGTAGTACCAGACGGTGCGATCCTGAGACTCCAGCAGCGCGGCCATCTTTCGCGCATGACCGGGATGCACCCGGTCGTCGCGGGTGGAAGTGGCGAGCAGGATCGGCGGGTACTGCTTGCCGGTGTCGGTGTTCTGATACGGCGAATACTCGCTGATGTAGGCCCATTCCTCCGGCTTGTCCGGGTCGCCGTATTCGGCGACCCACGACGCACCGGCCAGCAGCAGGTGGTAACGCTTCATATCCAGCAGCGGCACCTGGCAGACGATGGCGCCGAACAGTTCCGGATAGCGAGTGAGCATCACGCCCATCAGCAGCCCACCATTGCTGCCGCCGATCGCGCCGAGCCGGTCAGGAGTGGTGATGCCGCGGGTGACCAGGTCGCGGGCGATCGCGGCGAAGTCTTCGAAGGCGCGGTGCCGGTGCTCTTTCAGTGCGGCAGTGTGCCATTCGGGTCCGTACTCGCCGCCGCCGCGGATATTGGTCATCACGTAGGTGCCGCCGCGTTCGAGCCAGTTCATGCCCGCGGAGCCGAGATAGGTGGGGGTCTTGGAGATTTCGAAGCCGCCGTATCCGTTCATGATCGTCGGGCCCGGCGTGCCGCGGCGGTCACGATGCCGAATCACGAAGTAGGGCACCGCGGTTCCGTCGTCGGAGGTGGCGAAGAACTGCTCGGTCTCGATGCCGGTGGCATCGAAGTAGCCGGGCGCCTGCTTCAAGGTCACCGCGGTTTCGCCGATGGCGCTGCTGAGCAGCGTGGTCGGCGTGGTGAAACCGGTGGTGGTGAGCATGAATTCGTCGCCGCCCTCTAGCGGGTCGAGGTTGTTGACCGAGGTGGACGACATCGCGGGGGAGTCGGTGAGCGTGCTGGTCGTCCACCCGTCCGGGCCGGGAGTGAGCACCCGGAATCCGGTCTGCACATCGTGCAGAGTGGTCAGGATCAGGTGGTTCTCGGTCCATCCCCACGATTCCAGCGAGGTGTGCGGGTCGGGGGCGAAGAGAACCTCGAACTCCCGCGAGCCGGCGAGGAAGTCGTTCAGGTCGGTGACCAGCAGGCTGCCGGGAGCGTAGGTGGTGTCGGCCGGTGTCCATTCGGTCTTCAGGCGCACCAGCAGCCAGTCGCGGTACCAGTCGACGTCCGCGTCGGTGGGGGTTTCGATGAGGCGCCATTCGGCATTGTCGAGCAGCGACACCTCACTGTTGAAGAAGTCCGTCGACCGGTGCAGGTAGTGGCGCTCGTAGCCGGGGTGGCGGTCGTACCCGGCGCTGATCGACACATCGCTCGGCTTACCCTCGTACACCGTTTCGGCTGTGGACAATTCCGTGCCACGTCGCCAGCGCTTGGCGATGCGCGGGTATCCGGAGTCGGTGAGCGATCCGGGTCCGAAATCGGTGCCGACGTAGACGGTGTCGGCGTCGATCCAGCCGATTCGCGACTTGGCCTCCGGCAAGGAGAACCCACCGTCCTCCGGGGCGATGAATTGCCTGGTGAGCAAGTCGAATTCGCGCTCGACGCCTGCGTCGGCACCACCGCGGGACAGGTGGATGATGGCGCGCTCCTGCGAGGGCCGCAGCACCGCGGCACCCGACCACACCCAGTTCTCCCCGTCGGCCTCGGCCAGCGCGTCGACATCGATCAGCACATCCCACTCGGGCGCATCGGTGGCGTAGGACTCGAACGTCGTGCGCCGCCACAGTCCGCGTTGATGCTGCGCATCACGCCAGAAGTTGTACAGCCACGGACCCCGCCTGCCTGGGTAGGCGATCTTGGTGTCGTCGTCGAGCATCGCCAGTACACGACGCTCCATATCGGCGAATCGGTCGGTGGCGGCGAACCGGTGGCCCACCACCTCGTTGCGGGCGCGCGCCCAGTCCAGCGCGCCCTCGTCGGTCACGTCCTCGAGCCAGAGATAGGAATCGGTCACGCATCGCTCAACGCCGCTCATCCCCACATTGTTGCCGATGTGGCCGACCGCATTCACACCCGTGGTAGTCGATGGTTTGCTGCTGGGGGTTGTCAGCGGTCTGTACGTGGTTTCCGTGTTGTCTATGCACAGGTAGCGGTAGAACATTCGATGGTTGCCATCTTGTTGCGTGTTGTCCGGTCAGGTTCGGGGGAGTGTGTTCTCCTGGGTTGGTGACCTCGCTACAGGCAGCGGTACGCAACGGGTCCCCGACCCTCAATCTCGCCCTGGCCACCTGGGTTTCGGCCATCAACTTCTGGGCGTGGAACCTCATCGGCCCGCTCTCGCCGAACTACGCCGACAAGATGGCGCTCAGCAGCATGGCGGCCTCGATCATGGTGGCGATGCCGATTCTCGTCGGCTCGCTCGGCCGGATCGTGTCCGGCGCGCTCACCGACCGCATCGGCGGCCGAACCATGTTCATCGCGGTCTCGCTGGCCTCGATCGTGCCGGTTGTCGCGGTCGGCATCGCGGGCAGCATCGAGTCCTACCCGCTGATGCTGGTGTTCGCCTTCCTGCTCGGCATCCCCGGCACCATCTTCGCCGTCGGCATCCCGTTCGCGAACTCCTGGTACGTGCCTGCCCGGCGCGGCTTCGCGACCGGCGTGTTCGGCGCGGGCATGGTCGGCACCGCGGTGTCGGCGTTCTTCACGCCCCGGTTCGTCCGCTGGTTCGGGCTGCTGCCCACTCACCTGATCGTGGCGGCCGCGCTCGCGGTGACCGCGGTGCTGTGCATCCTGTTCATGCGGAACTCGCCGGATTTCACCCCGAACACCGAACCGGTGCTGCCCAAGCTGCGCGCCGCGATGAAGCTGGGTGTCACCTGGGAGATGTCGTTCCTCTACGCGGTGGTGTTCGGTGGGTTCGTCGCCTTCAGCTCGTATCTGCCGACCTACATCAAGGTCATCTACGGCTTCTCCGCGGTCGACGCGGGCAGCCGCACCGCGGCCTTCGCGCTCGCCGCCGTGATCGCGCGCCCGATCGGTGGCGCGCTCTCGGACCGCATCGCGCCGAAATACATCGTGATCGTCTCGCTGGCAGGCACCGCGGTGATGGCGGTGGTGGCCTCGTTCAAGCCGCCTGCCGATGTCGCCTCGGCGGCCACGTTCATCACCCTGGCGCTGTTCCTCGGGGTCGGCACCGGTGGCGTGTTCGCCTGGGTGGCGCGGCGAACACCCGCGCAGAGCGTCGGCAGCGTCACCGGCGTCGTGTCGGCCGCGGGCGGGCTCGGCGGCTACTTCCCGCCGCTGATCATGGGCATGACCTACAACGAAGCGAGCAACAGCTACGCCGTCGGCCTGCTGCTGCTGGCCGCGACCGCGTTGGCCGCGCTGGCCTACACCGTGTTCAAGCTGCACGCCGTCGAGTAGCGGTGCTCCCCGCGCCATCCCTGATCGGATCGGACCTCGTCGAAGGAGAAATGAACAGTGGCATCTCGAGCGCGGATCGGCGGACCCGTCGAAGACCTGTTGGTGCGCAGCGGCCGGTTCTTCACCCCCGGTGTCGAATCCGCTGATCTGCGCACTATCTCCCGTTCCGGCGGTCGCGAGGGCGACATCTTCTATCGCAACCGGTGGAGTCACGACAAGGTGGTGCGCTCGACCCACGGTGTGAACTGCACCGGGTCGTGTTCGTGGAAGGTCTACGTCAAAGACGGCATCATCACCTGGGAGACCCAGGACATCGACTACCCCTCGGCAGGCCCCGACCGGCCGGATTACGAGCCGCGTGGCTGTCCTCGTGGGGCCGCCTTCTCCTGGTACACCTACTCGCCGACGCGGGTGCGCTACCCGTACGCGCGCGGTGTGCTGGTCGAGATGTATCGCGAAGCCAAACGGCGGCTCGGCGATCCCGTCCTGGCCTGGGCCGACCTGCAAGCCGATCCGGATCGGCGCCGCGCCTATCAAAAGGCCAGGGGCATGGGCGGTTTGGTGCGGGTGAGCTGGGACGAGGCGGTCGAGATGATCGCCGCGGCGCACGTGCACACCATCGCCGAATACGGCCCGGACCGGGTGGCCGGGTTCTCACCCATCCCGGCTATGTCGATGGTGTCCTTCGCGGCGGGGTCGCGGTTCGTCGAGATGATCGGCGGGGTGATGACCTCGTTCTACGACTGGTACGCCGACCTGCCGGTGGCCTCGCCGCAGGTCTTCGGTGACCAGACCGATGTGCCGGAGTCGGGTGACTGGTGGGACGCCTCCTATCTGATGATGTGGGGATCCAATGTGCCGGTGACGCGCACGCCGGACGCCCACTGGATGGCCGAGGTGCGCTACCGCGGTACCAAGGTCGTCACGGTCAGCCCCGACTACGCCGACAACACCAAATTCGCCGACGAATGGATGCCGTGCGCGGCGGGTACCGACGGCGCGATGGCGATGGCGATGGGCCACGTCATCCTCACCGACTACTTCGTGCGCGCACGGGAGCCGTTCTTCGTCGACTACGTCCGGCAGTTCACCGATCTGCCCTTTCTGGTCAGCCTGATCGAACGCGACGGACGCCTGGTTCCCGGCAAGAATCTCACCGCCGCCGAACTCGGCTCCAGCGCCGAGAACGCCGCCTTCAAGCCAGTGCTCATCGACAGCGTCACCGGCGAGCCCGCGGTACCGCACGGCTCGCTGGGCTTCCGGTTCGGGCAGGAAGGTGTCGGGAAATGGAACCTCGACCTCGGTGATCTGCAACCCGCGCTGACCGTGGCCGATACGGGCGACGGGCGGTCGGTGGTGGTGACGATGCCGCGCTTCGACACCGTCGACGGCCACGGCGAGACGATCGATCGTGGGGTGCCGGTGCGGATGGTCGCCGGCCGTCCGGTCTGCACGGTCTTCGACCTCATGCTCGCCCAGTACGGTGTGGCGCGGCCGGGCCTGCCGGGGCAATGGCCCAGCGGCTACGACGATCCCGGTTCGCTCTACACCCCCGCCTGGCAGGAACCGATCACCGGCGTCTCGGGCGCGCAGGTGATCCGGATCGCCCGCGAATTCGCCGACAACGCCGTCGATTCCGGTGGCCGCAGCATGATCATCATGGGCGCGGGGATCTGCCAGTGGTTCCACGGCGACGCCACCTACCGCGCGATTCTGGCGATGCTGCTGCTCACCGGTTCGATGGGCCGCAACGGCGGCGGCTGGGCCCACTATGTCGGGCAGGAGAAGTGCAGGCCGGTGACCGGCTGGTCCACCGTCGCGATGGGCACCGACTGGTCGCGCCCGCCGCGCCTGATGGCGGGCACCTCGTACTGGTACGCGCACACCGACCAGTGGCGCTACGACGGCTACCGCGCCGATGTGCTCGCCGCGCCGACCGGTCGCGGCCTGTTCCGCGGCAAGCACACCATGGACGTGATGAGCTCGGCCGTGGCGATGGGCTGGACGCCGTTCTATCCCCAGTTCGACCGTTCCTCGCTGGACCTGGCCGACGAGGCGGCCGCCGCGGGCATCGACCCGGTGGCCTACACCGTCGACCAATTGCACAGCGGCAAACTGCGATTCGCGGTCCAGGATCCGGACAGTCCGAAGAACTGGCCGCGGGTGCTGAGCGTGTGGCGGTCGAATCTGCTCGGCTCCTCGTCCAAGGGCAACGAGTACTTCCTGAAGCATCTGCTCGGTACCGGTTCGAATGTGCGCAACACGCTGGCCGAGGCGGGGCAGCGTCCCGTGGATGTGGTCTCGCCCGATCCGGTGCCGGAGGGCAAGCTCGACCTGCTGATGTCGATCGACTTCCGGATGACCTCGACCACCCTGTTCTCCGATGTCGTGCTGCCCGCGGCCACCTGGTACGAGAAGGCCGACCTGTCCAGCACCGATATGCACCCCTTCATGAACGCTTTCACCCCGGCCATCGACCCACCGTGGGAAACCAGGTCCGATTTCGACGCGTTCGCCACGATCGCCCGCGCGTTCTCGGCGATGGCGGCGGTGCACCTGGGCACCCGCACCGATGTCGTGCTCGGCACATTGCAGCACGACACCCCCGGCGCGATGGCCTATCCCCATGGCACCCAGTCGAATTGGCAGGACACCGGCGATGTTCCGGTGCCGGGTAAAACGATGGGTCCACTGGCGGTGGTCGAGCGGGATTACGCCGCCATCGCGGAGAAATGGGCGGCACTCGGCCCGCTGGTCGAGAAGGCGGGTCTGACAACCAAGGGCATCACCGTGTTCCCCGATCAGGAAGTCGTCGAGCTGGGCCGGCTGCACGGCGTGATGAATTCCGGTGTGGCAGCAGGCCGTCCGGCGTTGGAGACGGCCGAGAAGATGGCCGAGACCATTCTCATGCTGTCGGGCACGTCCAACGGCCGGCTCGCGGTGGCGGGGTTCGAGGAACTGGACCGGCGCACCGGGCGCCACATGGTGGAGTTGGCCGAGGGTAGCGAGGAACGTCGAATCACGTTCGCGGAGACCCAATCCCGGCCGGTTCCGGTGATCACCAGTCCGGAGTGGTCGGGCAGCGAAACCGGTGGGCGCCGCTACGCGCCGTTCACCCAGAACATCGAATTCCTCAAGCCTTTTCACACGCTCACCGGTCGCATGCATTTCTACGTCGACCACGATTGGCTGGAGGAACTCGGCGAGGCGCTGCCGATCTACCGCCCGCCGCTGGATATGGGAAAACTGTTCGGCGAACCCGGAATCGGGGAAACCCGCGACGGTGTCGGGCTGACCCTGCGCTATCTGACCCCGCATTCGAAGTGGTCGATCCACTCCGAATACCAGGACAACCTGCTGATGCTGTCGCTCTCGCGCGGCGGCCCGACGATGTGGATGAGCCCCGGCGACGCGGCGAAGATCGGCGTGCGCGACAACGAATGGGTCGAGGCGGTGAACCGCAACGGTGTGCTGGTCTGCCGGTCGATCGTGTCCCAGCGCATGCCCGACGGTGTGGTGTACGTGTACCACGCGCAGGAACGCACCATCGATGTCCCGCTGTCGGAGACCACCGGAACCCGTGGTGGCATTCACAATTCGCTCACTCAGTTGCTGATCAAACCGACGCATCTGGCGGGTGGCTACGCCCAGACCTCGTTCGCGTTCAACTATCTCGGCCCGACCGGAAATCAGCGCGACGAAGTCACCGTGGTCCGTCGCCGCAGCCAGGAGGTGACGTACTGATGAAAGTCATGGCGCAGTTGGCGATGGTGATGAACCTGGACAAGTGCATCGGCTGCCACACCTGTTCGGTGACCTGCAAACAGGCGTGGACCAACCGCACCGGCACCGAATACGTGTGGTTCAACAATGTGGAAACCCGGCCGGGACAGGGCTATCCGCGCACCTATGAGGATCAGGAGAAGTGGCGCGGCGGCTGGACTATGAAGAACGGCCGGTTGCGCTTGCTCGGCGGCGACCGTTTCAGCAAGCTCGCCAATATCTTCGCCAATCCGAAGATGCCCTCGATCGAGGACTACTACGAGCCCTGGACCTACGACTACGAGAACTTGACCAATGCCCCACTGAGCGACCAGGTTCCGGTAGCCGCACCGCGTAGCCTGCTCACCGGCGCGCCGATGATGATCAAGGGCTCGGCCAACTGGGACGACGATCTGGCCGGTTCGCCCGAGATCCTCCCCGGTGACCCGGTGCTGGCGAAGGTGAGCGAGAAGGTGAAGGCCGATCTCGAACAGACCTTCATGTTCTACCTGCCGCGTATCTGCGAGCACTGCCTCAATCCGGCATGCGTCGCGTCCTGTCCTTCCGGCGCGATGTACAAGCGCACCGAGGACGGAATCGTGCTCGTCGACCAGGACAAGTGCCGTGGCTGGCGGATGTGCATCTCCGGATGTCCGTACAAGAAGGTGTATTTCAACCACAAGACCGGCAAGGCCGAGAAATGTACCTTCTGCTATCCGCGGGTCGAGGTCGGCTTGCCGACGGTCTGCGCGGAGACCTGCGTCGGCCGGTTGCGGTATATCGGGCTGATCTTCTACGACGTGGACAAGGTGCTCGACGCTGCCGCCGTCGCCGATGAGCGCGATCTGTACGAGGCGCAGGTGAACGTGCTGCTCGATCCCGCCGATCCGGACGTTGTCGCGGGAGCGCGTGCCTCCGGCATTCCGGACAGCTGGATCGAGGCGGCACAACGGTCCCCGATTCACGCGCTGATCAAGGACTTCCGGGTGGCGCTCCCACTGCATCCGGAATACCGGACGATGCCGATGGTGTGGTACGTCCCGCCGCTGTCGCCGGTGGTCGACGCGGTCAGCCGGGACGGGCACGACGGCGAGGATGCGGGCAACCTATTCGGTGCACTCGAATCGTTGCGAATTCCCCTGGAGTACTTGGCCGGACTGTTCACCGCGGGGGATACCGAAGCGGTGGCGGTGGTTTTGCGCAAGCTGGCCGCGATGCGGTCGTATATGCGCGATATCAACCTCGGACGTGAGCCGCGAGCCGATATTCCCGCGGCCGTCGGGATGACCGAGGAAAAGATGTACGAGATGTACCGGCTGTTGGCGCTGGCGAAAATCGAAGACCGGTACGTGATTCCCTCGGCCTATGCCGATCAGGGGCATCAGCTTGAGGAATCCGTGGCCGACTGTGCCCTCGACTTCGATGGCGGACCCGGGATGTACGAACAGGTTTCGGGTCCCTTCGGCGAGACCAGCGGCAAACCGGTGCCGGTCGCGGTGGAGACATTCCACGCGCTCAAACAGCGCCAGACCAGTGAATCCACCGCCGCGGGCAACGGCTCTCGGGTCAATCTGCTGAACTGGGACGGCAAGGGCGCACCGGAGGGCATGTTCCCGGGCGGCCGCACATGATGCGCCCTCGCGCGGCCCGGCGCGCCGCCGAACAGCGACTGGTGTGGCAGGCGGCCTCGCTGCTGCTGGCCTATCCCGACAGCGAACACCGAACGCGACTCGAACTCGTCGCGCAACTGTGCGCCCACCTGCCGCGCGAGCAGGCCGAACCGTTGCTCCGGGTGGCGACCGAACTGGGTTCGCTCTCCGAAGTAGCCGCGGCACAACAGTTCACCGAGACATTCGACCTGCGCAGGCGGGCAACGCTGCTGCTCACGTACTGGACCGACGGTGATACGCGCAATCGTGGCACGGCGATGCTCGCCTTCTCCGAGGCATACCGCGGCGCAGGCGTGGAGCCGCCGAGCGGCGAGGTCGCCGACCATCTACCCGTCGTGCTCGAGTTCGCGGCCACCGTGGACCCTGTCGCCGGTGCCGCCCTGCTCACCGCGTATCGGCGGGCGATCCACGCGATCGGACTCGCACTGTCAGAAGAGGATTCGCTCTACGCCCCGGTGCTGTCCGCGGTAATCGCGACCCTGCCGCCGGCGACCGAACAGGATCTCGGCTGGGCCCGCAGGCTGGTCGACACGGGACCGGCGGCCGAATCGGTGGGGCTTGCCCCGTTCACCCTCACCGTGCCACCGCGCCGCACCGCGCAAGGCCGGGAACCCGCTGTAGCGAAAGGACTTCGGTGATATGGCAGCCAACGATGTGTCGGCGGGTGAGATCTACTGGGACATCGTCCCGTACGTGAGTCTGGCGATCCTGATCGTCGGCACCTGGTGGCGCTACCGATACGACAAGTTCGGCTGGACCACCCGGTCCTCACAGCTCTACGAGTCCAGACTGCTGCGCATCGGCAGTCCGCTGTTCCACTACGGGATGATGGTGGTGATCGTCGGCCACATCATCGGGCTGGTCATCCCGGAATCCTGGACCGACGCCATCGGCATGAGCCAGCACGTTTATCACATCCAAGCCATCGCACTCGGCAGCATCGCGGGCGTGGCCACCCTCACCGGCATCGTGTTGCTGATCTATCGTCGCCGCCGCAACGGTCCGGTCTTCACCGCGACCACCCTCAACGACAAGCTCATGTACCTGGTCCTGGTCTGCGCGTTGATCACCGGGCTGGCGACCACCTTGCTCGGTTCCGGCGCGATCGGGCCCGAACACAACTACCGGGAAACGGTGTCGCCGTGGTTCCGTTCGATCTGGATTCTGCAGCCGCGTGGTGACTTGATGGCGCAGGCGCCGCTGTCGTTCCACATCCACGTGACGGTCGCCTTGATCTTGTTCGCGCTCTGGCCGTTCACCCGGCTCGTGCACGCCTTCAGCGCACCGTTCAGCTACTTCTACCGGCCCTATGTCGTCTACCGCTCGCGGTCGAGCGCCAAGCCCGATGAGCTGATCGGTTCGCGCCCGGAGCGGCAGGGTTGGTGAATCACCAGTAGTGGGCGACGTCGATGACCACCCGAGTGGGGTTATCGAGGGTGCTCACGCGGAAGGGGAGGCGGGCGCGGACGCCGAGGCCGATCGTGGACTGGCCTTCGAACGAGACCGCCCAGGCAATCTGGCGCAACGTTTGATAGCCGCTGACATTCGTGAGTTCGGTGCGGTCGGTGGGGCGATACGTCATGTCGCCCGCGTCGTCGTAGGCCGGCGCGTTGACCGTCACCTGGAGGAACGCGCCGCCGCGCAAGGGGACAGAGGCGCCGGAGCCGTCCTCGGTGACGGTGTCGACATATCGCACCAGGTAGCCCGCCGACGGGCCCGCCAGGTCGACGACCATGCGGTCGAAGCACTCGTGACGGCCTGCTCGCACGTTGGTGAGGGTGGCCGGCGAGTAGGTCGGATTCGATTTGTCCTGTGAGCCCCAGACGAGTCCGCAGTAGGACGGGGTGGCGGCCGCGGGCAGGGTCGATAGGCCGACGCAGGCAGCGAATGCGGCGAGGAGGATGAGGAAGCGACGCATGTCGCACCGCCTTAGATCAGGGCCTTGGAGTAGGGGCGCAGTATCGATTTATCGGCCGGATCAGACATCGCGTTAGCGTCGGTCCGGCGTCGAATGCGCTGCGAAACGTACGATCACAGGTCACGAATCAACCGGAGGTGGATGTGTTCCTGTGGGAGCAGCACTGCTGTCTGCCGTTGCACCACACGGCCCGGGTCGCGGACCTGGCTCGGTACCCGCTGGGGTCGTATCTGTCGGTGAACGTCGGGTACTCGGCACAGACCAAGGACGATTCGCTGGCGTTGCTGCACCAGTTCCGGGACCACGCGGGGGCGGATCCGCGGTTCCGGCTGGTCGATCGGGTGAGCGATATCGGGGCACCAGAGGTGATCTCGCTGGCCTTCGACCTCGAGGACTCCGGGCCGCTCGACGGTGATCTCGACAACGTGGAACTGTTCTACGACCTCGGCGTTCGTTCGCTACTGCCCACCTACAACCATGCCAACGCGGCCGGCTGCGGTTGCCTCGATATCGACGACACCGGGCTGACCGGCTACGGAAAAGACCTGGTGCGCAAGCTGAACGAGGTCGGCATGTTCGCCGACGGCTCGCACTGCTCGCGCCGCACCGGTCTCGATCTCTCCACCCACACCTCGGTCCCGATGATCTACAGCCATTCCAATTTCGCCGTGCTGTGGGAACACCCGCGCAATATCACCGATGAGCAAGCGCTGGCGTGTGCCGCCACCGGTGGGGTGATCGGTATCAACGGCGTCGGCATCTTCGTCGGCCGCAACGAGCCCGCCGGGCGCGCCGAACGGGTCGCGGCGATGGCTGACCACATCCGATACGGCGTCGACCTGGTGGGAATCGACCACATCGGAATCGGGTCGGACTACTCGTTCGACGGTCAGGAATTCAACGACGAGATCCGCGACAACCCCGGCGCGTTCTCCGATTCCTACACGAAATGGGGCCCACTCCAGTGGACCCCACCCGAGGACCTCCTCGGCGAATCCGACGTGCCCGGTCTGGACGAGCTGCTCGCCGACCGTGGATTCACCGCCGCCGAGCGCGAAGCCGTCTTCGGCGGCAACTTCGCCCGCGTAGCGAGCCAGGTCTGGCGCGACTGACATGCTGGACGACTGATCACCAGGCCACCACGGCGGCATCGCCCGAGAAGGAAAGACCACCAGGGCCTGGTGATCGACCGACCAGGAGAGGTCGGGCCCGCCGGACCGATCGAATCGGTGTGCGGCGGGCCCTTCGGCGGGGCGGTTCAGGCGAGGTGGACGAGCATTTTGCCGGTGTTGGCGCCGGTGAGGACGCCGAGGAAGGCGGCGGGGGCCTGGTCGAGGCCTTCGTAGACGGTTTCGGTGGTGTGGAGGGTGCCGTCGGCGAGCCAGCCCGCGGCCTTGCCGATGTATTCGCCGAAGATCGGGAAGTAGCTGGTCACCAGCATGCCGCGCAGGGTGATCTCCTTCGTCGCGGCGAGGTAGAGATCGGGGATCTGCTGGGCGGTGGCGCCGTTGTAGCCGCTGATCGCGCCGACCAGGGCGACACGACCGTGCTGGTTGAGTGACTCGATGGCGACTTTCAGGTGTTCGCCGCCGACGCTGTCGAGGTAGACATCGATGCCATCGGGTGCGGCGGCCGTGAGCTGACCACCGAGGTCGCCGGCACGGTAGTCGATCGCCGCGTCGAACCCGAATTCCTCGAGCAACTTCCGGGTCTTCACCGGACCACCGGCCGAGCCGATCACCCGCTTCGCGCCGAGCGCCTTGGCGATCTGCCCCGCCACGCTGCCGACCGCGCCCGCGGCAGCCGAGATGAACACGGTGTCGCCGGGCTTCACCTGGGCGACGTCGGTGAGTGCGGCATAGGCGGTGAGGCCGGTGGTACCGAGCACGCTCAGGAAGTGTTGCGGCGCGGCGAGTTCCGGATCGATCGGGGTTGCGGTGGCGGCATCGACGACGGCATGTTCGCGCCAGCCCGCGAAGTGCGAGACCGTCGCCCCGACCGCGATATCGGCTGAGCGGGAGGCGATCACCTCGCCGACCGCCGAACCATCCAGGGCCGCACCGAGTTCGAACGGTGCGATGTAGGACGCCTTGTCGTCCATCCGGCCGCGCATGTACGGATCGACCGACATCCAGGTATTGCGGACCAGGATCTGGCCCTCGGCGAGCTCCGGCAGGTCTCGCTCAACCAAGGCGAAATCGGTGCCGACCGGTGCGCCGTTCGGGCGGGCGGCGAGGTGGATCTCGCGGGTGAAGGTGGGCAGTGCGCGGGTGGCCGTGTTCGACATGATCGAGCCTTCTTTCGAGGTCAGCCGGTGTTTTGCTCCGGTGATGACAACGTTATGCGGCCCGATCGGGCCTTTCGAGGTCCTCGCGCGCCAGCACCCGGTCCGTTCACGCCACGTCTGGAACTTCGATGCCGCGGCGGCATAACCGAGATACGCACCCCTCCTGTCGGCGCACCTGACACCACCGCGCTGACGTCCCGGCCGGGCGACGATCCCGCCGTGCTCAGGGGGTTGGGTGGTCGGCGGGTGTCGACCCAGTCCAGCGGTGGAGGGCCTTTCGTAAGGCGCGGTCGTCGGTGAAAGCGAGGCGCCGGGCGATCACGCTTCTGGTGAGTCCCTGGTCCAGCAGGGTTTTCGCGCGTTCGTAGCGGAGCAGGTCGAGTTCGTCGCGCCAGGTGGTGCCGTGTTCGGCGAGGTGACGTTGCAGGGTGCGCTGGCTCATCGCCAGGGTTTTCGCGACTCGGGCCAGGGTGGGGTCGACGGCGTCGATGGCGTCGGCGAGGGCGAGGCGAAAAGCATCGAGGGGGCCCGCGATGGTGCGCGAGGAAGACAGAACCAGGCCGGCGTGGCTGCGCATCAGCTCGGCGAGCATCGGATCGGCGCGGGGGAGCGGGGCGTTGGCATCGTCGGCATGGAAGGTGATCGAGTCGGTAGCGGCGTCGAATTCGATGCTGTCCGTGCCGAATACGGCGACCAGGTCGGCGCGGTCGGTTGGTGCGCTGTGGCCGAAACTCACCCTGGTCGGAATGATCGGGCGGCCGGTCGCTTCGCGGGCCCGGCGCAGGTAGTAGGCCATCACGTACTCGTTGACCACCGACGCCACCGCGGGATCGCCCGCCGAAGTGCGGTAGCCGATGGTGAGATCGCCCTCGCCGGACAGGTCGAAACCTTCGGTCGCCGCGGTCACCAGGCGGTGGTACGGCTGCGCGGCACGCAGCGAATCCGTCAGTGTCGCACCGCCGGTCACCAGGTAGTCCCAGGTATTCAGCGCGCCGAGCGGTGCCGCGGCGGCCACCGCGGCACCCGCTCCCGCCGGGCGCGCATGCGCGATCAACTCCCACAGCCGCAGCAACGAACTCATCGGAATCCGGTTCAGCTCACCGCGCAACACCACCTCGTCGGTGCCGGGGATGCGGGTCAGCTGATCCTCGGCCGCGCCCGCTTGCCGGGCGGCCTGAACCAGCAGCCGCACCAGGTGTGTCGACACCGTGCCGTCGAGCCGACTGCCGATCCCCTGGCCATCGGCGGACGCGCCGTCGGTCAGCACGCTCTGGGCTGTTCGGCTGCTCACTGCCCCGCCGCTCACGGTCTCGACAGTACTGCTCGATCCGGTCGTGCGGCGATGCCGCGGCAAGAGCGGTCGGGGCGCGCACCGCCGGTCGAGGGCTCATCTCACCTATGTGGGGGACGGGTGGGTGAACTCCTCGAAACAGAGTTAGGCTCGGTGCCGTGACTTCCCACTACGATGTCGTCGTTCTCGGCGCTGGTCCCGGCGGATATGTCGCCGCGATCCGTGCCGCTCAACTCGGCCTGCGAACAGCGATTGTCGAGCAGAAATACTGGGGTGGCGTGTGCCTGAACGTGGGCTGCATCCCGTCCAAGGCACTGCTGCGCAACGCCGAGCTGGCCCATATCTTTCAGAAGGAAGCCAAGACCTTCGGCATCTCCGGTGAGGTCAGCTTCGACTTCGGTGCCGCCTTCGATCGCAGCCGCAAGGTGGCCGACGGTCGGGTCAAGGGCGTGCACTTCCTGATGAAGAAGAACAAGATCGACGAGTTCGACGGCCTCGGTACCTTCACCGGCCCGAACTCGATCGATGTCGCCCTCACCAAGGGTGGCAGCGAGACGGTCACGTTCGACAACGTCATCATCGCCACCGGCACCACCACCAAGCTGCTGCCGGGCACCCAGCTCTCCGACAACGTGGTCACCTACGAGGAGCAGATCCTCACCCGTGACCTACCCGGCTCGATCCTGATCGTCGGCGCGGGCGCGATCGGCATGGAGTTCGCCTACGTTCTCAAGAGCTACGGCGTCGACGTGCGGATCGTGGAGTTCCTCGACCGCGCGCTGCCCAACGAGGACGCCGACGTCTCCAAAGAGATCACCAAGCAGTACAAGAAGCTCGGCGTCACCATCACCACCGGTGCGGCCGTGCAGTCGATCGACGACGACGGCTCCAAGGTCACCGTCCAGATCAAGGACAACAAGTCCGGCGCGATCGAGACCGTCACGGTCGACAAGGTGCTGCAGGCTGTCGGCTTCGCGCCGCGGGTGCAGGGCTACGGCCTGGAGACCACCGGTGTCGCCCTCACCGACCGTGGCGCCATCGAGATCGACGACTACATGCGCACCAACGTGGCCCACATCTACGCGATCGGTGATGTCACCGCCAAGCTGCAGCTCGCCCACGTGGCGGAGGCGCAGGGCGTGGTCGCGGCCGAGACCATCGGCGGCGCCGAGACGATGACCCTCGGCGACTACCGGATGATGCCGCGCGCCACCTTCTGCCAGCCGCAGGTCGCCAGCTTCGGTCTCACCGAGCAGCAGGCCCGCGACGAGGGCTACGACGTGCAGGTCGCCACCTTCCCGTTCCAGGCCAACGGCAAGGCGCACGGCCTCGGCGACCCGACCGGTTTCGTGAAGCTGATCGCCGACGGCGCGCACGGCGAACTCCTCGGCGGGCACCTGATCGGCCCCGATGTGTCCGAGCTGCTGCCGGAACTGACGCTGGCGCAGAAGTGGGACCTCACGGTGAACGAGGTGGCCCGCAATGTGCACACGCACCCGACGCTGAGCGAAGCGGTGCAGGAAGCGATCCACGGCCTCGCGGGGCACATGATCAACTTCTGACATTTCAGTCGACAGGGCCGGGTGCGCGAATCGCGTGCCCGGCCCTTTTGTTTCTATTTGGTCTTTTTCTGGGCGTTGATTTGGTGAATCGAAGCCCGTAACCGATGATCTCTGTAGCTCTTTCGTTCGCTTGTTAGTCGCAACACCTGATCTTGTGCGTACATGGGTAACTCGCCGGGCACGCCCACAAGCTGACTCCATAGTGACCGCCCAGCCCGGCACCGCGCTGTCGTCGTACCTAACGACCGGCAGAAGGCGCGGCGAGGCGGACAGAGAGGGTACGAAACTCGATGAGCATTCTCGGTTGGACAGCACGTTTCGCGGCGGTCGCCGCGGCCGCTGTGGCCGGACTCGGCATGGTGACACCGGCCGTAGCCGAACCTCTTTTCCCCGGTGGGCCGGATATTCCCGGTATTACCTCCATTGTTCCCACCGCATCACCGTGCCCGGTTGTCGAAGCCAGGGTGTGCATGCGGCTGTCGACGAACGAGGCGTGGCTGGTCGACAATGGCCGGGTGATCTTCGGACCAACGCCGATCTCGCACGGCATGGCCGGATTCGAAACCCCGCCCGCGGTGACCAGGGTTTCCTTCAAGCGGGAATTCCACTGGAGCACGATGCACAATGCGCCGATGCGCTGGGCCACCTTCTTCAACGGCGACATGGCATTCCACGTGGGACCGGTCGATTCGAAATCGCACGGCTGTGTGCGGATGACCGAAGACGGCGCCCACCGCTTCTTCGACTACCTGAACCCAGGCGACATCACCCAGGTGATCGTCTAGAACAACCGAAGAACGCACGAACATGGGTAACTCACCGGGTACGGGCTAACCCTGCCCGGTGACTATCCGCCGCCCGCCGCGCTAACCGCCACGCACCTTGGTCTGGCTTGAATACGCGGAGTGGCGGGACAGCGCGGCGATCGTGGGAGCGGGCCACGAGATCGGGAATCATTCGTATTCACACCGGCGCATGGTGCTGGTCTCCGGTGACACCGTGCGCGAGGAGATCGAACGGACCGACAGCGAGATCCGCCGCGCCGGCTATCCCGGACCGATCAGTTTCCGCCCGCCCTACGGCAAGAAGCTGTGGACGCTGCCGCACTATCTCGCCGACCACGATCGCACCACGGTGACCTGGGATGTCGAGCCCGATTCCGCAGGTGGCGCGTCGCGCGGAGCCATCGTCGCCGACACCCTCGCCGAGACCCGGCCGGGCTCGATCATCTTGCTCCACGTCATGCACGGGGCCGAGTCCATTACCGCGGTGCCCGAGATCGTCGACACATTGCGTGCGCAGGGCTACCGATTCGTCACGGTCTCCGAGCTGCTCGCGCGTTGAGCTAGTCCTGGCCGATGGTCCCGGCGCGGTGGTAGCTGTCCTGTGCCGCGCGGACGGTGTCCATATTCGATTCCAGGACGACGATCAGTGACCGCAGATGGTCGGCGACCTCCGTGCCCAGCGCGGTGAGGGTGTATTCGACGCGGGGTGGGATCGCTTCGAGCACCTCGCGATGGACCATGCCGTCGCGTTCCAGCGCCTGCAGGGTTTGCGAGAGCATGCGCTCGCTCACGCCGTCGACCCGGCGGCGCAGGGCGCTGAAGCGGACCGGGCCGTCGCGCAGCGCGACCATGGCCAGCACTCCCCACCGCCCGGCGATGTTCTGCAGGACCGGGCGGGAGGTGCAATTGCGCGCGAAGACGTCGGCTTCCAGCGTGGGGTCGTGGTCCGTCTCGGGCATGCGTCCATCATACCCACTTGACGCAAGTGCCCACTGAAGGCATAGTGCTTACTAATAGTTAGTACTTGTAGCACTGGAGGTAACAATGACCGTGGCAGTGACAGCAGCAGGCGGACAGCTCGGCCGGTTGGTCGTGGAGGCTCTACTCGCCGCAGGGGAGCGGCCGGTCGCGATCGTGCGCGATCCGGGCAAGGTGGCCGATCTCGCCGCGCGAGGTGCCGACGTGCGGCAGGCGTCCTACGACGATCCGGCCGCCCTTGATGCCGCACTGGTGGGTGTGAACCGGGTGCTGCTGATCTCGGGCAATGAATTCGGGTCTCGAATTGCCCAGCACACCAATGTCATTCGTGCCGCCGAGCGCGCCGGTGTCGAACTGCTGGCCTACACCAGCATTCCCCGCGCCGAGAGCAATTCGATGCTGCTCGCCGCCGACCATCGGGGCACAGAAGAGGTGCTGGCGACCGCCTCGGTACCGACGGTGCTGCTGCGCAACAGCTGGTACTGGGAGAACTACGGCGGCGCCGTCGCGAACGCGGCACAGTCGGGCGTCCTGCACGGCGCGATGGCCACGGGCCGCGTCTCCGGCGCGGCGCGGGCCGACTACGCCGAGGCCGCCGCGCGCGTGCTCACCGGCGAGGGTCACGAGGGACGCGTCTACGAACTGGGCGGTGACGAGGCGCTGACCGGCACGGATCTGGCGGCCGCGGTCGCCGAGGCGAAGGGTGTCACGGTCCACTACGAAAACCACACCCAAGACGACTACGCGGCAGCCCTACGCGCCGCGGGCCTCGAGGATCAGTACGCCGCCGTCCTCGCCGACGCCGACGCCCGCATCGGCGAGGGCTTGCTCGAGGTGAACACCGGCGACCTGACCAAACTCCTCGGCCGCCCGGCAACCTCGGCGGCCACCGTCTTCGCCCGCCAGTAATCCGGGTACCGCGTCGGCCCGATTACACGGGCCGGCGCAGTGTGCGGCGATTGCCCGGCTTTCGCCCGAACGACGACTGTCTCCGTCCTGATGACGAAACCTCCACGGGTAATCACCGGGCACGGGCAGACTTCCTGCCGCCCGCCGCCCGCCGCCCACGATCGCCCTGGATCCTGGCCAGAAGCCCCAGGGGGGCGGTCCTGCTACCGTCGGGACTGTGGCTGATCAAACTCCCCGTCGACGTGCGCACTCCTGGTTGAGTGGGCTGCTGTTCCTGATGGGCACCTTGCACTTCGTAGCGCCGAAGCCGTTCGACAAGATCGTGCCGCCGCAGCTGCCCGGCAATCCGCGGACCTACACGTATGCGTCCGGGGTTGCCGAGCTGGGCGTGGCGACGGCGCTGGCGGTGCCGCGCACCCGCAAGCTCGGCGGCTGGCTGGCCGCGGCCCTGTTCATCGGTGTCTTCCCGGCCAATATCCAGATGACCGTGGATGTGGTCGGTAATCCGAAGGCGCCCAAGGCTTTCAAGGCCGGGGTGCTGGCGCGATTGCCGTTGCAGATCCCGATGATCGTGGCGGCGTTGCGGGTCGCGCGCCGCTGATCACACCCACTGCACGAGCTGGATGACGACCCCGTTGGGGTCGGTCATCTGGAAGTAGCGCTCGCCCCACTCCTCGGTTTCGATCGGCGTCTCGATCGGGACGCCCTCGGCGCGCAGCCGGTCGTATTCACGGTCGATCTCGTCGACGACGAAGACGATCAGCAGACCGTCACCCGCGCTGCCCGCGATGCGGGCGGGTTTGAACGAGCCGAGGCCGGTGCGCAGGTAGATCACATCCATGCCCGCGTCGGCCCGTGTCAGCGCGACGAAGCCGTCGGCGGCCATCTTCTCGGCGAAGCCGAGGTGGTCGATCAGGAACTGGGCCGAGGCCTGCGGGTCGGTGACGTTGAGCGAGATGGCTGAAGCGGTGATCTGCATGGGTTCTCCTCGGTGACGATGAACTCCGTACGTTGTACGCCTTTACTGTGGGAGATCCCGCGACCCCTCGCCATATGACCTGGGTCACACCATCAGAACTTGTCGCGCTCGATCCGCAGGGTCGTGATGGTCGACGCCAGACCTTCGTACTGGTTGATCAGCAGCACGATCTCGATCAGTACCCGCTCGTCGTAGTGCTCGGCCAGGTCGGCCCACGCCGCGTCGTCCACATTCCGGGTGGTCACCAGCTGATCGACGACATTCAGCAAGGCCCGCTGCCGAGGTGTCCAGCCCTCGGCCTCGGGACCTGCGGCAACCCGCTCGATCTCGACGGCCGACAGTCCTGCCTTGCGCCCCAACCGGCGATGATGATCGGCCTCGTAGTCGCACGCACGCAGCTGCGCGACGCGCAGGATCACCAGTTCGGCCTCGGCGCGCGGCAACTTGCCACCCGGCATCAGCTTGCCGGAGAAATGCAGCCAGCCGCGAAAGAGCCCGCCCGTGCGGCCGAGGGTGCTGAAAAGATGTGCGTCATCGGTGCCCGACGCGCGGGAAAGTACTTGCCAGACAGCCCAGTTGATCGGGCCGAGTTCGCCGAACCGTCCCGGCGAAACGCGTGGTCGGGGCGCTGAATCCATCTCTGGTCCACCTGTCTTCTCGAACATCGTCGGCCAGGATCGGAGCGTACTCGCCAGTATCCACTCGGGGGGCCAGTCCTGTATTCGTGCCGGTTTTCTTTGGTTTCCAGTGGTTTTCAGAACAGTTGCGCGTCATGATCGGTGAGTACCGCAGCGCGCAGCGGCGGTGTGAGGTCGCAGCAGTAGGGGAACATCGCACATGCTGGTTCGGATCAGACCGGGTGCCGAGCTCACCGGCGCCGAGCGCGAGCTCGTGGATTGCCTGCGCGCCTATCCGAGTACGGGGCTCGCGCTGGTCGATTGCCGGGTGGGTGACCGGCGCCTGGGCGCGGTGATCGTGACGCCGCGCGGCATCACGGTGCTCGAGGTGAAGGGCTTCCGGCGGCGGCAGAGCGGGCTGCTCACCACCACCGCCGACGGTGCGTGGATGATCAGCGACAGTCCGCTGGATTTAGACGCCGAGCCGTCGAACGGTCTCACCGATCGGGTCGAGCACGGGGTGCACGCGGTGCGGGTCGCGCAGGAACAGGCGTTGCAGGACAGCAGACACGTGTCCGGCGCGGTGGTGCTCGTGCCGTATCGCGGGGTGGTCGTCCGGCCCGCGCGTACTGCGCTGCGGCCGGGTCTCGATGTGCTGGTCGCCAACAGCGTTGACGCGCATGAACTGCGGGTATACCTCGAAGGGTTCTCGGCGGGGCCGCGCGAATGGACGATCGATCGGGTGCTCAACACCTGCGCGACGCTCGGGGTCGCGCAGGTGCCCTCGCGCGCCGAGCTGGCCGAGGAGGGTTTCGCGAGTAATAAGCCCGCGCCGACGCCGGTGGTGCCGCAGGTGCGCAAGTTCAGCGAGCCCGTCCCGCCCGCCGATCCGTCGCGCCGGGGAAAGTTCGTCGGCATCGCGCTGTTCGCCGCCGCACTGCTCGGCATCCTCGTCGTCTTCGTGGTGGTCGGCGCGGCGCTGTGGCAGGACTCGCCCGATCCGCGCCCGATGTCGGACACTTCGCAGACCTCGACGACCCGTGCGCCGACCTCGGCGACTCCGCGCAAGACAGAGTGCTGGCCGTTCCAGCAGGACTGTTGATCAATCCCGCACGGCGCGACCGAGTTTGGTGAAGGCGATCGCCTGTTCGGCCCGCACCCGAACGTGGGCGCGGGAGGATTCGATGTGGACGGTGAGGGTGTGCAGTGCCTGTTCGTCGTCGCCGGCCAGCACCTGTTCGGCGATCGTGATGTGATCGGCCGTCATGGCCGCGACCCGTTCGGCGGTGGGCACATCCATGGTGCGCACCGGGCGAACTCGCAGGTAGACGGCTGCCAATGCCTCGGCGAGGGCGGAATTACCTGCCGCCCTGAGTAGTTCGGTGTGGAACCGCTCATCGGCGGCGACCAGCTCAGGTCCGGGTTCCGGTGGGGTGTCGCGGTATTCGAGCCAGCGGGCCAGCTCGCCGCGCACGGTGGGTAGGTCGTGCTCGGTCGGGATGTGTACCTGTACGGAACCACCGGCGGCGATGCGCTGAAAACCACGGGATTCCAGCACGATTCGCAATTCGTAGAGCTCGTCGAGTTCGTTCAGGCGTGGCCGGTACAGGTAGAGCCCGTCGGGATGGCGCTGCACGAGCCCGTCGGCCTGGAGCCGGGCCAGCGCCTCGCGCACCGGGGTGCGCGAGACGCCGTAGCGCTGAGCCAGTCGTTCGGCGCGCAGCCGTTCGGTCGGTGCCAGTTCCCCGGTGGCGAGGTCGTGGCGGAGTTCGTCGTAGACGCGCGCGGCCAGCGGTACCCGCCGCCTACCTGCGGCGGGACGTGCGTCCTCGCCCGATCCCCGCCCGGCCATCCGCGTCGCTGCGATCAGATCGCCATCGCCGCGCGGACCGCGGATTCCGCACCTGCCCCGCCTGCCCCGGCCGAGCCGAGATGCCCTGAGTGCAGCACGTAGTACTGCTGTGCCGCCTGCAGTGCGAAGCCGATGTGCTGCTCCACCAGCAGCACGCTCAAACCGCCGCGTTGCGTCAATTCGATGATGGTGCGCTCGATTTCGGCGACTACCGACGGCTGGATGCCCTCGGTCGGTTCGTCGAGGATGAGCAGCTTCGGCTCGGTGATCAGTGCCCGCGCGATGGCCAGCTGCTGACGTTGCCCGCCCGAGAGCAGGCCCGCCTTGCGGGTGAGCAGCTCACGCAGCGCGGGGAACAGGTCGAGGGATTCGTCGATCAGCGCCTTGCCCCGTTTACGCCCGTCCGCGACCACCTGCAGGTTCTCGGCGGTGGTCAGCTGCCCGAAGCTCTGCTGACCCTGCGGCACGTAGCCGATACCGCGTTTGACCCGTTGCGAGGGTGAGAGTTTGGTGATCTTCTCGCCGTCGAAGGTGATGGTCCCCGACTTGGTTGGCAGCAGACCGACAGCGGCGCGCAGCAGCGTGGTCTTGCCCGCGCCGTTGTGGCCCATGATGGCGACGACGCTGTCGTCGGGCACGGTCATGCTGACGCCGTGGATGACCTCCGTGCGCCCGTACCCGGAACGGATGTCGTGAAGTTCAAGCATCGGCCGACTCCTTGTCTGTCGCAGTCAGATTCGCGGTGCCGAGGTAGACCTCCTGCACCTTCGGGTCGGCCTGCACCTGTTCGACGCTGCCCTCGCTGAGCACCTTGCCGCCCGCGAGCACGGTGACCGAGCTGGCGAAGGACCGCATGAAGTCCATGTCGTGCTCGACGACGATCACCACCCGGTCACCACCGATGCGGCGCAACAGGTTTCCGGTCTCCTCGCGCTCCTCGGCACTCATGCCTGCCACGGGCTCGTCGAGCAGCAGCACCGACGCGTTCTGCACGAGCAGCATGCCGATCTCGAGCCACTGCTTCTGCCCGTGCGCGAGTACCCCGGCGGGCTTGTCGCGCAGCGCGGTGAGACCCGTTGTCTCCAAAGCCTCTTCGATGCTCGGCAGCACCGACTTGCGGGTGCGCAGCAGCGACCATGCCGAACGACCGGCGCCCGCGGCGATATCCAGGTTCTGCAACACCGTGAGCTGCTCGAACACACTGGCGGTCTGGAAGGTCCGCCCGATGCCGAGGCGCGCGATCTGGTGCACCTTCTTGCCGAGTAGTTCGGTGCCCGACTTCTGCGCCGAACCGGTAGCCGGGACGAGGCCGGTGATGGCGTCGATCAGTGTGGTCTTGCCCGCGCCGTTCGGGCCGATCAGAAACCGCAGGTCACCCTGCAGCACCGTGAGATCGACATCGGTGACCGCCTTGAAACCATCGAAACTGACCGAGAGACCACGGATTTCGAGGTAGTCGCTGTCCATGCCGGCGTTGCCGCCCGCTTTGGGTTCGTGTGTCATCGCGCTTGCACCTTCTCCTCGGTGACGACGGCGGCGGGTTCTTCCGGTGCGGGTGGCAGCTTCTTGCGACTGTCGAGCCAGCCCTTGAGCATCGGCCACAGCCCGGCCAGACCGGCGGGGATGAACCCGACGACCACGATGAACAGCACGCCCTGCATGTAGGTCCAACCCGACGGGAACGACTCCGACAGCGAGGTCTGCGCCCAGGCCACCCCGATCGCACCGAGGATCGGTCCGAGCAGCGTGGTGCGGCCACCGATGGCGACGCCGATCAGGAAGGCGATCGACGGGATGACGCCGATATCGGCGGGGGAGATGATGCCGACGATCGGGGTGAACAGCGCACCGGCGATACCGGCCAGGAAGGCCGCCACCACATAGGCGACGATCTTGATATTGGCCGGGTCGTAGCCGAGGAAGCGCACGCGCTCCTCCGCGTCACGCACCGCGACCAGCAGTTCGCCGTAGCGGCTGCGATTGAGCTGACGGATCAGCGCCACCACCACGAGCAGCGTGCCCGCGGCGATGAAGAACAGCATCTGCCGGTTGACGGGGTCCGAGAGCCGGAATCCGAAGAAGGAGCGGAAGTCCGACAGACCGGTGAAGCCACCGATGGCCTGCTGACCGGTGAGCAGGATCGCCAGCGCCGCGGCCAGCGCCTGGCTCAGGATGGCGAAGTAGGCGCCGCGCACCCGGCGCTTGAACACGCCGTAACCGAGCACGGCGGCGACCAGCGCGGGCAGCACCAGGATGCCGAGAATGGCGACCGGCGCGGAACTGAACGGCTGCCAGAAGCCGGGAAGTTCGCTGATGCCCGAGATCTCCATGAACTCGGGGACGTCGTTGCCGAGGCGGGCGGCGTCGGCGAGTTGCAGGTGCATGGCCATGATGTAGGCGCCGATGCCGAAGAACACGCCCTGACCCAGGGTGAGCATTCCGCCACGGCCCCAAGCCAATCCGATACCGGCCGCCACAATGGCGAAGCAGAGGAACTTGGCGAGCAGGTTGAGGCGGAAGTCGCTCAGCACCGCTGGTGCGACGGCGAACAGCAGGATGGCCGCAATGGCGAACCCGGCAAGGGGTGTAAGCCGATCTCTCATGCCAGGCTCCTCGTCCGCACGGTGAACAGGCCCTGCGGGCGGACCTGCAGGAAGATGACGATCAGCACGAACACGATCACCTTCGCGATGGACGCGGTGGTGGAGTATTCGATGAACGAGTTGAGCAGGCCGAGCGCGAACGCCGCGATCACCGTGCCCTTGATCTGGCCGAGGCCACCGATCACGACCACCAGGAACGCGTCGATCAGATAGCTCTGACCGATGGTGGGGCTCGTCGAACCGATCAGGGTGAGCGCCACACCGGCCACGCCGGCGAGCCCGGAGCCGATGAAGAACGTGCTGATATCGGTGAATCTGCTGGAGATGCCGCTGGTTTCGGCAAGCCCGCGGTTCTGCACGACGGCGCGAATCCGTCGGCCCATCGGCGTGGTCTTGAGCACGGCGGCCAGGGTGGTCACCGCGACGATCGCCAGCACGAGGATGAAGATGCGGGTCTTCGGCACGACCGCGCCCGCGATAGTGATTCCGCCACTGAGCCATTCGGGCACCAGCACGTTCTTGGCGGGTGCGCCGAAGATGTCACGCGCGGCCTGCTGCAGCACGAGCCCGACACCGAAGGTGACAAGCAGCGTGTCCAGTGGCCGGTCGTACATGTAGCGGATCAGCCCCATTTCCAGGGCGGCGCCGAGCAGGCCGCCGATGAGGAAGCCCATCAGCAGGGACACGACCAGCGAAACTCCGGCCGACGAGAAGATTTGTTGCACAACATAAGTGGTGTAGCAACCGGCCATGATGAATTCGCCGTGCGCCATATTGATGACGCCCATCTGACCGAAGGTCAGTGACAGGCCGAGCGCGGCGAGCAGAAGAATGGATCCCAGACTCAACCCGGTGAAGAGCTGACTGATCAGCACGTCCATTGCAGTGGACTCCTTGAAAATGGGGCGATGTGGGACGCACGAGCCGCGCGTCCCACATCTATCGGGCTGGTTACTTCAGGCCCTTGGCCCACTCGTAGGACTTCAGGTACGGGTCCGGGGTGATGGCCTTGCCGGAATCCCAGACGGTGTAGATGAGTCCGTCGGGGCGGATCTCACCGATCCGGGCGGTCTTGGTGATGTGGTGGTTGGAGCCGTCGATGGTGACGGTGCCCTCCGGGGCGTCGAAGCTCACGCCGTCGGCCGCGGCCTGGATGTCGGCCACCGCGAACGACTTCGCCTTCTCGACGGTGTTCTTCCACAGGTACACCGAGGCGTAGGCGGCTTCCATCGGGTCCGAGGTGGGCTTGTCGGCGCCGAAGGCGGCCTTGTAGTCGGCGACGAACTTCTTGTTCGCCGGGGAGTCGACGGTCTGGTAGTAGTTCCAGGCGGTCAGCTGGCCCGCGATGTTCTGCGCACCGATACCGGCGACCTCTTCCTCGGCGATCGACACCGAAACCACCGGCATCTCAGCGGCTTTCAGGCCCGCGTTGGTGTACTCGCGGAAGAAGGCGACGTTGGAGTCACCGTTGAGGGTGTTGAACACCGCGCCCGCCTTGGCGGCCCGCACCTTGTTGATGATGGTGGAGAAGTCGGTGGAGCCGAGCGGGGTGTAGTCCTCGCCCTTGATCTCGATGCCGTTGGCCGCGGCGTAGGCCTTGATCTCGCGGTTGGCGGTCTGCGGGAAGACGTAGTCGGAGCCGACCAGGTAGAGGGACGTGATGCCCTTCTGCTTCAGGTAGTCCAGCGCGGGGATGATCTGCTGGTTGGTGGTGGCGCCGGTGTAGAAGATGTTCTTGGAATCTTCCAGACCCTCGTACTGCACGGGGTAGTAGAGCAGCGAGTTCAGGTTCTCGAACTTGGGCTTCATGGCCTTACGGCTCGACGAGGTCCAGCCGCCGAATACCGAAGCGACACAGTCGGAGCTGATCAGCTTCTCCGCCTTCTCGGCGAAGGTCTTGGGGTCGGAGGCGCCGTCTTCGAGGACGATCTCGATCTTCTTGCCGAGCACACCGCCCGCCGCGTTGATCTGGTCGATCGCCAGCTTGGTCGAATTGGCCACGGTGACTTCGGAAATGGCCATGGTGCCCGACAGCGAGTGCAGCGAGCCCACCTTGATGGTGTCCTTGCTGGTGTCGACGCAGGAGGCGGCGGTCGAGCCGGTCGACGCGTCGTCGCGAGCACCACAGCCGGTGAGCAGCAGGCCGGCGACGGCCACCGCGGCAGGCACGACAAGTGCCTTGACCAAACGGGATTCAGACATGGGCGGTTCTCCTCATCAGGTGTAACGGTGGCGCCATACGCGCCACAACGAACACCGCCGCTGCTCCCGGCGACTGGATGTACACCGAGTTGTATACAGCTGCTGTATTCGTGATTCGAGACAGTAGATGGAACGTGTTGCACCCGAATGTCTCCCGGTCACGTGTCCGTTTCGTCTGTTTCATCCATGTGAATTCTTCGCCGGCGGTCTGCCGAAGGATCGGCTTGCCTACGGTTGCGTAGGGATGTGGCGATGCGGCACGCTTCGATTTGTACGACGTCGAGCAGCCGAGCCACACGGCAATCGGGCCGTGTGCGGTCAGTCGAGGAGGGCCCAGTGGGGCACTACAAGGCGAACGTGCGTGACATCGAGTTCAATCTGTTCGAGGTGCTGAACCTCGCCAAGCTCCTGGATACCGGCGCCTACGGCGACCTGGACTCCGATACGGTGCGCCAGCTCCTCGACGAGGTGAGACACCTGGCCGAGGGGCCGATCGCGGACTCGTTCGCCGAGGCCGACCGGCACCCGGTGGTCTTCCATCCCGATACCTACGAGATCACCGTGCCCGAACCGCTGCGCAAGACGGTGGACATGGTGCGCGAGGCGGGCTGGTACCGCCTCGGCATGCCGGCGGGCATGGACGGCACCGCCGCCCCGAACGCGCTGATGTGGGCGATCAACGAGCTCATCATCTGTGCCAATCCGGCGGCCAGCTTCTTCAATATGGGCCCGCTGATGGGCTCGGTGCTCTACGGGGTCGGCAACGACGAGCAGAAACGCTGGGCACGCGGCGGGTTCGAGCGCGGGTGGCAGGCCACCATGGTGCTCACCGAGCCCGATGCCGGATCCGATGTCGGCGCCGGCCGCACCAAGGCCGTGCCGCAGCCCGACGGGTCGTGGCACATCGAGGGCGTGAAACGGTTCATTTCCGGCGGTGACGTGGGTGATCTGGCGGAGAACATCGTCCACCTGGTGCTCGCGCGGCCGGAAGGCGCCGGTCCCGGCACCAAGGGGCTGTCGCTGTTCTATGTGCCGAAGTTCCTCTTCGATCCCGAGACGCTGGAACTGGGCGACCGCAATGGTGTCTATGTGACGGGTGTCGAGCACAAGATGGGGATCAAGTCATCGCCGACCTGCGAGATGACCTTCGGCGGCACCGCGGTGCCCGCCAAGGGCTGGCTGGTCGGCGATGTGCACAACGGCATCGCCCAGATGTTCAAGGTGATCGAGAACGCGCGGATGACGGTGGGTGTGAAGTCGTCGGGGACATTGTCGACCGGGTATCTGAACGCGCTGGAGTACGCCAAGACGCGGGTACAGGGCGCGGATCTGACGCAGATCGCCGACAAGGCGGCGCCGCGCGTCACCATTACCCATCACCCCGATGTACGCCGGTCGCTGGCCATGCAGAAGGCCTACGCGGAGGGGCTGCGCGCGGTGTATCTGTATACCGCCGCACATCAGAACGAGGATGTGGCGCAGCTGGTATCCGGTGCCGATCCGGAGACCGCGCACCGCGTGGACGATCTGCTGCTGCCGATCGTCAAGGGCGTCGGATCCGAGCGCGCGTACCAGTTGCTCACCGAGTCGCTGCAGATCTTCGGTGGCTCCGGCTATCTGCAGGACTATCCGATCGAGCAGTACATCCGCGACGCCAAGATCGACTCCCTCTACGAGGGCACCACCGCGATCCAGGCCCAGGACTTCTTCTTCCGCAAGATCATTCGCGATCGCGGCGTCGCCTTGGCTCACGTGAACACCCAGATCAGCGTCTACCTGGACAACGACACCGGCCGCTTCGCCGCCGAGCGCGCGCTGCTGCGCACCGCCCAAGCCGACGTCGGCGCCATGGCCGCCACCCTCACCGGTTACGCCATGGCGGGCCAGACCGACCCCGCTGAGCTCTACAAGGTCGGCCTCGGCTCGGTCCGCTTCCTGATGTCGGTCGGCGACCTCCTCATCGCCTGGCGCCTACTGGTCCAGGCCGACATCGCCGCCGCCGCACTGGCCGCGGAGGCCGCCCCGCAGGACCGCCCCTTCTACCAGGGCAAAGTCGCCGCGGCGAGCTTCTTCGCCAAGAACGTCCTGCCTGAACTCACCGCCACCAAGAACATCCTCGCCACCATCGACAACGACATCATGGCCGTCCCGGAGGAAGCCTTCTGAGAAGCTATTTGATGAGGTAGGGCGAGACCGAACTGCGGTGTTCGCTGATGTCGAGGGCCTTGCCCAGTGGGGGGAAGGCGCGCTGGGGGCAGTTGGCGCGGACGCAGACTCGGCAGCCCGCGCCGATGGGGGTGGCCACGGCTTCGCCGAGGTCGATGCCGTCGGCGTAGACGACGTGGCCGGCGTGGCGTAGTTCGCAGCCGAGGCCGATGGCGAAGGTCTTGCCGGGTTGGCCATAGCGGGTGGCGCGGCGTTCGACGGTGCGGGCGATCCAGAGGTATTTGCGGCCGTCGGGCATCTGGGCGATCTGGGTCATGATCTTGCCGGGGTAGGCGAAGGTCTCGTAGACGTTCCACAGCGGGCAGGTGCCGCCGCTGGCCGAGAAGTGGAAACCGGTGGCGGACTGGCGTTTCGACATATTGCCCGCCCGGTCGACGCGGACGAAGGAGAAGGGGACGCCGCGCAGGGTCGGTCGTTGCAGGGTGGACAGGCGGTGACAGATGGTTTCGAAACTCTGCGAGAAGAAGGCCGACAGGCGCTCGATGTCGTAGCGGAAGTTCTCGGCTACTTCGTGAAAGTGTGTGTAAGGCAAGACCATCGCGGCCGCGAAATAGTTCGCCAGGCCGAGCATCGCGAGTTTGTGCGAGGCGTCGGAGGCGAAATTGCCTTCCTCGACCAGTTTTTCGAGTAGTGGGCCGCACTCGAGGTAGGAGAGCTCGGCGGCGAGCTTGAAAGTGCGCTGGCCGCCGGACAGGTGCGGGGAGATCTCGAGCTGTTTGGTCTCGGGGTCGAAGTGGTGCAGCACGCCCTCGCCGAGGTCGATGCGCTCGCTGATCCGCACGCCGTGCGCGCGCAGCAGGCGCACGATCTCGGTGCTCACCTCGCCACCGTGGAATCGGATGCGTGCGGTGAGATCTTCCGCGGCGGTGTCCAATTCGTGGATGTAGTTCTGGCGCTGATAGAAGTAGTCGCGCACTTCCTCGTGCGGCTTGCTGATCGCGGCGCTGCCGGAACCGTCGGAGAACCGGTCCTCGGTGGCGGCGGCCAGCTGCGCGCTGGTGTTGCGGTAGCGGTTGTGCATGGCCACCAGGGCGCGTGCCATCGACGGATGCGCGGAGACCATGTCGGCGATCTGCTGGGTGTCGGCCTCGATGCCGAGCTCGGCGTCCATCACGACTTCGGACAGCTCGGCGATCAGGCGGGTGTCGTCCTGGGCGGAGAAGAAGGTGGGGTCGACGCCGAAGACCTCGTTGATGCGTGTCAGCACCGGCACGGTGAGCGGTCGCACGTCGTGTTCGATCTGGTTGAGGTAGCTGGCCGAGATCTCCAACTTCTGCGCGAGCGCGACCTGGCTCAGCCCACGCTCGGTGCGCAGCTGGCGCAGCCGCGCTCCGACATAGGTCTTGGCCATATGTCCAGTTTAAGGGCGATTTCGCAGGCTTGCCAAAGGATTCTTAACAACGGGCTCGAGCTCTGTGTCACACCCTCGCGATACTGTCGTGAGGTGCTGTTCAGCGATGTCGTCACGGCTTCCGCGGCTGTGCGAGCGACCAGGTCGCGCAAGGCGAAAATCGCCGCGCTGGCCGAGCTTTTCGGTGCCGCCGGGCCAGCCGAGATCGGCACTGTGGTGGCGTGGCTGTCCGGTGAGCTGGTGCAGGGGCGGATCGGGGCCGGTTGGCGCACGGTGACCGGGCTCGATACGCCACCGAGTGGCGACGCGAGCCTGACCGTCGGCGAGGTGGACGAAACCTTCTCCCAGCTCACCGGGCTCACCGGAAAAGGCTCGGCCAACCGGCGTCGCGAATTGCTCACCGCGCTCTTCACCGCGGCAACAGAGGAAGAGCAGTCCTTCCTGATCCGCCTGCTCACCGGCGAACTGCGGCAGGGCGCGCTCACCGCGATCGTTGTCGAGGCACTCGCACAATCCACCGGTATCCCCGTCGACGTGGTGCGCCGAGCCCACATGCTCTCGGGCCAACTCCCCACCACCGCGATCGCCGCGCTCGCCGGGGGCGAACAAGCACTGTCGGCCTTCCGGCTCGAGGTAGGCCGCCCCGTAGCGCCGATGCTGGCCTCGCCCGGCGGCTCACTGGACCAGGCCCTCGCCGAGCTGGGCTCCGACGTCAGCGTCGAACACAAGCTCGACGGCGCCCGCATCCAGGTGCACCGCGACGGCGACCAGGTCTGGGTCTTCACCAGAACCCTGCGCGACATCACCACCGGCGTCCCCGAACTCGTCGACCTGGTCAAAACCCTCGACTGCACCACCGTGGTCCTCGACGGCGAAACTCTCGCCCTCACCGACGCGGGCCGCCCACGCCCGTTCCAGGAAACGATGAGCAGGTTCGCCACCATCGGCGATCCACGCCAGTTGCACCCCTATTTCTTCGACTGCCTGCACCTCGACGGCGTCGACCTCATCGACGAACCACTGCGTGTCCGCCGCGTCGCGCTCGAGCAGGTCGCGGGCGAACACAGCATCCCCGCGCTCATCGCGCCGAGCCCCGAGGCCGCCGCCGACTGCTATGACGACGCACTGGCCGTCGGCAACGAGGGCGTGATGGTCAAGGCGCTCGATGCCACGTACGCCGCGGGCCGACGCGGCAAGGCCTGGCAGAAGATCAAACCCGCGCACACCCTCGATCTACTGGTGATCGGCGCCGAATGGGGCTACGGCCGCCGCACCGGTTTCCTGTCCAATCTGCACCTGGCCGCCCGTGATCCGGAGACCGGCGAGCCGGTGATGGTCGGCAAGACCTTCAAGGGTCTCACCGACGAACTGCTGCGCTGGCAGACCGAGGAATTCCCGCGGCATGAAACCCACCGAGACGGGCAGACGGTGTACCTGCGCCCCGAACTCGTCGTCGAGATCGCGCTCGACGGCGTCCAGACCAGTACCCGATATCCGGGCGGGGTGGCGCTGCGCTTCGCCAGAGTAGTCCGCTATCGGCCGGACAAGGAGCCCGCGCAGGCCGAGACGATCGATGCGGTGCGCGCGATCGGCTGAGGTCAACCCGTGTTCGCGCGACTTACCCGCAACAGTTTGGCAATCCGGCGCCGGCATACGACACACTGTTCGGGTGAGCGCCGAACTAATGGTCCTGTTGATCGTCATCGTCACAGCTCTCGCATTCGACTTCACCAACGGATTCCACGACACGGCCAACGCCATGGCGACCTCGATCGCCACTGGTGCGCTCAAGCCGAAGACGGCGGTCGCCCTGTCCGGTGTGCTGAATCTGATCGGTGCGTTTCTGTCGGTGTCGGTGGCGGCGACGGTGGCCAAGGGCATCGTGCAGTTGAACGAAGTGAGCGGACATGACCTGCTGGTCATCGTCTTCGCCGGCCTGGTCGGCGGCATCCTGTGGAACCTGTTCACCTGGCTGCTCGGCTTGCCGTCGAGTTCCTCGCACGCGCTGTTCGGCGGCTTGATCGGCTCGACGATCGCCGCGCTCGGCTGGAACGGGGTCATCTGGGCATCGGGTTCGGACGGCGTGCTGATCAAGATCGTGTTGCCCGCGCTGCTCGCGCCGGCGATCGCGGCCGTGGTGGCGGCCATCGGCACGTTCCTGGTGTATCGGATCACCCACGGCGTCGACCGGGGCAAGACCGACGAGGGTTTCCGCTGGGGGCAGATCGGCTCGGCCTCGCTGGTTTCGCTGGCGCACGGCACCAACGACGCGCAGAAGACGATGGGCGTCATCTTCCTCGCGCTGGTCGCCTACGGCTCGCTGGACAAAGACGACCACATGCCGCTGTGGGTGATGTCGGCCTGCGCGGTCGCGATCGCCCTCGGTACCTATCTCGGCGGCTGGCGGATCATCAGGACCCTCGGCAAGGGTCTGGTCGAGATCGAGTCGCCGCAGGGTCTGGCGGCGGAGTCGACCTCGGCGGCGATCATCCTCACCTCGGCCCACTTCGGCCTGCCGCTGTCGACCACGCAGACCGCGACCGGCGCGATCCTCGGTACCGGCATCGGCAAGGGCGCCGAGGTGCGCTGGCGGGTGATGGGCCGGATGGCCGTGGCCTGGCTGCTGACCCTGCCGATGGCAGGCATCGTCGGCGCGATCTGCTGGGCGATCGCGCACCTCATCGGCGGTCTCGCCGGCGTCCTCGTGGTCTTCGGGCTGCTGATCGCGGGATCGCTCGGGATCTACCTCCGGTCGCGCCGGGACCCGGTGGGCACCCACAATGTGAACGAATGGCCCGAGGGCCATCAGCCACCCACCTCGGCACCGTCGCCGATCGACCAGAACCACGCCGGGTAGAGGGGAGCGATCATGAATACCGTGATCACCAATCTGAGTTCACTGTGGGAAGTGGTGCTCGCCGCGCTGATCTTCGGCGCGGGCGTACCCGCGGTCTTCGCCTTCGCCGTGCGGTGGTGGGCCAATGCCGAGACCGTCGACGCCGAGGGCCGGGTACAGCGCAACTATCCGGCGCTGGCGGGTGCGCTGATCTGCCTGCTCCTCATCGTCGTCGTGGTGATCTCCGGAATCCTGTTCACCGCCAAGGCATTCATCGCCCACCAGTTCGGCATCCATCTGTTCGGCCAATCATGAGTGAGGACGCCATGACCGATCCGAACCCCACCCCGCCGAGCCCGTCGGTCCGCGGCAACCTGCTCTCGCGGGTGCTCGGCTGGTTGCGGGCCGGGTATCCGCAGGGCATTCCGCAGTCGGACTACGTCGCGTTGTTCGCGGTGCTGCACCGTCACCTCACCGACTACGAGGTGGTGGTGATCGGCGAGAAGCTGGTGAAGGCGAATCCGAATCGGGAGTCGATCAGCGAGGCCGAAATCGAAGCGGCCATCGCCGATTTCGCGAAGGAGCAGCCCGCGCCCGACGATGTCTCGCGCGTGGCTTCGCATCTGGCGGCCGGTGGCTGGCCGTTGGCCGAACCGCTCGACGAGGGTGAACCAACTACCGAACAGAATTGATCGTCGCGCTTCGACAATTCCCGTGTGTCAGCGCAATTCACCGCGACAATGGCGAATCGCCTGGCTGCCGGGCGATCGCGCGCTAGCATGCATCCGTGGTTCGGCGTGCGGATGTAACCGATAGTGGTCGTAGTTACGGTGGATTGTCGCGCCAGCAGCGAGTCGCGCTACGCCGCAACAGGTTGACCGACGCGGCGCTGGAACTATTCGGCACCCAGGGATATTCGTCGACCTCGATCGAGCGACTGTGCTCGACCGCGAATGTGTCGACCCGCAGTTTCTACGAAGACATCGGTAGCCGCGAGGCATTGTTGATCGCACTCGTCGACCGGTTGAACGCGGCCGCGCTGCGCCGCCTCGACGAGGCCTTGGAAAGCACCAGTGAACAGCCGCTGGTGGTACGCGTGGTGGAAAGTTTCCGCGCGTTTCTCGCGGTGACCTGCCGTGATCGCCGGGCAGCGCGGGTGTTCTATGTCGAGGTCGTCGGGGTGAGTCCGGTGGTGGAGGAATGGCGGCGCGCGCAGCGGCGGTCGATTTCGGCACTGCTCACCCGGGAAGCGCAACGTGCCGCCGAGCGCGGCGAAGCGGAATCGCGCAGCCTGCACCTGTTCGGCCTCGCGGTAATCGGCGCGGTGAATTCGCTCGCCCAGGAGATGGTGCACGCCACCGTTCCCGGTGACGCGATCTCGGTCGACGAGATCTGCGAGGAGATCGCCTATTTCATCCGCTCCGGGCTCACGGTGCGCACCGCGGTCGCGCCGACAACGTAGCTCGCCCACAACGCAAAAACGGGAGGCATCCGGATTCGGATGCCTCCCGTTTTCAGTGGGAAATCAGATACCCATGCCCTGCGCGAGCAGCGGCCACGACTCGTGCAGCGCCTGCTCCCAGTACGGCCAGTAGTGGGTGCCCATCGGGGTGAACTGGTAGGTCGCCGGGATGCCGAGCGAGTCCAGCTTGGTCTTCAGGTTCTGCGTGCAAGCGTTGGTCGCCGCTTCGATGCCGATACCGAGACCGAGGTTGATCACGCCCATCGGGCCGGGCGAACCGTTGAGGTAGTAGGCGACGTCGGCGTTGGTCGGCATGCCGCTACCGCTGGAGATGTAGAGGTTGGTGCCGCGCAGCTTCTCGGCATTGATGACCGGGTCGTTCTCGACCCACGCCGGATCGTTGTCCGGGCCGTACATGTTCGCGGTCTTGCCACCGGCCCAGGTCTCCACGGAGAACTTCACGGCCTGCTTGCCCATCGGGTCGGCGATCTGCGCGCAGCCACTGTAGGCGGCGACGGACTTGAACAGACCCGGGTTGGCCTCGGCCAGCTGCAGCACCGAGGTGCCGGAGGTGGACAGACCGGCCAGCGAGTTGAGGCCGGTCGAGTTGAGGGCGCCGTCGAGCAGCGGCGGCAGCTCCTGGGTGAAGAAGGTGCGCCACTTGTTCAGGCCGAGCTTCGGGTCTTCTTGCTTCCAGTCGGTGTAGTAGCTGCCGCGGCCACCGATCGGCTGGATCACATTGACCTGCTTGTCGGCCAGGAAGCTGAGCGCCTGGGTCTGCGCGGCCCAGCTAGCGGTGCCCTCACCGCCGTCGAGGCCGTTGAGCATGTAGAAGTTGGGGGCCGGCTTGGACTCGTCGACGGGACGCTGCACGTCGATCGTGATGTCCTTCTTCATCGCCGCCGAATACACCTTCAGGTGCCACACGCGTCCATCTTTGACGATGGACGACACGGCTGAGGGCTTCTCGGGTGCGGCGGTGGCGGCGCCACCGGCGACAACGGCCACCGACAATGCGGCGGTCAGAGCCACGGCGGTGGTGCGCAGCGCGGCCACGGTACGTAGTGCAGAGAGCTTCATCGAACAGTCGGTTCCAGTCCACGGGCCCTGTCGGGCACGTCATCGCAGTGCTTCCCCCGGTCGCCGAGAGCATATGCGCTCAACGCCTGCAGGGCTGTCAGATCCTGTCTGACACTCTATGTCCTTTCGCCCGACCGAATCGTTACCGGTTCACTTTTGTCGGTGACCTCGAGCACGGATATCTGCCGCGCAATACAGCTCCGGATTCGGAGGTGCTGCTGCGACCAGCTACTCGTCCTTCGTGGGGTCGCCTCGTGAACTCGCTGTGATTTGTCATGCGCTATTGCTATGGCCCCATTGTGAACAAGCGTGGTGCGAGGGAGCGCGCCCAATTTCGGACGCAGAGTTACGGACAGTCCATCGCCTCACCGAAATTTTTCGGCGAGCAGAACCACTATTGCGGCGATTGCAACAGGCATTGTCCGGCAAAGAAAATGGGTTCCAGAAAAAATCACGCATGATCGTGATGTGAATGCCGCACGGAATATCTCTCCGCCGGACAGGCGGAGAGGCTGACCCCTAGATCGCCAGTCCCACTGCGGCGGAACCGTAGTCGCGCTGGGCGGCCAGGCGCAGACCAGCGCGGGAGGCGAGGAAGTCGGCGGTGATGAAGACGGCGGTCTCGGCGGGGGTGCGCGGGCCCGATTCCAGGCCCGCGGGCACGTGCACGCGGGACAGGGTTGGCTCGTCGAAGCCGCCCGCGCGCAGGTCGTCGAGGCGACGGGCCTGGTCGGCGGGGGTGCCGAGGGCCGCTAGGTAGCCGAGCTCGGGAAGTCGTAAGGCGACGGTGAGCAGCGGGATCTCGAAGCGCGGCTCGTTGGCCAGCACGACGATGGCGGTGCTGTTGTCGATCTCGCCCGCGGCCGAGAGGGTGTTGAGGTAGCGGTGCGGCCAGTCGACGACCACTTCGGCGCCGGGGAACGAGGCCGGGTCGGCGAACTCGGGGCGTGAGTCGCAGATGCTCACCCGGTAGCCGATCATCCGCGCCTGCGCGACGAGGGTGGCCGCATAGGCGTTGGCGCCGAAGATGATCAGGCGCGGCGGCGGGCAGTACGAGGCGACGAACAGATCCGACTCGGGCAGTGCGACGAGTTCGGTCGCGTGCTTGCGGTCGGTGACCAGATGCTGGCCGATGACATCGGGATCCTGATTCCAGACCACGGTGAACACGGTGACCCGGCGATGGGCTTGGATATCGGCGGCGATGGTGGGGAATTCGGGAAAATCGCGGCAGGAGAACGGCTCTACGAAGATATCGACGAGTGTGCCGTCGTCGGCGCTCGATTCCATACCGGTGAGCATGCTGTAGCGACGCAGTTGCCGAACGCCGGTGCGGCCCGCTTCCAATGCCGCCTCGTAGACGGTCTCTTCCAATCGACCGGAGGCGATGGATCCGAAGACGCCACCATTGGGGGTGACGAGCATCGAAGAGCCGATGGGCAGGGAATTGGTGCCGATGGTACGGACCACGGTGGCAAGGCCGCCCGTACGGCCCGAATGCCACACTCGCAGAAGGTCATCGACGATATCGCGCATATCTCACAACTCCGATCACCGTGCGCCGACTTCCGGGAAATCGCGATCGGTCCCTGTCGCCAAGTCGTCGCACGTGACGCACACCATATCCTGTCGACCGCCCAAATAGGAACCGGCCCCGATATCGCCTGCGGCTACCTCCGAAATGGCTTCCCAGTGCTTGTTCTCGATCACAACGGGATGCCCAGGTGTGGCGTGAAACACAGCACGGGCAAGTCCGCTCTGGCTCGAACGCGCCGCGGCGAGCACTCTGGCGACCACATCGGCCCCGATATCGGGGATGTCGACGGGCAAAAAAGCCACATAGCGAGTGTCGGTTTCGGTGGCGGCGCGCAGGCCCGCGCGCACTGTCGCGGCGAGTCCGGTCGCCCAGTCGGCGACCCACCGCCACTCGGTGCCGTCGGGCAGTCCGAGATCGGTCGGATCGGGTCCGGTCGCACCGAGCGCGACGATCACCGGATCGCAACCACCGTCGCGCAGGGCGGTGATCGCCGAGCGCAACCAGGCGCCGTTCTCGGCGAGTGCCTTGGGTTTGCCGTATCGCGTGCCCGCACCCGCCGCGAGGACGATGCCCGTGCACGACGCGTGCGCGGAAGGGTCGAATGAGGGCATGTGAGCGAAGGTAATGACGCAATGTTGCCGGTCGATTACGGCAGGGGAGCGCGGCGACGACGACACGCCGACGTGATGGAGTGCACAGCGGTGGCGGCAGGGCGGGGATCGCGCGATGCTGGATCGATGACGAGCGAAGGGTTGAGCCTCGCGGGTTTCAACGATCTACCTGCGGCGACTGCCGAAGAGGCATTGCTTGCCTGTTGCTCGGCGCCACGCTGGGCACGGGTGATCGCGGCCGCGCGTCCCTACTCGACCAGGGAATCGCTGTTGGCGGCCGCCGATGCGGCATTGACGACACTCGATGACGACGAAATCGACGAGGCGCTGGCCGGTCACCCACGCATCGGCGACCGCCCGACCTCGGCGGCGTCGGCGCGCGAACAGTCCGGTGTGGCGGGCGCGGACGTGCGCTCGGCGCTGGCCGAGGGCAATCGCGCCTACGAGGCGAAGTTCGGCCATATCTACCTGGTCTGCGCGGCAGGCCGCGGCGGCGAGGAGTTGCTCGCGGTATTGCGGGCGCGGCTGGACAACGATTCGGCTACCGAAAGGCAGGTCATGCGAACAGAATTGGCGAAGATCAATCGTCTGCGCCTGGCGCGGCTGGTGGCGCCGTGACGAGCCTGAGTACCCACGTCCTCGATGCTGTGCGTGGGGTGCCCGCCGTGGGTGTCGCCGTGTGGCTCATGCGCGACGACCAGCGGCTCACCGAAGCGCTCACCGATGCCGACGGGCGGGTGAAAGAGCTCGCGGCCGGGCTGAATCCGGGTGACTACCGGCTGTTCTTCGACACCGGCAGCTACTTCGCGGCGCAGGGTGCCGACACCTTCTATCCGGAAGTCTGCGTCGCGTTCACGGTGGGTGAGCAGCCGCACGTGCATGTGCCGCTGCTGCTGTCGCCGTTCGCCTATTCCACCTACCGAGGGAGCTGAGATGGCACTGAGTGGTCCGATCGTGTTGACCGACCATCGATATGGCAAAGCCGAGAATCGGGTTGTGCGTTTCTCCAAGGAGAACGCGCGCCACGAGATTCGCGATGTGAACGTCTCGACCGCGCTGCGCGGCGATTTCGAGGCGGCATACACCGACGGTGACCAGCGTCACGTCCTGCCCACCGACACCCAGAAACACACCGCGTTCATCTTCTCGAAGAAGCCCGGCCTCGACACCATCGAGGACTACGCGATCGCGCTGGCGAAGCATTTCGTCGATACGGTCGAGCCGGTGTCGAGCGCGCGCATCGACGTGGACTCCTATGGCTGGCAGCGGGTTTCGATCGGTGGTGCCGAACACGATCACACCTGGGTGCGCCAGGGGCCCGAGGTGCGAACGGCCGCGGTGACGGTGGCGGGCAAGGGCGCCGGGCAGCAGCGGTGGGTGATCGGCGGGATCAAGGACCTGGTGCTGCTCAAGTCGACCGGCTCGGAGTTCGCCGACTTCCTCACCGACGAGTACACCACCCTCGCGCCGACCCACGATCGCGTGCTGGCCAGTTCGCTGGTGGTCCAGTGGCGGTTCGCCGAGACCAGCGGATTCGACTGGGACGAGGTGTACGCCGGGATTCGCGCCACCCTGCTCGAGCTGTTCGCGACCACGTATTCCAAGGCGCTGCAGCAGACGCTGTACGCGATGGGAACGGCGGCGCTGGAACGTTTTCCGATGCTCGCGGAGATCCGGTTGTCGGCGCCGAACAAGCACCACTTCGACTACGACCTCGCGCAGTTCGAGATCGAGAACAAAGGTGAGGTGTTCTGGGCGGCCGACCGGCCGTACGGTTCGATCCATGCCACCCTGGCGCGCGCGGACGCGCCCGATGCGGGGATCGCGTGGCAGCCGTGAGCGCGCCCGAGCTGCTGATCCACGGGTGTGCGGTAGTGACCGTCGACGCGGCGGGCACCGAGTATCGGCATGGCTGGGTCACGGTGCGTGGCAACAAGATCGATGCCGTCGGCGCGGGTGAGCCGCCGGCATTCGGCCCTGAGGTCGCGCGGATCGACGGGCGTGGCTGCGTGCTCACGCCCGGCCTGGTCAACACCCACCACCACCTGTACCAGTGGATCACCCGGGGGCTGGCCGCCGACCACACACTGTTCGAGTGGCTGACGAGGCTGTATCCGGTGTGGACGCGGATCGACGAGAAGTCGGTGCGGACGGCGGCCACCGGCGCGCTGGTTTCGCTGGCACGCAGTGGGTGCACGACGTCGTCGGATCATCACTACGTGTTCCCGCGCGGTGGCGGCGATCTGCTCGCCGCGGAGATCGGGGCGGCGGCCGATGTGGGTCTGCGGTTCCACCCGGCGCGCGGCTCGATGGATCTCGGGCAGAGCAAGGGCGGGCTGCCGCCGGACGCTGTGGTGGAGTCGATCGACGACATCCTCGCCGCCAGCGCCGCGGCCATCGCGGACTGGCACGACCCGTCCTTCGACGCGATGGTGCGGATCGCGCTAGCCCCCTGCTCGCCCTTCTCGGTGACCGCCGACCTCATGCGCGAGTCCGCGGCGCTGGCCCGATCCGCCGGCGTCCGGCTGCACACTCACCTCGCCGAAACCTTCGATGAGCTGGAATTCTGCCGGGAGGGCTTCGGCTGCACGCCCGCTGAATACATGGAACAGCTCGGCTGGCTCGGCGACGATGTCTGGTACGCGCACGGCGTGCATCTCGACGACCCGGCGATCGCCGCGATGGCTCGCACCGGGACCGGGGTCGCGCATTGCCCGACGTCCAACGGCCGGTTGGGCGCCGGGATCGCGCGGACCGCGGACCTGGTGGCGGCCGGTGTGCCCGTTGGTCTCGGCGTCGACGGTGCGGCCAGCAACGAGTCGAGTTCGATGATCGAGGAACCGCGCAACGCGCTGCTGTACGCGCGGGCGGTCGGCGGTCCGGGGGCGATGACGGTGCGCACGGCGCTGGAGCTGGCGACCATGGGTGGTGCGCGGGTGCTCGGACGGGCTGACGAGATCGGGTCGATCGAGCCAGGCAAGCTGGCGGATCTGGCGCTGTGGCGGCTGGATACGCCCGCGCACGCCGGTATCGATGACCCCGTCGTCGCGCTGATCCTCGGGTCGGCGCCACCGTTGGCCGCCTTGGTGGTGAACGGGCGTGAGGTTGTTCGCGACGACGTGGTGCTGACAGTGGACGAGGCGTCGGTGGGTGCCGATGTCGCGCAGGCGCAGGCGACGCTGCTGGCCGGCGCGTGAGAGCCGCTGGGGTGAATCGGGGCAGGCGGTGCCTGTGCGTCGGACCGAGTTCGATTCCGGGGATGCCTGGAATGCCTCGGCGTTGACCGTGCTCCGGAAGGCGCACGTGGTTTCGGTGTGGGGTCACGGCGGCGCTGTGTCGCCAGGGCCGGTGCGTGGTTCGGGCGAGTGTGCGGTCGACCGGCGTGGAAGTCGACCGGCGCGTGGATTCCAACCTGCCCACATCGCGACCAGCAGTGCTCGATGGCGGCGGCGTGCTGAACTGCGGTTTTGCCCGGATCGGCGCACACTGGATGGCGTACATCGGGTTAACCGCGGCGCAATCCGGCGCGGGTTTCGTGCAACATCGTGGCAACTCCCGGCCCCTACTGTGGCTGGTGAGGTAAGCGAGGTGAACGTGGATCTGGATACTGTTTCCGAGGTTGTTCTCGCCCGTGAACGCGCCGATCTGGCGCAGGTCGGAGCGGGCAGCGCGGTGCTGGCGGGTGGCACCTTCCTGTTCTCCGAACCGCACGATCACCTCGATCGGCTCGTCGACATCACCACGCTCGGCTGGGCGCCGCTGACGGCATCCGCGCAGGGTCTGGAGATCGCCGCTACCTGCACGCTGGCGGAGTTCGCCGGTGCCCGTCCCGGCCGCGAACTCGGCACACCGATGCTGCGGCCGGAGTGGCCGGGCACGGCGCTGTTCGCCCAGGCTTGCCGGGCGCTGCTGGCCTCACACAAGATCTGGCGCACCGCGACGGTCGGCGGGAATGTGTGTCTTTCCCTGCCGGCCGGTGCGGTACTCGGCGCGCTCGTCGCCCTGGACGCGTCGGCGGTGATCTGGCCACGAGGCGGCGGCGAGCGACGAATCGCCCTGCGCGACTTCGTTACCGGGCCGGGCGAGAACCTGCTGGCGTCGGGCGCTGTCGTGCGATCTTTCCTGGTGCCCACCTCGAGCCTGTTGGCGCGCACCAGCTTTCGCAAGATCGCCTTGGCGCCGCTCGGGCGATCCGGGTCGGTCGTGATGGGCAGGCGTGAGTCCGACAACCGATGCGCGATCACCATCACCGCGGCGACGATACGCCCGATAGTCCTCGACTTCGATACCGTCCCTTCACGATCCGAGCTGACCGGCGCGCTGGCCGACCTGGGTAACGACGTGTGGTTCGACGATCCACACGGTGCGCCGGACTGGCGCGAGCACGTGACCGGGTTGCTGGCCGCCGAGGTCGCGGCTGAACTCGGGGAGGAGCCATCGTGAGTTCAGATGGTCGCGTCGTAGGCCGCGCGGGCGGCGAGCATTCGAACCCGGTGCTGCTCGGATCAGCCCTTGATCGTCCGTATCACCGGCAACAAGTCCTCGCCGATCGGAGTCAGCCGGTACTCGACCCGGACCGGCACCTCGGGCAGCACGGTGCGCCGGCGGTGCCGGCCTCGCCGGTTACGACGTCGCCCAGCGCGTGGCCGACATGAGGCTCGATATCGACGGCCACGCGGTCGAGGTGACCGCGCGCCCCGGCCAGTGCCTGCGCACGCTGCTGCGCGAACACGGCGAGCTCGCGGTCAAGAAAGGCTGTGACTCCGGCGATTGCGGCGCCTGCTCGGTGCTGCTCGACGGTGAACCCGTCCACTCCTGCCTGATCCCCGCCTACCGCGCCGCCGACCGCGCGGTGACGACGGCAGCGGGCCTCGGCGACCCGGACGTCCCGAACCCGGTGCAGCGCAGTTTCGTCGAGAACGCCGCCTTCCAATGTGGTTTCTGCACCGCCGGAATGGTGGTGACAGCGTCGGGTTTGGCCGCCGCCCGCCCCGACACAGCTGTGGACAACTTTCCTGCTCAGGCAGTCACCGACGCCGAACGTGCTGAGCTGCTGAAGGGCAACCTCTGCCGCTGCACGGGCTATCGCGCCATCGCCGATGCCTTGGCAGCACCCTGTGCATCACTGTGTACAACTGCCGAGGAAGCCGCGCGGCAGGCGAGCGCGGAGTCGCCTGACGCCGGAACTCCGCCTGCCGCGTCCCCGGTCACCGCGGCGAGTAGCGATGATGGTCAGACTCATTCCACTGTCGGCGACATGCGGCCGGGAAGCGATGAGGTGGCGCGATCGGATCAGCGGGTCATTGCGGCGGGACCTGCGGTGGAGTCCTATGTGGCACAAGGAAACTCGGGTCGACTGGCTGGTGAGGTCACCGGTGTATCGGCCGAGGAGGGGCCGGAGGTCGGGGCCGATGCTGTGCTGGGGGTGGCGGCGCGGGTCGGTGGGGTGATGCGGCGGAAGTATCGGGCCGGGCAGATCGGGGACGGGGTGCGGGCGCCCGCGGGGGCGCGGATCGTGCGGGGTGAGGAAGCGTTCACGATGGATGTGGTGCCGGGGGCGGGGGACCAGATGCCGCCGGTTGCGCCGTGGCATCTGGCCGTGCTGGCCAGTCCGCACCCGCATGCGCGGATTGTCTCCATCGATGTGGACGCGGCGCGGGCTGTTCCGGGTGTGCACGCGGTGTTGACGCATGTGGATGGACCGCGAACCGCGTTCTCCACGGCTCGCCACGAACTGCGTGAGGACGATCCGGACGACACCTTCGTCCTCGATCGAACGGTCCGGTTCGCGGGACAGCGGGTAGCCGCGGTGGTGGGGGAGACCCTGCATGCCGCACGCGCCGGAGTGCGAGCGCTGCACGTGGAGTACGAAGTGCTGCCCGCGGTATTCGAACCCGAGGCGGCCTTGGCCGATGACGCGCCGAAGCTGCATGCCGACAAGCCGGACTCCGCGCGGATCGCCGATGCGCGGCGCAATCTGATCGCCGAGATCCACGGCGGTGTCGGCGATTTCGACGCCGGTATCGCGCGGGCTGCGAAAGTGGTGCGTGGCGTATGGAATTCACCTCGCGTGCAGCATGTGCACTTGGAGGCCCACGGTGGGATCGGCTGGCTCGACGACGCGGGCAGGCTCGTCGTCCGATCGAGCACGCAGGTGCCCTTCCTGGTGCGCGACGAACTGTGCCACGTGTTCGGACTGGACCGAGATCGCGTGCGGGTGTTCGCGACTCGCGTCGGCGGCGGGTTCGGGGCGAAGCAGGAGATGTTGGCCGAGGACCTGATCGCGCTGGCCGTGCTGCGCACCGGGCACCCCGTCCAATACGAGTTCACCCGCACCGACGAATTCACCTCGGCCACCTGCCGTCACCCGATGCGCGTCGCGGTCACCGCGGCAGCCGACGCGGCGGGCATCCTGACCGCCCTCTCGGTGGACGTCCTCGCCGACGGGGGCGCCTACGGCAATCACAGCGCGGGCGTGATGTTCCATTCCGTCGGCGAATCGGTGGCCGTCTACCGCTGCCCGAACAAGCGGGTCGACGCACAAGCGGTGTACACCAACAACATTCCCTCCGGCGCGTTCCGCGGCTACGGGCTCGGCCAGGTGATCTTCGGCGTGGAATCAGCGATCGACGAACTGGCCCGCGAGCTCGGTATCGACCCCTTCGAATTCCGCCGCCGCAATGTGGTGATCCCGGGCGATCAGTTCACCGGCGCCGAAATCGACGAATCCGACCTGACTTTCGGTAGCTACGGCCTCGACCAATGTCTAGACACCGCCCAGCAGGCACTGCGTCGCGGCAATGGTGTCGCCGCACCCGGTCCGGAATGGCGGGTGGGTGCGGGGATGGCCGTGGCGATGATCGCGACCGTACCCCCGCGCGGACACCATGCCGATGCCACGGCGAGCCTGCTCCCGGACGGTCGCTACGAAATCGGGGTCGGGACAGCGGAATTCGGCAACGGCACCACCACGGTCCACGCCCAGCTCGCGGCGACGGCACTGGCCACCGCCGCGGAGCGGATCGTGATCCGCCAGTCCGACACCGACGTCGTCGGCCACGACACCGGCGCGTTCGGCTCCACCGGCACCATGGTCGCGGGCAAGGCCTCGTACGCGGCGGCGCTCGAACTGCACGCGATGCTGCTGGCCAGGGCGGCGAAGGTGAGCGGTCACCCCGAACGCGACTGCCTGCTCGAAGCGGACGGCGTGCGCTGCGGCGACGAGCTAGTCACCGCGGCCCAGCTGCTCGCCGACGGTGAGCTGATCGCCCACGGCACCCACGCGGGCACCCCGCGTTCGGTGAGCTTCAATGTCCACGCGTTCCGGGTGGCGGTGCGGCCGTCGACCGGTGCGGTACAGATCCTGCAGTCGATCCAGGTCGCCGACGCGGGCACCGTGCTCAATCCGGTGCAGCTGCGCGGACAGGTGGAAGGCGGGGTCGCGCAAGCACTCGGCACCGCGCTCTACGAGGACATGCGGTCCGAGCACGGAGTGGTGACCACCAGGACACTGCGCCACTATCACATTCCACAGTTCGCTGATCTGCCCCGCACCGAGGTCTATTTCGCCGAAACCAGTGACGAACTGGGCCCGCTGGGTGCCAAATCGATGAGTGAGTCCCCCTACAACCCGGTGGCCCCGGCCCTGGCGAACGCGATCCGCGACGCCGTCGGTGCCCGCCCGGACCGATTACCGATGACCGCCGACCGTGTGTGGCGGCTCATCCAGGAAGGAACCGCCGGGTGAATACTCGCCTGCCCGAACATATTCGAGCCCGTATCGACGCCATTCTCGACTCCGTCGACGCCGAACTGCGCGTGCGCTACCCCGGCGCCGGTGACCGCGTCCAGCCCGTGCACACCGCCTACGTTCCCGCCGATCGCGCCACCGCGCAGACCCCCGATGAGTGGGGTGCTGCCGCCTTGGAGTTGCTGCATCGCCACGCCGACTTCCTTGTCGGCCTCGACGTCACCGGCTCACTACCGGCTGTCCGCCGCCAACTCGCGGACCGGCCGGTGCAGGACATGCGCATCGACTTCGAAGACGGTTACGGATTCCGTGCCGACGCGGACGAGGACGCGGCCGCGAAGGCGGCGGGTGAGGCGCTGGCGGCGTGGGCCGAAAAGCCCGGCGCTCCGGTGTCATTCGGTGTTCGCACGAAAGGCTTGGCCGCGAACGAACGTCGGCGCGCGTTGCGGACCCTCGAACTCGTCCTCGACGGGGCGGGTGGCGCGCTGCCCGGATTCGTCTTCACCGTGCCGAAGATCCGTGCCGCGGAACAGGTGTCGGCGATCGTCGACCTGTGCACCGGACTCGAGCGCGGCCACGGCCTGCCCGAACGGTCGCTGCGCTTCGAACTGCAGATCGAGAGCCCGCAGGCGATCATCGCCCCCGACGGCACCGCGCCCATCGTCACGATGATCCAGCTGGCCGACGGCCGCTGTAGCGCACTGCATTTCGGCACGTACGACTACACCGCCGCCTGCGGTATCGCGGCCACCGATCAGGCCCTCGACCATCCCGCCGCCGACTACGCCAAGTCGGTGATGCAGGTCGCCGCCGCGCAGACGGGAGTGTGGATCTGCGACGGCTCGACCCAGATCGTCCCCGACGTCGATCCCGAAGGCGCGATGGCCAACCATCACCGCCTGGTCGACCGGGCGCTGCGCCGCGGCTACTACCAGGGCTGGGATATGCACCCCGGCCACCTGGTCACCCGCTGGCTGGCCACCTACGACTTCTTCCGCGGCGCGTCGGAGGTGGCGGTGCCGCGCCTGATCGCCTATCTGGACCGGCGCAGCGGGGGCGTCATGGACGAGCCCGCCACCGCCGAAGCCCTGGCGAGCACGGTGCTGCGCGGCCTGCGTGCCGGTGCGTTCACCGAGGCTGAACTTCTCGCCACGGCACCGGGCCTGACCAGCGATGTTCTGCTCGACCTCGCGGCTCGGCGGGTGCGAGCGACGTGAGGTACCCGCCCCGCATAGCGGTATACCAGTAATATCGAAGGAGGCGCCACCCAGTCGATGAGAGCGCGGTGTCGCGCATCCGGCGCAGTAATTTCAGACGAGGTGCCCCGCACGGCTTCGATCGTGGGCACCCGACCCCAGGAGGCATCCATGAGCCGATTCACCGGCGGCGACGATTTCACCCTGCTACCGGATCTGGCCGTCCGCACCCTGGGCGGTTCGGTGATCTGGGCCAACGACGAATTCTTCGCGGAGAAGGAGAACCTCGTCAGCCCGAGTCCGTCGGAATACCAGCCGGCGACGTTCGGGCACAAGGGTCAGGTCTACGACGGCTGGGAGACCCGAAGGCACCGCGGTAAACCGGGTGACGATTCGGCCATCGTGCGGCTCGGTGTGCCCGGCGTGATCCGTGGCGTCGTGGTCGACACCGCCTGGTTCAAGGGCAACTATCCGCCCGAGGTGTCGCTGTCGGCGCTGGCGATCGAGGGCTACCCGCCCGCCGAGGAGATCGCCGCCCGCACCGACTGGGTGACCCTGCTCGACCGCGTGAAGGTCGGTGGTGACAGCCGCAATCCGTTCGCCGTCGGCGACGAGAACCGGTGGACCCATGTGAAGCTCACCATGCATCCCGATGGCGGCGTTGCCCGCCTGCGCGTGCACGGCGAAGGTCGCCCCGATACCGCGCTGCTCGGCCTCGGCCCGCTCGACCTCGCCGCACTGGAGAACGGCGCCATCGTGCTCGACTGCTCCAACCGCTTCTACAGCTCGCCCAACCAGCTGCTCTACCCCGGCCTGGCCAGGGAAATGGGCGACGGCTGGGAGACCGCGCGTCGCCGCGACGACGGAAACGACTGGGTGCGAATCGAACTCGCCGGACCGGGGTCGATCCGGCTGGCCGAGATCGACACCTCCTGCTTCCTCGGCAACAGTCCCGGCGCGGCCTCGCTCACCGGATTCACCAGCGACGGAACAGAAGTCGAGCTCCTGCCGCGCACCGATCTGCTGCCCGACACCCGCCACCGATTCGCGCTACAGCCCGCGGCCGCCTCGGTCGTGGAGGTGCGCCTCGATATCTATCCCGACGGTGGTCTCGCCCGGCTGCGCCTGTACGGGGAGCTCTCCGCGTGAGCGGTCAGCGCCCGGCGGCGCACGGCACCACGGCGGGCGCCCGAGCACGTGTAGAGGAGACAGCATGAGCGATATTCGCGATTTCGTCGGTTACGGGCCGAACCCGCCCGATCCGCGGTGGCCCGACGATGCGCATATCGCCGTGCAGTTCGTGCTGAATTATGAAGAGGGCGGGGAGAACAACGTCCTCGACGGTTCGCCGCATTCGGAGACCTTCCTCTCCGAGATGACACCCGCCGAGGCTTTTCCGAACCGGCACATGAGCATGGAATCGCTCTACGAATACGGTTCGCGTGCGGGGCTGTGGCGGGTGCTGCGCGCCTTCGAACGGCGCGGCCTACCGCTCACCGTCTTCGCGGTGGCGCGGGCCATGCAGCGCAATCCCGAAGCGGTGGCGGCCTTTTCCGAACTCGGGCACGAAATCGCCTGCCACGGACTGCAGTGGAAGTCCTATCAGCTGATCGATCGCGATATCGAACGCGCCGATATGGCCGAAGCGATCCGCATCCTCACCGATCTCACCGGCGCGGCCCCCCTCGGCTGGTACACCGGCCGCGACTCCCCGAACACCCGCGAATTGGTCGTCGAACAGGGCGGTTTCGTCTACGACTCCGACTCCTACGCCGACGACCTCCCCTACTGGACCGAGGTGCGCGGCCAGCACCACCTGGTGGTTCCGTACACCCTCGACACCAACGACATGCGCTTCTCCTCCCCGGCCGGCTTCGCCAACGGCGACGAGTTCTACGCCCACCTGCGCGACGCCTTCGACGTGCTCTACCGAGAAGGCGCCGAAGGCGCCCCGAAAATGCTGTCGGTAGGCCTGCACTGCCGCATAGCGGGCCGCCCCGCCCGCACCGCGGCCCTGGAACGCTTCCTCGACCACGTCCAATCCCACGACCGGGTGTGGATAACCCGCCGCATCGACATCGCCGAACACTGGCGCAAGGTCCACCCGGCAGGCGTTATCCGTCGGTGAATACGGGCAGCTGTGGAAGTAGCAGGCTCGCCATCGAATGCATGGCCCGAACTGATCCGATGTCGGCCACGACGTCCGCCGCGGTGATCATCGAAATATCATCGTATTCAACCTGATTCCGGGTTCTCCGGAGTCTGGCGTACGAGCGGAAGGCCTCGCTCGGGGGCTGCCGCCGCGTCCAACGATGGTGAGACCTTTTGGAGGCTCCCTGTGGAGATCAGTTGCCTGATCGTTTCGATACCGGTCGGCCAGCTCATGACGCCTCGTCTCGTAGATCGAGTTCTACCAGGGGACTTGCTTTGGCTGTTCGAGTGAATGCGTCGTCAGCATCTTCCCAGGCTGTCCGACTTCGGAAGATCACTTGGCTGTCGCGTCCGAGTGGTCGAAGGGCCGATACAACGGCCTCGCTCACATCGTCGCGGTTGGGTGTGCCGATGATGATTACGTCGATGTCACGAGGGAACGGCCCGTTGACGCCGAGGTAGCGGGCGGCCCAAGACCCGCCGATATAGGCCGCCTCGATGCCGGGGATGGCGCGTAGTGCGTCCTCGATCACCGGTTTAGGGCCATACCCGAGCTGTAGCAAATCGGCCAAGGGTTTCGCGAGCGGGCTATCGGTTGCCCGAAGCAGTCTGGTTCGGCCGATTCTGCGATCGGCGAGGATATCGGCCTCGATCAACCGCACCGCCTCTTTTTGCAGGTTCCCTGCGTCGGCCCCGACCTCCCTGGCGAGTTCGGCGATGCTCGCTTCACGACCAGGGCGCAAGAGGAGGGCCGCAAGCAGCCGTGCTTGCGTCTCATTGCGCAGAATGGGCGCCAGGATCGGTCGAACCCGTGTCATTGCTACACGATATCATGTAGCAATGACATGAAATCGGGTGCCGATTGACCTTTGGAGCCTGGGACGTCCCGTTGGATGTCTTGGAATTATGAGTGTCTGCAAACACCGAACCGCGTCCGCTTATCGACCAGTTCGGGGCGCTCGTGACGACTGCTGAACAGCTTCTCGGGCACTGAGCCAGTTCAATTCACTGATATATTCCGTACATTGTCCGTACAGTGGTCCGCCGGTTAGTTGGATCTCGACGGCGATCTCCGTCGACCACAAACTCAGCGAGTTCGACTGCGGAAAGCCAGTGCTCGACAATTGGCTACAGCGGATGGCTTTGCAGGCTGAACAGCGCTGGACAAGCCGCACCTACGTCTGGGTCACCGGCGACGATCCGACCGTGCGCGCCTATTACTCGATCGCGCCCACCCAGCTGGAACGCGACGTGGACGGCCTATCTCAGTCGCTGTCATCCGGGCTGAAAATCGTGCCGGCCTTCTTGCTGGCGAAGTTCGCCCTCGACCAGCGGCTGCACCGGCAGGGCTTGGGTGAGCAGCTGCTCGTCGACGCGGTCACCAAAATCATGGGAGCAGCGCAGACCACCGGTGGTCGCCTCATCGTTGTCGATGCGATCGGCGAGCCTGCCGCAGCCTTCTATTCCCGGTTCGGGTTCACCCCGGTTCGCAATACCGAAAACCGCCTGGTCATGAAGATGGCGACCGCGATGGCGGCCTTCGGTGTGCACTGATCTGCCTAGGCGAGCCCGCAGCGTTCGATGTTGCTCAGGGTGATCTGGCGGTCAGATTCCTTGGCCTGGGGGACGCGGTTGTAGGCGCCCATCGAGTCCATGTAGTTGACGAAAATGTCCGCGATCTCTTCCGGCGTCGCATCAGGTTTGGCGGCGCGCACGTTGTCGACCAGGGTGCGGGTGGTGTCGCACTGTTCTTCCTGGGTGAAGATCGGCGGCGGGTCGGCGTGCGCGAAGGCAGGCGCGAGCAGCAGCACGAACGCGGCGAGGACAGCTGATCTGACGATTCTCACGCCTGCGACAGTACCCGCTATGTGATCTCGAGCATCGAAACTGGCACTGACACAGCGGGTTTGCTGGCCGCTCAGTCGAGTGACAGTTCGAACCTCAGCTGCTGTCCCTGAACAGTTTCAGGTCGGCGAGCCTGCGGATCTCGGCTGCTGCCGGGTGCCAGCGAGCGTGGCGGTCAGCCCAGCGGCAAGGAGGGGCAGTCCCGGCAGAAACCCGATGTCAGCGGAGCCGGGATACTTCAATTTTGCGAGAGACAGCGTGAATCCGATGGATAGTGCCATCAGAATGCCGAGAGTTTCGGCGACTGCGAGGCTGGACAGCCATGCGCTCGGCAGCGCGCGAAGGTGCGCCACGATACCCGCGGCGACCAGCAGGGCTGCACCGAGAACCAGTAAGGGCAGGCCAGGAGCGCCGAACTCGCGTAGATCCCACAGCGAATAGGAGGGCGAATTTCCGCGGCGCCCGATCTTGAAGAGTGGAAGCCATATCGCGATGAGGATTGTGATCGAGCCATACAGCAGCATCGCGGGCATAGGGACAGACCTGTTGTTGCCGAAGATCGGCATCCACTTCTCGGACACGCTGCCACCATAGTTGGGGCCCGATCTGCTCGATGGTTCCCGGAGTCGGCGTACGTTGCGTCGAAACCTGCACGAACACAGTGATTTTGCCCGCCGCGGCCGACACGGTGGCCGAGCTTCGCCGACTGCTCTCCAAGCGATCCGGTCGTGCTCGCGACGGCGAGTGCCAGTACTGTTTCGGCCGCTGCGGCAAGGAAGGTATCCGGCTGCTCCGGTCTTGATGACCTACGGGCTGTACTGAACCGTATCGAGCACCCAAGGGCGCCGGTGTCGAATCCCCACTTCCTCGACCTCCCGATCGCCATGCCCCGATAGACCCTCTCGGCCAACAATTCTGGCCGCGCGTGGTACCGACCGCAAAGGTGATGCCGCTGTCTGATGAGTTGACCATGCGAGATAGCGTGTGGCTATGGGGGATTCGGCTTCGAAGCCACACGATTCGCTGGTTCGTCATTTGCTCACCAATCCGGCCGACGCCGCGTCGCAGATAAGACCGATGGTGCCCGATGAGCTCGATGCCCGGGTCGACTGGACCGTGCTCGAGCTGCTGCCGTGCAGTTTCGTATCGAAACATCTACGGGCGACCTACAGCGACCTTCTCTTCCGAACCCGCATCGATGGCCACGAGGCGTACCTGTACTTCCTGCTCGAACACCAGTCCAGCAGCGACCGGTTCATGGCGTTGCGGATGCTCGACTACGTCGTCGCGATCTGGAATCAGTACTTGCGTGACAACCCGGACGCAGAAACGGTCCCCCCGGTCGTGCCGCTCGTGATGCACGCCAGTTCGCGCCAGCAGCCCTGGGACGCACCGCTGGAGGTGATGGACCTGATCGACATCGACGAAGCGAGCAAAGCTGTCTTGGCGCCGTACTTGCCGCGGTTGCGGTTCCTGCTCGATGACATAACCAGCGCTGACCTGGACGGTCTCTACGCCCGTCCGAGCACACCCGCCGTGGTGACGTTGCAGGTCTTGCTGAAGACCGCGCCCCGTAGCAAGCATCTCGGCCGCGATTTGGAGCCCCTGCTCCCTTATCTGCGCAAGATAAGTATCGATGACTTGACCGCGGTGCTCACGTACATTGTGAGTGTCAGCAAAACGTCGACAGATGAGCTGCGTCCGCTCATCGACCAGCTCGGGCCGCAGGCAAAGGAGGCATTCGTGACGACTGCTGAACAGCTTCGGGCCGAGGGCGAAGCCATCGGGGAAGCGCGTGGGGAAGCGCGTGGGGAAGCGCGCGGGGAAGCTCGCGGGGAGGCGCGCGGGCGGGTCGCGATGTTGCGGGAGTTGCTCGCTGATCAGCTCGCGTTGAAGTTCGGTGCGGTGCCCCGTGAGATCCTTGCGATTGTGGACAGTGCTGATCTCGAGCAGTTGCGCGGATGGTCGGCGAATATCCTGACCGCGGCCACGCTCGATGACATGAGCATTCGCTAGTCGAACACTCCGCTACACTGAAAACTGCCTGGTCATGAAGATGACGGCGTTGAGTGTGCGCTGAGCGCTACGGGATATGAGCGCTCGACGGCATCGAAACCACCACGGCCCCGCGCTACTTGGAGTAGCGCGGGGCCGTTTCGTACTCAGGTCAGGTGAATAGCGCGCTGACGAAGGGGACCGAGTCGACCAAGGAGGCGTTGACGGTGCCGCTGTGGTCGGTGGGGTAGGTGTGGAAGGTGATCGGCTGGCGGTTGGCTTGTAGGACCGCGGCGTAGCGAAGGGTTTCGGGGGTGACCACGTCGGTGTCCTGTAGGCCCTGGCCTAGGAAAAGTGGGCGGTCGTAGCCGGACTCGGGGAGGCCCATGTAGTGCGCGAGCAGGCGGTTGGTGTCGGGGAGCGAGGACAGGGGGCGGGCGAACATGCTGCCGATCGACGGTTTCGCGGCGGCCAGTTCGTCGCCGAGGGGGCCGATGCAGGCGGTTTGGGCGCGGGCCAGCCAGGTGCGGCCGGTGTCGGTGAGCAGGCCGTCGATGTTCAGGTCGGGGTAGGTGGTGCGCAGGCCGCTGAGGATGTAGAGGACGTAGGCGGTGAGGTGGGAGCTCAGGGCGATGGGGGGCATGCCGGGGCCGATGAGCCCGATGACGTCCTCGATGTAGGCGGGGATACCGGTGCCTACCCCGCCACGGTAATCCAGGGCGGGGCCGCCGAATTCGGTGGCGAAGCGGGCGGTGAACACCGCGGCGCCCGCGCCTTGGGACTGGCCGACCACTGCCCACCGGTGCGACAGGGACGAGTACTGCTCGGTCGCGGCCTTCACCGCGTCGACCACGTTGTGCGCTTCGGCGATGCCGTTGAGGTAGGGGTGTTCGCCGGGTCCGCCCAGGCCCGCGTAGTCGGCGGCGACGATCGCGTAGCCCTGGCTCAACCAGGTGCCGAGGTAGGCCCAGTCGCGCTCGACGGCGGCGGGCCCGGCCACGCTGTAGGCGCAGTCGTCGCCGAGTCCGACGGTCCCGTGCGCCCACGCGATCACCGGCCAGCCGCCCTGTGGGGCCTCGCCCGCGGGGAAGTACACGGCCGCGCTGGTGGTGGTCGGCTGGTCGCCCGCGGTGGTCGACCGGTAGAGCAGGCGCTCGGCACGGGCGGAACCGGGCAGGGTCGCCGCGGCGGACAGTGACTCGACGCCGACAACGGTGCCTGCCGCCTCGGTCGGTTGCGCGCTCGCCACCGGCACCAGGCTCAGTGCCGCCGCCAGCACGGTCAGCGATGTCGCCGCGATCCTCGAAATCCTCATGGACCCACTCTTTCGTCTTTCGTGGACGAACGTCCAGGGTGCGCCCACTTCCGAGCGACCTGTCGTCTCGGTGGATGAGTGTCCCGCACGTCATGCGGTGCACCCATTTCTGGGGGCGAAGGGGCAGATGCGTGCGTCGTGACCGAATCGAGTGACGACACGCACACCATTCGTGTCCGGCGTGGTGTGTGAAACGACTCACACGCTGGAAGGCTCGGGAGTGTCGGAGCGTGCCCACCCGGTGATCGCTAACAGTACAAGCGTTATGCTAAAACTCCTGGTCAGCACTACCCGCCGGTAGGCCTGATGCTTGCAATCAGCCCGCTAATTTCGCAAAGTTAGCAAACGCGTCGGCAAAACTAGCTGAGATTCACACAACCAACAGGTAGACGGCCATTTCCGGGTGTGCCATTGTTTGGAAGTACACCCCTTGGGCCCTAGTAAGTCCTAGCAAGCCTGCAAATTGCTCCAGCAGTACGAGTTGTGCAACCGAAAGCGTTCAGCCACCGGTTGATTCACACACCGACAGCGTGGAGCACCGACCACACGAGGAAGTGGAGTCAAGAGATGTCTCTCCCCGGCACCCCGAAGACCGCAGCGGAAATCCAGCAGGATTGGGACACCAACCCGCGTTGGAAGGGCCTGACCCGCACCTACTCCGCTGAGCAGGTTTCCAAGCTGCAGGGCAACGTCGTCGAGGAGCACACCCTCGCCCGTCGCGGTTCGGAGATCCTGTGGGACCTCGTGAACAACGAGGACTACATCAACTCGCTGGGCGCCCTCACCGGCAACCAGGCCGTGCAGCAGGTTCGCGCCGGCCTGAAGGCCATCTACCTGTCCGGTTGGCAGGTCGCCGGTGACGCCAACCTGTCCGGCCACACCTACCCGGACCAGTCGCTGTACCCGGCGAACTCGGTTCCCGCGGTCGTGCGTCGCATCAACAACGCGCTCTCGCGCGCCGACGAGATCTCCAAGGTCGAGGGCGACGAGTCGGTCAAGAACTGGCTGGCCCCGATCGTGGCCGACGCCGAGGCCGGCTTCGGTGGCGCCCTGAACGCCTACGAGCTGCAGAAGGCCATGATCGTGGCCGGTGCCGCCGGTGTGCACTGGGAAGACCAGCTCGCCTCGGAGAAGAAGTGCGGCCACCTCGGTGGCAAGGTGCTGATCCCCACCCAGCAGCACATCCGCACCCTGACCTCCGCGCGTCTGGCCGCCGACGTCGCCGACGTGCCTTCGGTGATCATCGCCCGCACCGACGCCGAGGCCGCCACCCTCATCACCTCCGATGTGGACGAGCGCGACCGTGAGTTCCTGGACGGCACCCGTACCGCCGAGGGCTTCTTCGGTGTGAAGAACGGCATCGAGCCCTGCATCGCGCGTGCCAAGGCCTACGCCCCCTTCGCCGACCTCATCTGGATGGAGACCGGTATCCCGGATCTCGAGGTCGCGCGCAAGTTCGCCGAGTCGGTTCGCAGCGAGTTCCCGGACCAGCTGCTGGCCTACAACTGCTCGCCTTCGTTCAACTGGAAGGCGCACCTGGACGACGCGACCATCGCGAAGTTCCAGCGTGAGCTCGGCGCGATGGGCTTCAAGTTCCAGTTCATCACCCTGGCGGGCTTCCACTCGCTCAACTACGGCATGTTCGACCTGGCGCACGGCTACGCTCGCGAGGGCATGACCGCGTTCGTCGACCTGCAGGAGCGCGAGTTCAAGGCTGCTGCCGAGCGTGGCTTCACCGCCATCAAGCACCAGCGTGAGGTCGGTGCCGGCTACTTCGACACCATCGCCACCACCGTCGACCCCAACACGTCGACCGCCGCTCTGAAGGGCTCCACCGAAGAGGGCCAGTTCCACTGATCCCCCTCGGGGTTGCTTTGACCGGCAACACCTTTCCTCTACTCCGGTAGGGGTGTACGCCCTCCCACGCCATACAGCCCTGGCGTGGGAGGGCATCCCTATACTTTGGTCGCTATGACCTCCCCAGCCACCCCACAGCCAGACACACAGCAGGAGCGGGACGTGAGCAGCAGCGAGAAGATTCAGCGCGTTGGCATCATCGGCGCCGGACAGATGGGCGCGGGCATCGCGGAGGTGTGCGCACGCGCGCACGTCGACGTCCTCGTCTACGAGACCACGCGTGAACTCGCCGCTGCGGGCCGCGCACGGATCCTGCGTTCGCTGGACCGTGGCGTGAGCAGCGGCAAGATCACCGAGCGTGAGCGGGAGCAGGCGGCCTGGCGGCTGCGCTTCACCTCCGATCTCAGCGACTTCGCCGACCGTCAGCTGGTGGTCGAGGCCGTTGTCGAGAACGAAGAGGTCAAGACGGCCATCTTCGCCGAGCTGGACAAGGTCGTCACCGACCCGAACGCCGTGCTCGCCTCCAACACCTCCTCCATCCCGATCATGAAGATCGCCGTCGCCACCGCGAACCCCGAGCGCGTGGTCGGTCTGCACTTCTTCAACCCGGTGCCGGTGCTGCCGCTGGTCGAGCTGGTCACCACGCTCAAGACCAGCGAGCCGGTCGCCAAGCGCGCCGAGCAGTTCGCCGCCGAGATCCTCGGCAAGCAGATCGTGCGATCGGCGGACCGCTCCGGTTTCGTCGTCAACGCGCTGCTGGTGCCGTACCTGCTCTCGGCCATCCGGATGGTCGAGTCGGGCTTCGCCACCAAGGACGACGTCGACAAGGCGATGGTGCTCGGCTGTGCCCACCCGATGGGCCCGCTGGCGCTGACCGACCTCGTCGGGCTCGACACCGTGAAGTCGATCGCGGACTCGATGTACTCCGAGTTCAAGGAGCCGCTCTACTCGGCCCCGCCGCTGCTGATGCGCATGGTGGAGGCCGGGCTGCTCGGTAAGAAGACCGGAGCCGGGTTCTACCAGTACGGGAAGTAGGGGACTGGACAGCCCGGATGCGGGCTGTTCGGTAGGGACGCATCAGGACCACCCGCTCGGGGTCGTTTGGTGGCTGTGTTTATTGGAGCGCTGGCGCGCTCGAGCGGGGCCCTTCGGGCCCCTGATCTTCCCTCCCTCCGGGTACTCCTTCGTCGCACCCTCCGGTCAGTCCAGATCAGGGCGGGCCCCTAAAAAGACTTACAAGAGGCGCTCAGGTGCTCGGGGTTTGCGGGGGGAGCGGCGCGGGGGCGTTATTGCGGCTTAAGCTGCTGTTGCCGGACGCGCTCGCGTGGCCGGTGCTAGGTCTCGAGCGCAGCGTGTGATCGAAAGGGAGTATCGGCGGTCATGGTCAACGTCACCGATGGATTCGGGTCGAGCGTTCTCGGATACCCGAGGATCGGTCCGCATCGAGAGCTCAAGCGTGCGCTCGAGGCCTACTGGCGCGGATCGATGGAACGCGAGGAACTGCGCGCGGTAGGCCGCGATATCCAGGAGCGTCAGTTCAACGAGCTGGCCGCGACCGGGCTCACGCAGGTGCCGGGCAACACGTTCTCCTTCTACGATCACATCCTCGACAACGCGCTGCTGTTCGGTGCGGTGCCCTCGCGATTCAAGGAGTTCGAAGACGGGCTCGACCCGCTCGACTTCTACTTCCTGATGGCGCGCGGCAATCCGAACACCCCGCCGCTCGAGCTGGTGCGTTTCTTCGGCACCAACTACCACTACCGTCAGCCCGAACTCGACGCCGACACCACGTTCTCGCTGCACCCAGAGGCCCTGCTCGACGAGTGGGACCGGGCGGCCGCGCGCGGGATCGAGCTGCGTCCGGTGGTGATCGGCCCGGTGTCGCTGCTGCTGCTGTCGAAGGCCGGGCATGTGCCGGGCGAGACCGAGTTCGACACGTTGAGCCTGCTCGATCAGCTGCTGCCGTTCTACGAAGAGCTGTTCGAGATCCTCGCCAAGCGCGGGTCGACCTGCGTGCAGCTCGACGAACCCTGCTTCACCGCTGAGCGCACGCCCGCCGAGCTGGCCGCGTTCGAGAAGGCCTACCACCGGCTGGCGAAGGCGCCGCTGCGGCCGCGCATCCTGGTCACCGGGCAATACGGCGACTTCGGTGAGGCGCTGCGGATTCTGGCCGCGAGCAATGTCGAGGCGATCGGCCTGGATCTGGCCTCGTACCGGATGACGGCGGAGGAACTGGCCGAGATCCCCGGGATCAAGCGCAAGCGGATCTACGCGGGTGTCATCAGCGGCACCAATGTGTGGCGGGCCGACCGGGTCGTCACGCTCAACTACCTCAACGCGATCGCCGAGGTGTGTCCGGATCTGGTGGTGTCCACCGGCACCACGCTGCTGCACGTGCCCTACGACGTGCTCGCCGAGTACGACATCGAAGGCAATGTCGCCGATCGGCTCGCGTTCGCGAAACAGAAGGTGGGCGAAGTCGTCTCGCTCGCCAAGGCGCTCACCGAGGGCCCGTCGGAGAACTGGCGCAAGCGGCCGACCGAGGTGCATTTCAAGCAGAAGCACGCGGTGCGCCAGCGGGTGTACGCGGTGACCCCCGAGATGCGCGAACGCGCGCCCTACGACGTGCGCGCGGCCGCGCAGCAGGAGCGGTTGAACCTGCCGCTGGTGCCCGCGACCACGCTCGGCTCGTTCCCGCAGAGCGGCAAACTGCGCCAGGCCCGCCACGAGGTGGCCTCGGGGCGGCTGTCCGACGACGACTACCGCAAGCTGGTCGAGGCCGAGATCGAGGCGACGATCCGCCTGCAGGAAGACATCGGCCTCGATGTTTTCGTGCACGGTGAGCACGAGCGCAACGACATGATCCAGTTCTTCGCCGAGCAGCTCGACGGTTTCGCCACCACCCGTTTCGGCTGGGTGCAGGTGTACGGCTCGCGCTGTGTTCGTCCGCCGATCGTCTACGGCGATGTGGCGCGGCCCGCGCCGATGTCGGTGGAGTGGACCACCTACGCGCAGTCGCTGACCGACAAGCCGGTCAAGGGCATGGTCACCGGGCCGGTCACGATGCTGGCGCGCTCGTTCGTTCGCCAGGATCAGCCGCTCTACGAGACCGCCGACCAAGTGGCACTTGCCATTCGGGACGAAGTGGTCGACCTGGAGAAGGCCGGAATCGCGATCATCCAGGTCGACGAACCCGCCATCCGTGAGCTGCTCCCCGCCCGCCCGCGCGGGCGCGAGGAGTACCTGCGCTGGGCGGTCGGCGCGTTCAAGCTGGCTACCTCAGGGGTGCGCTCCGACACCCAGATCCACACGCACATCGGCTATTCCGGTCGCACCGAGGTCGTCGACGCGATCGACCAGCTCGATGCCGACGTCACCGCGATCGTGGCCACCCGCTCGATCGAATGGGTCATCGAGGCGCTCACCGAGGACCTCTCCACCGGCCACGGCCTCACCCACGGTGTCGGCCCCGGCGTGTACGAGAGCCGCTCGGCCCGCATCCCCGACATCGACGAGTTCGACGAGCTGCTCACACAGGCCGCGAATGCCGTAACCCCGCAACGATTGTGGGCCAATCCCGACGGCGGCCTCAAGACCCGCCACTACTGGCAGTTGGAGCCGTCGTTGCGGAACATGGTGGCCGCGGCTCGCCGGGTTCGCCGGCGGGCGCTGGCCGCGCAGGAGGCGGCCGCGACAGCGGAGTAGGCGAACAAGCCGAAGGGGCGCACCGATTTTCGGTGCGCCCCTTTGTTGTCGGCTGATCCTTTACCCAGCGTGGGCATGGTTCAAACATGAGAATGCCTGAACCCCGGCGGATCTCGGTGCCAGCGACTACAGTTCGCGGCGGTACCGTCGGGTCGGGAGGGGGACGCGGTGCTCGATCCGCATCACCATCAAGGGAAGTTCGGGCACGATTACATCCGGGTGCTCGCCTCGGCGGCCGGCCTCATCTGGTCGACCGATGATCTCGATGTCGACGGAGTCGACCTGACGATCAAGCAGCCGGGGCGGACCAGATTCGGCTTCTCCCCGCAGATCGAAGTGCAGATCAAGACCGTGTCGCGGCCGAAGTACCGGCAGGGACAGCTGATCTTCGGCGGGCTCAGCCACACCCAGTTCAACCAGCTCGCCGGCACCGATTTCGCTGTTCCGCGTTACCTTTTCGCCGTTCACGTGCCCGTTGTGGCCGACCTGTTCACCGACTCGGTCACCGGCGGGCTGATGCTTCGTCACGCGGGATACTTCCTCTCACTGCGTGACCGGGCTCGCTTCGCTGTCGACAACTCCAAGCGCAAGGTGTCGGTGCCGATTCCGGTGAGCAATGTGCTCGATGTCGAGGCACTCGCCGCGCTCGTCGCCGGATCGCCGAGGTAGGGCCGATGGTCGCCGCGCCCCGGCTCGATGAGGTCATCGGGTATCTCCAGGCCCAGGGCTGGACGCCCCAGGTGCAGTGGCGCAATGGCCGGATCTGGTCACACGGCGAGTTCGACGTGCTGGTGCCCGACGGCGAGGTCGTCGACCTCACCGCACGTATGCGGGCGCTGGTGCGGTGTGTCGCCGATTCCGAGCAGCGGTCGACGGAAGTCGTTGTGCGCGACATCGTTTCCGGTGGCATCGATATCGTCGGGTATCGCGCGGGCGACGGTGAGGTTTCGCTCGAGGCCGGAACAACCGCGCTGGCGGCCCTGCGTTCGTTGCTCGTCACCTGCGCATACCAGGTGGCGGGCAGCGAGATCAGGATGTCGTCGATGCGAGAGCGTGCGGTCGCCGAGTTGCTCGACGACACAACGCTGCTACCGCGTCGCGACGTCTTCGGATTCGATGTGTTCCTCGCGGGCCCTGGCTCGCGGCTGGGGCGCGGCTCGGCGATTCGGATGCTCGATATCGCGGCCACGGTGCGTGGCGCGGCACAGGGAGAGCGGTTCGGAATCGCGCATGAGATCCGGTACGAAACCGTCGAATTGTTCAGCGCGCTCGGGTCGGCGGAACGCGACCCGAGGCAATTCGAGTTGAGCTTCCGCTGGTCACGCCAGGTGCCGCGGCCTGATGTGGCGGTCGAGTTCTCCAGCACCACGGTTGCCCGGTTGCCGGGCCTGTTCGACCAGGCGGTGGCTTCGGCGCCGCTGCCGACCGACCGGCAAGGAGTGCTGGCCGGACCCGAGTCGCCCGCAGTGGTCGAAGGGGTCGTCGTCGGGCTGGACAACGACGGCGGACCGAAGGCGATCGTGCGGGGTGTGCTCGTTGTCGACGAGACGAGCACCGGACGGCGACGACGCGTCACGGTGCGGCTGCGCACCGCCGACGAGTACGCGAAAGCCATTGCGGCACATAGCTCTGGAGCCAGCGTTCGCGCTACCGGAACCTTCGACGGTAGACGTGACCTGCAAGTTTCCGAAAACGGATTCACCGTCATCGAAGGCGACGGATCGTGAGAGAACGGATCGAACATTGTCGGATCAGATGAGCCCACGAGAACTCGCAGTGCTGCTGACGCTGCTGGCAGAGGCACGCGAACTCACCAACGCCGAGCTGTTCGCGGTGGCCGGGGTGACACTCGATGGCAAACCCCGGCTGCGGCTCAACAAGCTGGGGCTGGTCGACAGCGTCAAGGTCGGTCGTGCGCTCGTGCACGAACTCACCGAGCAGGGTGCGCGGTGGTGCACCGAGGAGCTCGCGCGCCCGCGCCCGGAGAAATCCGGTTCCTTCGGGGGCGCCCTGTACGCGGTGCTGGCCGGGCTCCACCGGCATCTCGAGACCACCGGACAACTGCTCACCGATGTCTTCGTACCCGATGTGGCAGGCCAGATCATCCGCAAATACACCGAGCTCACCAAGGGCAAGCCGGACCAGGTCCGGCTCTCCGAACTGCGTAATAGGTTGCCGCACATCCCGCCCGCCGATTTCTCGGACGCGATGGTGCGGCTCGCCGATCGCGACGGTGTGCACGTGCGGGCGGAGGCCGACCGCAAGACGTTGACCGACGACGATCACGCGGCGGCGATCGTGCTGGGCGGCACTGCCCGTCATCTGCTGACCGTTGAGGCGGTGCGGTGAACGAGCTGGAATATCGCGCGCTCGCGCGGGTGCAGTTCAGCACCGCACTCGGCCCGGATTCGATCTGGCGGCCGCAGAGTTATCACGTCGTGGAGCTGCATCGCGAGGCGTCGGCGGAGATCGCCAGGGCGATCGGTCTGGCGAAGGATCGGCCGGACATGTCGCCGACCGGGTTCATTCTCAACGGCGATCCCGGGGTCGGGAAGACGCACTTGCTCGGCTGGATTCGGCAGTACGTCCAGGACCACGGTGGATTCTTCTTCATGCCGAAGCTGATCGACGGTGAATCGTTCTGGGACGGAGCCGTTCACGGGGTGATGAACCGGTTGATCGACGCCGACGGTGGGCAGTTGCGCCGGATGCTGGTCGCGCTCGCCGAGCGGGCCGGCTACGACCGCGAGCGCACCGCGCGGATCGCCGGCCCGATGCGGCCCAAGCCCGAGGACGTCGAACAGTTTCTGGCCGACTTGTCCATTCCGGAACCACAATTGGCCTACCAGTGCCAAGACACACTGCGGGCCCTGGTGCTGTTCCGCGCGGGCGGTCCCCTGCGCGATGTGGGCGACAGCGTTCTCATTCTGCGTGACCCGATCGATCAGGATGTCGCCAGGGAGTGGGGATTCCGGCGCGGAAACAGCAATGCGCAGTTGATCTTTCAGGATCTGATCAGGTTGTTCGGCGCGGCGGGGCCGGTGGTGATCGCGCTCGATCAGATCGATGCCGTCATGGCCGATTCCGCCAACAGGGGTGGGGCGAAGGCGGCGAACCTCGCGGACAGCTTGATGAAGCTGCGGGAGGAGACGGTGCGCACGATCATCATCGCCGCGTGCATCCCCACCACCTGGGATTATCTGAAAACGCAAGGGCTGTCCTCATCCGCCGACCGATTCGCCGAGCGGTTCTTGGCCACCGCGCTTCCCGGCGCCCCGGTGGCGGCGGCGGTTGTCGCGGGTCATCTGGCGGTTCAGTACGACGAGGTCGACTTCACGCCGCCGTACCCGACCTGGCCGATCGCCGCGCGCGCCTTCGAAGCGGCCGACGTGACCCGCTACACGCCGCGCAGGTTGCTGCAACTCGTCGCCGAGCACGTGCGGAATTGCCTGGAGCGAGGCCAGATTCGGGAACTCGCCGACTTCGCCGCTATCGGGGCCGGTGCTGAGGCGAATGTGCCGGTGCCGCAGGTGGACCTGAGTGGTTTCGACAACCGCTTCGCCGAACTACGCGAAGCCGCCGATTCCACCATGCCGCTCGACCCGGCCGAAGAAGACGAAATCATGGCCGCCCTGCTCAAGGCTGCCCTGCAGTGTTTCGTCCTCGAGCAACGCGATCGCGACGACCTGAGCATCGACTCGGCGACCGCCACCGGGCGGGCGCTGCACGCACGCCTGCTCCGCACGGTCGACCCCATCCTCGAAGAGCAGGAACACTGGAGTTTCCGGGCGATCGGGCACACCCACCACCTGGCTGTGCAGTCCCGGATGCGCTCGGCGGTCATCGAATCCGGCATCGAGGAGTCCGACGGCAACCGGCATCTGACGATTCTGCGCAACATCCCCTTCTCGAAGGGGCCCAAAACCGCCGCGATGCTGGATGATCTGGCCTCGGCGGATGGAAGCACGCTGCCCATTTCCCAGGACGATCTCCGGACATTCACCGCGCTACAGCACATGCTCGCCGAGGCGAAGCCAGGGTTCGACGCTTGGCTGGTGGAGCGCGGGCCCGCTGGAAAGACTCAGTTGTTCCGCCGGGTGTTCGGCAGTCTTCCCGAATCAGCTGTTGTGCAGCCGGATTCGAACGAGATCAACGCCAATGGTCACTCCGGGGTCGAGCCCGTCAGCCCAGCGGTGGTCGAATCCTCTGGGCCGACGGTCACGCTCGGTCGTGGGCTCGCCGACAGCAGCGAATTCGTCATTCCGCTGGAATTGTTGCGTAAGCATCTCGTTCTGTTCGCGAGCAGCGGCTCAGGCAAAACCGTGCTGCTCCGCCGGCTAGTGGAAGAAGTAGCACTGCACGGGGTTTCGGTGATCGTCCTCGACGTGAACAACGACCTTTCCCGGCTCGGTGATGCGTGGCAGGAAGCGCCGTCGGAGTGGCAGCCGGGCGATGCCGAGAAGGCCGCACGGTACCTGGCCGAGACCGATGTGGTCGTGTGGACTCCGCGTCGACAGGCCGGGCGACCCCTCATCCTGAACCCGCTCCCGGATTTCGCGGCGGTGCTCGACGACCCGGATGAACTGCGGACCGCAGTGGAAGTTGCCGCCGGTGATCTGCTGACGCGGTCCGGCATCGCACGGACGAAGTCGGAAAAGGCGCGCGCGGTGCTGTTGCAGACGCTCACCCATTTCGCCAGGTCGGGACAGACGAAACTGACGGGCCTCATCGACCTGCTCGCGGACCTCCCCGACGGTGTGAGTCGCGTGCGCAACGCCGCGGACCTCGCCGCCGAAATGGCGGACGGTCTCACGGTTTCCATGATCAACGACCCCCTGTTCGGTGGCGACGGAGAACCCCTCGACCCCGGCGTTCTGCTGACCCCCGCACCTGGCAAGAAGGCTCGAGTCTCGGTGGTCAGTTGCGTCGGACTACCCGACCCCGACCAACGCGCCACTTTCGTCAGCCAGCTACAGGTTGCCCTGTTCACTTACTTCAAGACCAACCCGGCGGGCGACCGGCCACTCGGCGCGCTGCTCGTACTCGACGAAGCACAGATGCTCGCGCCCTCGGGCAAGCACACTCCGGCCTCCGCCAGCACGCTGATGCTCGCGGCGCAGGCAAGAAAGTACGGACTGGGTATCGCCTACGCCACGCAGGCACCAAAAGGGCTGGACAGCAGGGTCGTCGGCAACACAGCGATCCAGTTCTTCGGCAAGCTGGGCACAGCGGTCCAGATCCAAACAGCCAAGAGCATCGCCGCAAGCTGGGGTGGGAACCTGGACGACATCGGCCGCCTGAGAACCGGTCAGTTCTACGGAGCTACCGAGGGCCGGGCGTTCCGAAAACTCACCACCCCACTGTGCCTGAGCTACCACCCCGCCAGCCCACCGACCGAAGCCGAGGTGCTCCAACGGGCAAGGCAGGACGAGGAATCGGTCAGGTTTTGGTGATCGGGGGGAGGGCGTAGGTTTGGTCGAGGATTGGGGGTTGTGGCTCGTACATACGCAGGCAGGGGCGGAAGTCCCCGGCCGGGGCGGGGAGCCAGTTCGCGCGGGCCTTGGGGTCGGCGGGCTCGGTGTGGCTGATGGTGATCGTGAGGGCGCCGTTGTCGTCGTAGACGAGGCCGGGGGTGCGGTCGCCGATCGAGTAGCGGTCGATCGGGTTGGCACACAGGTAGAAGTCGGGGGTCGTGTACATGGTGACCGACCAGAAGGCGTTGACCGGCGGGGTGGGGTCAAGGCGCAGGGTGTAGGTGTTCGCGCCGGTCAACTGCCGGCCGGTGCTGTCGGTGTAGATCATCGCGTAGGCGGCCTCGTAGGCGTGGTTGCCCCAGAGTCCGGCCTTGGCGGCTACGGCGCGAGCGATGATCCGCTTGGTCGGGTCGGTGATCTTGAAGTTCTCGTCGTCGCGCGTGCCGACCTCGAAGAAGTCGATGTTGTAGTCGAACAGGTGCAGTGTGAGCTGCCAGCCGTTGTCCCCGGCGCCCGCCCCGCTCTTTATCACGTTGCCCAGTTCTTCCTGGCCCTCGCCCAGTCCGGCGCGCAGCGCGGATGCTCGATCCGGGTCGAGGGTGAGGTAGGGCGAGGCGCCCGCTGTCGTCAGGCCGATCCGCGCTAACGATTCCTGGAGCGCGAGATCGCGCTTCGCGGGCGGAAAGGCCTGCGACCAGACACGGACCTTCTCGAGGAACATCAGGTCCGGGGCGACCGTCGGATCCGGCGACGGAAGTCCCGTCGGCTGTGCGGCTCGGTCGGCGGCTGTCAAGGTCAGCGCGTCCTGCAAGGCGTGCACGGCGGGGAGGTCGTCCTCGCCGGCGCAGGCCCATCGGCCGGCGATCACGCCGACAGCGGTGGGGAAATGGATAACCGTTGTGTCGTCGGGGGCGGTACCGGTCCAGCCCGGCGGTACGAGGAGGTAGTCGCCCGCGCGGTTTCCGGTGGCCCTGGTGCCGACGTAGGCGAAGTTGTCGGTCCAGGCGTCGACGAACTGCATGACGTAGTACCGATCGCCGGCGTCCGGCACGTGGAAGGTCACTGGACCGACTGAAAGGTCGATCAGGGCGACCGAGTACAGGGTGTCATTGTTGATCGAGACGAAGGTCGCCGTGGCGTCGGCGAGAGTGCGGGCATGGGCGAAGTAGTTGAACGGCGTCGCGGGGATCTCACCGATGCCTTCGCGGTGCAATCGCTCGATCGAATCGAGGTTGAAGACCAGGGGGAATCCGTACAGATAGGCATGGGCGGTCAATTCGGGGACGGTCTGATCCGGCATGTGCGCTCCTCGTCCTGGCGTCCGCATCGCGCGCGACCGTTGTCGGACCGCGCGACACCAGCATCCGCCGATGCACGATCGGCGCACATCGCCCGGAGCGGGTGAGATCGCTGCGTGCTGGTTCGATGGTCGAGCGCGTCGGATCGGCTAGTTGGGTGTTCCCTTGGCCAGCGCCACCTCGACGGTCCGGGTCGCGCCGTCCGGCGAAGTGACATCGAGCCGGACCGGATCGGTGGGCTTGCGGACGTTGATGGCCGCGCTGAGGGCCTTGGCGGTGGTGATCGAGACGCCGTCGACCGCGGTGATCACATCCCCGATGCTGATCCCGGCCTCGCGCGCGGGCTGGCCGTAGAAGGCCCAACTCACCTGCGCACCGGCCGGTCTGGCGTCGATGACCTGCACGCCGAGGGTGGCTGTCGGGCCGATATGGACGGTTTCGGTCGGCGTCCCCGAACGGATCTGGGCCACGATCCGCATGGCGGTGTCGATCGGGACCGCGTACCCGTTGGCCGGTTTGCCCTCGGCCCTGGCGGCCTCGCCCGACGCCGCGGTGATCACCCCGACTACCGCCCCCGACGCGTCGGCCAGCGCGCCGCCGGACTGCCCGCCCATCACCGGCGCGGCGATCTCCACCATCCCGTTGAGCGCTTTGCGGGTCAGGTCGGCGGAGTTCATGGCGACGATCGTCGCGTCCAGATCGGTGATCGGGCCGGCGACCGAGGTGGGCGGACCGCCGTCGCCGCCCGCGTCGCCGATGGCCAGCACATCCTGGCTGATCCGCAGGTCAGCGGAGGTGCCGAGCCGCGCGGTCGGCAGTCCCGTTGCCCCACCCAACGACAACAGCGCGATGTCGGCGCCGGAGTCGTAGCCGAGCACGGTCGCCTCGTAGACGAACCCGTTGGCGATATCGGTGACGCTCAGCGCCTCGGCCCCTTTGATCACGTGATGGCTGGTCAGAATCTGCCCGTCGGCGGTGAGCACGATCCCCGACCCGGCCGCTCCGACGCCGAAACCGGCCGCGTCGACGTCGATATTGACCAGTACCGATTCCACCTGCCCGGCGACCAGCACGGGGTCGAGCGGCACCAGCACCGGCGCCTGCGCTTGCGCCACGAACTCCGGCTCGACCAGGGCGAACTCCCCGCGATACCCGAGAAAGGCGCAGACCCCGAGCAGCGCAACCAGCATCGTCACCAGCACTCGTCCGACACGCTTCACAGCACATGTCCTCTCTCGCGAGCCGACCAGTCCATTGTGACCCGTTTTCCGGGTCCGCCGGTCTCGATAAGGACGCGGTACGAGGCTCGACTCGTCGGATCGGGCTCGAGACACCGCCGTCGGTACGGTCTACTTGGCAAAGCACGCATGCGGCTGTAGGCATGTAGCCATGAGCACCGCTGCCGCCTACGCCAAGCCCTCTCCCGACGGGGCCTTCGAAAAGGTCACGATCGAACGTCGCGAAGTCGGTCCCGACGATGTCCTGATCGACATCAAGTACGCCGGTATCTGCCACTCCGATATCCACACCGCGCGCGACGAGTGGGGCGGTGCGCAGTATCCGTGCGTGCCCGGCCACGAGATCGCGGGCATCGTGGCCGCGGTCGGCTCGTCGGTGCGCAAGTACCAGATCGGTGACCGGGTCGGCGTCGGCTGCCTGGTGAACTCGTGTGGCAAGTGCGTGCCGTGTCTGGCGGGCGAGGAGCAGTACTGCACCAACGGCTCCACCTGGACCTATAACTCGCCCGTCCCCGAAACCGCGCAGCCGGGCGGGTACACGATGGGTGGCTACTCCACGCAGATCGTGGTGGACGAGAGCTTCGTCGTCGCGATTCCCGAAGGTATCGGCCTCGATGTCGCCGCGCCGCTGCTGTGCGCGGGCATCACGCTGTATTCGCCGCTGAAGCACTGGAACGCGGGACCGGGCAAGAAGGTCGCGATCATCGGGATGGGCGGGCTCGGGCATGTCGGGGTGAAGATCGCCGCGGCGCTCGGCGCGGAGGTCACGGTGCTGAGCCAGTCGCTGCGCAAGCGCGACGACGGCCTGCGCATGGGAGCCGACCACTACTACGCCACCAGCGACAAGGAAACCTTCCGTCAGCTGCGCGGTCAGTTCGACCTGATCATCAACACGGTGTCGGCCGACCTGCCCATCGACAGCTACCTGCGCCTGCTCGCCCTCGACGGCACACTCGTCATCCTCGGCCTGCCGGAGAACCCGATGAGCGTCACCGGGCGCCACCTCGCCGGCTTCCGCCGGTCACTGGCCGGTTCGATGATCGGCGGTGTCGCGCAGACCCAGGAGATGCTGAACTTCTGTGCCTCGCACGGGATCGGCGCCGAGATCGAACTGATCTCCGCCGATGAGATCGACTCCGCGTACGACCGCGTGGTCGCCAGCGATGTCCAGTACCGCTTCGTGATCGACACCGCCACGGTGTAGTCGAGGCGGGTCCGCGGCACGCGCGCCGACGGGCCGCGGGCGCTCGTCCTCGGTACCGTGAGATTCGTGGTTGCCGAGGACGAATCCGCTGAACCCGCCGCCGTGAGTGCCCTGCCTGGCTTCTGGTCGGTGCGAACACCGCCGCGCTGGCTGCCGCGGGCGTTGCTGTACGTCGTGCTCGCGGTAGCCGGGTTGATCGCGGCGTTCTGGGTGCTCGCCAAGATGCAGGGCTTGCTGACCGTGCTGCTGGTGTCGATATTCCTGGCGTTCGCGATCGAACCCGCCGTGAATTGGCTTGCCGCGCGCGGTGTTCGGCGCGGGGCGGGCACCGGTGCGGTGTTCCTGGTGGTGCTGGTGGTGATCGTCGCGTTCGTATGGACGCTGGGCGCGCTGCTGGTCAACCAGGTGACCATGCTGGTGACGAATGCCCCCGATTACGTCCAGGACCTGGTCGACTGGGTCAATTCGACCTTCCACCAAGATATTTCGGGCGACGACCTGACCAAGTACGCCTCGGAGTGGAGTTCCACGATCGAGAAGTATCTGGTCGGTCTGGCTGGAAACGTCTGGGGCATCGGCACAGTCGCGATCGGCGCGCTGTTCCAGCTGCTCGGTGTACTGCTTTTCACCTTCTACTTCGCGGCCGACGGACCGCGCTTCCGCACCTGGGTGTGTTCGCTGCTGCCGCCGAAACAGCAGAAGCATGTGTTGCGGGCCTGGGACATCGCGGTCGAGAAGACCGGCGGCTACATCTATTCGCGGGCCCTGCTCGCGCTGTGCTCGGCGATCGCGCACTATGTCGCGCTGCGGTTGCTCGATGTGCCGTCGGCGGTCGCCTTGGCGCTGTGGGTCGGCGTTGTCTCCCAGTTCATCCCGACCGTCGGCACGTATATGGCCGGTGCGCTGCCGGTGCTGGTCGCGCTGGTGCACGACCCGATCACCGCCCTGTGGATCCTGCTGTTCATCGTCGCCTATCAGCAGTTCGAGAACTACGTTCTGCAACCACGCATCACCGCGACCACCCTGGACATGCATCCGGCGGTGGCCTTCGGAGCGGTGATCGCGGGCGCCGCGTTACTCGGGCCAACCGGCGCCCTACTCGCGATTCCTGTCACCGCCACGCTGCAAGGATTCGCGGGCGCGTATGTGCGGCGCTACGAAGTCACCGAAGAGGCCGACTCGTCGGCACCGAAGAAAAAGAAGCGCAAGAAAGCCGAGTCCGAAGCCGCATCCACCGACGAATAGGCACCTCGTGGCGATCCTGTTGTCCCTGGTGTCGGTGTTGTCGACGCTGTTCGGCGGTTTCGTCGCCATGCGGATCGGCGACCGCAAACACCTGGTTTTCGGTTGGCCGCGGGGGTGATGTTCGGCGTGGTCGCGTTCGACCTTCGGCGTAGCCGCAATGTTCGCCGTGGCGGCCCTCAGCCACTGAGTCGCCAGGGTGTTAGTCGAGGTGGCGCCGCACCTCGGCATCGAAGCCCGGAACTCCGGAGCGGTCGAGCACGTCGAGTAGACCTTGAATGTGCTTCGGTGGACGTTTGTGCTCGGCAACCTGTCTGTCGAGCAACCTGATCACTCGGCCGGGTGCCAGATCCAAGACATCCAGCAGAAAGGCGTCCGGGTGCAGTAGCTCCGGGAACCCGTCGCCGATAGGTCTGACCTCGAAGTCCTCGAGGTTGAATGTCAGCAGCACATCTGCGTTGCCTTGCAGCGCCGCCGCCAGCACGTGCCGATCTTTGGGGTGGTTCTCCATCCGATCTACCAGTACAAAACGCAGGTATCGAGTAAGACTCGCTGCATCAGTCCTCTCGTTTCAACGGCTCCGCAGGGGTGTCGTTGTAGAGATCCAGATCCTCGGAGATCCTGGTCAGTTCTGATAATCCAGCGGCACGTTCGGTACGCCGGTGCTCGCGAAAGGACAGCACGTCCGCGAGGCGGACGCGACGGTGTCGGCCTGGTCGGGTGAACGGAATGCTGCCCGAGTTCAAGAGCTTGACGAATGTGGGTCTGCTCATCCCGAGGAGCTCGGCGGCTTCCTGGGTTGTCAGCGTGGTGTGCAGCGGCGCGACCGTGACCGCCTTCCCTTCGGACAATGCGAGCGCGACCAAGCGGAGCCCCTCGAAAACCTCAGCAGGTAAAGCCACCACCTCGCCCGCTGCTGAACGCAGGATGGTCACTTCGGCGGTGTCCGGGGTTGCATCCAAGAACCTGCGCACCTCCACAAGCTGATCCGGATGCTCCGGCAAGAGCATTCGAAAGATCGGTGATCGAACCGGCAACATCGGTCGCCGCCTGACCGGTCGTGGCGTGCGGCGGCGGTAGCGTTCGCCGGATGGACACCTTGAACTCGGTGATCGTCGATGTCAATGATGTGTTCTGGAACTGGCTGCTGATTCCGCTGGTCATCGTGGCTGGGCTGTACTTCACCGTGCGCAGTGGGGTGGTGCAGCTGCGGATGTTGCCCGAGATGTTCCGGGTGGTCGCGGAGAAGGGGCCGACGGCGGCCGACGGGAAGAAGTCGGTGTCGGCGTTCGGGGCCTTCAGTATCTCCGCGGCGGCGCGGGTGGGGACCGGCAATATCGCGGGGGTCGCGACCGCGATCAGTGTCGGTGGGCCGGGGGCGGTGTTCTGGATGTGGGCGATGGCCACGGTCGGAGCCGCGTCGGCGTTCGTGGAATCGACGCTAGCCCAGCTCTACAAGCGGCGGGAGACGGAACCGGGGACTTTTCGCGGCGGCCCGGCCTACTACATGGAGTACGGCTTGCGCCGGCGATGGCAGGGGATGGCCTTCGCGGTGATCATCACGGTGACCTTCGGGTTCGTGTTCAACGCGGTGCAGTCCAACACCATCGTGGCGACCGGGCGGGCGTCGCTGTCGGCGCTCGATGGTGACTGGTTCGCCCCGCTGATCGGACTGTGCCTGATCACGCTGCTCGGGGTGGTGATCTTCGGCGGGGTGCGCCGGATCAGCCATATCACCGAGGTGCTGGTTCCGGTGATGGCGATCGTGTATCTGCTGCTCGGCATCGCCGTGGTGGCGCTCAACCTCACCGACCTGCCGCGGGTGCTCGCCGATATCGTCGGCGGGGCGTTCGGGCTGCGCGAGGTGGTCGGGGGCGGGATCGGTACCGCGCTCGCGCAAGGTATCCGGCGCGGCATGTTCTCCAATGAGGCCGGACTCGGGTCCTCGCCCAATGCCGCTGCGGCAGCGGATGTCTCGCATCCGGTGAAGCAGGGTTTGGTCCAGTCGCTCGGCGTCTACTTCGATACCCTGCTGATCTGCTCGATCACCGCGTTCATCATTCTCACCTCCGACCCGGACCTGTCCGAGCGGCGCAGCGCCGACCTCACCCAGAGCGCGCTGCAGGCCTCGCTGGGCACCTGGGCCGGGCACGTGCTCACCGCGGTGGTGTTCCTGCTCGCGTTCAGCTCGATGATCGGCAACTTCTACTACGGTCGCGCCAATATCGAATTCATCACCAGTCGTCCACAGGTACTCACCGCGTTCCGAATCCTGGTGCTGGTGGCCGTCTTCGGTGGCGCGCTCGGCTCGGTGAGCCTGATCTGGAACCTGGCCGATGTGTTCATGGGCGTGATGGCGCTGGTCAATCTGGCCGCGATCATCCCGCTCGGCGCCATCGCGTTCCGCCTGCTCGCCGACTACCGCGCCCAGCGCGGCGCGGGCCGAGATCCCGTGTATGTCCACAGCGCCGACATCGCCGACCCGGCGGGCGTGCAGTGCTGGCAGGCAACGATTGCGTCGAGCTTGCCCGGTAAACCCACCCACTAGTGGTAGGCATGGGAAATGGCGAAACACTGGACCGAAACGGCCGATATCGCACTGCGCGCCGACGGTCAGCGCGTCGCCGATCTCGACACCTCGAGCACACCGGGTTTCACCGGCGACAAGCGTCTGGGCAAGGAACTGCTCGCCGAACGGGCCACGGTGCTGTCGGTTTTGCAGGAGAAGCTGTTCGCGCACGGTCGCACCGGCGGACAGCACAGCGTGCTGCTGATCTTGCAGGGCATGGATACCGCGGGTAAGGGCGGCATCGTGCGCCACGTCATCGGTTCGGTCGACCCGCAGGGCGTCGATCACGCGTCCTTCGGCGTGCCGACCGAACTGGAGAAGCAGCACGACTTCCTGTGGCGCATCCGCAACAAGCTGCCCGCGCACGGTCAGATCGGTGTCTTCGACCGCTCCCACTACGAGGACGTGCTGGTGGTGCGGGTGCACGATCTCGTGCCGCAGGCGGAGTGGGAGCAGCGCTACGACCAGATCAACGCCTTCGAGAAGGAGGTCGCCGACGCGGGCACCACCATCGTGAAGGTCGCCATGTTCGTCTCACTCGACGAGCAGAAGCGGCGGCTGCGCGAACGTCTCGAGCGGCCGGACAAATACTGGAAATTCAACCCCTCCGACATCACCGAACGCGCTTACTGGCCCGAGTATCAGAAGGCCTACCAGGCCGTTCTCGAACGCACCAACACCGATTACGCGCCATGGCACGTGCTGCCGTCGGACCACAAGTGGTACGCGCGCCTCGCGGTCACCGAGTTGCTGATCGCCGCGCTGGCCAGGTTGGAACTCGACTGGCCGCCCGCCGACTTCGATATCGCCGAGCAGTTGAAACGACTCGACGAGTCCTGAATCCCAGCTTTGCGGAAACTCTCAGGTTCGGCCCGCATGATATTCGGAGGTGGGGAGCCAACGAGCGAAAGGCGTGTGACGACGGTGAGCACGGGCAAGAGGCCCTCGGGCAAGAATCCGCTGGCAGCGGCTGAGGCGGCCGACAAGAAGCGCAAGATCGCGATCCAGGTCGGTGTCGCTGCGGTGCTGGTCGCGCTGGTGGCGGCCATCGGCATCGGTATCGCGGTGAACAAGTCCGATTCCGACGAGGAGTCGACGACGATTTCGGCGGCGCAGCTGCCCGCGACGGGCGGGGCGGTCACCGAGACCGGCACAGTCGTGATCGGCAACCCCGATGCGAAGGTCAAGGTGCGCGTGGTCGCTGACCTGCAGTGCCCGGCCTGCAAGCAGTTCGAGACCGCCAACGGTGAGGCGCTGGCCAAGGCCGCCGCCGACGGCACCGCCTCCGTCGAGTACCAGATCATCTCCTTCCTCGACAAGGCCTCGACCAACCAGTACTCCTCGCGCGCGGCGAACGCGTCGTTCTGCGTGGCGAAGTCCGATACGACCAAGTACCAGAGCTGGCTGCAGACCATGTTCGACAAGCAGCCCGCCGAGGGTGGCGCCGGCCTGAGCAACGACGAGCTCATCGAGATCGCCGTCGGCGCCGGGTACACCGATCCGGCCGTGGCGACGTGCATCACCGACAAGCCGTACAACGACTACATCCAGCAGGTCACCCAGACCACGCTGCAGAGTGGCGTGAAGTCGACGCCGTCGGTGTACATCAACGGCCAGCTGAACCAGTCCGACGCGATCTTCACCGAGAACGGCCTGGCCTCCGTGATCGCTGACGCGGCCAAGTGATCACCGCCCCCGCCCGCTCGGCCTGGCTGCTGCTGATCGCCGGGCTGGCGGGCTGGCTGGCGTCGTTCACGCTCACCGTCGAACGGTTCAAGCTGTTCGTCGACCCGAATTACGTCACCTCGTGCAGCATCAACTCGGTGCTGTCGTGTGGGTCGATCATGAAGACCGACCAGGCCGCGGTCTTCGGCTTTCCCAACCCGCTGATCGGCGTCGTCGGGTTCTCGGTGGTGGTGACCCTCGGCGTCCTGTCGGTGGTCGGCGTCGGGTTCCCGCGCTGGATCTGGGGCGGGCTGTGGCTCGGAACCGTCCTCGGTGTCGCCGGGTTGTGCTGGCTGATCTTCCAGAGCCTGTACCGGATCAACGCGCTGTGCCCGTACTGCATGGTGGTGTGGGCGGCGGTGCCGGTGCTGTTCGCGGTGATCACCCAGGAGTTGTGGGGTCGCTCGCGTGGTGCGATGGGGATCCTCGCCGAATGGCGCTGGACCCTGGTCGTGGTGTTCTACGCGGTGGTGCTGCTGCTGGTGTTCCTGAAGTTCCAGGACTACTGGCTGAGCCTGGTCTAGCCGGGTACCAGGCTCAGACCGGGCGGGCCCCCTTGTCCGCCGCCGCCGTCGGCGCACAGCATTCCCCCTTGTGAGCCCCGGTGGCGTCGTCAGCCGCAAGGCAGGCGTTCGTCGCCGGTCTGCCCGGCGAACGGTCAGGGCGGCGCTGACGGTGGGCGCGATACGGGGTCAGAGCTTGATGACCTGCAAACCTGGCATCGAGTCGTAGTCGCCGCCCTGGGTCACGATCGGGATGCCATGGGTGATCGCGGTGGCCGCTATCCAGCTGTTGTTGATCGGAACCTTCCGGCCCGCGGCCCGCAGCCTCGAAACCAGCAAGGCCCACGACTCCGCGACCCTTTCGTCGATGCCGATCGGGGTGAATCGTTGTGCGAGTTGGTAGGTCGACAGTCGCCGTGAGGCAGACTCGGGCTCTTTGGCGTGCAGCACACCTAGCCGCAGTTCTCCCAAGGTCACCACGGAGACACCCCACTCATAGTTCGCGACCGCAGCTCGGTCGAACCGCTGCGCCTCCAGCCCGATGAAGATCGAGGTGTCGGCCAGCGCCCGCTGCGATTCGCTCACCAACGGAGGTCATCTGTCGTGTCGGACAGGGTTTCACGGAGTTCGGCACGCAACCCTGTGGTGTCCGGGCCGAGGTGGACCAGTTCGCCGATAATCTCTGTCGCGGGGATCCACTGTCGGCGAGAGGGGAAGGGAATCAGTTTCGCCACGGGTCGGTTGTCCCGCAAGATCTCGATTTCCTCCCCCGCCTCGACGCGCCGCAGCACCTCGGCAGTGTGATTGCGCAGGTCACGTGCAGGAACGGCGGCCATGCTACGAGTGTAGCAAATTTGCTACACCGCTTAGAGTGGGCGAGTGGCGTCCACGTATTGCATGAAACGGCGGACGCGCTGGTCTATTTCTGTCAGGCCCGCCCGGGCGAACAGCTTCGGGAAGGTGTCGCGGTCGAACAGGCGTAGGCCGCCCGCGCTGGCGGCCAGGCTGGTCGCCGAGCCGAAGAGGTTGTCCTCGACGTAGCTGGTGCTGATCGCGATGCGGCCGCCGGGGGCGAGGACGCGGATCATCTCGCGGGTAGCGACCAGCGGGTCGGGGATCAGGTAGAGGGCGCCGAAACAGCAGACGGCGTCGAAGGTTCCGTCGGGGAACGGAAGCGTGCGGGCGTCGCCGCGGACGTAGCCGACCCGCGCGCTCGCGTTGTCGGTGGCGGCTTTGGCCAGCATCGGCGCCGAGTAGTCCAGGCCCGTGACGAAGCCGCCCTTGGTCAGGTACTCGCTGAGGTAGCGGGTGAAATTCCCTGGGCCGCATGCCACATCGAGCACCTTCATGGGGCCGCTCAGGCGCAGGGTGTCGACCGCGTCGCGGCGGTCGGTGCCGGTGGTCCGGCCGCTGGCGAGGTAGAACAGCGTGGGTCGCCACGCGTGCTCGTATACCGCCGCCAGCGCCGGGGCGTTCATCGTCTTGCGGGCGAGATTCACTGCCGTGCTACCTCGATGGTCATGCCCGCCTCGCGCAGCCGCGCGGTGAGCGCCTCGCCCATCGCGGAAGCGGGGGTGAGCACGCCGGCGCGCTCGGGCAGCGTGTCGAAGGCCAGGCTCAGTCCGCTCTGGCCGAGCAGTACCGCGGTGGCCTGGTAGCCGGGATCGCCGGTGCCGGAGAAGGTGGCCTGGTACTTGGCGCCCGAGCTGGTGCGGGCGAAGGTTTTCATGGTGAACCAGCCACTGCGGCGGGCCTTCTCGTCGGGGCCGGTGCCGGGCTTGGGCAGGATCCGGTCGAGCAGCTTGCGGCCGAGCGAAACCCTCGAAAGCACTGCGCCCGAGGCCATGCCGGCCACGATGCCGCCCGCGATACCCGCGGCGACCAGCGGCGCGGCGGCCGAGGTGCCCGCGTTCATCACCTCGCGGTAGCGGAACTGCTTGCCGTAGGCCCAGCCGAGCAGGCCGTTGGTGCGGCGCACGACCTTGGTGTTGTGCGAGGCCATCACGAACGTGGTGACCCAGCCGTCCAGGCTGGCGTCGATGCTGTCGGCGCGGGCCAGCGCCTGATCGGACTGGCGGCCGACATCGGGTTCCATGCTGCGATCCGGGCTCAGCGAATACGGGTGGGCCAGGATCTTGCCGCGCGTGGAATCGGCCGCGATGTCTTCCATCATGGCGCGCCCGGAATCGATGGTGCCGCCGCTCATGCCGCCCTTGAGATAGGCGACCAGGGTGGTGTCCTCGAGCTCGCCGGTGTCGTCGGCGATGGTGGCGCGGTAGATCTCGTACACGCTCAGATCCGACGGAATCGAGTCGTAGCCACAGGAATTCACGATCTTGGCGCCCGAGTCGACCGCGGTCTGCTCGAACTTCTCGATGGCGTCGTGGATGAACAGCGGCTCGCCCGTGAGATCGGCGTAGTGGGTGCCCGCCGCGGCGCACGCGCCCAGCAGCGGCATGCCGTAGCGCAGGTACGGGCCGACCGTGGTGACCACGACTTTGGTGCGCTCGGCCATGGCCGCCAGCGATGCCGGATCACTGGAATCGGCGACGACGAGTTCCCAATTCACGGCAGCCGGGCCCAGCTCGGCGCGGGTGGCGGCGAGCTTGCCCGCCGAGCGACCGGCCAGGGCGATCTTGGCGTCGGCCGGGGCCGCGGTGAGCAGGTATTCGGCGGTGAGTTTGCCGACGAAACCCGTTGCGCCGAACAGGATCAGGTCGAACTCACGGTGCTGCGGCATTGCGCGCCTTTCGAGAAGAGATGATCAGGGCTTGGTGGCTGCTGCGCTCGCCTTGCGGGCGCGGGTCTTCTTCACCGGTTTGGGTGGGTGGGTGCTGAGCCAATCGCGGTGGGCCAGACCGAGTTCGGTGACCGGCTGGTCGCCGTAGAGCCATTCCCTGGCGATCGAATGCCAGTTGTTGGTGCTGTCGAGCTGGCCGAGCATGCCGAAGGTGAGGAAGTCGGCGCGGCGGGAGAACAGGTGTTCGGGCGGCAGGTTCTGCTGCTTCATGCCGGTGAACTCGCTGGCCCTCGGGTCGACGGCGAGCAGGAAAGCGCCGCTGGCCAGTTCGGGGGTGATGGTGAGTTCCTCGTCGACCAGACACCATTCCGAGGCGGCGAGCACGTATTCGAGGCATTCCTCGGCGCCGATCTCCTCCGGCGAATCGATCACGCCGCGATCGATCATCAACTGCCGCAGGTCTTCGGCGCGATCCTCGGCGGCCGCGCGCAGGCACTCGATTTCGAAGCCGACCAGCTTGGGGTCCATCCGGTTGAACAGCCCGAAGTCGAGGAAGGCGACCCGGCCGTCACGAGCGAGCAGCACATTGCCCGGATGCGGGTCGCCACAGAACTCGTTGAAGCTGAACAGCGAGCCGACATAGAACCGGTAGATGATCTCGCCGACCCGATCGCGAAGCGCAGCGGGCATTTTCCGGATCTCGTCGAAGCCGTCGCCGTCGATGAACTCGCTGACCAACACACGGGTGGTCGACAGCTCGGGCACCGAGGCCGGCACCACGATGAACGGGTGCTCGCGATACAGGTGCGCGATCTCGGACTGCGTGGCGGCTTCGGCCTGGTAGTCGAGCTCGCTCTCCATGTTCAGTTTCAGCTCGTCGAGCACCGCGGGGGTGATCCACGGCATCGCCGAGGCCAGCACCCGGCGAAACATGGTGAGGTTCTTCAGATCCGCGCGCACCGCGGCGTCGACACCGGGGTACTGGACCTTCACCGCGACGGCACGGCCGTCGTGCAGGGTGGCGCGGTACACCTGGCCGATCGAGGCGGCGGCGATCGGCTCAGGATCGAACTCGGCGAAGATCTCCGCCAGCGGGGCGCCGAAATCCTGCTCGATCACCGCGCGCATGGACTCGAACGACACCGTCGGTGCCGCGTTGCGCAGCACGGCGAGGCGCTGCTGGAACCGCTCACGATGGTTCTCGGGCACCAGATCCAGATCCAGCACCGACATCATCTGGCCCAGTTTCATAGCGACGCCCTTCATGGTGCCCAGCACCATGACCACCTGTTCGGTGGTGCGGATCATCGACTCCTCGGCCATCCGCGCGCGCACCGCCTCCGAGCGGCCGCGCATCGATAGCCTGGTCTTCTTCGAGCGGATGACCGAACCCGCCGCGACCGCCCCCAGTTTTGTTCCACGGGCAAGCCGGGAAGTCGGCACGTTTTTCGCCATCGAGGTACCTCCGTTGGTGCCGACGTGCGCAGCGGCGCAGACGCGCAGCGTCACACGACCACCCCTGGTGACGCAAGCCACAGCGCCCCACTCGGTTCAGCGTAGCCAACCGCGCGGCATTGTCGAGCCCGGCTCCCTCGAACGCGAGAAAAAGCTGGTCAGAGATCCTGTGTCGGGATATCGGGAAGGGGATGTGGCTGTGTGGTGAAGATCTGGGTGGAGCCGCCCGCCCTGGCGATGCCCTCGATCGCGCTCCAGGCCATCATCGTGAGGTAGTCGATGACGTCCTGGCGTGGCATGGCCTTGTCGGTGGTTGTCCACCAGTGCGTGGCCAGCTGGATGCCGCCGACCAGCATGTACGACCACAGCAGCGCGCCGTCGGTGCGCATGCCCTTGCTGCCCGCCCGGTCGACCAGCACCGTGGTGACCACCTCGGCGAACAAGCGCTCGAATTCCGCGAGGGAGGACTTGTCGCCCGCGGAATTTCCCATGATGAACTGGTAGACCTCGGGGTCGTCGTCGACGGTGCCCACGTATTCGGTCATCGCGGCGCGCACGAGTTGGTATTCGTCGGCGTCGAGGCTGATCGCGCCGTACACCCGGGGCAGCAGGGTGGTTTCGATGAAGCGCTGCATAGTGGCGTGGACCAGGTCGCTCTTGTCCGCGAAGTAGCGGTACAGCACGGTCTTGGACACGCCGATCTCGGTGGCGATCTCGTCCATGCCAGCCTGGCTGCCCCGTGCGCGGATGGCGTTGAGGGTGCCGTCGACCAGTTCCTCGCGGCGGTCGATCTTGTGCTGGCGCCACCGACGTTTGCGGCCGTCGGCTTGGCCGCCACCGCGCACACTGGCTCGGCTCGACTGCTCGCCGATCTCGACAAGGTCTTCGGTGGACAGGACAGCCCCCTTGTGGTCGATGTTGGCGTCTCTAGCCAACAGCTTAGGCGCGCCGGTGTGGGGCGGCGCTCCTTTGGCCCACGTTGCGGCATTTACCACACTCCGGTGCTTACGCGCGCGTACGACAAACCGTGCGGTTCGCCGTGTCGTGGGAGACGCCACGCGGGGTTGACGGCGGCGCACTCGCCGCGCGCACAGCAGAATGGTGGCTATGGAGAAATCTCCCGGCAACACGGCGGTTCTCACGCCGCGCACCGAGCCCGCCGCACAGCCCGCCGGCTTCGCGGTGATGACCGACGAGGCGGGCAAAAAACGCGACCTGTTCAAGATGAAGGCCCTGGCGACCAGTTTCCTGGTGGCGGCCAGCGTGATCTACCTGCTGTGCCGCTGGCTCGAATCGCGTGGCGGCGGTGGCGAGTGGGTTGGCTATGTTCGCGCGGCCTCGGAGGCGGGCATGGTCGGCGCACTGGCCGATTGGTTCGCGGTCACCGCGCTGTTCAAGCACCCGTTGGGTCTGCCGATCCCGCACACCGCGATCATCCGTAAGAAGAAGGACCAGCTCGGCGAGAGCCTCGGCGCCTTCGTCGGCACCAACTTCCTCGCTCCCGACGTGGTCTCGGCGCGCCTGGACTCGGCGCAGATCTCGCTGCGCGTGGGTCGGTGGATGGCCGATCCGGCGCACGCGGCCCGGGTGGCGCAGGAGAGTGCGACGATCCTGACCGCGGTGGTCAACACCCTGCGCGACGAGGACGTCGAGCAGATCATCGACAACACCATCGTCAAGCGGATCGCCGAACCGCTGTGGGGGCCGCCGCTGGGCCGGGTGCTCTCGGAGATGATCGCCGACAACCGGCAGCGGCCGCTGATCGATCTGCTGGCCGAGCGCGCGCATCAGTGGGCGCTGGGCTCCCAGGACACGATCGACCGGATCGTGGTGCGCGATGCGCCGCAATGGGCGCCGAAATTCGTCAATACCTTGCTTTCCGAGCGAATCTATCGGGAACTCGTAGAGTTCACCTGGAAGGTGCGCTCCGATCCCGATCATGAATTGCGCCGGGCCGCCGATCGCTTTCTGCAGGATTTCGCCGAGGACCTGCAACACGACGACGCGATGATCGCCAAGGCGGAGAAGGTAAAGGCCGAGATCATGGGCCGCGAGCAGATTACCGGAATGGCCGAGGCCACCTGGCGCGCGGCGAAGCGGTTGATCTTGGAGTCGGCCGACGATCCCGATTCCACGTTGCGCCGGAAGGTGGCCGAGAATGTGCAGCAGCTCGGCGAGCGTCTGCGTGACGATCCGGCGATGCGTGGCAAAGTGGACGGGTGGATCGACCGCGGTGCTCGCTATCTGGTCGGTAACTACTCCGCGGAGATCACGACACTGGTGACCGACACGGTCGCGCGCTGGGATGCTGACGAGGCGAGCCGGAAGATCGAGTTGCAGGTCGGCCGGGATTTGCAGTTCATCAGGATCAACGGCACGGTCGTCGGCTCGCTCGCCGGCCTGGCCATCTACACGATCTCGCAGCTGCTGTTCCACTGAGTGATGGTTAGCCGACCGAGTGCTAACTGTAGTGCTTGCAATAGTTAGCACCCTGTTCTAGTATTGGCCTTACAACGCCAGAAGGTGAGCGATGACAGACCAACCCGAGAGTCGTGTAGCGCACGCGGCTCAAGATATCGGAGGTTTCATCAGGGCACAGCGCGAAGGTGCGCAGGTGTCCCTGCGTCAGCTCGCCGCTCTGGCGGGGGTAAGTAATCCGTACCTGAGCCAAATCGAACGCGGATTACGTAATCCCTCCGCCGAAGTACTCGCGCAGATCGCCAAGGCACTGCGGGTTTCCTCGGAGGTGTTGTATGTGCGGGCAGGTTTTCTGGAACAGCGTCCGCACAGCCCGGTCCGTGACGCCCTGCTGGCCGACACTTCGGTGTCCGAGCGGCAGAAACAGGTGTTGCTGGAAATCTATGAGTCGTTTCGCCGGGAAAACGGGGAAGAAGCCGGCTCAGGGGGGATCGAACGAGACAGTGACGTTTCGTTCACGACAACTGACACTCCGCCACACCAGGAGAATGAAGACTGATGACCGAGAAGACCGCCACTGTGACCAAGCCGCTGTTCGCCACCGTCGGTGCCGGTGACGCCATCTACGCCGCCGTGAACGACGTTGTCGCCGACGTCCGTGGCCGCGTTGTCGCCACCGATGCCAAGGCCCGCGTCGAAGAGGCCCGCGAGCGCATCGCGAACGTGCCCGCCGACGTGGCTGCTCAGTTCGACACCCTGCGTGACCGCATCTCCGGCCTGCCCTCGGAGCTGCCGGAGGATCTCGCCGAGCTGCGCGAGAAGTTCACCCCCGAAGAGCTGCGCAAGCTGGCCGAGCAGTACTACCGCCAGGCGCTCGACATCTACGCCGATCTCGCCGTTCGCGGTGAGGAGACCGTCGACCGGCTGCGTGCCAACCAGGCCGTCGACGAGCAGATCGGTCGCGTCGAGACCCTGTACAAGGATGCCTCCGCTCGCGCCGAGGACGCCCTGACCAAGGTCAACGACCTGCTGGGCAACCGCAGCAAGGCCGAGGCTGAGGCTGTGGCCGACAAGGTCGAGGCTGTTGTCGAGGCCGAGGTCGTCGCCGTCACCACCGAGGAGCCGGCTCCGGCCAAGGCTCCCGTCGCGAAGAAGGCTCCGGCCGCCAAGAAGGCCGCTCCGGCCAAGAAGGTCGCGCCCAAGAAGGTCTAAGCCCCTTCGGGCATCACCGCTGACAGCGGCCCCGTACACCGAGCGTGTACGGGGCCGCTGTTCGTATGATGGGGATGTGAACATGGTGAATGGGATGACCTCGCTGATTCTGCTGGTCCTGTGGATCGGCGCCTTCGGCGCGACGGTGTTCGCGCTCATTCACGCTGTGCGCCAGCGTTCGGATGCGTTCACCGCCGTCGACAAGATGACCAAGCCGATCTGGCTGGCGATTCTCGGCGGTGCGCTGGTGTTCTTGCTGATCGGCATCGGTGGGCTGGGGATGCTGTCGTTCATCGCGATCATCGCGACCGGTGTGTACCTGGCCGACGTGCGCCCGAAGGTCGACGAGGTGCAGCGCGGCCCGCGCTGGTAACGGCCATCCGGAGGGCTCGCGGGTGAGTGGTACACGGTGTTACTGTATCTATCAGTAACACAAAGGAGTGTGCTGATGCGCGCAAAGTTGCCGACGGCTCTGGTGAACCTGGTCGATCAGGCGTCCACCGTGGTCAAGACCACCCTCGCGGCCCACCGGGCCGACCTGCGGACCCGGTCGCACGGAATCGCGGCCTTCGATCCGCCGCGGATGCCGCATGACGTGATCCCGGTGATCACCGCCGACGGAGCACGCCTGCGAGTGCACGCCTACGGCCCGGTCGACGCGCCCGTCATCGTGTTCGCCCACGGCTGGACCTGCTCGCTCGAATACTGGAACGCCCAGATCAACGCCTTCGCCGGCGAGTACCGCGTGGTCGCCTACGACCAGCGCGGCCACGGCGAGAGCACCAACGGCTACGCCCGCCCGAGCACGAATCTGCTCGCCGACGACCTGTGCGACGTGCTCGACGCCGTCCTGCTGCCGGGTCAGCGCGCGGTACTGGCCGGACACAGCATGGGCGGGATGACGCTCATCGCCTGGGCGGGCCGCTACCCCGAGCGCGTCGCCGAACAGGCCGCCGCGGTGATCCTCACCAATACCGGCGCGCACTCGCTGGTCGAGGTGTCGACCATGGTCCCCGGCCTGAACAAGCCGCTGCGGCTGCTGCGTGGGCGCGCGATGCCGACGCCGGACTGGCTCGGCAAGATGATCCTGGGCACCCCGGTGGTCTTCCCGCCGATCAAGCCGGTGCGCTGGATCTTCGCCCGTCAGGTGATGACCCTCGACACCTCGCGCGAGAAGCTGGACTACGGGCTGTCGGTGGTCCGTGGCTGCCCGATGATGACGCGTGCGCGCTACGGGAACTTGCTCGCGGCGCTGCACCTCGGCGATGACGCGAAGAACTTCTCGGTGCCGACCACCGTGCTCGCGGGCGACCGCGACGACATGACCCCGGCGCTGCACGCCGAGCGCCTGGCCGCGCTGCTGCGGGAAGCGGGCACGCTCGCCGGGTTCAAGGTGCTGCCGACCGGGCACCTCGGCAATGTCGAACGCTATGACCTGTTCAATGCCGAAGTGGCCGAGGTACTCGCCGCCGTCCGTGAGCCCGTGCGCGCCTCGGCCTGACCGCCTGCGAGAATCGGCGGATGAGTTCTACCGCTGTGACCTCGGACGACCGCCGGTTCGTGCTGAGCCTCGGGTGCCCGGACCGGCCGGGCATCATCGCCCGGATCTCCTCGTTCATCGCCGAATTCGGCGGCTCGATCGTGGAGGCCGGGTACCACTCCGACGGTGACATCGGCTGGTTCTTCACCCGGCAGGCCGTGAAGGCCTCGACGGTGCCGTTCTCGATCGACGAGCTGCGGGAGCGCTTCGCCGAGGTGGCCGCCGAGTTCGGTCCCGAGACCGACTGGCAGCTACACGATTCCGGTGCGCCGCGGCGGGCGGTGCTGCTGGTCAGTAAGGACGGGCACTGCTTGCACGACCTGCTCGGCCGCGCGCAGGCCGGTGAGCTGCCCGCGACCATCGAGGCCGTGATCGGCAACCATCCCGACCTCGCGGGCATGACCGAGGCGCACGGGGTGAAGTTCCACTACGTGCCGTTCCCGAAGGATCCGGCCGAGCGCGGTCCGGCCTTCGAGCAGGTGCGCGAACTCGTCGACTCCCACGATCCACACGCGGTGGTGCTGGCCCGCTTCATGCAGGTGCTCCCGGCGGACCTGTGCGAGCACTGGGCTGGGCGCGCGATCAATATCCACCACAGCTTCCTGCCCTCGTTCGTCGGCGCGCGGCCCTATCACCAGGCCTACGCGCGCGGGGTGAAGCTGATCGGGGCGACCTGTCACTACGTCACCGCCGAGCTGGACGCGGGGCCCATCATCGAGCAGGACGTGATCCGGGTCGATCACGCCGATGATGTGCGCGACATGGTGCGCCAAGGACGTGACATCGAGCGGGTCGTGCTCGCGCGCGGGCTGCGCTGGCACCTCGAAGGCCGGGTGCTCGTGCACGGTCGGCGCACGGTCGTCTTCGAGTGATCTACAGGTCGTAAAACGGTGCGGGATAACGGAATTCGCCGGTGACGGCGGAGTCGTAGGCCGTGAGCGGGCGGACCTGGAAGTACGCCGCCCATTCGGCTTCGTCGGGCACGATGCCCAGGCGCGGGCCGGGGACGAAACCGAAGCGGGCGTAGTAGTCGGGGTCGCCGACCAGGCCGACGACCGATTCGTCGAGGGCGTCGGCGGCACCGAGAGCGGCATGGACCAGCGCCGAGCCGACGCCGGACTTCTGATGCTCCGGGTCTACGCCGAGCGGGCCGAGCGCGAGCACGGGGAACGGGCCGATACCTGCTCTGGTGAGACAGATATGCCCCACGACCGTGTCGTATTCGAGCGCGACCAGCGACAGGGTCGGCATCCACGACTCGTCGGTGCGTAGCGTCTCGACGAGGGCGGGTTCGGGTGGTTCGGTGACGGCCGGATCGTCCGCGTAGTGCGGGGCGAAAGCGGCGCGGTGGATCGCGGCGATCGCCGCGGCGTCCGCTGGGGTCTCGCGACGGATCAGCACAGGCTTAAGTCTCCAGGATTTGGGTAGAAGAGCGCAATGATGTGCGGCGGATACGTCGACGCCCTCTCTGCCGGAGGCGGCCGCGGATGTGCCATGCTCGGGAAATGACTTCCGCGCCGCTGACCCGGGCCGCCGTGGCCGACATGATCGACCACACCCTGCTCGCCCCGGAAGCCACCCCGGCCGAGGTCGACGCGCTGATCGCGGATGCCCGCAAGCTCGGGGTCTACGCGATCTGCATCTCCCCGTCGATGCTGCCGGTGCGCGCGCCGGGGCTGGTGGTGGCCACTGTCGCGGGCTTCCCGTCCGGCAAGCACCACTCGCTGGTGAAGGGTGCCGAGGCGCGGCTGGCCGTGGAGCAGGGCGCCGCCGAGGTCGACATGGTGATCGACGTGGGAGCGGCGCTGGCCGGTGATTTCAATGCCGTGCTCGCCGACATCATCACCGCACGCGAGGCGACCCTGGATCGGGCCGTGCTCAAGGTGATCATCGAATCGGCCGCACTCACCGACGAGGCGATCGTCGGCGCGTGCCGGGCGGCCGAGCAGGCCGGTGCCGATTTCGTGAAGACCTCCACCGGCTTTCATCCGGCGGGCGGTGCGAGCGTGCACGCGGTGCGGTTGATGGCCGAGACCGTCGGCGGGCGACTCGGGGTGAAGGCCAGTGGGGGGATCCGCACCGCCGAGGACGCCGCCGCGATGATCGAGGCCGGTGCTACCCGGCTCGGGTTGTCGAAATCCGCCGCGGTGCTCGACGGCTTTCCTGAGTAGACGATCAGCAGGTGAACTCGGTCTGCTGGCCGGAGGGGGCGGCGTCCAGCGAGGTCTTGCCGCCGGAAAGGTGCACTGTCACACCGTCATCGGTGACCTTCACCTCCTGGGCGCGCAGGCCGAGCGGGTAGCTCTGCAGGCTCTGGGTGAAGGTTTCGACGATGCCCTGCACGAGGTCGGTGGGCAGGCCGATGCCGAGAAACTGCGCCGACTTGGTGTCCACCGTGACGTTGCCGTCGCGGACCAGCGGCTGCACCTCCAGCTGGGCGAGGCCGCCGAGCACATCGAGAGTCAGCACGCCGGTGCTCGCCGAGGAGCTCACGCCGCTCACCATGGTGCCGAGCGTCTCGCGGATGCCGTCGTTGTTCCAGGTCACGTCGGCGGTCGAGCTGTCGATGGTGCCGCCGCCGCGACCGCGGTCGACGAGTTCGATGTCGTTGAATTTCGCGTGCACCACCATCCCGACAGCGGGGCCGAACTTGTTGTCCTCGCTGTCGACGGTGACCGAGCCGACCTTGCCGTCCACATAGGACAGCAGGATCGGTCGCAGACCGAAGCCCACGTCGATGCCCGAGCCCATCTGCTGCTCGAACGCGCTGCTGATGCAGCGTGAGACCTTGTGCCGGGCATAGGCTTCGGTGCCGCCGATGGCCGCGACGAGAAGGACGGCGACCACGGCCAACGCGATCACCAGCGGGCGCCGACCGATTCTGGGGCGTGGGGGCTTTTGCGTGGTCATGGCATCGGATTCTTCCCGATCTTTCTGTGTCTGCTCTGAGGACGTGGTGAAAGCCTTCACAGCAAAATGTGACCTGGCACACGCGACCGGGCGTAGCCTGGGATGCATGACTGGCGAGGGCGTGCGCCGGGTGGCGGGGACAGCGGATCATCGGTGGCGGGTGCTGCGGCGCCTCGCCGGGCGGCATGCGGGCTTCTTCACCACGCGTCAGGTGCTGCGCACCGGCTGCGAATCGCAGGTCAGGGCGGCCCTGGGAGACGGGTCGGTGACCAGGGCCGGGGTCGGGATGATGCGGCTGGGGCAGTGGCGGGTGGGGCCGCTGGACGAGTACGCGATGTGGGCGGCGTGGTTCGACGGTGCCGCGGCGGCGTCGTATCAGAGTGCGGCGGAACTGCACGGGCTCGGCCGATTGCAGCCGCGGTTTCTGCATCTTTCGGTGTCGGCGGGTCGCCCGCCCGTGACGCCGCGACTGGTGCTGACCAGGCGCAAGCTCCGCGCGGCGGATGTGGAGTCGGCTGGGCCGTTTCTGGTGACGACGCCGGTGCGGACGGTCCTCGACCTGGCCGAGACCGAGATCTCGCAGTCGGCATTGGACGAGGTGGTGGCTGACGCGGTGGCGATCCACCGGTGCGATACCGACGAGATCTGGTGGGGTGGGCAGCAATTGGCGCCGCGAGCGTCGGCGCGGGTGCGGCGGGCGTTAAGCCGGGTCTGACGGGGCGACTACGTCCCAGGGGACCGACAGCACGCAGTCGCGCATTCGTCGGCGATAGGTCTGTAGCGGGAAGCCGTTGGCGCGCAACATCTGCGCGGCTGCTCGCCAGCGGATGCGCGGGCCGTACGGTGCCATGGCCGCGCAACGCTCCCAGGCTTGGTCTGCCGCGATGAGGAGAGCGTGGATACGTTCACCGGGAATGTTGCGGTGGATCAACGCTTTCGGCAGGCGCTCGGCGATGTCGGAGGGGCGGTCTACGGTGAAGGGATCCCAGGCCAGGGTCAGGGAGAGGGGGCGGTGGCGGTCGAGGAGCACCCAGGCGCAGCGGCGGCCGAGCTCGTCGCAGGTGCCGTCGACGAGGAGGCCGTCGGGGGCCAGATTGGACTGGATTCGCGCCCACGCGTCGGGGACCGCGCCCTCGGGGTATTGGCGCAAGACGTTGAACGCGCGGACGAGGGTCGGTCGCAGGCCCGCCAGTTCGAAGCCGCCACGGGCGAAGCGGACGCCGTCGCGGGGTTCGACGACGCGGGCCGGGTCGATCTCGAGGCCGACCACATCGAGGTCGGGACGGACTGTCCGCAAGCGGGCGGCCAGCTCGAAGGTGGTCCACGGGGCGGCGCCGTAGCCGAGGTCGACAACCAAGGGGGTGGGGGATTCCCGCAGGGTCTTGCTGACGAGTTCGTCGTTGACGAGCCAGCGATCGCTGCGGCGTAGACGGTTGACGCCGGTGGTGCCGCGGGTGATGGTGCCGACCGGAGGGAGGGCTTTGCGGCTCACCGGGGTTGTCAGACCGACTTGTCGGCGGTCTGGTTGTCCAGGTAGCGCAGGGTTTCTTCCTGCTCGGCGCGGAACAGATCGACCAGGTTCACCAGCATCAACTGCTCCAGGCGCGGGCCGACCATGGGGATGAAGACCTTGGCGGTGGGGGAGAAGCGCATGGTGGCGCCGGTTTCGGTGGGGAACAGGCGGATGGTGCCGGTGAGGCTGCCGGGGCCTGCGGGGATCGAGGCGGAGAACTTGCCCTCGGTCTCGTCGTGGGCGAAGGGGCCCCAGCTCTCCTTGCGGGTGATCACCATGTCTTTGCGCATGACGGTCTGGGCGATATCGGGGAGCATCTCGCGGGGCAGGGTGTGGTGCAGGACCACGTCGATGCCGTCGTCGGTGACGTCGAGGCTGACCACTTCGTTGCTGGGGGCGTACTTGCGCATTTCGGCGACGCGGGCTTCCCAGTAGTCCCTGCTCTGGAGGGCTGCGTACAGCTCTTCGGTGGTGTGCAGGGGGTAGCGAGCGGAGTAGTCCAGTCTGCGTGCCATGGCAGGACACGTTACGTGGTTGAGGTGCGGGCAGGCGTAAGAGGTGGAGATGTTGTTCGGGATCCCAACGCGATGCGCCCGACTTCGACGTGCGGCTGTCGGCGACCAGCCTGTGCCGACCGTCAATGGCTGACGGTTACCGCGCCATGGCGAGCGGTCGTCCAGGCCCGCGCTCGCAGTAAGCGCGTTCTACAGGGTGAGACCGACCGTGACCGGTTCGGGTTCCAAGGTCACGCCGAAGCGCTCCTGCACGCCCGCGCGGACCGTGCGGGCCAGGGCGACGATGTCGGATGCGGTCGCGGTGCCGCGATTGGTCAGGGCCAGGGTGTGCTTGGTCGACAGGCGCGCGGCGGCGGCTTCGCCGGGGAAGCCCTTCGCGAAACCGGCTCGTTCGATGAGCCAGCCCGCCGAGAGTTTGGTGCCATCGGGTGCGGGATAGGTGGGCACCTTGATGTCGTCGCCGACGTGCGCGGCGATCGCGGCCAGTACCCGGGGCAGCTGCTCCTCGGTGACGACCGGGTTGGTGAAGAACGAACCGGCGCTCCAAGTGTCGTGATCGGCCGGGTCGAGGACCATGCCCTTGCCCGCGCGCAGACGGAGTACTTGCGCGCGCACCTGCTCCACGGGCCTGGTCTCGCCGTCGCCCGCGCCGAGCGCCTTCGCGAGTTCGCCGTAGCGCAACGGCGCGCTCATCCCGCTCGGATCCAGCGCGAATTCGACGGCGAGGACCACGGCGTCATCGCTGTGCTTGAGCACACTGGTCCGGTAACCGAAGCCGAGTTCGGCGGGCTCGGCCCAGCGCACGTCCCCGGCCTTGCGATCGAGCAGACGCACCCGGCGCAACAGCGACGCGACCTCGACCCCGTAGGCGCCGACGTTCTGCACCGGCGTCGCACCGGCCGAACCGGGAATCCCGGACAGGCATTCCAGCCCGCCCAGTCCGGCCGCGACGGTCGCCGCGACGACCTCGTCCCAGTTCGCACCCGCCTCGGCCACCACTCCGTCGGGCCCCAGCTCGACACCGGTCGTGCCGACCCGGACGGCCACTCCGTCGAAGCCCGCGTCGTCGATGAGCAGGTTCGACCCGCCCGCCACCAGCAGGACCGCGATATCGGCCGCGTCCAGGGCCTTCACCGTGGCCACCAGGTCCTCGGTGGTCGCGCATTCGGCGAGCAGCGCGAGCCCGCCGACCCGCAGGGTCGTCAATTCGGACAAAAGCACCGAATCCCGGACCGTCGCGCCGGTATCGGCAAGCAGGTCACGCAGCTGATCGGAGGACACCACCCGTGTTGTACGCACGTTCGCAGACGGTACCGTGTCGAATATGGCTACACCTCTGGCGTTCACTGCCGGCTACACGCATTCCGTCGATGCGGTGCGCGCCGCGTACTCCGACGAGCAGTACTGGAAGGCCCGAATCGCCGAGGTCGGGGGCCCCGGGGCCCGGCTCGACGCCTTCGCCGTCGACGGCGACCAGGTCCGCGTCCAGATGGTGCAGTCCATCCCCGCCGATCAGCTCCCGCCGGCCATCACCGCCGTGCGCCCCGGTGACCTGGTCATTCCGCGCACCGAGACCTACACCGGCACCGGCGGCATCTTCGAAGCCCACGTGGACGGCGCCCCCGCGGTGGTCCGCGGCACGGTCACGATGGCTCCCGACGACGGCACCGGCTCCACCACCGCCATCAACGGCACCATCGAGGTGAAGATCCCGCTCTTCGGCGGCAAGATCGAGGCGGCCATCTCCGAGCGCCTGATCGAACTGCTCGGCAACGAGGCCACCTTCACCGAGGAGTGGCTCAACCGCCGGTAGCCTCGGCGAGCCACTGGCGTCATCGTGCAAAGCGGCTAGTTCCAGTCAGAATTCTGATTCGAACGAGGTCGATGGCACGATTTCGCCGGACTCGAGTCGGCCTGGCGCGATCCGCCTGACAAGCCGTATACGCGGCCGCGTCGATGAGCGATCGGGTAGTCGCTCGGGTCCGGTATCGGCATGGTTGGTGACCGCGCTCACGGGGTGTAGTTCGGTAGCTCGGCGTACATTCGATGCGTGAGCAAACATTCGGTAACCGGTCTGTTGCGCGCACGGGCAGCCGCGCGCCGTGGTTCGTCGGCGCAAGGGCGTGAAATGGGCGTTCGGGGCGGGCGGTCCGTGGTTGCGGTGATCTTGCTGGCCGTGCTCGTTGTGCTGACCGGGTGCACGATCGACCGGCCGGGCAAGGACGGCGAGGCGGCGGTGCCGGTCGCGCAGGTCACCATCGCGCCCGCGCCCGGCGCTACCGATGTCGACCCGGTCGCGCCCGTTTCGGTGACGGTCGCGCAGGGCACGATCGACCAGATCGCCCTCACCAACGCCAACGGCAAACAGATCACCGGTCAGCTCAGCCCCGACCGCACGAACTACAAGGTCGCCGAACCGCTCGGCTACGGCGCGTCGTACACCTGGGCCGGGACGGCCATCGGTGCCGACGCGAAACCGATCCCGATCGACGGCACCTTCACCACGATCAGCCCGCAGTCGACCATCCCGGCCACGATCAATATCGGCGACGGCCAGGAGGTCGGGATCGGGGCGCCGATCATCCTGAAGTTCGCCGGGCCGGTCACGAACAAGGCGGCCGTGGAGAAGGCGCTCACTGTCACCACCGACCAGAGCACCGAAGGATCCTGGGCTTGGCTGCCCGACGACGGTGGCTCGCGGGTGCACTGGCGTCCGAAGAACTACTGGACCCCAGGCACCACCGTGCATGTCGGCGCGAAGCTCTACGGCGTCGACCTCGGCGGCGGCGCCTACGGCGACTCCGATATCACCTCCGATTTCACCATCGGCCGCAGCCAGATCGTCATCGCCAACGCCCCGAGCCATCGCATGCAGGTGGTCCGCGACGGCGCCACGATCTTCGACTTCGCGGTCTCCTACGGCGAAGGCAACGAACCGCGCAATGTCACCCGCTCGGGCGTGCACGTCGTCACCGAGAAGTACGAGGATTTCATGATGTCGAATCCGCCGTACTACACCAATGTTCGCGAACGTTGGGCCGTCCGCATCTCCAACAACGGCGAATTCATCCACGCCAACCCCGAATCCCTCTCGGCCCAGGGTTCTTCGAACGTCACCAACGGCTGCATCAACCTCTCACCGGGCGACGCCCAGGCCTACTTCCCGACGGCGCTCTACGGCGACCCGGTCGAAGTGACCGGCACGTCGATCGAGCTCTCCCAGGCCGATGGCGACATCTACGACTGGGCCATCGACTGGGCGACGTGGCAGTCCATGTCCGCGTTGCCCACCGGATCTACGCCGGACGCTGCCGTCGTGCCGCGATAGTTCCACGGCACGACGGCTCGGCTACCGCTAGCGCCGGGGTAGCAGCAGCGCCGGAACGAGTGCCAACGCGATCATGACGGGCGCGATCAGGTAGGTGTGCTGGAACGCGTCGGCCAGGGCGGGGGCGAGTTCGGCCCGCTGATCCGCCGTCATGGCGTGCAGCGCCTGGAGTCCACCCGTCACCGGGAGCAGCGCACCCAGTGTCACCGAGGCCACCGCGGTGCCGATCGCCATCGACGTGGTGCTGATCATGTTCAGCACCGTCGACCCGACGGGCTGCTGCTCGCGGCTCAGTGGCCGGGTCGCCGTGGTCATCACCGGCATCAAGGTTCCGCCGCCACCCGCTCCCATCAGCACCATCGTGAGGCACAGCGCCCAGTACGGCGCGTCCGCGTCGAGTTGGATCGCGAACAGCACAAACCCGGTGAGCGCCACCGTGATCGACGCGGGCAGGTAGCGGCCGGGCGGAATCCGGTCGATCAATCTGCCCGCCACCTGCATCGTCGCACCCGAGGCCAGGGCGAACGGAATCCCCAAAGCGCCTGCCACCAGCGCTGACTCACCGCGCACGACCTGGAAATACAACGGCAGCAACAACATCGACCCGAAATATCCGCCCGCGAAGACCGCGAGCAGCACCGCGGAGGTGCCGGTCGTCCGGTTGCCGAGCACGCGCAGATCCAGCAGCGGCACCGAGGTGGTCAGCGAACGACGCACGAACGCGGCGATCAGACCGGCTCCAACCAGCAGCGGCACCAGCACCGCGGGTGTGGCGAACCCGGCGCTCTCACCCGCGGCGGTGACGCCGTAGATCACCAGCGCCAAGCCGGGCGACATCAGCAGCAGCCCACGCACATCCAGCGCACGTGGCGGTTCCGGCGCGTCATCGGGCACCACCCGGGCCGCCAGCATCAGCACCAGCGCGCCGAGCGGCAGATTGATGAAGAACATCCACCGCCACGACACCTCGTCGATCAGGTAGCCACCGACCACCGGGCCGAGCAGCGGGCCGACCAGGATGGCCAACCCGAGGGTGCTCATCAACTGCCCCAGCCGGTCGGGTCCGGCCGCGCGCAGCAGGATCGTCATGGCGACCGGCATCAACAGCCCGCCGCTCGCGCCCTGAATCAATCGAAAAGCGATGAGCGACTCGATGTTCCATGACAATCCGGCCAGCACCGAACCTGCCACGAACGCGCTGATCGCGATCAGATACAGCCGCTTGGCGCCGAACCGGCCGACCAGCCACGCCGAGGTCGGGACCACCGCGCCTAGGGCGAGCGAGTAGCCGGTGGCGACCCATTGGATGGTGCTCAAGCCCGCGTGGAACTCCATCGCCAGCTTGTTGATCGCCACGTTCACGATGGTCTGATCGAGCGTCGCCATGATCATGCCTGCCACCAGGACCAGGGCGATGCGCATCGGGTTGCGGGTGGTGACCGGGGCAGCGGTAGTGATCATCGCGGTCACTTCCCGTACGGGTTGGCAACGCGGGCGGCGCGCAGGGCCTCGCCCCACCAGGTGAGCTGATCGAGCATGGTCGCGGCGGCGGCGTCGGCATCGTTCGGGGCGGTGAGCTCGCCCGCCTCGTCGAATCGGCCCCACGCGTTCGGGAAGCAGATCGAGTCGCGCACGGTGACGGCGTGGAGTTCGGCGAAGACCGGGCGCAGGTGTTCCACGGCGCGCAGCCCGCCGGAGATGCCGCCGTAGGAGACGAAGCCGACCGGCTTGGCCTGCCATTCGGCGTGGTGGGTGTCGATCAGGTTCTTCAGCGAGCCGGGGTAGCTGTGGTTGTACTCGGGTGTCACCACGACGAACGCGTCGGCGCGCGCGAGCTTGTCGGTGGCCTCGGTGAGGGAGGGGTGGTCGCTCGCGGCGCCGAACGCGCGCGGCAGTTCGATGCTCGCGGTGTCGACGACATCGACGAAGATCGCGTCGCGCAGTGCCGCCTGCCGGACGAACCAGTGCGCGATCGTCGGACCGAAGCGCCCTTCCCTGGTGCTGCCGATGACGACCGCGAGCCGCAGCGGGCTGTTGGGCGTACCCGAGCCTTCGCTCCGGCCGTGCGCGGAGGACCGCTGCGCGTCTGCGTTGTCTGCGGTTCGGACGTGGTCAACCGTGGCGCTCATGACGTTCCTGTTCGTCGGTGACGGCCCCTCGGCCGCCGCTGCGCTCTACCGTCCTACCTCAACTGTCCTCGAGGTCAAGCCGAAGGAAATTTCGGTGGTGCGGGAATACTCTCCGCCTTATGCTGGTTATTGCATTCATACGCAGATAAGCAGTCTTGAAAGGGCAGTTCCATGACCACCTCACTGTTCGCCCACCGCGACTATCGACTGCTGTTCACCGCCCAGGTCGCGGCTCTGTTCGGCACCGGACTCACCACCGTGGCCCTCGGTCTGCTCGCCTACGAACTGGCGGGCGGGAACGCGGCCATCGTGCTCAGTACCGCGTTGACGCTGAAGATGGTCGCCTACGTGACCGTCGCGCCGATCGCGGGCGCCTACGCGGGCCGACTGCCGCGCAGGCAATTCCTGATGGCGCTCAACGGTATTCGTGGCGCGATCGTGCTGGCTCTGCCCTTCGTCGACCAGATCTGGCAGATCTACGTGCTCATCACCCTGCTGCAGATCGCCTCGGCCGCCTATACCCCCACCTACCAGGCGGTGCTGCCCGACATCCTGCCCGACGAACGCGACTACACGAAGGCGCTGTCGGCCGCTCAGCTCGCGGCGACGATGGAAACGCTGCTCAGCCCGATGCTGGCGGCGCTGGCCCTGAGCTTGATCAGTTTCCACTGGCTGTTCGTCGGCACCGGCGTCGGCTTCGCGGTGTCGGTCGCCCTGGTGCTGGCCGCGCGCATTCCGAACGCGGTCGTCGGCGATGGCGCGATCAAGGAACGGCTCGTTGCCGGGCTGCGACTGTTCGCGGCGACTCCGCGGCTGCGTGGACTGCTCGGATTGAACCTGGTGGTCGCCGCCGCGGGCTCGGTGGTGATGGTCAACACCGTGAACTACGCGCGGGATGTGCTGGGCGGCAATCAGTCCGGCGTCGCGCTACTGCTGGCGGCGAACGGCCTCGGCACCATGTTCATCGCCCTCACCCTGCCCCGGATCCTGGACCGCCGCGGCGAGCGCCCGGTCATGCTCACCGGCGCCGCTGTGCTCCTCGCCGGCCTCACCGCCGCACTCGTCCTGTCGACCATGCCGACCGGCGAGTGGCACTGGCCCGCCGCCCTCACCACCTGGGCCACCATCGGCGCGGGCACTGCCCTGATCCTCACCCCCACCGGCCGTGTCCTGCGCCGCTCCGCCCGCGCCCAGGACCGCCCCGCCCTGTTCGCGGCACAGTTCTCCCTGTCTCACCTCGCCTGGCTGATCACCTACCCGATCACCGGCTGGCTGGCCACCACCGCGGGCTTCACCGCCACCTGGGCAACCCTCGCCGTGATCGCCGCCCTCGGCGCCACCGCGGCGATCCGGCTGTGGCCCCGCCACGACCCGGCCGAGATCACCCACGTCCACGAACTCGGCTCGGTCGACCCGGCGATCCTGGTCGACGCGATCCAGATCGGCCCCCGCCACTTCCAGCACACCCACTCCTACGTCATCGACGCCGACCATCCCCGCTGGCCGGCCAAGACCCCGGCATTCGCGTGAACCGCTCCGGATAACGACGAACCCCCGACCATGCCGGTCGGGGGTTCGTCGTGACGTCGATCAGCCGGATCGGGCGACTACGCCTCGACGGACTGGCTCGCGCGTTCCTTGCTCAGCTCGACGGTCTCGTCGGTGGTCAGACCCTGCTGCTTGGCCAGCAGATCGCGGATCTCGATGAGCAGCTCGGTCTCGGTGGGCTCGGCGTCCTTGGTGGTGCCGAACTTGTTCTTCAGCGACTTCATCGGCAGCATCAGCACGAAGTACAGGACCGCGGCGACCATGAAGAAGTCGATGAACGCGGTGATGATCGGGCCGAACGCGATGAACGTCGCCGGCTTGCCTGCGATCAGCTGGACACCGAGGCCGAGCTCATTGGTCGAGCCGAACACCGCGAGCAGCGGGTTGATGAGCCCCTTGCTGAACGCGGTGACCACCGCGGTGAACGCGGTACCCATCACGACCGCGACCGCGAGGTCGATGACGTTCCCGCGCATCAGGAAATCTTTGAACCCACTGAAAACGGACTTGATACCGAGCATCGAACTTCTACTCCTATGACTGGCTAACGGCAAACGGCGATGTTAACGGCCGGTCGCTCGGCACGGCGAATTCACGGCAACGCCCGAGCGACTCGCTCCCAGTATCAATACCCGCTACCGACCCCGCCACCCGAACGGCGATCGATCCTGGATCTGCCTACGGCGCCCGCGAATTGGCCCCCGGCTCGGCTTCGTGGGTGATCGACGCGCCTGGATAGCTCGAACGAACATAGTGACGAGGTTCACGTTTAGGGGGCGGTAGCGGTCCAGAACTGGGGAAACGGCTCGAGTGGAGCCAACTGCCGACGGAGTCAGGAGCGGCGGGCGAAGGAGCCGGGGCCTGCCTGGTCGCGGGGTTTGACGACGATGGTGTCGAGGTTGACGTGGGGTGGGCGGCTGGCTACGAAGCCGACGATCTCGGCGATGTCCTGGGCGAAGAGGGGGTCGATGCCTTCGTAGACCTTGGCGGCGCGGTCGGCGTCGCCGTCGAAGCGGACCAGGGAGAACTCGGTTTCCACGGCGCCGGGGGCGAGCTCGGTGAGGCGGACCGGCTGGCCGAGGAGTTCGCCGCGCAGGGTGCGGTGGGCGACAGCCTGGGCGTGCTTGGCGGAGGTGTAGCCGGAGCCGTTGTCGTAGGTGTGCAGGGCGGCGATGGAGGTGATGGTGACGATCAGGCCGTCGCCGGACGCGATCAGTTTCGGCAGCAGTGCCTTGGTGACGCGCAGGGTGCCGATGACATTGGTCTCCCACATCCAGCGCCAGTCGTCCAGGTCGGCGTCGATGACCGGGGCCAGGCCCTTCGCGCCGCCCGCGTTGTTGACCAGCACGTCGACGTGGTCGATCGCGTCGGTGAAGGCGCGCACCGATTCCTCGGAGGTAACGTCGAGTTCGATCGCGGTGCCGCCGATCTCGGCGGCGAGGCGCTGCACCCGGTCGAACCGGCGGGCACCCACATAGACGTGATAGCCCTGCTTGGCCAGCTCCCGGGCGGTGGCTTCACCGATTCCCGAGCTGGCTCCGGTAACGACGGCGGTGCGAATGCTCATGTTTGTCGATCTTATTCGCCCGGTATTTCCGGTCGCCATGGCTCCGATCACGGTGACGCTAGGGGGCCATGCGCAGCCGAGGAACGCTTCGCGACTGCGCCGATTAGCCTGTCGGTATGGCTATTCGCGATGCTGTCAGTGCCGATGGAACGAGGATCGTCTACCGGGTGAGCGGTTCCGGTAGGCCGCTGGTGCTCCTGCACGGGTGGGCCGGGAATCTGCGGTGCTGGGGTGCGGCCGCGGATGATCTGGCGCAGCGGTATCGGGTGATCGCGGTCGACCTGCGCGGGCACGGGTACTCCGACGATCCCGGCGCCGGTTATGACGACCCCAAGGCGTGGGCGGGCGATGTGGCCGCGGTGCTGGCCGCCGAGGGTGTCGACGCCGGGGCGGTGCTGCTCGGGTGGTCCTATGGCGGGATCGTCGCCACCGACTACCTCGCCACCTACGGCACCTCGGCGGTCGCGGGCGTCGTCTACTGCGGTGCGCCCGCGCATATCGGCCGCGATGTGCCCGGTGCGGCGCCCGGGCCCGCGATGGAGAAAGCGATTCCGGGCGTGTTCGACGAGGCTGCCGGGCGGGCGGTGCGCGCGTTCGCGGTGTTCGGCAATGCCAATACCGGGCCCGGTGAGGACAAGGGTGTCGATGCGCAGCGGCTGTTCGGCGGCAGTCTGGCGACCCCGCCCTCGGTACGCAAGGCGCTGTTCTACCGCACGATCGACAACACCGAAACCCTTCGTGCCCTGGATGTTCCGGTTCTCGTGCTGCACGGCACCGATGACCCGGTGGTCCCGGCGGCCAATGGTCAATACATCCTCGACAATGCCCCTGACGCCCGCGGTTCGTTCTGGGAAGGCGCTCAGCACGGCCTGTTCATCGAGGACCGCCCGCGCTTCCTTGCCGAGGTCAGCGCGTTTATCGACGCGTTGGAGTGAGGTCGGCGCACCCTCGTTTGCTCTGAATCGGTAATGTTTCAGAAACATGTCCGGGTCAGGTGAGTGCGACCTACTCTGAGTCGACGGCCTTGTCCTGCGGCCGGGCATGGAGGTGGCGCATGAGCGTCTTGACGCGATGTGTGCTGGTTCTCGTGGCGGGCTTGGCGTGCGCCACCCCGGTTGCCGGAGCGAGCCCGGCCGCCGACGCCGCGCGGCTCATTTCCGTCGCGCCCGGTCCCGGCCGGGTCGTCGAGCTGGTGGTGCACTCGGCCGCCATGGCGAAATCGGTGACCGTCGCGGTGCTGCCCGCGCCCGATCGCTCGGCGAACGCGCCAGTTCTGTACCTGCTCAACGGCGTCGATGGTGGCGCGGGCCCCACCGGTGACTGGCGCGACGGCGGCAACTGGCTCACCCGCACCGATGCCGACCCCTTCTTCGCCGGCAAGCAGGTCACCGTCGTGATGCCGATCGGCGGCGCGGGTAGCTACTACGCCGACTGGCGGGCCGACGACCCCGTCCTCGGCCGCCAGCGCTGGACCACCTTCCTCACCCGCGAGCTACCCCGCGTCATCGACGCCGAATTCCACGGCAGCGGCGCCAATGCCATTGCGGGCGTGTCGATGGCGGGCACCGCGGCCTTTCAACTGGCGCTCGCGGCACCCCAGCTCTACAAAGCTGTCGGTTCCTACAGTGGCTGCGTCTCCACCAGCGGTCCGCAGGGCCACGCCATCGTCAACACCGTCGTCTCCGGCCAGAACGGTGACCCGGTGAACATGTGGGGACAACCCAGCGACCCGCTCTGGGCCGCCAACGACCCCTTTCTGCACGCGGAACGCCTGCGCGGCCTGGTCATTTACGTTTCCTCCGGCACCGGACTGCCCGGCTCGCTCGACACTGTGAACGGGCCTGGGCTGCACGGTGATTCGATGAAACTGCTGGACCAGCTGATCATCGGCGGCGCCCTTGACGCGGTTACCGCCCTGTGTACCCAGCAACTCGGCACCCGCTTGCGCGACCTGGATATTCCCGCCACGGTCGACCTGCGCCCCAACGGAACTCACTCCTGGGGCTACTGGAACGACGACCTGCATCGCTCCTGGCCGCCCTTCGCCCGAGCTCTCGGCGTGGGCTGACAGCCTGGTCGGAACGGGTCAGCGGACGGTCGAGTCCAAGAACCCGGTGAGCGGGGGCAGCAGCAGATCGGCCCGGTACACAACGTCGTAATGAGTAGTGCCAGGGGCGATCTCGAGCCGAGCTTGCCCCGCTTTGTCGGCATTGATCAAAGAGACCATCTCGACGGCGTGCTCCCGGGACAGCGCATCGGATTCGGCCGCGAGGACCAGCGTCGGCGCCTGGATCCGGGCCAGCTGCCCGGTCCAGTCGTAGTCCTGGGTCAGTAGCTGCCGGGTCTTGGTGACCAGCCCGGTCCAGCCTGCCGGGTCGGGTGCGGCGCTGGTGTAGAGCGGATACATCGGGCTCTCGCGCAGGGCGTCGGGGTTCATGGCGGCCATGCCCGCACGGGTCTCGGGCAGCCAGCCGTTGAAGCGGAACGGGGCGGACGAGATGACCAGCTGGTCGACCAGATCCGGTGTGCGGGTAGCGAGTTGCAACGCCACCCCACCGCCGAGGGAGTAGCCGAGGACATCGGTTCGGCCGAGCCTCAGGTGGGTGATCAACGCCGCGACATCGTCGGCCATGGCCTCGTAGGTCATCGCGCGGTCTCTATCGGGGGTGTGGCCGTGCGCCTGGAGTTCGACGGCGATCACCTGACGAGTCTTGGACAGCTCGGGAATCAGTGCGCCGAAGGTGGATTCGGCACCCGACAGGCCGCCGTGCAACAGGATCAGCGGCTGTCCGGTGCCGTGGATCTCGTAGTAGGTCTTGCCGCCGTTGACCTCGGCGTAGCGGCCTTTGCCGTCGGCGGAGGCCTGATCGGCCGCGGCCGACCTGACCTCCGACGTAGCAGCGCCGGAGGTTGTCTCGTTGTTTCCGCATCCGCTGACCAGTAGGGCGGACATGGCCACAGCTGTCAACGCGATCACGGACCGGGAGCGAGTGTACATTCTGGGGTTCTCCGATGCTCGAAGTGCTTGGGGGACAAGCGAGTTGGTAGCGCAGGTCGGTCACGTCGCCGCGTTCGGCATGCTCACTGGGGAAGACGGTGGCTCGCGCCGGGATTCATCGCCGCGCCGACTGTGACGCGCGTCTCCTCGTGCTTGCTGCCTCAGGTCTTGGGCAGGCGGTCGCGCTGGGAGGCCCCGTGTCGGACGCTCGTCTATGGCTTCGTGCCGATTGTGGCGATTCCCTTTGTGAAAAAATTCGCAGGCGGGTTGCGTCATTGTTCGCAATTCGGCGCGTCGACAGTGGGGTCCAATTGGTCTACATGTGCCGACGGAGTATGCCGGTTGTTCGCGTTGGCATGGCTCGACTCGTTGGTGTATTTGCCCAGGTAGGAGCCATGGCGTGATTGGTATGCGGCGCTGATGTGATTGTGCTGTGATTGCTCCGGAGAACTACTTGGGCCGCGCGTACAGAATTCGGGAAATCTTCTGGGAATCGTCACATACTTCCGCTGAATTCGTGTGTAGCGTTCTGGAATGTCGTTGGATCGTATGTGGAGAAGAGGATTCGGCGTCGAGAACGGAGTTCGATGATGTTTGGTCGGGCAGTGGGCGCACGGGTTGCGGTGGCCGTGCTGGGCTTGTTGGCCGGTGTCGTGGTCGGGGTGCCCGCGGGTGCCGAGCCGGGCGCGGCGCGGATCGAGGATCAGCGGGTCGAGCCCGATCGCACCATCGACGTGGGCGTGTACTCACCGGCGATGGACATCGTCACCCGGGTGCGGGTGTTGCGGGCCGCGGATCCGAACGAGCCGGCGCCGACGCTGTATCTGCTCAACGGGGTCGGCGGGGGTAGCGACGGTAACTGGCTGGATCGCACCGACGTGGTCGAGTTCTTCAAGGGCAAACAGGTCAATGTGGTGATCCCGTTCGGCGGGGCCGGAAGCTATTTCGCGGACTGGCGGACCGACGACCCGGTGCTCGGCAAGCAGCGGTGGACCACCTTCCTCACCAAAGAGCTACCGCCCGTGATCGACGAGGAGTTCGACGGCACCGGCGCCAACGCCATCGCGGGCCTGTCGATGGCCGGGACCTCGGTGTTCCAGCTCGCGTTGTCGGAACCGGGGCTGTACCGGGCGATCGGTTCCTACAGCGGGTGCGTGCGCACGAGTGATCCACGCGGACAAGCGATTGTGCGGACCGTGGTGGGCAGCAGGCTCGGCAACGCGGCCAATATGTGGGGCCCGCCCACCGATCCCGCGTGGTCGGCCAACGACCCCTACCTGCACGCGGAAGCGCTGCGCGGCACCGACGTCTACATCTCCTCCGGGACCGGCATTCCCGGCCCGCACGACAACATCGGCGCCCGGATGGACCCGATGCAGTTGCTGTTCGGCGCCGGGCTCGAGGCCGTCACGAATCTGTGCACCCGGCAGCTGCGCGACCGACTGCAGTCGCTCGGCATCCCCGCGACGGTGGACCTGCGTCCCAACGGCACCCATTCGTGGGGCTACTGGGAGCAGGACATGCACAAATCGTGGCCCGTGTTCGAGGCAGCGCTGCACCGAGAGTGACGGCCGAAATCCGCTCGCGCTCCGGCGCCGGATCGGGCAGGCTCGACCGCGACGAGTACGTGAACTCACACGCGTTTGCGCTGTGACAGCCGTCACCGAACCCGGTAGGGGCAACGGTGGCGGCGTCGCGGCGTGCACACTGGAGGGTGTGAGCCAGCGTCGTCCCGATCTTTTGCCCCATCGCATCGCGGTGTTATCGGTGCATACCTCACCGCTGGCGCAGCCCGGCACCGGTGACGCGGGCGGGATGAACGTCTACGTGCTGCACACCGCGCTCGAGCTGGCCAAACGGGGCACCGAGGTGGAGATCTTCACCCGCGCGACCTCGTCGGAGCTGCCGCCGGTCGCCGAGGCCGGACCCGGCGTGATCGTGCGCCACGTGGTTGCCGGGCCGTTCGAGGGACTCGACAAGCAGGAGCTGCCCACCCAGCTGTGTCCGTTCACCGCCGAGGTGCTGCGGCAGGAAGCGCGGCACCTGCCCGGCCACTACGACCTCGTGCACTCGCACTACTGGCTCTCCGGCCAGGTCGGCTGGCTCGCGCGCGACCGCTGGCGGGTGCCACTGGTGCACACCGCGCACACCCTCGCCGCGGTGAAGAACGCCGCGCTCGCCGAGGGTGACACCCCCGAACCCGAGACCAGGGTGATCGGCGAGAAGCAGGTGATCGCCGAGTCCGACCGGCTCGTCGCCAACACCGGTGACGAAGCCCGTCAGCTCGTCGACCTCTACGGCGCCTCGCCCGACCGCATCGACGTGGTGCCGCCCGGTGCCGACCTGACCCGCTACCGGCCCGGCGACAAGCTCGCCGCGCGCACCGAACTCGGTCTGCGCGCCGACGAGCAGATCGTCGCGTTCATCGGCCGGATCCAGCCGCTCAAGGCCCCCGATGTGCTCGTCCGGGCCGCGGCCGAGCTCCTGAGCCGCGATCCGAGCCGCAAGCTGCGCGTGCTGATCGTGGGCGGACCGTCCGGTACCGGACTGGCCAGGCCCGACGCGCTGATCGAACTGGCCGCCGACCTCGGCATCGCCGAGCGGGTCACGTTCCTGCCGCCGCAGCCCGCCGACAAACTCGTGCAGGTGTACCGCGCGGCCGATGTGGTGGCCGTGCCCAGCTACAACGAATCCTTCGGCCTGGTCGCCATCGAGGCGCAGGCCAGCGGCACTCCGGTGCTTGCCGCCGACGTCGGCGGTCTCGGCACCGCGGTCCGTAACCACGAATCCGGCCTGCTGGTGCCGGGGCATCGCACACCCGACTGGGCCGACGCGCTGGCCGCCCTGCTCGACGACCCCGACCGGCTGACCCGCATGGGCACCACCGCCGTCGAGCACGCGAGCCGGTTCTCCTGGGCGCACACCGCCGACGGCCTGCTCGACAGCTACGCTGCCGCGATGGCCGGATTCCGCGCCGAACGCGGTCCGATCGCCCTGCACGCGGGCGAGACCAGGCAGGCCAGATCGCGGGCGCTGATGCGGCGCCGGACGGGAGTGCGCAGGTGAGCGCCGTTTCACAGGTTATCGACGACACACTGCGCGATCGCGAGATCGAATACACCCGCCACGGTGACGACACGTTCATCGTGGTGCTGCCGGGTGAGCGCAAGCTGAAGACCTCGGTGATGCTGACCGTGGGCAAGCACGGGGTTCGCATCGAGTCGTTCGTGTGCCGCAAGCCCGACGAGAACTTCGAAGGCGTCTACAAATACCTGCTGCGCCGCAACCGCCGCCTCTACGGGGTGGCCTACACCCTCGACAATGTCGGCGACATCTACCTGGTCGGCCGCATGTCCACCGAGTCGGTCACCGCCGACGAACTCGACCGGATCTTCGGCCAGACCCTCGAAGCGGTCGACGCCGACTTCAACATCCTGCTCGAGCTCGGGTTCGCCGAATCCATTCGCAAGGAATGGAAGTGGCGGGTCTCGCGCGGTGAGTCGCTGCAGAACCTGCGCGCCTTCGAGCACATCATCGACGACGCCGACAAGGTCTGAGAACAACGATGCCGGGCAGGAGAGTTCCTGCCCGGCATCATTTTTCAGCTCAGCAGTTGGTCGGTACCGGTTCGTTGCGGAAGCGGGCCTCGACGTAGTTCCAGGCATCGGGGAAGCCCGCCACGGCGGCGGTCATGTGCTCGGAGATCTCGACCGTGTTCAGCTGCACCGGCGCACCCTGACCGCACCAGCGGGCGATGGTCTCGGCGACCGGCGCGTACGGGGTGAGGATGTCGTACTTGCCCTGCCAGATATAGGTGGGTGCGGTCGGCGCGCCCTGGAAGTGCACGAGGCTGTTCTCGCGCAGGACGCCACGGGCGACCTCGCTGTTCATCAGTTCCTTGGACGCCGCCATCTGTTCGGCGTTGCGGGTGATGCCGTGGAACAGCAGGAAGCGACGGCAGGCGTCCTTGGTGAATTCACGGAACCACAGGCCGTTTTCATTGAGCTGATCCGACACCGGCACCTTGTTGGGGTACTCGCGCTCGATGCCCATCGCGGCGGCGAAGGCAAGGCCGAAACCGGGGTGCGGCGCGAAGCCGAGTGCGTCGGCCATCAATTCGAGGTCAGCGGGGATACCGCCGGACACCACGGCCGCGAGCTTCAGCTCCGGTGCGTAGGTGGGCTGCAGCGCGCCTGCCCATGCGGTGGCCATGCCGCCGCCGGAGTAGCCGGCGATCGCGACCGGCGAGTTGCCGACACCGAGCTCGGCGACCTTCTGCACGGCACGCACGCTGTCGAGGGTGACCATGCCGCTGAGCTTGGCCGCACCGTAGGCCACCGTCGGGCCAAGGTAATCGGGCACCGAGATCGCCCAGCCACGCGCCAACGGCAGCATGGCGCCGGGCGCGTCCTGCAGCTCGCCGTTGAACAGCGACTGCGAGGGGTTGCAGCGGGTGCCGATGGAGTTGATCAGCGCCTGGTAGGACACCAGCGGCGGATTCTTCACGCCGATCGGCAGCAGCACCGTGGTGACGCCCATGATCGCGTTGCCGGTCGAGTTGGTGGAGCGGAACGCGACCTGGTGGCCTTCGGTGCCCGGGTACATCCAGGTGTCGATGTGGCGGGTTCGCACGACGTCGCCGGGTGCCAGCGCGGCGATGTCAGCCGGTGCGTGGAAGAACGGATCCGGATCAGGCGTCGGATACAGCGGGTTCGCGCCCGCGGGTGCGGCGAACAAGCCCACCGATAGCAGACTCAACACCAGTACAGCGATTTTCGACACAGCTTTCCTTCATCAACAGTAGTGCTGCCCAACGAGAACGACCCGACCCGTGTCGAAGTATCTAACGAAAGCCTGTGATTTGTACCGATCGGTAGTCAAAGTGTCGCGTGCCACATGCTGTGATGATTCACAGCAGGGGGACCGGGTGTAGCCCGGCGCGGCAGGTAGGGAGTGGTGATGGCGGTACTTGCGCTCGATATCGGGGCGACGAAATTCGCCGCGGGACTTGTGGACCCGCACTACGGGTTGCACGCGGTGCGCCGGGCGGCCGCGGCTTCGGACGATCCATGGGCGGTGTGCCGGGGCCTGCTGGTCGCTGTGGCAAGTGACAACGAGGTGAGTGCGGTCGGGATCGGATCGGCGGGTCCGGTCGATGTGCCCGCGGGGGTGATCAGGCCGTTGAATCTGGCGGCGTGGCGTGACGGGTTCGCGATCGTCGAACAGGTGCGGGCACTGTTCCCGGCCGCGGTGGTGCGGTTGGCGATCGACGGTGCGTGTCTGGCGCTGGCCGAGCATCGGGTCGGCGGGCTGCGTGGGGTGGACAACGGGCTGGCCATGACGGTGTCGTCGGGGGTCGGTGGGGGGATCGTCGCCGATGGGCGAGTTGTGATGGGGCGCACGGGAAATGCCGGTCACATCGGGCACATCGTGGTGCCCGGTGACGACACCGCGTGTCCCTGTGGGGGAGTCGGGTGCGTGGAGGCGGTAGCGAGCGGGATGTCGTCGGTGCGGTGGGCGCGTGCGCGTGGCTGGGTGGGCGAGAGCGGGGTGGAGCTCGCCGAGGCCGCGCACCGTGGCGACCCGATCGCGCTCGCCGCCATGGCTCGTGCGGGAACCGCCTTGGGGCAGGCGATCTCGTCGGCCGCCGCGCTGCTGGATGTGGATCGGGTGGTGATCAGCGGTGGGTTCGCGCATTCGGGGGAGCCGCTGTGGGGGCCGTTGCGCGCGGCCGTCGCCAGGCATGCGCGGCTCGAGTTCGTCCGGGATCTTGCGGTGGAACCGTCGACGCTGAGCGAGGGCGCCACGCTGGTCGGGGCGGCGGTGCTCGCGGCTGAATAGATTTGCGGCTGGCGCCGCGGGTTGCGGGCCCCTGGTCCCACTTCTTCCCTCCCTCCGGGCACTCCTTCGTCGCACCCTCCACTCAGTCCAGAAGCGGGACGGCCCGCAACCAGAGCGGAGACTTCAAGGGTCCTCGGGCGCGTTCAGGGAAGGTTGCGGTGGGCGGGCGTAGCCTCGATGAGGTGGCTGCCGACTACGTGCCGGGCGATGTCGTCCATATTCCGGAGGGTCCGTTCCAAGGAGTGTGCGCCGTAGTGCGCGAAGTCGACTCGGTGGCGTCGCGATTACAGGTCGACGCGCTGGTCAAAGGCGGGCCGTACGAGATCGTCATCGGCTTCGACGAGGTGGAGTGGGCCTGACATCGGCGAAATGTCAGAATGGCCCCTATGACCTACACCCTCGTGCTGCTGCGCCACGGCGAGAGCGAATGGAACGCCCTCAACCTGTTCACCGGCTGGGTGGACGTGCAACTCACCGACAAGGGCATCGCCGAGGGTAAACGGGCCGGAGAGCTGCTCAAAGAGGCGGGCATCCTGCCCGATATCGTCTACACCTCGCTGCTGCGCCGCGCGATCAGCACCGCCGACAACGCCCTCGGCACCGCCGACCGGCACTGGATCCCGGTCGTGCGCGACTGGCGCCTCAACGAGCGCCACTACGGCGACCTGCAGGGCAAGAACAAGGAGCAGGTCCGCGAGCAGTACGGCCAGGAGCAGTTCATGCTGTGGCGTCGCAGCTACGACACCCCGCCGCCGCCGATCCAGCCCGAGAACCCGTACAGCCAGGAAGGCGACCCGCGCTACGCGGGCATCGAGGTCCCCGAGACCGAGTGCCTGCTCGATGTCGTCAAGCGGATGGTCCCGTACTGGGAAGACACCATCTCCAAGGAACTGCTCACCGGCAAGACCGTCCTGGTCGCTGCGCACGGCAACTCGCTGCGCGCGCTGGTCAAGCACCTCGACGGGATCTCCGACTCCGACATCTCCAGCCTGAACATCCCCACCGGCATTCCGCTGGTCTACGAGCTGGACGAGAACCTGCGTCCGGTGAAGGCCGCTGAATACCTGGACCCGGCTGCCGCTGCCGCCGGTGCCGCCGCGGTCGCCAGCCAGGGCGGCAAGTAACTGATTTCCCACGGCCCCACACCGTCCGACGGTGTGGGGCCGCTGTGCTGTCCGGGTGATGTCACACTCGCGGCGGCTGTGTCGTCACCTCGGTAGATACCGCGAAACGCGCGGCTGCCGAAGGAGTTACGCACATGTTCACCGCCTACGTCATCGTCACTGTCGTCGCCGCACTGTGGGTGGGCTTCTCGGCGTTCTCGCTGCTGCGCCGCGCGCCGTTCGTGGTGGAGCCGCTGGTGGAATACGGCGTCCCGCAGAACTGGTGGACGCCGCTGGGGATCGCCAAGGCCCTCGGGTCGGTGGGACTGCTGGTGGGATTGTTCGTGCCGGTGCTCGGGGTGATCGCCGCGATCGGGCTGATTCTGTACTTCGCCGGTGCGGTGCTGACGGTGCTGCGGGCGCGGTCGTACAAGACGGTGGCGTTCCCGGTGCTGTACCTGGTGCCGGTCGCGGTGGCGCTGGGACTCGGGATCGCGGCGTAGTCGGTTTCCCTGGCGCTGCCGCAAGAGCGGCAGCGCCATTCGGTGCTGGTGTACCTGCTCCCGCGATGGTCCGCTACGTCACAGCGAACTTCTCGCGGGTGCGGGCGGGATCAGCCAGAAGATGCTGACGCAGACGCTGCGGCGGATGGCGCGGATGGCGCTCGTACGCAGGCGCCGGTACCCCGAATCGCCGCCGCGAGTCGAATAGGAACTCACCGAAGCGGGCCGCGATCTGCTCGTTCCGATTTATGCGCTCGGCGCATGGGTCCACCGGCACGGACCCGCGGTGACCATCGCGATGTACGGCGAACCGCCGGACTGACACGCCCGGCGGAGGTTCAGGTGCCTGCCGGGTGAACGGCAAAAGAACGCCATACCAAGTGCCTGTGACCTGCGCGAAACTTCGTCGACCCGCCGACGTTATGTCCGCCCGCACTCGTACGATCAATCTTGTGAGTGTTCCGCAGGCAGTGCTGTTGGCAGTCCTCGCGGCTGTCGTCGGGCTGGCAGTCGGGGGCCTGCTGATCCCGTTCGTCAATGCCAGGCAGGCCGCCCGTACCCAGGAAGACACCGGGCTGACCATGTCGCAGGTGCTCGACCTGATCGTGCTCGCGTCCGAGTCCGGCATCGCCGTGGTCGACGAATACCGCGATGTGGTGCTCGTGAATCCGCGCGCCGAGGAACTCGGCCTGGTCCGCAACCGGTTGCTCGACGAACGCGCGTGGGCGGCCGTGGAGAAGGTCCTCGCGACCGGCGAATCCACCGAATACGACCTCACCGCCAAGAACCCGCTACCCGGTCGCGGCCGGATCGCTGTGCGTGGCGTGGCCCGCAAACTGTCCCGCGAGGAAACCAGCTTCGTCGTGCTGTTCGCCGACGACGATTCCGAGCAGGCCCGCATGGAAGCGACGCGGCGCGATTTCGTCGCCAATGTCAGCCATGAGCTCAAGACCCCCGTCGGCGCGATGAGCCTGCTGGCCGAGGCCATGCTGGAATCGGCCGACGATCCCGAGGCCGTGCGCCACTTCGGCTCGCGCGTGCTGGGCGAATCGCGGCGCCTCGGCAAGATGGTGACCGAGCTGATCGCGCTGTCGCGCTTGCAGGGCGCCGAGAAACTGCCCGATCTGGCCGTGGTCGACGTCGACACGGTGGTGCAGCAGGCGGTCGACCGCTCGCGCACCGCCGCCGAGGCCGCGGGCATCACCGTCAGCACCGACCGGCCCAGTGGGCTGGAAGTGCTCGGCGACGAAACGTTGCTGGTTACCGCGCTGTCGAATCTGGTGGAGAATGCGATCGCGTATTCACCACAGGGTTCGCATGTGTCGGTGAGCCGGTCGCTGCGCGGCGATCATGTCGCGATGGCGGTCACCGATCGTGGCATCGGGATCGCCAAGGAAGACCAGGAACGGGTGTTCGAGCGGTTCTTCCGCTCCGACAAGGCCCGCTCCCGATCGACCGGCGGCACCGGGCTCGGCCTGGCCATCGTGAAACACGTGGCGGCCAATCACAACGGTGAAATCACCCTGTGGAGCAAACTGGGCACCGGCTCGACGTTCACGCTGCGCATCCCCGCCCATCTGGAAACCGATGGGGACGAGGACGCGGAACAGACGCCGGAGCCCACCACGAGAGAAACCACCGTCCCGCGCACTCTCGCGGGACGAACGAACGGTGTGGAGGCACGCAGATGACGAGTGTGTTGATCGTCGAAGACGAGGATTCGCTGGCCGAGCCGCTGGCGTTCCTGCTTCGCAAGGAAGGCTTCGACGTCACCGTCGTCGGCGACGGCCCGTCCGCGCTGGCCGAATTCGACCGCTCGGGCGCCGATATCGTGCTACTCGACCTGATGCTGCCCGGCATGAGCGGCACCGACGTGTGCAAGCAGCTGCGCACGCGCAGCGGTGTGCCGGTGATCATGGTGACCGCGCGCGACAGCGAGATCGACAAGGTCGTGGGGCTGGAACTGGGCGCCGACGACTACGTCACCAAGCCGTACTCGGCCCGCGAGCTGATCGCGCGGATCCGGGCCGTGCTGCGCCGCGGCGCCGGTGACGAGCTGGACTCCGGCAGCGAGAACGGCGTGCTGGAGGCCGGCCCGGTGCGGATGGATGTGGACCGCCACACCGTGCACGTCAACGGCGGGCAGGTCACCCTGCCGCTCAAGGAGTTCGACCTGCTCGAGTACCTGCTGCGCAACTCCGGCCGCGTACTCACCCGTGGACAGCTGATCGACCGGGTGTGGGGCGCCGACTACGTAGGCGACACCAAAACCCTCGACGTCCACGTCAAGCGCCTGCGCTCGAAGATCGAAGCCGACCCAGCCAAGCCGGAACACCTGGTCACCGTTCGAGGCCTCGGCTACAAGCTCGAAGCCTGATTACCTCTCCCAACGAAAGGGTCCCGTCGGAATTCCGACGGGACCCTTTCGTTCATGGGCGGGGGTCCTTAAATTGCGCTCCAGGCGGTGCCCAGGGGGGTTTCGATCTTCTTGAGGGAGACCCAGCCGTAGGCGTCTTCCTGCATGCAGTCGTAGATCGGCACGTCGGTGCCGGTGCCGCGGCAGGCGATGGTGGAGGAGGTGCCCATCGTGGAGACGATGATGTACTTGCCGTTCTTGGCCGCGTCGATCGCCGCGGGGTCGGTGTAGGTCACGAATTCGGCCGTGAAGTCCGCGTACTTCGCCGGATCGCCGTTCGGTTCGGCATTGGCCAGGCCGGTCATGGAGAGGGTCGCGCCGATCGCGAGGGTCGCGGCGTAGATCGCTTTCTTGGACATGAGCAGCTATCCAACCCGAGTTCGGTGACGGATGCACGACCTACAGATGAACCGAAAGGTTACGAGGCTTTCACTCCGGGTGATTCGGACTGTGAGATTCGGGGTTCATCCGCTCGGCTTCGACCGTCGCCGGATGCACCGCGACCAGGCCGAGACCCTCGCGCCGGCGGCAGTGCCGGGCGAGTTCGTCGTAGGCGGGTGCACCGAGCAGCTCACGCAGTTCCGGGCCGTAGGACTGCCAGACCGGCTTCGCGCCCACGTGGGCGTCGGGGGAGCCGGTGCAGTACCAATCCAGATCCAGGCCGCCGGGGCCCCAGCCGCGCCGGTCGTATTCGGTGACCACGGTGCGCAGGATCTGCACGCCATCGGGGCGATCCACCCAATCCTGGGTTCGCCGGATCGGCAGCTGCCAGCACACGTCCGGCTTCACCTCGAGGGGTTCGATGCCCTTGCGCACCGCCATGATGTGCAGCGCGCAACCGGGGCCCGCGGCGAAACCGGGGCGGTTGAGGAAGATGCAGGCACCGTCGAAGCGGCGGGTGCGCAGGGCGGGTTCGTCCTCGAGTTCGTCGAGTTCGAGGTAACCCTTCTTGACGACCTTGCCGTTCTCGGTGGCCTCGCCCATCAGCTGCCAGTCATCGGGTGTGAGCATCTTCACAGCACCGTTGAGGCGCTTGCGATCGTCCTTGTCGGCGAGGAACGCGCCGTGCGAGCAACAGCCGTCGTCGGGGCGTTCGGCGATGATGCCCTGGCAGGCGGGCGTGCCGAACACACACGTCCAGCGCGACAGCAGCCACGTCAGATCGGCGACGATCTGGTGCTCGTCGTTTGCTGGGTCGGTGAACTCGATCCACTCCCGTGGGAAATCGAGCTCGACTTCCGGGGTCGGATCGATCTTTCGCCCAGGTCGGAGCCCGGTCTCCGGGGTGCCAGCTGCGCCTTCGGTCACAACTCTTGACGCTAACAGTTCAGTCGCCTGGCCTGCTGTACCGGATCACCAAGTACCGTATTCGTGTGCGGCTTGGTGTTCTCGATGTCGGAAGCAATACCGTCCACCTGCTCGTGGTGGACGCCCATCGTGGTGGCCACCCGATGCCGATGAGCTCGTCGAAGTCGACGTTGCGCCTGTCGGAGAGCATGGACTCGATGGGCCGGATCACCGAGGAGGGCGAGGCGCGACTGATCGCGACCATCCTCGAATTCGCTGATCTGGCACGCAATTCCAGGTGCGTCGAGCTGATGCCGTTTGCCACCTCAGCGCTGCGTGAGGCGACCAATTCCGAGGAAGTGCTCGTTCGCGTCCGGTCCATGACCGGGGTCGATCTACAGGTGCTCACCGGCGAGGACGAGGCCCGTCTGACGTTCCTCGCGGTGCGCCGCTGGTTCGGCTGGAGCGCGGGGCGGATCATGAATCTCGATATCGGCGGCGGCTCGCTGGAGCTGTCCAACGGCGGCGACGAGGAGCCCGATGTGGCGCTGTCGCTGCAACTCGGTGCGGGCAGGCTCACCAGGGAGTGGCTGCGCGACGACCCGCCGGGCAAGCGCAAGATCGCGGTCCTGCGCGACTGGCTCGACGCCGAGCTGGTTGTCCCGTCCAAGACCCTCATCGAGCCCGGAAAACCCGACCTGGCTGTCGGCACCTCGAAGACATTCCGTTCACTGGCCCGGCTGACCGGCGCGGCACCCTCGGCCGCGGGCCCACGGGTGCGACGTACACTCACCAGCTCCGGTCTGCGCCAGCTGATCGCGTTCATCTCCCGGATGACCGCCTCCGACCGCGCGGAACTGGAAGGCGTGAGTTCGGACCGGTCCCAGCAATTGGTGGCCGGAGCATTGGTCGCGGAGGCGAGTATGCGGGCGTTATCGCTCGACAGCATCGAAATCTGCCCATGGGCGCTGCGCGAAGGCCTTATTTTGCGCAAACTGGACTCCGAGCCCAACGGAGGTGGACCGGCCGCGGTACCGCCGGTCACGCCCGTCGCGGAAGTGGAGTCGGCATGAGCAGTGAGGATTCGAAGCAGCTATCGGTCGCCGAGCTGCTTGCTCGCAATGCCGCGCAGGGGGCCGCACCCGCTGCCTCCGGCGGCGGCGGACGACGGCGACGCAGTGGGCGCGGGGTCTCGGTCAACGATCTGACCGGTGAGAACGCGGCGGTGAAGCCGAACTCGCATGCCGCGCCCGCCCCGCCCGCGCCGGAGCCATCGCCCGCCTATCTGCCCGCGCCGACCTACGAGCCGGAGCCGGCGCCGAGTTACGAACCGCCCGCGAGTTACCAGCCCGCGCCCTACCCGCCGCCCGGTCCGGCTGAACCGGCGTTCTCGCCGATGTCGGGCCCGATCACCCGATTCGACCCCGACGCGGGGTACTCCGCGCCCGATCCACTCGGTCAGCGACCGGCCGCCGATCCGTTCGGGCCGTTCCGGGCCGAGGCCCGCGATACCAGCTCCCGTGCGGGACGCGGTCCGGGTCGGCTCGGTGTGCCGGGCGGCCCCGCGCAGCCGGTCGATCCCGGTATCGCCGAGATGTTCGGCTCCGGTGCGCTGCCCGCGGTCGGTGGCGGCCGACGGCATCGGCCGGAAGAGCCCGAGGTCGCCCCGTATCCAGAGCCGCCGAAGCCGCCGCCGCCGGTCACCGGTGGACGGGCGGCGCGCAGGCGGGCCGCCGAAGCTGCGGAAGAGGCCATCGAGGCCAGCCCGGCACCGGGCCGTCCGTCGTTCGACGCGCCGCTGTACGAGGCGGGTATCGACGCGCCACAGGCATTCATGGGTCGTCCGGGGCAGTCGTCTCGCGGATTGGCCGATCTTCCCGATATCGGCCCGGGTTTCGACAGCCGCTCCGGATCGGGCTACGACGAGCGCCAGGGCGCCTTCGACAGTCGACCCGCGCCGGGTTTCAACGGCCGACCGGGCGAGTCGTTCGACGGCAGGCCCGCGCCGGACGCCAACGGGCGGCCGGGAGCCGAGCCCGCGCGCGGTTTCAACGGGTCGGGCCGTAACGGGCTCCCCGAGTCGACGCCCGGTTTCAACGGGCAGCCACCGGCACCGGGGTTCAACGGGTATCCGCCGAATGCCGATGCCACGCAGGCCTACAACCTGGCGCCGGGCGCCGATGCCCCACCGGCAGCGGATCAACGCCCGTCGCTGGATCGCAGGCGGGGGGAGCCGAAGTCCGGTGGATTGCCGTCGTGGTCGGCGCGCAGGCATCGCCCGGACAAGACCGCGCCCGCACCGGAGAGCGGTGGTTTCCCGACGGCCGCGTGGTCGCCGGTCAGCCAGGAGCAGCCGCTGGTGTCCGGGCAGTCGGTGGCAGGCGATCTGCTGCGGCAGCGGGCCGATCGTGGCCCCGACGCCGACGCGCACACCGAGATTGTCTATCGCGTCGGCGCGGACCAGGCCGATGACGAGGACACCGACGACTACGCCGAGTCCGATTACGTCGACCGCGACTACGCCGACAACGACTACTCCGACGCTGACTACGCCGAATCCGATTACGACGACGACGCGGCTTTCGACGATGACGACGACTACGACGACGACGACGACTACGAACCGAAGCCGACCAGGGCGAGCAGGCGCGCCGCGACCAAAGCGGCCGCGACGAAGATGGCCGACCGGGCCAAGTCGAAGATGGCCGACCGGGCCAAGTCGAAGATGGCAGGCCGAGGCAAGGCGAAGACCACGGGCCGCGCCGAGTCGCGGGCCGAGAGCCGGCTGTCGGGCAATCGCGCGGGCGGGTCGGTAGCGAGCCGCGCCGCCCGTGTTTCGAGCATGGCGCGCGGCGGCGGCGAAAACGACAACCGCCGCCAGTGGATGATCCTGGGCGCGCAGAGTGCGGGTGCGGCGGTCGCGGGCATGTTGCTGTTCAAGGGCTTCGAGACGATGTGGGAAACGCTGCCGTGGGTGGCGCTGGCCCTGGCGATGGTGGTGATCCTCGGTCTGGTGGCCCTGGTTCGCATCCTGCGCCGCACCGACGACATCTTCAGCACTGTGATCGCCGTCGTCGTAGGCGTCTTCGTGACGCTGGGACCGCTAGCCTTTCTCCTCAGTACCAGCTGAATACAGGGAGTGGGCTGTGGGGAACGCACGGGCGGACATCGCGATCGGGCTTTCGACGGCCTCGGTGTATCCGGAGAACACGCAGGCGGCGTTCCGTTATGCCGCCGAATTGGGTTACGACGGTGTGGAATTGATGGTCTGGGCCGAACCGGCCAGCCAGGACATCGCGACCGTGCAGTCCTACGCGAAGCGCTACGGCGTTCCGGTGCTGGCCGTGCACGCACCGTGTCTGCTGATCTCCCAACGAGTGTGGGGTGCCGACCCGGTGGCCAAGCTGGAACGCAGCGTGCGCACCGCGGAAGCGCTCGGCGCCGACACCGTGGTGGTACACCCGCCGTTTCGCTGGCAACGCCGCTATGCCAGGGGATTCGCCGATCAGGTCGGTGAGCTCGAGACGCATCACCCGGTCAAGGTGGCCGTGGAGAACATGTTCCCGATGCGGGCCGACACCCTGTTCCGCGACGGTGCCGTGCGCAGGCTGGAACGTCGCTCGGGCCCCGGACGCGCGGTGAGCGCGTTCAGCCCCTCCTACGATCCCACCGATATCGGCTTCGACCACTACACCCTCGACCTCTCGCACACCGCGACCGCCGGCGCCGACGCGCTCGAGCTGGCGCGGCGGATGGGCGAGGGCCTGGTCCACCTGCACCTGGCCGACGGGCGCGGCGCCGCGCACGACGAGCACCTGGTGCCCGGCGACGGCACCCAGCCGTGCGCGCAACTGTGTGAACACCTGATCCACACCGGTTTCCGCGGCCACGCGGTCGCCGAGATCAACACCCAGAACGCGCGAACCACCGCCGAACGCTCGGCGCAACTGGCGCGCACCCTCGAATTCGCGCGCCGTCACCTCACCGGCGCGACCCCCGATCCGAAGCCGCACCACGCCGACCTGCCATGACCGGCACGGCCCCCGAGGGGCCCGCTCGAGCGCGCCAGCGCTCCAAAAAAACCACCTTGTACGCTGTACGAATTGCTGTGCCCCTCGACCAGGAGTGACGATGACGCGAGAACTCGCGACCGACGCGCCGTTCAGCCAGGTTCTCGACCTGACCGAGCTCACCACCACCGATGCCGGGACCGGCCGCTACGCCGGCGTCATCGCGCCCACCTGGACCATCGGTCCCAAGGTGCACGGCGGCACCATGGTCGCGGCCACCGCCGCGGCGGCGACCCGCTGGCTCACCGAGGCCGACGAAGCACTCGCCCAGATGGCGCCCATCGCGGCCAGCACCGACTTCCTCGGCGCCCCCGACCCCGGCGAGGTCGAATACGCGGTGCACATCCGCAAGAAGGGCCGCCAGATCTGCCTGGCCGATGTCGACCTGATCCAGAACGGGCGCACCCTCGTCCGGACCGCGTTCACCTTCGGCCACCTCGACTCCGCGGAAACCCGGTGGACCGGCCCCGACACGGACATGGCCGCGGAACCGAGCGCCGAGGCCATCGGCTACACCGCCGATTCGCCGATGGGCAAGATCGTGCACGTCAGCCAGGGCGCGCACTTGCTGATCGACCCCAGCTGGGGTGAATTCCTGCGCGGCGAGACCGGCCCGCCCCGGTTACGGCTGTGGATCCGCCCGTTCGACGGCGACGAATCCGATCCGCGGGCGCGCGCCGCCTTCGCGATGATGGCCGCCGACATCAGCCCGCCCGTCCCGATGAACCTCGGCCACTTCGGCTGGTCGCCGACGGTCCAGATGACCACCTACCTGCGCCGTATCCCCGCGCCCGGTTGGCTGCGCGTCGTCGCGACCGCCCGTGAGGTCGGTGAGCGGATGTTCGACGAGGACCACCTGGTGATCGACTCCACCGGTGCCGTCGTCGCCCAGAGTCGCCAGCTGGCCCTGATCCCGGCTGCACGCTGAGGCCACCGGGCCAACTAACCTTGTCCGCATGACGAGAATTGCGGTGGTCGGTGGCGGTCGGATCGGTGAGGCGCTGGTGGCCGGATTGTTGGAATCCGGTCGGGCGACAAAGGATCTGGTCATCGTCGAGCCGCTCGCCCCGCGTGCCGCGCAGCTGGCCGAGCGTTTCAAGGTGCGGGTGAGCGGATCCGTCAGCGACGCGGTGGTCGGTGCCGACATCGTGGTCATCGCGGTCAAGCCCGGTGTGGTCGACTCGGTGCTCACCGATCTGTCCAAGGCCGACCTGGACAGCGGTAGCGACCAGGTACTCGTCTCGCTGGCCGCGGGTGTTTCCACCGCGCGGCTCGAGTCGAAGCTACCCGCGGGATTCGCTGTCGTACGCGTCATGTCGAACACTCCGATGCTGGTCGGGCAGGGTATGTGCGTGCAATCGCCCGGCCGCTACGCCAAGGCCGAGCAGCTGGAGCAGGTCGGTGAGATGCTCGAAGCCGTCGGCAAGGTGGTGACGGTGTCCGAATCGCAGATGGACGCGGTCACCGCGGTGTCGGGTTCGGGGCCCGCGTATTTCTTCCTCGTCGTCGAGGCGATGACCGATGCCGCTGTCGGTCTCGGCCTCCCTCGGGAGGTAGCGGGGGAACTGGTCGTGCAGACGATGATCGGATCGGCGGCCATGCTCGACGAAACCGGCCAGAGCCCGGCCGATCTGCGGGCCGCGGTCACCTCACCCGGCGGCACCACCGCCGCGGCACTGCGCGAACTCGAGCGTGGTGCGCTGCGCTCGACATTCACCGAAGCCCTGCACGCGGCGAAGCGGCGCTCTGCCGAACAGGGTGCAACGAACGAGTGACAAACGGGTACTCGGTTTGAAAACCGATTTCTCACACCCGTCGCAGTAATCCCACTGGTCCCGCTAAGCTCGTAGAAGCACGTGCGTGTCTGTTCCGCTGGTGGGGAAGCCGGCGGCGCGGGCGTGCCGGAGGTCAATGGTGCCATGATGTCTGCGAACAGAATGTCAAGTAATCCATCGGCGTCGGGCGGTGGTTCGGGTTCGCCCGCCCCGCGGGTCGGCGCCACCCCGCAAACGGTGATCGGCGGTGGCACGCAGTTTCTCACCGTCGCCGAGGTCGCCGAACTCATGCGGGTGTCGAAAATGACGGTGTACCGGCTCGTGCACTCGGGTGAACTGCCCGCGGTGCGTGTCGGACGCTCGTTTCGAGTGCACGCGAAGGCGGTGCACGACTACCTGGAGACGTCGTACTTCGACGCCGGATGAGCTGAGTGGTTTCGGCCCGTCCCTGGCGATGGACTGACCGGAGGGTGCGACGAAGGAGTGCCCGTAGGGAGGGAAGAGTCAGGGTTCAGGGCCGAAACCCGCGGCGCCAGCCGCCAGAGGTACTGCGGTTTCGTTGCTGCTCGGGTGCCCCGGTAGCATGGACAACTGGTTCGTGTCCGCCTGCCGGTGGCACCGTTCGTGGTGTCCGGTTGCCCCGGCGGCGCGGACGCCAAACGACGCACGTGAACACCGCGTGTGTATGCCGAGTAGAGAGAACGCGAGGAAACCCTATGGGTTCTGTGATCAAGAAGCGCCGCAAGCGTATGTCGAAGAAGAAGCACCGCAAGCTGCTTCGCCGCACGCGTGTTCAGCGGCGCAAACTCGGCAAGTAAGCCAGCGTGCCTGCGACGAGCCCGTCACCTTCGAAGGTGGCGGGCTCTCGCTGTGAAAAGCCCGGGTTTGTGAATCTCACTGTGCGAGGACGAATCATCCTCGTTAAATGCTTGTAGATCGTGACAGCGAGTGGCGCGAATGCGGCTACTCTGGTACGCGAAACACGATGAGCAGGGGGCTTTGAGTGGGGTCAGGTACGAGTTCCGATACACGGGAACGACACGCACCGAAAGTTGTGCTGGTGACTGGAGCCAGCCGCTTCTTCGGTGGCAACGTCGCGGCACGGCTAGCTGCCGAACCCGGCGTCGAACGTGTCATCGCGGTGGACACGGTCACCCCCAGCCGTGAGCTTCGCCGAAAAATGGGTAGTGCCGAGTTCGTGCGCGCCGATATCAGGAATCCGCTGATCCGCAAGGTCGTCGAGGGCAACGACGTCGACACTGTCGTGCACGCGGCCGTCCTCACCCGTCCGCCCGCCGGTGGCGGTCGCGCGGTGATGAAGGATCTCAATGTCCTCGGCACGATGCAATTGCTCGCCGTGTGTCAAAAAGCGCCGTCGGTGCGGCGCGTGGTGGTGCGGTCGTCGTCGGCGGTGTACGGCTGCAGCGCCAAGGATCCGGCGAAATTCACCGAGGAAATGGATGCGCGCACTCCGCCGGCGGGGTGGTTCGCGCGCGACATGATCGATATCGAGTCGCTGGTGCGTGGAATGGCGCGGCGCAGGCCCGATATCTCCGCGTCGATTCTGCGTTTCGCGCCGATCGTCGGTCCCCGTCTGGCCGATCGGGGCGTGCAATATCTGCGTTCGCCGATCACCCCGACTGTTCTCGGTCGCGAAGCCCGACTGCAATTGCTGCACGAGGAAGACGCGGTCGCGGTGCTCGTGCACGCGGCGCAGCGTGCGCACGGTGGCACGGTCAATATCGCCGGTGACGGTGCGCTGGCCATGTCGCAGGCGATCCGCCGGGCCGGGCGCATCGTCGCGCCGGTTCCCTTTTTTGTCTTCCGCACAGTCGGTCGCTCGCTGATGGGCCCGATCATGCGCGGATTCAGTGGCGAACAACCCGAATATTTCTACTTCGGCTGCGGGCTCGACACCACCCGTATGCGTACCGAACTCGGTTTCACCCCACGCTGGACCACGGTCCAGGCGTTCGATGACTTCATCGCGGGCGCAGCGTTGCGGCCTGTCTTCGATCCGGCTTGGATCGACGCCGCGGAACACAAACTGCTCGGCCTCATCGGGGCCGGTTCAGGAGCGCATACATGAACGAGGGAGCGAAAGTCATTCGTCTCGACGTGAATGTCGAGGCCCGACAGCGACCGCAGACCCGGCGATGGCCGGATCAGCCGATGCAGGCGATGCCGGTCACCTCCCTCAGCGAGCGTCGGCCGGGAATGCCCGCGCGGCCACCGAAGTCGCTGACCGACATCGTGCGCGACGCCGTCGGCGAGCAGATCGAACGGACCGCGGAATTCGCGCGCCGCAGGCTCACCGGGGACTACCAGGTCGACGAGTTCGGCTACGACCGGCACCTGCTGGAATCGGTCATCCTGCCCGCGCTGCGGCCGCTGTCGGACTACTGGTTCCGCGTCGAGGTCGCCGGCATCGAGAACATTCCCGCCGTCGGTGGCGCGCTGCTGGTCGCCAATCACGCGGGCACCGTGCCGATCGACGGTCTGATGCTGCAGTTGGCCGTGCACGACAAGCACCCGAATCAGCGGGCGCTGCGGCTGCTGGCCGCCGATCTCATCTTCGAGATGCCGCTGCTCGGCGCGCTCGCGCGCAAGGCCGGGCACACACTGGCCTGCCATCCCGACGCCGAGCGGCTGCTGCGCTCCGGACACATCGCGGGGGTGTTCCCGGAAGGGTTCAAGGGCATCGGCAAGAACTACGCCGACCGGTACAAGCTGCAGCGGTTCGGGCGCGGCGGTTTCGTGGCGGCGGCGGTGCGGGCCGGGGTGCCGATCATTCCCGTGTCGATCGTCGGCTCCGAGGAGATCTACCCGAAGCTGGCCGACGTCAAGCCGCTGGCGCGCCTGCTCGGTCTGCCGTATTTCCCGGTGACGCCGCTGTTCCCGCATCTGGGGCTGCTGGGCGCGGTGCCGATGCCGTCGAAGTGGTACATCGAGTTCGGTGAGCCGATCGCGACCACGGCATTCGAGCCGGAGGAGGCCGATGACCCGATGACGATGTTCGAGGTCACCGACCAGGTCCGCGAGACCATCCAGCAGACCCTGTACAAACTGCTGGCCAAGCGCCGAAACGTCGTTATGGGGTAGGACGTTCGGTCGGGGTCGATGTTTCGCTAGTCCCAGGCAGGTTTGACGCTGTGTTTATTGGCGCGCTGGCGCGCGCGTGTCCGCGGCCCTGAGGGCCGCCGGTTAGCGCTCGAGACTAGAGCCTTCGGCTCAGCGCTTTCGAGCGCTAACCGGCGACCCGGCCGCGGACCGGCCACTTCGTGGCCGCCGCTCCCCAGGGGTCGCGGGTGCGGGGTTGGGAGTGCGGTCATGGCGGAGCTGGGGTGCAGGGTGTGGTTGGGAGTGCGGTCATGGCTGACGCGGGGATTGCGGTGTGGCGAGGGAATTGCGGAAGGTGGTCCTCAGTGTTCGCGGTGGCGGGCTACTACCGCTGCTACCGCGCCACCCGCGGCGCCCAAGGCCAGGGCGGTGGGGACGCCGATTTTGGCTGCTTTGCGGCCGGTGCGGAAGTCGCGGATTTCCCAACCTCGGTTCTTCGCGACCTCGCGTAGGTCGGAGTCGGGGTTGATGGCGACCGCGGTGCCGACCAGCGACAGCATGGGGACGTCGTTGTGGCTGTCGGAGTAGGCGGTGCAGCGCTTGAGGTTGAGGCCTTCGCGGATGGCGAGGGTGCGCACCGCGTGTGCTTTGCCCAGCCCGTGCAGGATGTCGCCGACCAGGCGGCCGGTGAATTTGCCGTCGACACTTTCGGCGACCGTGCCGAGGGCGCCGGTCAGGCCGAGGCGTTTGGCGATCACGTTGGCCAGTTCGACGGGGGTGGCCGTCACCAGCCAGACCTGCTGGCCCGCGTCGAGGTGCATCTGGGCGAGCGCGCGGGTGCCTGGCCAGATCTTGTCGGCGATGATCTCGTCGTAGATCTCCTCGCCCAGCGCGGCGAGTTCGGCGGTGGGGCGGCCCGCGATGAAGCTGAGTGCCTTCTCCCGGCCCGAGACCATGTCGGAGGAGTTCTCCTTGCCGGTGACCCGGAACTTCACCTGTTTCCAGGCGACATCGACCAGGTCGGAGGTCTTGAAGTACTTGCGCGCGGCCAATCCTCGGGCGAAGTGGACGATCGAGGCACCCTGCACCAGGGTGTTGTCGACGTCGAAGAACGCCGCGGCGGTGAGGTCGCGAGGGGCCTCGGGGCCCGCGTCGGCGCCTTGCTCGGCGAGCTCGGCGTCGTGCAGTTCGAGCGCGGCGTCGGCGCTTGCCTCACCGGCCAGGTTGGCGCGTAGCTCTTCTTCACTCGGCCCGAACGGGCTGCGTGGCAGCCGTGCGAACTGTTCCTGCAGTTCCTGACCGAGGCGGCTGGGCTGCCACCGCGCAGGGAACTCCCCGAATCGCCCTGCGACGAATCCGGCCCTAGTCACCTTCGAACGTTCCGGCACCAGTACCCTCCGCTAGTCGCGCGAACCATGTCCACAGTAACCGGCGGCACCGACAACCCGCTGCGGGCTCGAGGATTAAATAGGGCTCATGACTAATCCCACATCGACGGTGACCCTGTTGACTCGCGCTGGTTGCGGCATGTGCAGCACCGCACTGGCGCAATTGCAGACGATCTGTGGTGATTTCGGTCTCCCGGTCGTCACCATAGACGTCGACGAAGCCGCGGTCAGCGACCCGCAACTGCGCGCCGAATACGGTGATCGCCTGCCGGTGGTCCTGTTGAACGGCCGTGAACACAGCTATTTCGACGTCGATGAGCCCCGTTTGCGGGCCGACCTGAGCCGGATCGCTGGTCGCGACGGAAAATGAGGCCGAATTCACCGACTTTGTGAACGCCTGCACAAGCGGTTACGGTGGTGACACGCAATCCGCACCGCCCCTGGCACGCAGCGGCGGTGGCCGGGTTTGTACCGCCCCTATGGCACCGGTCGCGCTCTCGTAATCGCAGCGACCCACACCGGTGAACGAAACAGAGGAACCGGACCGCGATCAGGCCCGGAACGAGGAGCCGACGACGTGACAGAGCAGCACGAGACGCCGAGTGGCGTCTCCGGCAAGGCTCTTGTGCGGGATATTCCGCAGGCCACGGTGACTCGTCTTGCTACCTATCTCCGGGTTCTCGCCGGGTTGGCCGACGAGGGTGTAGTCATCGTATCGAGTGAGGAACTCGCTGTCGCGGCGGGTGTCAATTCGGCGAAGCTGCGCAAGGATCTTTCCTTCCTCGGACCCAACGGTGTGCGGGGTGTCGGCTATGACGTAGCCAAGTTGCGCACCAGGATCGAAGATGTGCTCGGACTGTCGCAGGGACATCGGGTAGTGCTGATCGGCGCGGGCAATCTGGGCCGCGCTCTGGTCGGTTACGGCGGATTCGGGGTACGAGGCTTCACCGTGGTCGGGATCTTCGACAACGACCCTTCGGTGATCGGCCAGTCGTACGCCGGTCTCGTCGTGCGCGATGTCGAGCAGCTGACCGGCCAGATTCCGGCGCTGGCGCCGACGATCGCCGTGGTGGCCGTGCCCGACGAGGCCGCCCAGGACGTGTGTGACCGGCTCGTAGCCGCCGGACTGCCGTCGATTCTGAGCTTCGCGCCGCTGGAACTGCGCGCGCCCGCCCATGTGCAGGTTCGCCGCGTCGACCTGGCGATGGAACTGCAGATGCTGTCCTTCGACGCCGCCCGCAACGACGCCCTGCCCGAGATCGCCGAGGTCGGCTCCGGCCGTGTCGCGCGCCGGGTACCGCCGCCAAGCCATCTCACGCACGCCGCACCGGTCGAACCGGCCCGCGGCAGGCCAGCGCGTCGCACCGCGCCGCACTCGGCCACCCCCCACTCGGCAACGGAGCCAAGCACCAAGGGATCGGTGATCACGCCATGAGCGAGCGCCAGCGAGCGAATCAGCAACACCGCGTGCGGACGCGCATGACGAACCCGGGCGGCGGCGAGGTGCGGTCATGAGTGTTCTTCTGGTCGGTATTTCGCATCGGAGTGCCCCGGTCTCGGTGCTGGAGAAGGTCGCCATCAGTGACTCCGATCGGCCGAAGCTGGTGGATCGGCTGCTCGCCTCGAGCCATGTGTCCGAGGCGATGATCGTCTCCACCTGTAACCGGGTCGAGGTCTACGCGGTGGTCGACGCCTTCCACGGCGGCCTCGGTGAGGTGAGTGAGCTGCTCACCAAGCATTCAGGGCTGCCGCTCGGCGACCTGACCAGGCACGCGTACGTGCGCTACAGCGAGGCCGCGGCCGAGCATCTGTTCGCTGTCGCCAGCGGCCTCGACTCGATGGTCGTCGGCGAGCAGCAGGTGCTCAGCCAGATTCGCAGTGCCTATGCCAGCGCCGATGGGCAGCAGGCGGTCGGGCGCACACTGCACGAGCTGGCCCAGCACGGATTGCGAGTCGGTAAGCGGGTGCATTCGGAGACCGGGATCGACCGGGCCGGAGCCTCGGTGGTGTCGGTGGCGCTGGACCGGGCGCGCGGTGTCGTCGGCGATCTCGCCGGGCGGACCGCGGTGGTGGTCGGTGCGGGCGCGATGGGCGGACTGGCTGTCGCGCATCTGTCGCGGGCCGGGATCGGGCGCATCATCGTCGTCAACCGGACCCTCGAACGCGCGCAGCGCCTCGCCGAAACCGGGCGCACCATGCACGGTGTCGATGCCGAAGCGGTCGAGATGTCGCGGCTCACCGAGGCCATGGCCGGCACCGATGTCGTGGTCACCTGTACCGGCGCGGTCGGGTCCGTGGTGACCCTGGCCGACACCCATCGCGCGCTCGCGGACCGGGCCCGCACCGACGCCGCCGAGCGCCCGCTGGTCTTCTGCGACCTCGGCCTGCCCCGCGATGTGGAGCACGCCGTGGCAGGGCTGCCCGGCGTCGCCGTGATCGACATCGAATCGCTGCAGCGCGATCCGGCCGCGGGTGCCGCGGCCGACGACACCGCCGCCGCGCGCCTCATCGTCGCCGACGAACTCGCCAAATACCTTGCCGGGCAACGCATGGCGGAGGTCACCCCCACGGTGGCCGCACTGCGTCAGCGTGCCGCCGATGTGGTGGAGGCCGAACTGCTCCGCCTCGATTCGCGGCTGCCCGACCTGGCCGACCCGGCCCGCGACGAGGTGGCACGCACCGTGCGCCGCGTTGTCGACAAGCTGCTGCACGCGCCGACCGTGCGCGTGAAACAGCTGGCATCGACGCCGGGCGGCGACAGCTACGCCGAAGCATTGCGTGAGCTGTTCGAACTGAAACCCGGTGCGGTACAAGCGGTTGCCGCTCCGATGGAGGTCGCCGCGGGCGAGTCCGCGCTGGCCGACGACTTCACCGCAGGCCACCTCGACGATGGGCCGTCACGCTTGACCGAGTCAAGACCCGACACAGGCAGCATGCGAAACCACGCAGCGCCGCTCGGGCATGCGCAGGAGGAAACCGCATGACCACGACAGTGCAGGAAGAGGACACCGTGACCGCAGGCAGCACCAGTGCGCCGTGGCGGATCGGCACGCGCGGCAGCCTGCTCGCGCTGACACAGGCGGGCACCATCCGTGATGCGCTGATCGCGGCGGGGCAGCCCGCCGAACTGGTGGTCATCAAGACACCGGGCGATCTGTCGTCGGATCCGGTACAGAAGATCGGTGTCGGGGTGTTCACCTCCGCGCTGCGCGACGAGCTCGCCGCCGGCGGCATCGACATCGCGGTGCATTCCTATAAAGACCTCCCCACCGCGCAGGACCCGCGCTTCACCATCGCCGCGATCCCACCCCGCGAGGACCCGCGCGACGCGCTGGTGGCTCGCGACGGCATGGTCCTCGGCGAGTTGCCGGCCGGTGCCCGCGTGGGAACCTCGGCCCCGCGCCGTGCCGCGCAGCTGCGCGCACTCGGTCTCGGCCTCGACATCCTTCCGCTGCGCGGCAATATCGACTCCCGCCTGCGCAAGGTGAGCGAGGGCGAACTCGATGCCATCGTCATCGCCCGCGCCGGCCTGTGCCGGATCGGGCGCACCGACGAGATCACCGAATCGCTCGAACCGGTGCAGATGCTGCCCGCACCCTCGCAGGGCGCCCTCGCGGTCGAATGCCGCAGTGACGACCCGCAATTGATCGAGATACTCGCCGGTCTGGACGATGCCGCGACCAGAGCCGCGGTGCTCGCCGAGCGTTCGCTGCTCGGTGAGCTCGAGGCAGGCTGCACCGCACCGATCGGAGCGCTCGCCGAGATCGTCGAGTCGATCGACGAGGACGGCCGGATCTTCGACGAACTCTCGCTGCGCGCCTGTGCTGCCGCGATCGACGGCTCCGATGTCCTTCGCGCCTCGATCGTCGGCGCGCCGAAAGACGCGGCCGAACTCGGTCGCACGCTGGCGCGCGAACTGCTGGACCTGGGTGCTCGCGCATTGCTGAGCGTCACAGACGAACCGGCGCCCACCGACTTCACTAATTCCAGCCCGATGGAGAACAACCGATGAGCAGCAGCCGAGCTACCAAGAAGCAACCAGGGCGGATCCTTTTCGTCGGATCCGGCCCCGGCGACCCGGCCCTGCTGACCGTGCGTGCCCGTGACGTGCTCGAGCGGGCGATGCTGGCGTTCACCGACCCCGATGTCGACAAGGGCGTGCTCGCCCTGATCGGCATCGCCCACGAGGTGGGCGAGGACGGCGTGAGCCCGGTCGACGTGCGGCCCGCCCTCGGCGAACCCGCCGAGGTGGCCAAGACGCTGATCGCCGAGGCGCGCAACGGTCACGACGTGGTCCGCATCGTCACCGGCGACCCGTTGACCACCGATTCGGTGATCAACGAGGTCAACGCCGTCACCCGTTCGCACATGGTGTTCGAGGTGCTGCCCGGCCTGCCCAACGGCTCGGCCGTGCCCAGCTACGCGGGCATCGCGCTCGGCTCCGGGCACACCGAGGCCGATGTGCGCGGTGAGGTCGACTGGTCGGCGCTGGCCGCCGCCCCCGGCCCGCTGGTGCTGCACGCCACCTCCGGGCACCTGGCCGAGACCGCCAGCGCGCTGGTGGAACACGGCATGGCGCCGCAGACTCCGGTCGCGGTGACCGTGCGCGGCACCACCCGTCAGCAGCGCACCATCGAGGCCACCCTGGCCTCGCTGAACAACGCCGCTTCCGAACTGGTCGGCCCGCTGGTCGTCACGGTCGGCAAGGAAGTCGACAAGCGCGCCAAGATGTCGTGGTGGGAATCGCGTGCCCTCTACGGCTGGACCGTTCTCGTGCCGCGCACCAAGGATCAGGCGGGCGAGATGAGCGAGCGGCTCGTCACCCACGGCGCCATCCCGATCGAGGTGCCGACGATCGCGGTGGAGCCGCCGCGCAGCCCCGCCCAGATGGAACGGGCGGTCAAGGGCCTGGTCGACGGCCGCTACCAGTGGGTGGTGTTCACCTCCACCAACGCCGTACGCGCGGTGTGGGAGAAGTTCGCCGAGTTCGGTCTCGACGCTCGCGCGTTCTCCGGTGTGAAGATCGCCTGCGTCGGTGAGGCCACCGCGGAGAAGGTGCGCTCCTTCGGCATCAACCCCGAACTGGTGCCGAGTGGCGAACAGTCCTCCGAGGGCCTGCTCGCCGACTTCCCGCCCTACGACGACGTGTTCGACCCGGTGAACCGGGTGCTGTTGCCCCGCGCCGACATCGCCACCGAGACGCTGGCCGAGGGCCTGCGTGAGCGCGGCTGGGAGATCGACGACGTCACCGCCTACCGCACGGTGCGCGCCTCGCCGCCGCCCGCGGAGACCCGCGAGATGATCAAGACCGGCGGTTTCGACGCGGTGCTGTTCACCTCGTCCTCCACGGTCCGCAACCTGGTCGGCATCGCGGGCAAGCCGCACGCCCGCACCATCGTGGCCTGCATCGGCCCGAAGACCGCCGAGACCGCGATCGAGTTCGGTCTGCGCGTGGACGTGCAGCCCGAGTCGGCTCAGGTCGGCCCACTGGTGGAGGCACTGGCCGAGCACGCGTCGCGCCTGCGCGCCGAGGGCCTGCTGCCGCCGCCGCGCAAGAAGAGTCGCCGCAGCAGCAGCCGCTGATCTGCGCAGATACCCCGAAAGCCCGCCCGCGACGGCGGGCTTTCGGCGTATCAGGGTCATCGGCTGTAGCGCAGCAGCGTGCGCACCAGCCGACAGGTGGCATCCGACGGCGGGCGGATGTCGATCTTCTCGGCGGTGCGCCGAATCGTCTCGTTGGTGGCCTGATTGGGTAGGTACACACCGGAATCCAGCAGCGCGATCGTCAACCGCATGGCCTTGAGCCGACGATTGTGCGCCACATACCAGCGGCGCGGACGGCCCGCGGGCAGCCGCTTCTTCTCGAGCGGTACATACGGCGCGGTGATGAAAGTGGTCTGAGCGGCAATGGCATTCATTCGGCGTCCTCCCGTTGCGTTTGGGTCCCGCCCCCGATCGTCGGAACCCTCGAACACGCTTTCGATTATAGCGAGAGGTACCGACAGGTTTCGTCGGTCTCGCGCGGAAGCCATTGAGCTCCAGTGGGTTTCGATGTTATCCACAGGTTCGCCGGGACCGGTCGCCGACCTCGGTGAAGCGCCGCCGGTGGCGATTCACCAGTAGCTGTCGGACCGCTGTGGTCAGTGGCAACACAACCCGAGGTGGAGGCGATGACGGTGGCGGAGATCGACAACCAGGGTTGGAGTTCCGCCGGTCCGTCCCGATCTTCGCTACCGGGTGTGGGCCAGTGCGCCGCCTTCAGGGGGGTGGTGAATGCCCACGCGGGAGGCCCGCCAAGGCCGGGTGTGCTCTGAACGCGATGGTCCTGCATAGCTTTCGCGACCAGGTGATTCCCGGTGGCTGGTTTGTTGTCGTACCTCGGTGCGACACTGTGGGTTATGCAGTTGCGATATAACTTCCGCGTCTACCCCACGGTGGGGCAGCAACGGTCGTTGGCGCAAGCATTCGGCTGTTCCCGGGTCGTGTTCAACGACGCCCTGGCCATCCGGCAGCAGGCGTTCCGGGAGGGGCGCCGGGTTAGTGATGCGGAGCTGTCGAAGTTGTTGACGGAGTCGAAGAAGACCCCGCAACGATTGTGGCTGGCAGAAGTGTCGGCGGTGGTGCTGCAGCAGGCCCTGGCTGATCTGAATACCGCGTACCGGAACTTCTTCGGCTCGGTCACCGGCGCACGGAAGGGCGGCAAGGTCGCGCCACCGCGTTTCCGGTCTCGCAAGGACAATCGGCAGGCTATCCGGTTCACGAAGAACGCCCGATTCGCGGTCACGGCCGGCCGAAAGTTGCGTTTGCCGAAGATCGGGGACGTCGCGGTTCGCTGGTCGCGGGATCTGCCGTCGGATCCGTCGAGTGTGACCCTCGTGAAGGACGCGGCAGGCCGGTATTTCGCGTCGTTCGTGGTGGAGGTGGACGAGCAGCCATTGCCTGTGTCGGATTCCGAGGTTGGTATCGATCTGGGTTTGACGACGTTCGCGGTGTTGTCGAACGGCAAGACGATCGACAACCCGAGGTTCTTGCGCCGCGCGGAACGCAAGCTCGGCAAGGCACAACGAATGTTGTCCCGCAAGGAGAAGGGTGGCAAGAACCGGGCAAAGGCGCGTGTCGAGGTCGCTCGGGCGCATGCGAGAGTGGCTGATACGCGCAGGGATTGGGCGCATAAGCAGTCCACGATGATCATCCGCGACAACCAAGCGGTGTTCGTCGAGGATTTGTGTGTGAAAGGTCTCGCGCGTACCCGGTTGGCGAAGTCGGTCCATGATGCTGGGTGGGGCATGTTCACTCGCATGCTCGAGGAGAAAGCGGCCCGGTACGGTCGGGTTTTCTCGAAGGTGGACCGGTTCTTCCCGTCGTCTCAGTTGTGTTCGGTGTGCGGGGTGGTCAGTGGCAAGAAGCCGTTGCATGTGCGCGAGTGGATGTGCGTGTGTGGCACTGTCCACGACCGGGATCTCAATGCCGCGATGAATATTCACGCCGCAGGACGTGCGGAGTGGTTAAACGCTTGCGGAGGGACGGTAAGTCCTGCCGCGTAGCGGTAGGCGAGTCCCTGTGAAGCAGGAACCCACCGAGAGTGCTCGTCAGGGCGCTGGTAGGAAACCCCGGGTCTTCAGGCCGGGGAGGACGTCAACTTCGAGCAGATTCTGGGCGAACGGGCCCGTGGGTCCGAGCCGCTGTAGGCGCTGCGGCGAGCATCAGGGCACAGGCGTATTCTGCGGGCTATGACCGCTTTCGACCGCCCGCGGCGGTTGCGCAGGACACCCGCATTGCGTCGACTCGTCGCCGAAACCACGCTGCAGCCGCGTCAGCTCGTGCTGCCGATGTTCGTGGCCGATGGCCTCGACGAGCCGCGGGAGATCAGCTCGATGCCGGGGGTGTATCAGCACTCACTCGACTCCCTGCGCAAGGCCGCCGTGGAGTCGGTGGCCGCCGGGGTCGGCGGGCTGATGTTGTTCGGGGTGCCGCTGCCGGAGGACAAGGACGCGACCGGTTCGCAGGCCAGTGATCCGAACGGAATCCTGAATCGTGGCCTGCGCGCGCTGGCCGAAGAGGTCGGCGACGCGACGGTCATCATGGCCGACACCTGTCTCGACGAATTCACCGATCACGGCCACTGTGGGGTGATCGGCGCCGACGGCGCGGTCGACAACGACGCCACCCTGCACCGCTACGTGGAGATGGCGCTGGCACAGGCCGACGCGGGCGCCGATCTGCTCGGCACCAGCGGCATGATGGACGGCCAGGTCGGCGCCATCCGGCGCGGCCTGGACGCGGTCGGGCGCACCGACACCGCCATCCTCGCCTACGCGGCCAAGTACGCCTCGGCTTTCTACGGCCCGTTCCGCGAGGCCGTCGGCTCGTCGCTGGACGGCGATCGCCGCACCTATCAGCAGGATCCGGCCAACCGCCGCGAATCGCTGCGCGAACTCGACCTCGACCTCGCCGAGGGCGCCGACATCGTGATGGTGAAGCCCGCGATGTCCTACCTCGACATCCTGCGCGACGTGGCCGACCGCTCGACGGTCCCCGTCGCGGCCTATCAGATCTCCGGCGAGTACGCGATGATCACCGCCGCCGCCGAGCGTGGCTGGATCGACCGCAGGGCCTCGATCCTGGAGTCGCTGATCGGCATCCGGCGGGCAGGCGCGGACATCGTGCTCACCTACTGGGCGACCGAGGCGGCACACTGGCTGTCGTGATCGTTCCGCCGAACAAACCCGAAACCCTTCCCATGCCCGAAGACGTCGGCACCGCCCGTCAATTGTGGTGGGCAATCGCAGGCCTCGGTGTCGTCTACACCCTGGCCAGCGTCTTCACTATGACCGGGGAGCGCGACAAGCTCAGCAAGCAGTTCCTCGACGAGATGCACAAGTCGGATCCGAACTTCCCGGCGTCGACCGTCGACGTGATGGTGCTGGTGGCGTTCGGGCTGACCGCGCTGGTCGGCGTGCTCCTGGCCGGGGTCACCGTGGCCATCGCGCATCAGCTCGGCCGCGGCAAGAGCTGGGCGCGCACGGTGCTCACGGTCGTCGCGGTCTGGCTCGGACTCGGTGCGATCGCGACCATGTTCACCTTCTCCGCCGTCGCCAATCCCGCGACGATCGTGGCGGGCGGCTCGGCGATCGTGCAGGGCGTGCTGGCCGCGGGTGCCGCGTTCCTGAGCTACCGGCCGGAGTCGACGAAGTACTTCCAGTCCAACCGGAAGTGACACTGCGCAGTGTATGGTGAGGATTATCACACCGGCTGAACGCCGGGGGAGCGGAGGCAATGATGCGCGTGGTGATCGAGCAACCACACAGCCTGCGACGCGACCTGTTGGTCATCGGGTTGATGGTTGTGCTCACCATCGCGGTCATCGCGCTGCTTCTGGCACCGAGCCTGGTCGGCTGATTCCCTCTCGCCCCTGGCAGGATCTCAGGAATGAGACGCTGGATCGCGCTGTTCGAACTCGGCTTCGCCGTGCTCTTCCTGGCTTGCGCGGTCGTCAGCTGGCGTGCCGCACGGCGCACGACAGAATTCGCGGGCACCGATGAGCACCCCGGGTTCGCGGCGGTGCGCTATGTGCCGCCGTTGCTGTTGCTCGCCTGCGCGCTGGTGACTGTGAGTGGGGTCCTGGTGATCGATGCCGTCACCAGGATCTACCGCAGATCTGTAGCACGGCGCGGCATCGAACCGATGATCTAGAGGAAGCCGAATTCCGATGTGCGCGTGGGGGTTCGGGACACGAGTTCGCACCGCGGGCTCCCTCGAGGAGGAATCGATGACCAGACTGACCGCAGGAATCTGTACCGTCGCCGCCGCCGTGGCGACGATCGCGCTGGCCGTGGCGCCCGCTCAGGCGGCCCCCGGCCTGCCGCTCACCCCGATGATCGCCGAGCCGGCCGCCGACGGTTTCGCCCCGGAGACCGGCTCGAGCGGGATCTACAACGGCATCATGTGCCAGCTGCACACGATCTCCGCCGAAGTGCCCTGCATGTACACGTGAGTCAGCCGGTCCACTGCTGATAGACGTCGACGACGCGGCCGCCGCGCGTGCCTGGCACGTTCAGGAAAACGGTGACGGTGCCGTCGGGATGAGCCGCGGCCTCCGTCACCACCTGACGCAAGGTGGCACGGATGCCGCCGTCGGCGTCACGGTACAGATCGGTATCGGTGTGTAGACCCGCGCCGATCCGATTGGCGGGCACCAACATCGCGGTGATCGCGGGAATCGGCCCCGACCCGAGTGCCACGGTTTCCTCGTGGTTGAGCTGGGCACCGATCCGATCGGGCTGGACCTGTGGTGCGAAGGCGGTGGCCGAACCCGCGCCGAGTAGCACTCCCGCCATGACGAACCCCGTGCCAAGGGCAGTGCTGGTGACGCCGAAACGCATGAAATACCCTCTCGCTGATAGCTGATTTCCCGGTGGCTCAGGTGCTGAGCCGCCCGGAGCGTAGTCGCAGGCCAATGGGCCTAGATCGAATTCTTTTGCCGATAGGGGCGGCGTGTCGGGCGTGTCGTCGGTGGGTCGCTGCGGTCTGGGTCACTGTGCTCCACCCTGTCGTCCGGCGTGCCGAGGCGAACTGAGACACTGGAATCCGTGAGTCTTACGCAGGTACCGGTTTCGGCCCAGCTCTTCGAGCGGGCGGCCGCCGTGATCCCGGGTGGCGTCAATTCCCCGGTTCGTGCGTTCAACTCGGTGGGCGGTACGCCACGGTTCATCACCTCCGCGAGCGGCTACACGCTCACCGACGCCGACGGCAACGACTACGTCGATCTGGTGTGCTCATGGGGGCCGATGATCCTCGGTCACGCCCACCCAGCTGTCGTCGAGGCCGTGCAGAAGGCCGCGACGAGCGGACTGTCGTTCGGTGCGCCGACCGAGGCCGAGATCGAGCTGGCCGAGGCCATCGCCGCCCGCGTCGAACCCGTCGAGCGGGTCCGCCTGGTGAACTCCGGTACCGAGGCCACGATGAGCGCGGTCCGCTTGGCCCGCGGCTTCACCGGTCGATCCAAGATCATCAAATTCTCCGGTTGCTACCACGGCCACGTCGACGCGCTGCTGGCCGACGCGGGCTCCGGCGTGGCGACACTGGGTCTGCCCACCTCGCCCGGCGTCACCGGTGCGCAAGCCGCCGACACCATCGTGCTGCCCTACAACGACCTCGTCGCCGTCGCCGCCGCCTTCGAAGCGCACCCCGGTCAGATCGCGTGCGTCATCACCGAGGCCGCCGCGGGCAATATGGGCGCGGTCGCGCCGCTGCCCGGCTTCAACGAGGGCCTGCGCACCCTCGCTCACGACAACGGTGCGCTGCTGATCATGGACGAGGTGATGACCGGTTTCCGCGTCAGCGCCTCGGGGTGGTACGGCCGCGAAGGCGTCGCCGGTGACCTCTACACCTTCGGCAAGGTGATGAGCGGTGGCCTGCCCGCCGCCGCGTTCGGCGGTCGCGCCGAGATCATGAACAACCTCGCCCCGCTCGGCCCGGTCTATCAGGCGGGCACGCTGTCCGGTAACCCCGTCGCCGTCGCGGCAGGCCTGGCGACGCTGCGCGCGGCCGACGACCAGGTGTACGCGGCACTGGACCGAAACGCCGATCGTCTCGGCTCGCTGTTCGCGAAAGCCCTGACAGAGGCCGGTGTCGAGCATCAAGTCCAGTTCGCAGGCAATATGGTGAGCGTGTTCTTCGCCGAGCGCCCGGTGACCGATTACGCCGCCGCCAAAGCGAGCCAGACCTGGCGCTACCCTGCCTTCTTCCACGCCCTGCTCGACGCGGGCGTGTACGCGCCGCCGAGCGCGTTCGAGGCATGGTTCGTCTCCGCGGCACTCGACGAGGACGCGTTCGACCGTATCGCCGCCGCTCTGCCCGCCGCCGCCCTCGCGGCCGCGGCCGCAACCCCCGAAGGATCCCCAGCGTGAGCTCCGACCAGCCCGACGCAGAATTCGCCCCAGTCCCGGCGGATAGCGACGAGGCGCCCCATCCCGCCCCCGCCGCCGCACCGCCCACCCTCGACGACGACCCGTCGAGCGTCGAAACCATCGTGCACGTGCTGCGCCACGGCGAGGTACACAACCCGAACGGCATCCTGTACGGCCGCCTGCCCGGCTTCAGTCTCTCGGTGGCGGGTCGCTCGCAGGCCGGTGCGGTCGCGCGCTCGCTGGCCGATCACGACATCGCGATGGTGATCGCCTCCCCGCTGCAGCGCGCTCAGGAAACCGCGGCGCCGATCGCGGCCGCGCACGACCTGATCGTGCGCACCGACGAGAACCTGATCGAAGCGGGTAACACCTTCGAGGGCCTGCGCGTCTCCGTCGGTGACGGCGCTCTGCGCAAGCCGCGACACTGGTGGAAGCTGCGCGACCCGTTCACCCCGTCGTGGGGCGAGCCGTACCTGCAGATCGCGCATCGCATGCTGGCCGCGGTGAACAAGGCCCGCGTCGAGGCCGCCGGTCACGAGGTGGTGCTGGTCTCGCATCAGCTGCCGGTGTGGACACTGCGCCGATTCCTGCAGGGCCAGCGGTTATGGCACGACCCGCGTAACCGGCAGTGCTCGCTCGCGTCGCTGACCTCGCTGGTGTACCACGGCGACACGCTCGTCGACATCGTCTATTCCGAGCCCGCGGGCGCGTCGGATCCGTCGGTGCACGGCGCATGACTCGCTTGTCCTCATCGGGATCCGCCCGTGGCTCTCGGCCGCGGGCGCTGACCGCCGTGCTGTCCGCCCTGCTGGTGATCACCGCCGCGGCGGGCTGTTCGACGGGTACCGATGCGGTTGCCACCGGTGGCGGGACCTTCGAATTCGTCTCACCCGGTGGTAAAACGGAGATCTATTACGATCCGCCCGCGACGCGCGGGACGATCGGCACGCTCTCGGGGCCCGATCTGATGAACGAGGGAAAGACCGTTTCGGTCGACGATTTCCCGAACCAGATCGTGGTCGTGAACCTGTGGGGACAGTGGTGTGGCCCGTGCCGCGCCGAGTCACCCGCGCTGGAAAAAGTCTTCGCGGCGACCAAAGATCAAGGCGTCGCGTTCCTGGGGATCAACGTCCGCGACCATCAGCGCGACAAAGCCCAGGACTTCGTAGTGGACAACAAGATCGAATACCCGTCCATCTACGACCCGTCGATGCGAACCTTGCTCGCCCTCGGCGGAAACTTTCCCACCAGTGTTATTCCGACCACGTTGATCCTGGATCGTCAGCACCGGGTCGCCGCGGTCTTCCTTCGCTCGCTATTGGCAGAAGACCTACAGCCCGTGGTCGAGCGCATCGCCGCCGAGGAGAAGCAGTGAGCCGTCGTCGTCCTGGAAATCTGACCGCGTGTCGCCCCCGTCAGGGCGCTCGCCGCATGGGTGCGGGCTGGACGGTCGATGACCGTTGGGCCGGCATCGCGACCGTCCCGCGCAGTGTCGCCGGTGCCGGTCTGTTCGATTTCGGCCCCGCTGAACCGGCCGAGACCGAGCGAACTCTGTCGTTGCCGCGCGACGAGCAGCATGACGAGGACACCACCGAGTGATGGTGCTCGCCGCAGTCGGGGATTCCTTCCAGCAGACGGCGGCATCGGGTCCGCTATTGCTGGCGCTGGGAGCCTGCCTGCTCGCGGGCCTGGTGTCGTTCGCTTCACCGTGTGTCGTGCCGCTCGTCCCCGGCTATCTGTCGTATCTGGCCGGGCTGGTCGGTGCCGAGGCGCCGCCTGCCACCAGCACGCAGGCAACGCTCACCGCGCAACGTCGTAGCGCGAAGATGCGGGTGGCCGGTGCCGCCGGACTGTTCGTCGCCGGGTTCACGGTGGTGTTCGTGCTGGCCACAGCCACTGTTTTCGGCGTCATCCAGACCCTCAACGTGAATCGGGAACTACTGCAGCGCATCGGCGGTGTGGTGACGATCCTGATGGGTCTGGTGTTCATCGGCCTGGTCCCGGCCCTGCAGCGCGACACGCGGATGGAGCCGCGCAGGATCACCAGCATCCTCGGCGCGCCGCTGCTCGGCGGGGTGTTCGCGCTCGGCTGGACGCCGTGTCTGGGGCCGACGCTGTCGGGTGTGATGGCGGTGTCCGCGGGTACCGAGGGCACCACCGCTGTGCGCGGAGTGACGTTGATCGTCGCTTACTGCCTCGGCCTCGGGCTGCCCTTCGTGGTGCTGGCCTTCGGGTCGGCCGGTGCGTTGCGTGGAGTCGGCTGGCTGCGGCGCAATTCGCGCACCATTCAGGTAGTAGGGGGTGTTCTGCTCGTCGCCGTCGGCGTCGCACTGATCACGGGGGCATGGGATCAGTTCGTCAGCTGGGTGCGTGACGGGTTCGTCTCCGAGGTGACTCTTCCGATCTGATGACTGACACGCTGACCACTCCGACCACCCCCACCCCGCCCGTCCGGCAGTCGCTGCTGGGCCGGGCCTGGGCCCTGGTCCGGAATTCCTGGCGCGGCCTGACCAGCATGCGCACCGCACTGGTGCTGCTGTTCCTGCTCGCACTCGCCGCCATTCCCGGCGCGCTGCTGCCACAACGCAGTCTGAACACGCAGAAGGTCGAGCAGTACATCGCCGACCGCCCGACGCTGGGTCCGTGGATGGACCGGTTCGAGCTGTTCGACGTGTTCGGCAGCTTCTGGTTCACCGCCATCTACGTGTTGCTGTTCATCTCGCTGGTGGGTTGCATCCTGCCGCGCTGCTGGGACCACTACCGGGCGCTGCGCACCCCGCCGGTGCCTGCGCCGCGCAACCTCGGCCGGTTGCCGCACCACTTCAGCGAGACCGACGACCGCACTCCCGACGAGGTGATCGAGGCCGCCACAGCGCACATGCGCGGGTGGCGGACCGAGGTTCGCCCCGGTCATCGCGACGGTGAGGTGACGCTGTCCGCGGAGAAGGGCTATCTGCGCGAGTTCGGCAACCTGGTATTCCACCTGTCGCTGGTCGGCCTGCTGGTCGCGATCGCGCTGGGCAAGCTGCTCGGCTACGAGGGCAATGTCATCGTGATCGCCAACAACGGTCCCGGCTTCTGCACCACCTCGCCCGCGGTATTCGACTCCTTCCGCACGGGCAACACCAACGACGGCACCGGCTTGACGCCGCTGTGCGTCAAGGTGAAGGACTTCAAGGCCGACTATCTGCCCACCGGCCAGGCCGAGATGTTCCACTCGAACATCGAATATCAGGCAGGCGCAGATCTGGCCACCGACACGTGGCGCAGCACCGAGCTCCAGGTGAACCACCCGTTGCGCGTCGCCGGTGACCGCGTCTACCTGCAGGGCCATGGCTTCGCGCCCACGTTCACGGTCACCTTCCCCGACGGGCAGACCCGCACCGAGACCATCCAGTGGCGCCCCGACGACGCCCAGACCTTCCTGTCCAGCGGTGTACTGCGCATCGACCCGCCCGGCGGCATGTACGCCACCGACGAGGAACGCAGGCAGAACCAGATCGCCATCGAAGGCCTGTTCGCGCCGACCGCGATGTTCCACGGCAGCCTGCTCACCTCGGCGTTCCCCCGGATGGATGACCCGGCGGTGGCGATCGACGTCTATCGCGGCAATACCGGCCTCGACACCGGTCGCTCGCAGTCGCTGTTCTCGCTGGACCCGGAGATGATCAAGCAGGGTCGGTTGACCAAGGAAGCGCGGGTCAACCTGCGTCCCGGCGAGTCGACCACGTTGCCGAGCGGGGTGAAGGTCACCTTCGACGGTGCCGAGGAATTCGTCAACCTGCAGGTCTCGCACGACCCGGCCCAGCAGTGGGTGCTGGTGAGCGCGCTGACGATGATGGCAGGCCTGCTGGTATCGCTGTTGCTGAAACGGCGGCGGATCTGGATCCGGGCGTACCCGGTCGAGGACACGGCAGGTACCGTGGGTCAACGACGCACCGTAGTAGAGATGGGCGGCCTGGCCAGAAGCGATCAAGCAGGCTGGGGCGCCGAGTTCGACCGGCTGCGGACACGGCTGCTGGGAGCGGAGAAGTGATGCGCGCACTCGACATGGAGATGGAAGCCTGATGCAGATCGACGAAACGCTGGCACGCTATAGCGACTTCGCCTTCATGTCGGCCATCGCCATCTACACCCTGGCGACGGTGCTGCTCATCGTGCAGTACGCCTCGGCGCGGGCGAAGGCGGTCGTCGGCCGTGAACAGGGAACCACGATCGACCCGTCGTTGCCGGGCCGGATCGAGAGCCCCGCCGGAAAATCGCGGGCGGAGCGCTTCGGTGACATGGCGTTCTCGGTGCTCTCGGTCGGCGCGGTCCTGCACATCACCTCGATCGTGCTGCGCGGTTTCGCTACCCACCGCTTCCCGCTGGGCAACATGTACGAGTTCACCACCATGGCCACCGCGGCCGCCGTGGTGATCGGCCTGATCTTCCTGCGCGACCAGCGCTACCGCGCCATGTGGGCGTTCCTGCTGGTCCCCGTGCTGATCCTGATGTTCCTGGCAGGCACGATCCTCTACGCCGACGCCGCACCCGTGGTCCCCGCGCTGCGCTCGTTCTGGCTGCCGATCCACGTCACCATCGTCAGCATCGGCAGCGGCGTCTTCCTGGTCTCCGGCGTAGCCAGCCTGCTCTACCTGTTCCGCATGCGTCAGCCCGCGGGCGAGGAATCCACCAACATCCTCGGCACCATCGCCCGCCGCCTCCCCGACGCGCGCACCCTCGACCAACTGGCCTACAAAACCACCATCATCGGCTTCCCGCTCTTCGGCGCGGGCGTCATCCTCGGCGCCATCTGGGCCGAAGCCGCCTGGGGCCGCTTCTGGGGCTGGGACCCCAAGGAAACCTGTTCCTTCATCGCCTGGGTCCTCTACGCCGCCTACCTCCACGCCCGAGCCACTTCCGGCTGGCGAGACACCAAAGCCGCCTGGATCAACATCGCCGGCTTCGTCGCCATGCTCTTCAATCTCTTTATCATCAACATGGTGATCAGCGGCCTGCACAGCTATGCCGGATTGAACTGACCGATTGTGCCCAGGCGGTCCTGCCTGGATCGCGGACATACGTAAGGCCCAGAGCTCGCCAAGAGCTTCTGGGCCTTCGGTGTTCTGTGCCGCCTGATCAGCAGTAGTAGCAGATCTTGTTGGCGGGAAGTTCTACGTGGCAGTTCAGGCAGACCGGTTTGCGGAGCGGTTCGGGCTTGGGGATGGCCGCGGTGCGGCGTGCGGCGGAGGGGCGTTTGACGGCTGCCTCGGCGGCTTCGGCGGTGGCCAGATCCTGGGAGGTGGACTGGCGGATGGCGGCGACCTTCGGGGGGAGGGTGGGCAGGCCGCCGTCAGCGGGGAGGTCGGTGGCGTAGTGCTGGTAGCACTGCCAGCGGGCAGCGGCGGCGTGCATTTCGAGGTCGTCGGGGATCGGCAGGCCCGCGAGTTCGAGGATGTAGCGGTAGCCGGTGCCGACGGTCTGGTTCTTGCGTACACACAGCGCGCTCAGCGGTGGCTCGTTGTTCGTGTGACAGTGCTCGGCGACCTTGTCCAGCACCACCGGCAGCCAGTGCTGCCACTTCACCGCGGTGCGGATGCCGGACTCTTCCTGCACCAGCTCGGCCAGCTCGGTGTTGACGATGAAGTTGTTGAACCTGGTGGCGGTGTCGGCCAGCACTTCGTGTGCGGCGCGAGTCCACTCCAACCGTGCCTCGGTGAACGTCACGGCGCTGCCGTCGGCCGCGCGCCAAGTGGTCGGGACAGAACCCTGCTGCACATCAATCACCGGAATACGTTATCTACCCAGCTCTTTCGCCGCACAACGGGGGTATGTGCGTCAGCTCACGGCGACGCGCATCGCGAGGTCACTCGGTGGGGCCGGAGTCGTCGCGTCGTTGTTTGCCGAGGCGCCAGAGGAATTCCGGATCGTCGTCAGGGCCGAGAACCGGTCTGCGCGTGGATGGGCCGGAATTCGGGCGGGGCATTTCGGGGCCGAACGCCTTCCAGCACAACACCGCAATGGCCACGATCGCGATGAGTGCCAATAGGTACGTCACGTCGCTCACCTCCTGCCTTCGAGGGTAGCCGTGTCCGCACCGTGTGCACATCCGCAACGGGAGGGAAATTTTTGGCAAACGCGAGCCCGCGCTGGGCTCGCGTCGGCCGGCGAGTCAGCGGGGTGCTGCCTCGGTGGTGAGTGATCTGAGCAACTGCAGGACCTCGGACTCGCGGAAACGGCGATGTCCGCCCGGTGTGCGCAGCGAGCCGAGCCTGCCGGCATGAGCCCACCTGGTGACGGTCTTGGGGTCTACGTGGAACATGGCGGCCACTTGGCCTGGTGTCAGCAGAGTGTCCTGAAGGCCGACGGTGATCGCAGTCATAGCTAACCTCTCCGTTTCGACAGTTCCCTCATCAGTGGCGTCATCGTCGCACTGCGACCCCCATGTAGTCGAACCACCTACAGTTGGTAAAGGGGAAGTAATAGACAAAAGCCGCGAACGGGGCCGCATCGAAGGGATACGGGCCGTGGCCGGGCGTATCTCCGCCTTCGCTCCGGCCGGTGCGCGGCTGATGAACGAAGTCGCTTCGGCGCCCACTAGGCTGTACTCGTGAGTGAAGCAACAGGTCAGCAGGGCTCTGGCGCGGGGAAGCGACTGGTACGCAATCTCGCGCTCTACACGCTGGCTCGTCTCGGGCTGGTGGTGGCGATCGCCGCGCTGATCGTGGGCATCGCCAAGCTGGTCGGAGTCGATGTGCCGGTCATCGTCGCGGCGCTGTTCGCGTTGCTCGTCGCGATGCCGCTGTCGCTGACGCTGTTCAAGAAGCTGCGCGTGAAGGTGAACGAGGATATCGCCGTCGTCGACTCGCGCCGCCGCCAGGACAAGGCGCAGTTGCGGGCCCGCCTGCGGGGTGACGACGACAGCAAATCGGCGTGAAGTACCTCGACCGCAGCGCCCCACGTGACTGGGTCGACAATGCCGTCCGGCTGATCGACGCCGACACCCAGCGCTCCGCCGACACCCATCTGCTGCGGTATCCACTGCCCGCCGATTGGCCGGTGCAGCTCTACCTCAAGGACGAATCCACCCACATCACCGGCAGCCTCAAGCACCGGCTGGCGCGATCGCTGTTCCTGTACGCGATCTGCAACGGCTGGGTGGCCGAGGGTACGACCGTGGTCGAGGCGTCGTCGGGTTCGACGGCGGTGAGCGAGGCCTATTTCGCCAAGCTGCTCGGCCTGGACTTCGTCGCGGTGATGCCGGCCAGCACCTCGCCGCAGAAGGTCGCGCTCATCGAAGCGCAGGGCGGCCGATGTCATTTCGTCGATCGAGCACCGGACATGTACACCGAGGCCAAGCGTCTCGCCGCCGAATCCGGCGGGCATTTCATGGATCAGTTCACCCACGCCGAGCGGGCCACCGACTGGCGCGGCAACAACAACATCGCCGAATCCATCTTCGAACAGCTGGCGCTGGAGAACCACCCGGTGCCGGAGTGGATCGTGGTCGGCGCGGGTACCGGCGGCACCAGCGCGACGATCGGGCGCTACATCCGCTATCGCAGGCACGCGACGCGCCTGGCCGTGGTCGACCCGGAGCACTCGGCGTTCTACGGCGGCTACGAGACCGGCGACGCGGGCTATGAGACCGGAATGCCTTCGCGCATCGAGGGTATCGGCCGTCCCCGCGTGGAACCGTCATTCGTCGGCCAGGTGGTCGACCGGATGATCGTGGTGCCCGACGCGGCCTCGATCGCCACCGCCCGCCACGCGAGCACCGCGCTCGGCCGCCGCGTCGGCGGCTCGACCGGCACGAACCTCTGGGGCGCCTTCCACCTCGTCGCAGAACTGGTCGCGGCGGGCCGCAGCGGCAGCGTGGTCACCCTGCTCTGCGATGGCGGCGACCGGTACGCGGGCACCTACTTCAACGACGACTGGGTGGCGGCCCAGAACATCGATCTCACCGGTCCGGCCGAGATCCTCGCCGAATTCGCGACCACGGGTCGCTGGAACGGCTGACATCACCCGCACCACTCCTCAGGGTTCTTCCACGCCCACCGGTGTCAATTTTTGTTGACAAACTCGTGATCGTCAATCAAAATTGACGACATGACCGATGCAACAACCCTCGCCTCAGCGGCAGGCAATCCCGACCCCGCGGTCGGGCTGCGCGCTGTGCTCGCACTGCGCAGATTGGCTGACCGCCTCGAAACGATCCAGGTGGCCAACGCCAGAGCCAACGGATGGTCGTGGCAGGCCATCGCCGAGGCGCTCGAGGTGAGCAAGCAGGCGGTCCATCAGAAACACAATCGGAAAGGTGGAACCCGCTGATGTTCGAGAAATTCAGCCGCGAGGCCAGGGCCGCGGTGGTCAGTGCCCAGGACGACGCCAAGGAGCTCGGCGCGAATCGGATCGGACCGGAGCATGTGCTGCTCGGCACCCTGTCCAACGCCGAACCCGCCCTCCGGACAGTGCTCGACGCGCGTGCCATCACCGCCGACGGTGTGCGCACCGCCCTCGCCGCCCGCACGGGCGAACCGCCGCTGGGCGCCGATGACGCGCAGGCCCTGCGCTCGATCGGCATCGACCTGGACGCGGTCCAGGCCAGCATCGCCGAGAACTTCGGACCGCAGGCCTGGGACCAGGCCGAACCGGAGGTCAAACGTGGCATGCTCGGCCGGCTGCTCGGCTCCGGGCACATCCCGTTCACCGGCACGGCCAAGAAGACGCTCGAACTCGCTCTGCGTGAGGCGATCCACCGCAAGGATCGCGAGATCACCTCGACCTACCTGCTGCTCGGAATTCTGCGCGGAGCGGACCGAGCCACCATCGACCTGCTCGGCGGGGGCGATGCGGTGTCGGGTTTACGCACAGATCTCTACGCGATGCTCGACCGCGCCGCGTGAATTCCCCTTCGGGTGTGTGTCAGACCCGCCGCAATGTCCGTTTCCGGGCCTAGCATTGCGTGTATGCAACTAGCAATCCGGTTGGTCATCAACGCCATAGCCATTTGGGCTGCGGTCGCGTGGATCGACAAGATCGATGTCATCGTGCCGCCCGAGTGGCAATCGGAGTGGGGCAACTGGGGCAAGGCTCTGGTCCTGCTCATCGTCGCGCTCGTATTCACGGCGGTCAATGCCGTGATCAAGCCGATCGTGAAACTCCTGTCGCTGCCGTTCGTGATCCTCACGCTCGGCCTGTTCCTGCTGGTGGTGAACGCGGGAATGCTCTGGCTCACCGCCAAGATCACCGAGATCACCGACTACGGTCTGCGCGTCGACGGCTTCTGGGCAGCTCTCTGGGGCGGCGTGATCATCACGCTGGTCAACTGGGTGCTCGGCATCCTGGTGCCGGACGGCGACTAGCCAGCCGGCTTACGCATCGTCTCCAGCACCGCTGACGTGGGGCTCAGCCGAGCCATACAGCCAGCGCGCTCAACGCCGACCATGCCAGCAGGGCCAGCCCCGAATCGCGGAGGGCGGGAATCAGTTCCAGCCCGCCCTTGCCGGTGCGCACGGGGGCGTTGGCCCGGATCGCCAGCGGCAACGCGAGCAGTCCGGCCAGCGCCCACGGCGTGCGCGCGATCAGTGCGAGGCTGATCAGGAACGGCGCCGCGAGCAGCACCACGTGCAGGGTGCGGGTGCGCGCGTCGCCGAGTTTCACCGCGAGCGTGACCTTGCCGGACTCGGTATCGGTGGGAATGTCACGCAGGTTGTTGGCCACCAGCACCGCGCTGGAGAACGCACCGACACCGACCGCGAGCAACAGGCCGACCCAGTCGACCCGCAGGGCCTGCACGTATTGGGTACCGAGCACCGCGATCAACCCGAAGAACACGAACACCGCGATCTCACCGAAACCGCTGTAGCCGTAGGGCTTGCTGCCACCGGTGTAGAACCAGGCACCCGCCAGGCACAGTGCTCCGATCAGCACCAACCACCACGCGGTGGTCACGGCCAGCACCAGTCCGGCGACCGCGCCGATCGCCAGGCTGAGCACCGCGGCGGTGCGAACGGCCTTGGGGGAAGCCAGCTTCGAGCCGACCAGCCGCAGCGGCCCGACGCGCACGTCGTCGGTGCCGCGAATACCGTCGGAGTAGTCATTGGCGTAGTTCACCCCGACGATCAGTGCCAGCGAAACCAGCAGCGCCAGAATCGCTTTCCACCAGACGGCCCCGTCGATAGACGCGGCGGCGCCGGTGCCCGCGAGTACCGGCGCGATCGCGTTGGGCAGCGTCCGCGGCCGGGCGCCCTCGATCCATTCCGCTGCTGTAGCCATGGATCGAAGCCTAATCCGACACCGGTGCTCCGCGCTCCTGGAGTCCCTCGCACACGGCCGGAACGCGGGCGGCGGTGCGACTGGCGGCGTCAGGCCGGGGCGGATTCGGCGATCGTCTTGAGTCGGGCCAGACCCTTGTCGAAGTCCTTGCCGATGAGATTGTCGATCGGGAACACCTTGCCGAGCACGCCCATCAGGCCGGAGTGGGTGCCGGTCATCCGCCAGGCCACCTCGGTACCACCGGCAACCGGAGCGAGGGTGAAGGTGACGAAATTGGTGGCTTTGAACGGCTTCTCGAAGCTGAGCTCCACCCCGATCTCGCGTTCGGCGTCGGCTTTGATCTCCATCACGCCCGCACCGGCTTTGCGGTTGCCACGCCAGGCGTAGCGGGCGCCGATGCCGGATTCCGGGCCGGTGTAGGTACGCGCGAGCTGCGGGTCGGCATCTTCCCACGGCGACCACTGCCGCCACTGGTGGAAGTTGTCGATCAGTGCGTGGATTCGTGCCGGTTCGGCGGCGATGACAGTGTGCCGCGACACCTCGAAATTGCCCATGTGCGTGAGCTTAGGCCGAGGTGGGGACAATTTCCCGGGACGCGTGGACCGTGGTGTCGCCAGTCGGGCGTGGCGCGAACGAGATGGGTGTCGCTGTGCTCGCCTACGATGACTTCCGGCATGTCTGCACAGCACCGCGGCCCCGAAGGGCCGCCATCCGAGGCACTCTCCGGCGTTGTCGTGGGGGTGCTCGGCGTGATCGCGATCCGCCGCGACGACGCCATGATCGCGCTACCGGGCGCCCGCGCCAGACTGCTGCTCGCCGCCCTCGCGGTGCACCCCGGCCGGGCTCGCAGTGCGCAAACGCTGATCGCCGAGGTGTGGGGCGACCAGCCGCCCCGAGCGCCGATGAACGCGCTGCACACCCAGGTCTCGCGGCTGCGAGCCCTGCTACCCGACGGTGCGCTGGAAATCGGCCCCGCCGGCTACCGGCTGACACTGCCGCCCGACACCGTCGACCTCACCGCGGTCACCGCGCTCGCCCGCCACGCCGACGAACACCTGGCCGCGGGAAACACCGCCGACAGCCTCGCCGCGATCACACTGGCCCGCACCCTATGGCGTGGCGAACCGGGCGCCGATCTACCGGACTCCGCCCCCGCCGACGACCTGCGCACGGCCGCCGACGACCTTCGTCGCCGCCTCGATCACATCGAACTCACCGCCCACACCACCCAGGGCGACTTCACCGCCGCGATCCCGCTCGCTCGCGCGGCCGCCGCGGCCAACCCATTCGACGAACCCGCCCACACCACCCTGATCCGCCTGCTCGCCACCGCGGGCCGCACGAGCGAAGCCCTCGAAGTCTTCGCCGGCTACCGCCTGCGCCTGATCGAAGAACTCGGCGCCGACCCAGGGCCCACCCTCCTCGCCCTCAACACCGCCGTCCTGCGCGGAGAACCGATCGAGCTGCCCGGCGGCCGCGCACGACAGCACATCGCCACCAGGAATGACGCCAGCGGGACGGCTGACGGCAGGACAGGGGACGACCAGCCGGGTTGGTCGGGACGCGTCACCGGGAACAATTCCGGTGCGACCGCCGCTTCCGGGTTCGTCGTCGGCGGTGGCAACGGCGTGCGGGGATCGGCGCTCGCCGATGGGCACCATCCGGGAGTCGCACGCAGTGCGTATGCCGCCGAGGCGGACCTGGTCAGCCCACCTGCGAGTACCGCCGAGAACACCGTTGCGCGGGCGACAGGCACACCGAACTCCGACGATGCGCAGGCGAGTGGATGGGACCATTCGAACGTACGAGTGCCGACAAGTCACAGCCCGATACCCCGCACTGCCGTCGGCCTGCGCGCCGCGCCCAACGAATTATTAGGGCGTACAGCAGATCTCGAGGCGATCACCGACCTGGCGCACCGCTCCAGGGTGACCACCGTCCTCGGGCCCGGCGGTACCGGCAAGACCAGGGTCGCCAATGCGGTGGGGGAGCGGCTCGCCCTTTCGGTGCCGGTGGTGCTCGTCGAATTGGCCTCGGTACAAGCCGAATCGGAGGCGGGTGCCGAATCACGCACCGGCATCGAGGTCGCGATCGGGCAGGTGATGGGTCTGGGCGAGGTGCGTGAACCGGGCGCCCTCCGACCGGGCAGGCACATCGACCCGAGCACCCGTCTGCGTGAGGCGCTCGCGGCGCGGCCGATGGTGCTGATTCTGGACAATTGCGAACACGTGATCGATGCGGCGGCCGAGGTGGTCGCCGATCTCGTCGGCAGTTGCGCCCAGCTGACCGTGCTCACCACCAGTCGCTCCCCGCTCGCGATCACCGCCGAATCCGTCTATCCTCTCGCCCCTTTGGCGATCGACGCCGCCGGTTCGCCTGCCACAGAACTGTTCTCGGCCCGCGCTCGGGCCGTGCGCCCTGGCGTGCGGCTCGACCCGGACACCGTGGCACGATTGTGCCGCACCCTCGACGGTCTTCCGTTGGCGATCGAGCTCGCCGCCGCCCGGGTGCGCACGATGAGCGTCGCCGAGATCGAGACCAGGCTCGAACATCGTTTCGCCCTGTTGCGCAGCGGTGATCGGTCCGCGCCGCACCGGCATCGCACACTGCACGCGGTGATCGCCTGGAGCTGGAACCTCCTCGACCCCGAGCAGCAGGTGACGCTGCGCAGGCTGAGTCGCTTCGCGGCCGGGTTCACCTTGTCCGCGGCCGAGATCGTCGCCGCGGGTCCGGATGTGGCCGCCGCGGTCGACGGGCTGGTCGGCCAGTCTCTGCTCACCGTCCTCGACGACCCGGACGGCGCGGGCATTCGCTATCGCATGCTCGAAACGGTCCGTGAGTTCGGTGTCGAACAGATCGCCGCCGTCGACGCGGTGACCGACGGCGCCGAATCCGCGTTGGTGCTCGACAGGATGTTCTGCTGGGCGAGGGAATTCGCGCTGGATTCGTTTCGCCGCTACCGCAGCGGCGAGCAGGTGACATCCGTGCTCGCGGTGACCGCCGACCTGGACAACCTGGTCGCCGTGCTGCGCACCGCCGTCGATCGCGCCGACGCGCACACCGCGTACTCGGTTTTCCCCGTTGTCGCCATGATCTGGGTGATGCGTGGCGCGCATCTGGAATTCACCGGGTGGGCAGTGCGATTGGTCGCCCTGGCGCCGCCGCCACCGTCGTCGGGCGAGGCTGTCGACCTGCAGATGATCGCGCATCTGCTGACCTGCCTGCACATGCTGTTCCTCAAGGACGGTGGTGTCCGTGCGACGGCGATCGTGCGCTCGCGCGCGCGGCGGCTGATGGCGAACCCGGATCTCGATCCGGGCCTTTCGTTCCTCGGTGCCGTGATCACCGTGCAGCCCAAGGAGTTCCGGTTGGGCAGGCTGTTCGCCCGGGGCGCGCGCTCACGTCATCGGCAAGTCCAGATCGCCGCGCTGATAGCGCGCGCCAACTTCTGGGAGAACGGCGGCAACGTCGCAGGCTCGACCCGCGACTCCTTACGCGCGCTCGACAACATGGATCCGGCGGAGGTCTGGGGCATGGCGACGGTGTGCCAGCACCTGGCCCAGCTGTCCGGCCAGTCCGCGCACTATGACGACGCCGTCGATTATTACCGCCGCGCGCTGGAGCTGATGGGCAAGCTCCGCGTACACGAAGAGATCATGGAGAGTCGCTGCTACCTGGCCGCCGCCTTGGTTGGCAGCGGCCGACTCGAGCAGGCGCGCGCCGAACTCGACTTCGCTGTGCGCCCGGATGATTCCGGCGTCAGCCCGGTCGACGACCCCACCGTCCGCCGCAACCACCGGCTGGCGAACGCCGCCACCGCCCTCGCCGAACTCGAACTCGCCGAGGGCGATATCGACGCCGGCCTCGGCCATTACCGGCGCGGGTTGGAGCTACTCGGGTGGCCCGATTTCGAACCGACGCCCGGTCCCGGTTCGATGATGGTCGCGGCGGGCACCGTGAGCGCCCACGTGCTGCACGGCCGGGCGTCCGTTGCCACCGGCCTGGTGACCGAGATGATCGAGACCGCCGATCAACGGCTGGCACAGTACCTAGACCTGCCGCAGATCGGCGCGGTCGCGTGCGCGCTCGGTTCCTACCTGCTCGCTACCGAGAACGGGCGGGCCGACGGTCTCGAACTGCTCACTCTGGCAAGGACATCGATGGCCAGGCAGGACAGTCCGTCGATGGAAGTGGCCGCTCACCTCGCCCTGCATCGGAGCGTGGTGGGTGATGCCGCGATGGATGCCGCGCTGCATCGGGCGGCGGGTACGCGTCGTCTCGACGCCGCGATGCGCATCATCGAGATCATCGCCGGACGGCACTGACACGACAACGGCACCCGACCCAGTGGATCGGATGCCGTTGTGGCAGAGCGGTGTTCAGGCGCGGCGCATGTAGGCCCGCACCGCCAGTGGCGCGAATATCGCGATCACCACGAGCGATCCGACCAGCGACCAGACGAGATCGGCGCCATAACTGTTGGCGTTCATCAGTTCCCGGCAGGCGTTGACCATGTAGTACACCGGGTTGGCGTGGTTGAGCGCCTGCATCCAGCCCGGCATGGTGCTCACCGGGGCGAAGGCGCCGGACATGAACGTCAGCGGGAACATCACCATCATCGAGATGCCCTGCACGGACGCCGCGCTCTTACCGGTGACACCGACCAGCGCCCAGATCCAGCTGACCGCGAACGAGCACACCACGACCACCAGGCAGGCCGCGACCACGCCGACCAGACCGCCGCCCGGCCGGTAGCCGAGGCACAGTCCGACCAGCACGGTCAGCGTCGAGGCGATGGCGTAGCGCACCATATCGGCGAGCAGCGCGCCGGCCAGCGCCGAGATCCGCGCGATGGGCAGCGATTTGAAGCGGTCGAACACGCCTTTGTCCATGTCCTCGCGCAGCTGGGTGCCGGTTACTACCGAGGTCAGCACGACGGTTTGGACGAGGATGCCCGGGATGATCACCGGCAGATAATCGGATACGCCACCGGAGATCGCGCCACCGAAGATGTAGGTGAACAGGGCAGTGAACAGGATCGGCTGCACTGTCACGTCGAAGAGCTGTTCGGGATTGTGTTTGATCTTGAGCAGGCCGCGATAGGCCATGGTGAACGAGGTGGAAATCGTCTCGCGCAGGCCGATTCGGTCACTGGCCTGGGGGATGTCGTCGATGGTTTCGGGAGCGGTGAGTACTGCGGTCATGCCGCGCTCCGTTCGGTGTCGTCGGATTCGTCGGCCGGGTGGCCGGTGATGGTGAGGAAGACTTCATCCAGCGTCGGCTTGCTCACCGTGATCTCCTCGACCCCGATCTCCCAGTCGCGCAACCGGATCAGCAGCTCGGCGGTGAGATTCGGGTCGGGCAGCGGCGCGGTGAGCCTGCCCGCCTCGGGGCTGATCTGCGCGCTCACACCGAGGAAGTCGCCGACGATGCGGCGGGCCTCGTCGAGCTGCTCGGGATCGACCAGCGTGAGGTGGACCGATGCGCCGCCGATGGAGGCTTTGAGCTGATCCGCGGTGCCGTCGGCGATCACCTTGCCGTGGTCGATCACCGCGATCCGGTCGGCCAGCTGGTCGGCCTCGTCGAGGTACTGGGTGGTGAGCAGCACCGTCGCGCCGTCGCGGACCAGCCTGCGGATGGTTTCCCACATCTGCGCGCGGGTGCGCGGATCCAGGCCCGTGGTCGGTTCGTCGAGGAAAAGCAGTGGCGGGGTGGAGATGAGGCTGGCGGCCAGGTCCAGGCGCCTGCGCATGCCGCCGGAGAAATTCTTGAGCGGCTTGTTCGCCGCCTCGGTGAGGTCGAACTCCTCGAGCAGTTCGACGGCCTTGCGGCGGGCGTCAGGGCGGCTCAGACCGAGCAGCCGGGCGAAGATGATCAGGTTCTCGGTGGCACTGAGCATCTCGTCGACCGAGGCGTACTGGCCGGTGACACCGATCAGCGAGCGCACCGCGTTCGGTTCGGCCACTACGTCGCGGCCGAAGATCCGGGCGCTACCGCCGTCGGGACGGAGCAGGGTGGCCAGCATCTTGATGGTCGTGGTCTTGCCCGCGCCGTTCGGCCCGAGCACGCCGTACACAGCGCCGCGCGGCACCGCCAGGCTCACGCCATCGACCGCCCGCTGTTTCCCGAACACCTTGACCAGCCCGTCCGCCTCGACGGCGAGGGATGAAGTGGGTGTGTAAGTCATGAGCACTACCGTGCCCACCCCCACTTGCACGCCCCTTGCACCGCGCTGTCGGCGCTCGGGATCTCGGCGAACGCGGCCGCGACACCCCTTGCACCGGGCTGTCTTTTCCGTTCTCGGCCGCCTCGATCTGGACTGACCGGAGGGTGTGACGAAGGAGCACCCGCAGGGAGGGAAGATCGAGGCCTCAGGGCCGAGAACACGCGCGCGCCAGCGCGCCGACTACTCAGCCAGCAGGAGCTTGCGCAGGGCGGTGCGGTCGGGCTTGCCGGGGCCGCGGAGCGGGATTTCGGACAGGACGGCCAGCTCACGTGGTGCGGCGATCGAGTCGAGTTCGGCCACCACGTGGGCACGCAGTTCGTCCAGCGTGGGCGCCGTGCCCGGGGTCGGCACGATCGCGACCGCGACCCGCTGACCCAGCCGTTCGTCGGGCAGGCCGAGCACGATGCATTCGCGGATACCGGGGTGGTTGGCCAGCACCGCCTCCACCACCTGCGGAATCACCAGCAGCCCGCCGGTCATGATCGCCTCGTCGAGACGCCCTGAAATCGAGAGCACACCGTCTTCGAAGGAGCCGGCGTCCTCGGTCCGGAACCAGCCGGGCTCGGCGAAGGCCGGATGGTCGGGCAGATTGCGGTAGCCGCGCGCGATCATCGCACCGCCGAGGATGACGCGACCGTCCTCGATCCGCACCTCGGTGCCATCGAGCGGCACACCCTCGTAGACGCACCCACCGCAGGTCTCGCTCATCCCGTACGTCCGCACAACGGTGATACCGAGGTCACGCGCCCGGTCGAGGACGGGCGCGGGCGTGGCAGCACCGCCGACCAGCACACCGTCGAGTTCGGCCAGTGCCTTGGCCGCCACCGGCGAATCCAGCGACTTGATCAGCTGCGTCGGGACCAGCGCGGTGTAGCGGCGCGGCCCACGCATCGCGCCGACGGCCCCGGCCAGTGCCTCGGGCAGGAACCCGCCCGACACGTCGAGCACGGTCGGCTCGGTACCTGCGAGGATGCTGCGCAGCAACACCTGGATACCGGCGATGTGATGGGTCGGCAGAGCCAGCAGCCAGCTACCCGGCCCGCCGAGGCGGTCGTGGGTGGCATTGCCGCTGGCGCGCAGAGCCTCGGCGCCGAGGAGCGCGCCCTTGGGGATACCGGTGGTGCCCGAGGTCGTCACGACCAGTGCGACATCGTCATCGATCGGATCACCCGGCTTGAGCGCGTCCGAAAGCCTGCGCGCCTCCCGCCGATCGGTGGTCGGGATCGGTAACCACGCCGGTCCGCTGCCATCGAGCGCTTGGCGCAGGTGGGGCATCACTTCGCTGACCCCGGAACCGGTCGGCATCTGCAGCGTCCGCAGTGTTCGACTCACGCCGTGGCCTCGCTGGCGCTCAGCTGCGGCGTGCGCCTCGCACGCTGGCACATGATTCGCTCGCTGCGCTCCCTCATGCCACCACCTCCGCCAAACAGCTCGCCGCGCGCCCTCACGGCTTCGATCGTGTCATGCGACCGGCAAGACCCAGCCAACGGGTCGGTTTGCCGGGAAACGGGTCGGGAAAGCCAAACATAGCGACTGCGATTCAGTAGAAGGACACTCGTACTGCGTTCCGGACGGCGTCGGTCGGGCGCTTGCTCGCAGCTATCGTGCGCGGCCGAGCCGCCATCGGCAACTCGGCTCGGCCGCGGGCACTGCTCTCTCACTCCGGCGACCAGCGCGAATCCCGCCGGATCGGATGTTCGGCGGGAACCTGAACCAGCACGATCGCGACCCCGTCCGGGTCGCGCACCCACATCTCCCACAGACCCCATGGTTCGAGCACGGGCTGGCGCTCGATCGCAATTCCCTTCAGCGACAACTCCGCCGCCGCGTCCTCGACATCGCGAACCTGCAACCAGATCGCGCCGTCGAAGCTGCCGGAGTGCCCGCTGCCACCGTGCGCGGCGACCTCCAGCAGCGACTGCCCGGCGAAGAACACCGTGCCGCCCGGGTACTCCCGTGCGATCGCCAAGCCGAGGCCGTCGCGGTAGAACGCCAGCGTGCGCCCGTAGTCGCTGGGACGCACGATAATCCGGCTGTTGAGAATTTCCATGGGGTGTCCGTTCTCAGAAGTACCAGGGGTAGGGCGTCCAATCGGGCTTGCGCTTCTCCAAGAACGAGTCTCGCCCCTCGACCGCTTCGTCGGTCATGTACGCCAGGCGGGTCGCCTCGCCCGCGAACAGCTGCTGACCGACCAGACCATCGTCGAGCAGGTTGAACGCGTACTTCAGCATGCGCTGCGCCTGCGGCGATTTGCCGTTGATGTCGGCGGTCCACTCCAGCGCGACGTTCTCCAGCTCGTCATGGTCGACGACCTTGTTCACCGCACCCATCTGGTGCATCTCCTCGGCCGTGTACGGCCTGCCGAGGAAGAAGATCTCGCGCGCGAACTTCTGGCCCACCATCTTCGCCAGATACGCGCTGCCGTAACCGCCGTCGAACGAGCCGACGTCGGCATCGGTCTGCTTGAACCGCGCGTGCTCGCGCGAGGCGAGCGTCAGATCGCAGACCACGTGCAGACTGTGCCCACCACCCGCCGCCCAGCCGTTGACCAGCGCGATCACCACCTTGGGCATGAAGCGGATCAGCCGCTGCACCTCGAGGATGTGCAGTCGGCCCGCGCGCGCCGCGTCGACCGTGTCGGCGGTCTCGCCATCGGCGTACTGGTAGCCGTTGCGGCCGCGAATGCGCTGATCACCACCGGAACAGAACGCCCAGCCACCGTCCTTCTCGCTCGGACCGTTGCCGGTGAGCAGTACCGCGCCCACATCGGGGCTCATCCGCGCGTGATCGAGCGCGCGGTACAGCTCGTCGACGGTGTGCGGGCGGAACGCGTTGCGGACCTCGGGCCGGTCGAACGCGACCCGCACCGTGCCCTGCTCGATATGCCGGTGATAGGTGATGTCGGTCAGGTCCTCGAACCCGGGGACGGGCTGCCACAGCTTCGGATCGAAAGTCACGAACACGATTATTGCCCTACTGGACGGCAGCTCGGTACAAGGTCGTAACACCGCAGCTCGAGCGGTCGCCGCATACTCTGAGCACCCGATGCGTATAGTTGCGCCTGCTCGTACATCGAACCGATCCGGAGGAACCTGAAAGTGGTTGCAGCACTGTCTGAATCCCTGCTCGACGACGCCAAGCGTCCGGCTTTCCTTGCTGACGCCGTCGAGGTGCTCGACGCCGAGGTCTCGGACAAAGGTGGTGCGTCCGGCCTGGCCGTGAAGGGTGGCTACGCGGCGGTCAAGAAGATCAGCCCGACCATCGTTCCCGACGGCCTCACGTCGCTGGCGCCGAAACTGCTCGATCAGCTCCAGCCGTACTGGGCGGAGTTCACCACCTCCGGCACCGGCACCTTCGCCGATCTGCTGGCTGCGAAGTCCGATCAGGTCGCCGAGTCGCTGCTGGCCGTCACCGACGCCCGCGCCGAGTCGTCCACCCGGCCGGCACTGAAGAAGGTGTATTCGTCGATGCGTGGCTCTGCCAAGAAGCACGTCATCGAGGCACTGCCGCGCGTGGGCGATCTGGTGCAGAAGCACGCGGGCTGAGCGGTATGGCGGGGTAGCCCCCGCCGCGATCGTGTGATCGAGGCCGGTGCGAGTTCGGGTAACCGAACCGCACCGGCCTTTTCACGTTCACGGGTGACCACCCTCACGTAACGGGGGTATGCGGTGGCGGCGGACACATCGATTCCCGGTCGGCGGCATATTCCGCGACGGTCTGTGTGAGAAATATTACCGCCCGGATGAACTCCAGGATAATTGCGGGTTGCCACGAATTCGACAAGAGCGCGCGAATAATCTGTGCGATTGACAAGTGCCCTGCCTCATAGGTTACGTTGCCGATCAAGCGATTCGGAATACGAATTGTTTTGAATGACTGCATTGCACAGGTCGAAAGGAAGTTTGCTCACATGATGTCTCGCAAGACCCTCGCCGCCACCGGTGCTGCCGCTGCCGCCGCTGTCATGTTCTTCGGTCCCGTCGCCATCGCGGGCGCCGACACCGGCTCCGCCGACGCCGCCACGGGCTCGGCTGACGTGCTGACCGGCTCGTCCGCGGGTTCGGGTGTGCTCGAGTCGGGCAGTGCCGCGGTCGACAGCGCTACCTCCGCCGTCCTCAACATCATCGAGTCTGTCACGGGTATCAAGGATCTCACCGCGCCCGCGGAGTGAGCTGAATATTCGTTCGACCAGCCTTTGCCGGGTCGGTTGAAATTCCGGCGGCGAGCCAGCGGCTCGTCGCCGGATTTCTTTCTTTTGTTGTTCTCTTTGCGATTTCATGAATATCGGCCGCCCCCGTCTATGAATTGCTGTTCATCTCGTCCTCGGCTCTGCGGTAATTGGTCGTATGGCCGAATTCCGGTGCGTTGCGCGCACTCGGTGACGTAGGCAACGCGGGCCGGGGGCAGACGGGTGCGTGCCGGTCTGACAGGCTGTGATTGTGAATCCGTCTACTGCGCAGGCACGAGTGGTCGTCGACGAGCTCGTCCGCGGCGGCGTCCGCGAGGTGGTGCTGTGTCCCGGATCGCGTAACGCGCCACTGGCCTTCGCGCTGCAGGCGGCGGACGCGGCCGGGGAGCTTCGGCTGCATATGCGCGTCGACGAGCGCACCGCGGGATTTCTGGCGATCGGTCTCGCGGTGTCGTCGGGGCGGCCGGTCCCGGTCGTGATGACCTCCGGTACCGCGGTGGCGAATCTGGGTCCGGCTGTGCTGGAGGCCAACTACGCGCGGGTGCCGCTGATCGTCGTCAGCGCGAACCGGCCCTACGAGATGCTCGGCACCGGCGCCAATCAGACGGTCGAACAGCTCGGGCTGTTCGGTTCTCAGGTGCGCGCCACGATCAGCCTCGGGCTGGCCGAAGCCGAGGCGGGAGAGTCGGCCTACCCGCGACAGAACAGTGTGTGGCGTTCGTCGGTATGCCGGGTGCTCGCCGCCGCGCGCGGAACCCGTTCCGGCAACGCGGGTCCTGTGCAGTTCGACATCCCGCTGCGTGAACCGCTGGTCCCCGAGCTGTCCGACGATCCGCTGCCCGTCGGTCGCGAGGGTGAACGACCGTGGACGGCAACCCAGTACGCCACTCTCGACGTGCCGCTCGACATCGACCTCACGCCCGACACCGTCGTCATTTCCGGCCACGGCGCGCGGCTGCTGCCCGAACTCGCCGCGCTGCCGACGGTGGCCGAGCCGACCGCACCGATGCACGGGCCCGCCCTGCATCCGCTCGCGCTCTCGCTGCTGAAGCCGACCCAGGCGATCATCACCGGCCGCCCGACCCTGCACCGGCAGGTTTCGCGGGTGCTGGCCGATCCGGACGTCACCGTGTTCGCGCTCACCACCGGTCCGCGCTGGCCCGATGTCTCCGGCAATGTCGTCGGCACCGGCACTCGCGCGGTGACCACCGGCGCACCCGGTCCCGCCTGGCTGGCGCGCTGCGCAGAACTGAACCACCAGGCCGAATCGGTGGTGCGGGCCGAGCTGGCCGCGCATCCGAAGGCGACCGGTCTGCACGTGGCGGCCGTGGTCATGGACGCGTTGCGTGACGGCGATCAACTGCTGCTCGGCGCGTCTAACCCGGTGCGTGACGCCGCTCTGGTGTCGCATCCGCGGCCGGGCATCCGGGTGCTGTCCAACCGCGGTGTCGCCGGTATCGACGGCACCGTCTCCGGTGCCGTGGGTGCCGCCCTGGCGCATCCGGGCCGCACCGTGGCGATGATGGGTGACCTCACCTTCCTGCACGACGCGTCCGGCCTGCTGATCGGGCGTGGCGAACCACGTCCGGACAACCTCACGATCGTGGTCGCCAACGACGACGGCGGTGGCATCTTCGAGCTGCTCGAACAGGGCGATCCGCAGTACGCGGGCGTGTTCGAGCGGGTGTTCGGGACACCGCACGGCATGGATCTGGCCGCGCTGTGTGCCGCCTACCGGATCCCGCACCGTCAGGTCGATCCCGACGAATTGGCCGTGGAACTGGTCGCCGACGCGCACGGTCTGCGGGTGCTCGAGGTCGCGACCGAGCGTTCCAGCCTGCGTGAACTGCACGCGGGTCTGCGGGCGAAGATCGCCGGATAGGCGTACCTCCGCCTTCGCCCCGGCCTACTCCGCGTTGGTGAACCCCTCGCTGCCCTCGTCGAAGGGCACGGGGATGGTCTGTTCGATCACGTCCGCCGGATTCGCGGTGTCGGCGTCTCGGGCGATCTTGGCCGCCATCTCGTCGGTGTACTCGACGGCGTCGAAGTAGGCCGGATCGTCGGGGTCGTCATCGCGGAAGGCGGACTGTTCCTGCTCTACGCGATCGGCCTCGGGGACCTCGTCCCGTGTTCGAGCCATTTCTTTGTCGATCATCGGTGCTCCTCGTTCGTCGGCCTGCTCGATCGGTTGAGCCTCAGACGTGATGTGGACGCTGATCGGGTCCTGCGCTGTCCAGCGTGCGCCGATCCGGTGCGCGCGGCAACCAGCACCGATGACTTTCCGGCGACGGGATCGTCTGCATGAGTGCAGCCACCTGCCATCGACGAGGAGCTCTCATGGAACCGCAGTTCGATTTCGAACCCGCCGCTCGGTCACTTGCCGCGGTCGTCGACGGCATCACCGACGATCAGCTCGCCGACCCGACGCCGTGTGCCGAGTCCACGGTGCGCGATCTGCTCGCCCACGTGGTCGGGCTGACCGAGGCTTTCCGGCAGGCCGCGACCAAGGAGTCGGTCGGTCGATCCGCGCCGCCGCCGACCGGTTCCGACAGCCCGCTGCCCGATGACTGGCGCACCCGCATCGCCGCGCAACTCGAGACGTTGACGTCGGTGTGGCGGGTGGCCGAGGCATGGGACGGCGATACCGAGGCCGGTGGGGTCGAACTGCCCGCCGCGGTCATGGCGATCGTCGCGCTCGACGAGATCACCATCCACGCGTGGGATCTCGCCGTCGCGACGGGACAGCAGTTGACCGTCGCCCCCGCGGACCTGGCGATCCTGCACGAGTTCCTGCGCGAAACCGACCCCGCGGGCACACCCGGCTTGTTCGGCCCGGTCGTCGAGATCCCGGCTGACGCACCGGCATTGGATCGACTGCTCGGTCTCACCGGTCGCGACCCCGCCTGGCGCTCCGCCGCGGTCGCGTCGAACCCTCGGGCGTGACGCCGACTTCCGATACCGGGCGCTGAGCCGGTGCGGCCCCGTGCGGGCGAACTCGTCAGGTGGTCACGCCGCTGACGTCGGTGCGTGTGATGACGAACGTTCCCGCGGCGGTGGCGATGGTGGCGGCTCTGGCCGAGCGGTCGGCGATGTCGTCGTCGATGGGATCGCCGCTGGCCAGTAATCGGTAGTAGAGCGGTGCGGAGACGGCGGAGAGGACGGCGCGCGGGTCGGTGCCGACGGGCGCCTCGCCACGGATGACGGCCTCTTCCACACATGGTGCCCATTCGTTGAGGCGGGTGTCGTAGAAGGTATGCAGCGCTGCGGCGGTGGCATCGTCGCAGGTGGCGGCGGCGATGACGGCGCGGAAGAGGTTGCTCTGGCGACCGTCGGCGAGAGTCTTCGCGACCAGGCGGGCGTTGGCTGTCAGGTCGTCGAGCAGTGAGCCGGTGTCGGCGCGGGGCAGCGACTGTTCGGCCATGTCGACGAGCAGGTCGGCGACCAAGCCGGCTGGGGTGCGCCAGCGGCGGTAGACGGTGGTTTTACCGACCCCGGCACCGGTGGCGACCTCGGTCAGATCGAGATGCGCGAATCCGCGGTCCGCCAGCAGATCACCGGCCACTTCCAGAACGGACTCGCGTACCCGGGCGGTGCGCCCACCAGGGCGAACAGAGCCAGGCCAAGCGATATCGTGATCCATAACGGAACTCCTGTTTCATTTAGCGCGGATCGGGTGTACTGTCGGCCATGTTAACGAAACTATAGACCCTTTAGGAGCTCTCATGGAATACCGGCGGCTCGGCGCATCTGGTCTTCTCGTTCCGGCACTCGGCTTCGGCGCAGGTACCTTCGGCGGCCGTGGTGCGCTGTTCAGCGCATGGGGCGATACCGATGCCGCGCAGGCCAGGCGCTTGATCGACATCAGCCTGGAGGCCGGTGTCACGCTGTTCGACACGGCTGATGTCTATTCCGACGGCGCGTCGGAGGAGGTACTCGGCGCGGCGATCAAGGGCAGGCGCGAGCAGGTGCTGCTGTCGACGAAATCGGCGCTCCCCACCGGCCCCGGTCCGCACGAGGCGGGCTCTAGCCGCGCCAGGCTGATCCGTGCCGTCGACGCCTCGCTGCGCCGTCTCGGCACGGACTACCTCGACCTGTTCCAGCTACACGCCTTCGATGCGGGCACCCCACTGGCGGAAACCCTCACGGCCCTGAACGATCTCGTGCGGGCAGGCAAGATCCGCTACCTCGGCGTCTCCAACTTCGCCGGCTGGGAGTTGATGAAAACGCTCGCCACCGCCGAGGCGCTCGGCCTGGAAAAGCCGGTGGCGCACCAGGTCTATTACTCGCTGGTCGGTCGCGACTACGAATGGGAGCTGATGCCGCTCGGTGCCGATCAGGGTGTCGGCTCCATCATCTGGAGCCCGCTCGGCTGGGGCAGGCTCACCGGCAAAGTCCTTCGCGGACAACCGCTTCCCGCGGGCAGTCGACTGCACGAGACGGCGCAGGCAGGCCCGCCCGTCGACGATGAACGACTCTACGACGTTGTCGATGTGCTCGATCGTATCGCCGCCGACACGGGCCGCAGCGTCCCGCAGATCTCCCTGAACTGGCTGCTCACCCGGCCCACTGTTGCCACCGTCTTGATCGGCGCCCGCAACGAGGAGCAGTTACGCCAGAACCTGGGCGCCGTCGGCTGGCAACTCGACCCCGAACATGTGGCCGCTCTCGATGCCGCGAGCGCGACCACACCGCCGTACCCCTACTACCCATACCACCGGCTGCCCGACTTCGCCCGGCTCAACCCGCCGGCGATCCGCGCGGCCTGATCGAGCAGGTCAGTACACGTCGCGCACGTACCGCTTCTCGGCTACGAGCTGCTTCTTGAAGGCCAGCGCGCCCGCCTCGTCCAGCTTCCCGTGGATCTGGGCGATCCGCAGCAGGGTGTCGTCGACATCCTTGGCCATTCGGGCGGCGTCACCGCAGACGTAGAAGTGGCCGCCGTCGCGCAACCACGACCAGAGCTCGGCGCCGTGCTCGATCATCCGGTGCTGGACATACACCCGCTCGCGCTGATCGCGCGAGAAGGCAAGGTCGAGGCGGGTGAGGAAACCGGAGCGGAACATGTCCTCGAGCTCGGCGCGGTAGTAGAAGTTCTGGGCGGCGTGCTGGTCGCCGAAGAACAACCAGTTGCGGCCGGTCGCGCCGATGGCCCGTCGCTCGTGCAGGAAACCGCGGAAAGGAGCGATACCGGTACCCGGCCCCACCATGATCATCGGGGCATTCGGATCCAACGGCGGACGGAAATGCGGTGCCCGCTGCAGAAAGATCGGCACCTCGGTAGTACCCCGGTCGGCCAGGAACGTCGAGCACACCCCACCACGACGTGCCGAGGTGCCCACCGGGTCGCCGTAGCGGACGACACCGACTGTCAGTTGCACCTCGTCGGGAGTGGTCAACGGGCTCGAAGAGATCGAATACTGGCGGGGTTGCAGCTTTTTCAGTGCCCCCAGCCAGTCGACGAGATCGGTGCGCACCGGGAAGTCGCGCAGCACATCGACGGCCTGGCGATCCCAGAGGTAGGAGGCGAGCTCATTGCGGTTGTCGCGGCGCAGCAGCTTGGCCAGCTGCGGGTGTGGGTTGCGCTCGCCGATGAAGCCGAGCAGATCCTGACTCACCTTGGTGATGTCGTAGTGCGTGCGCAGGGCATCGGTGAGCGTGAGTTCGCGGTCGTCGACCTCGATCGTGCGCCGACCGTCGAGGCCGGTGCAGGCGAGCCATTCGTCGACCAGGTCGGGACAGTTGGCGGGCAGCACGCCCAGCGAATCGCCCACTTCGTACCCGGCATCGAGATCGTGCAGGTCGAAACCGAAGCGCCGCACCTCTTTCGGCGATCCGGGCGCGCTCAGGATCTCGTTGCGCATCAGGGTGGCGCGGACCGGAGACTGGCGGGTGAACGGAGCGGCGGTGGCGCGCGGCGCCCGGGAGGGAGTCGACGCGAGTTGCCGGTCGAGCACGGTTGCGCCACCGCGACCGGCCGGTGACGGCATCGCACGGGGCAAATGTGCTTGCAGGGCAACGCCATTGGTGAACAGCGAGTCGCGTCCATTCGATGCGCCAGCGAGCGAACCGGTGCGGCCGCGCGCTGTGCCGGCCGGTGCGGCGTCGCGACCCGGTGGGATGCCACCTGTCGAGCCGCCGTCGTCGGGTGATCCGCTGGTGATCACGGCCAGGACATCATCGAGCCACTGATCGGCGGTGTCGGCGAAATCGGGTTCGCTGTCCACCCGCGGCAGCAGCCGTTTCGCGCCACGTTCGGCGAACAGCGTATCGAGCTTGCGGCCGTGGCCGCAGAAATCGTCGTAGGAGGAGTCACCGAGCGCGAACACCGCGTAGCGAACACCGTTGAGGCGAATAATGCTGTCTTCGAGCCTGGTCCAGAAGTCGGCACCGTTATCCGGCGGGCCACCATCACCGAACGTGCTGGTGACGATGAGGACGTCACCGGCAATCGAGGTCAGCTCGCACGAATCCATATCGAGCACCGACGGCATGAAGCCCGCTTCCGAGAGACGGGCCGCGACGGTGGCGGCCAGTTCTTCGGCATTACCGGTCTGGGATGCCCACAGCACGGTGACGGGGTGGGGGATAGGGCTGTCGGTGGCTTCGGCGGTGGCGCCCGCGTTGCGGGAGTACATGCCGGCCAGCAGGCCGTCGACCCACAGGCGTGACTGCGTCGACAGCGGTGCGCTCACCGGCAGCACCGGCTGGCCGGTCACCGGCAGCGACTGCAGGGCGGCGAGGTAGCCGCCGAGATAGATGCGCTCGGTCTCGCTGAGCGTGGGCGAGGTACCGGCGTCGAGGCCGAGTATCCCGGCCAGTGGATGCGCGGCCGGTTGCGCGGGTTGTGAAGGCGCCTGCGCGGGGGTGGCGACGGGGCCGACCCGGCGCAGTGCCACCGCGCATGCCTTGAACTCCGGCTGCAACGAGGCCGGATCCACCGCGTCATTGGTGACCGCGTTGATCGTCAGATATTCGCCCTGTTCGTCATTCCAGTGGAAAGGAGCAAAACAATCACCAGGTCGCACCCGGTCGCTGATCCGCACCGGCAGCACAGCACGGCCACGGCGCGACGCGATCTCGAGCTGATCGCCCGGCTTCAGATCGAGTCGCTCGGCATCGGTGGGATGCACTTCGACGAACGGTGCCCCGGTCAGCTTGGTCAACTTGGCGACCTTGCCGGTCTTGGTCATCGTGTGCCACTGATGTTGCAGCCGACCGGTATTGAGCAGGAACGGGTAGTCGTCATCGGGCAGTTCGGCGGCGGGCATGTGCGGACGGGGGAAGAACACCGCACGCCTGCTCGGGGTGGCGAAGGCGAGCCGCGGAGTGGTGCCGTCGGCCGCCACGTGCAGCGGCTGATGGGTGCCGTCGTTGACGTAGCGGATCGGGTTGCGCGGCGTATCGGCGTCCTTGCACGGCCACTGCATCGATCCTTCCGCCAAGCGCTCGTAGCTCATGCCGCTCAGGTCGTAGCCGGTGGCCGGGTTGGTGAACTGCCGCAGCTCGGCGAACACCTCGGCGCTGGAGGTGAAGTCGAAGCCGGGGAAACCCATGGCGGTGGCGACCTGGGCGATCAGCAGCCAGTCCGGTCGCGCGTCGCCGATCGGGTCGACCGACTGCTGGAGCAGGGTGACGTTGCGCTCCGAATTCACCATCACCGCATCGGCTTCGGCCCACAGCGCGGCGGGCAGCAGCAGATCGGCGTAGGCGTTGGTCGCGGTCTCGGCGTAGGCATCCTGCACCACGACCAGCTCGGCCGCTTCGAGACCCGCGATCACGGTTTTGCGATTGGCGACGGTGGCGACGGGATTGGTGCAGATAATCCACGCGGCCTTGATCTCGCCGTCGGCCAGCCCGCGGAACATGTCGATAGTGCCGGGGCCCGACTCGGTGCGCAGGGTGCCGTCCGGCAGATCCCAGGCGGTTTCGACGAAGGTGCGATCGGCGGGGGAGAGCAGGCTGCGCTGGCCGGGCAGGCCGGGGCCCATGTAGCCCATCTCGCGGCCACCCATGGCGTTGGGCTGGCCGGTGAGCGAGAAGGGCCCGCTGCCCGGCCTGCAGATGGTGCCGGTCGCCAGGTGCAGGTTGACCAGGGCATTGGTGTTCCAGGTGCCGTGCGTGGACTGGTTGAGCCCCATCGTCCACAGCGACATCCACTCGCCCGCCTCGGCGATCATCGTGGCCGCGGTGCGGATATCGGCCTCGGCCAGGCCGGTCAGCTCGGCGACGCGGGCAGGCGGATAGTCGGCGAGGAACTCGGGCATCGCATCCCAGCCCTCGGTGTGCTCGGCGATGAACGCGGTGTCGATCGCACCGTCGGCGACCAGCAGGTGCAGCAGTCCATTGAGCAGGGCGAGGTCGGTGCCCGGTGCGATCTGCAGGAACAGGTCGGCGCGGGCGGCGGTATCGGTGCGGCGTGGGTCGACCACGATCAGCTTGGCGCCCGCCTTGAGCCGGTCGGCCATCCGCAGATACAGGATCGGGTGGCAGTCGGCCATGTTCGCGCCGCTGACCAGGAACAGGTCGGCGTGTTCGAAGTCGTCGTAGGAACCGGGCGGCCCGTCCGCGCCGAGCGACTGCTTGTAGCCGGTGCCCGCGCTGGCCATGCACAGGCGCGAGTTGGCTTCGATGTGCTGTGTCCGCAGATAGCCCTTGGCCAGCTTGGTGGCCAGGTACTGGGCTTCCAGCGACATCTGTCCGGAGACGTAGAGGGCGATCGCGTCGGGGCCGTGCTCGTCGAGGATCGCGCGCAGGCGGGTGGCGGTTTCGTGCACGGCCTCGTCGACCGGCAGCGGAACCGGGACCTGGCCGCGTTCGGGGCGTCGGTAGGCGGTGTCCATCCGGCCGGGTGCGGCCATCATCTCCGCGTGGGTGGCGCCCTTGGTGCACAGCCTGCCCGCGTTCGCCGGGTGCAGTTTGTCGCCGCTGACCTTGGCGATCAACCGGGCGCCAGACTGATCAGTCTTGGTCTGGACGTTTATGCCGCAGCCGACGCCACAGTACGAGCACTGCGTACGCACAGTGTCCGTGTCGCGGCCGTCCGCTTCCCCTGCCATGACTCGATCATCCGCATTTGTCGTTGCGCGCGATTTACCGAACGTTATGTCCAGGTGACAATCGACCTCACAAGTCAAAATTTCGACGGTGAGGAAACGGCCCGAATATCACCCCTGATCAGGGCGCATTCCGGGCCGCGGGCACGCAACCGCGCAACGGCCGGGGTGACCGGACTCACCCTGGCTATCGAGAGCGTTTCAGCCCAATTTGTAGCCGCGGTGCAGTGCCACCACCCCGCCGGTGAGGTCACGCCACTGCACCGAGTCCCAGCCGGCGTCCGCGATCCGGCGGGCCAGCCTGCGCTGGTTAGGCCAGGCGCGGATCGACTCGGCCAGGTACACGTACGCGTCCGGGTTGGAGCTCACGGCGCGCGCCACCCGGGGCAGCGCCTTCATCAGGTACTCCATGTACACGGTGCGGAACGGTCCGAACACCGGTGTGGAGAACTCGCAGACCACGACCCGTCCGCCCGGTTTGGTCACCCGCAGCATCTCGCGCAGTGCCAGATCGATATCGGCGACATTGCGCAGCCCGAACGAGATGGTCACCGCGTCGAACGAATCGTCGGCGAACGGCAGTGCCATCGCATCGCCCGCCACCATCGGCACCTGCCGGAACCGGCCCGCCGCGAGCATGCCCTGGGAGAAGTCGGCGGCCACGCACCAAGCGCCGGACTTGCCGAGCTCTACGGTCGAGACGCCGGTACCCGCGGCGAGGTCGAGGACCCGCTCGCCGGGACGCAGCCCGAGAGCACGTCGCGTCGCCCACCGCCAGTACCGATCCTGGCCACCGGAGATGACCGTATTGGTGAGGTCGTAGCGCTTCGCCACACCGTCGAACATCGACGCGACCTCGTGGGGTTGCTTGTCCAGCGAAGCCCGAATCGGTTCTCGCTGCTCTGTTGTCGCCACGAACCGAGCTTAGAGTTTTTTCGCCGCGATAGCGCGAGTGGGTTTCACCACTCAGGCCGTACGTGGCAATCGCGCGCGCATCCCGGTGACGTCGGCGTAGTGGCCCATCAGCTCGGTGCAGACCGCGGGCCAGGTGCGGTGCAGCACCGACTTGCGCGCCGCCGCGGCGAACAACCCGCGCTGCCTCGCATCACGCAGGGCCGACACGGCGCTCGGCAGCAATTCCGCGAACCGGTCGACCGGCAGCAGGTACCCGTTGCGGCAGTGGGAGATCAGATCCCGCGGCCCGCCGGCATCGGGCCCGATCACCGGCACACCCGAGGACAGCGCTTCCTGCACGCCCTGGCAGAACGTCTCGTGCTCGCCGGGATGCACCATCACGTCCAGGCTGGCGTAGTGCGTTGCCAGCTCGGTGCCACCCAGCTCGCCGGTGAACACCGCGTCCGGCATCAATCTGCGCAGCCGGGCTCGTTCCGGTCCGTCGCCGACCACGACGAGCTGGATCGACGGGTCACCGGCCAGCGCGGCCAGCCGCTCCACGTGCTTTTCCGGCGCGAGCCTGCCGACGAACCCGACGACGAGCCGGTCACCCGACCCCAGCCAGCTCGCCCGCAACTCGCCGCTGCGTGCCGCCGGGTTGAACCGGGCGATATCCACCCCACGACCCCAGCGATGCACTCGCGGGATCCCGTGCTCGTCGAGGTCGTGCGCGGCCGCCGACGACGGCGCCAGCGTGCGGGTAGCGCCCTCGTGGATCCGGCGCGTCCATGCCCACGCAGCCCGTGCGGCCAACCCGAGGCCGTAGCTCTTGGCGAACCCGGCCACATCGGTCTGGTACACCGCGACGGTCGGCAGATCCAACCGCGTCGCCGCGGCGAGCCCGCCGGCGCCGAGCAGGAACGGCGAGGCCAGATGCACCACATCGGGATCGAAATCGGCGATGGCGGCGGTGATTCCCGGTTGCGGCAGACCCACCGGCAGCGAACTCACCTTCGGCACCATCATCGCGGGCACCCGGTGCACCGGGAAGCGGCCGTGAAAACGTGGTGCGGGTGTGGCGCCACGCAGGGAATCGGGCGCCACGATCATCGCGTCGTGTCCGTGCTGGTCCAGGTGGTCCAACACCCGCAGCACGGAGTTGACGACGCCGTTCATGTTCGGCAGGAAAGACTCCGAGACGATGGCTACGCGCACTCTCTCAGGGTGACCGCCAGACCGCGCGACACCCCCACGCCGACATGAAGCCGGGACGAACAGCAAACGAAGTTACGACTCGCGCCGCTTGCGGCGCACGATCCACAGCGCCGGTAGCGCAATGGCCCATGCCACGAAGATCACCGACGCCGCCGGGATGATCGCCACCCGTGCGTCGCGGCCTGCCACCCGGACCAGGTCGGGATCGCGCGTGCTGTACTCCACGTTGATCCGCTGACCAGCGGTCAGGTTCGTCGGATACAGGATGCCGACCTTCGGATTGTGGGTCACGCTGTCGGGCGTCACATAGATCACCGCTGAACGCAGCCGGCCCGCGGAAAGCACTTCGCCGGAGGTCACACCGCGATGCCGCTCGATCTCGAAATCGTTGCGCCAGGCCGCGAGTACCAGCAACACCATCAGCACGCTGATCACGGTCGCTGTACCGATCACCCATGCCCGGACTCGTCGCAGGCGCTTGTCCCGCCGCTCCGACAGGCTGGTTTCCGACACCCGCCACACAGTACCGGCTGTTATCTCGGCGGCTGGTGCCGTGTTCTCGGACTGCCGCAGCCGGGCAGAGCGAATACGCCTAGCATTCCCGGCATGTCCCGCAAATTCAGCTTCACCGTGCCCTATACCGTCCCGGTCGAAGAGCTTCACCGGGCACTTGTCGACGATGCCGTCTGGCAGGCGCGTTTCGCCGCAGCCGAGACCGCGACCATCGAACTCTCCCATCCCGACGGCCCCGGCTCGATTACCATCCATATGACTGAAACCCCAGGTAAAGACAAGGTTCCCGCCCTCGTACGCAAGGTGCTCAAGAGCGATCTCGTGCTGGCACGCAGCGACAACTGGCAGCCACTGCAGGGCGAGATCGCCAAGGGCGGTTTCACCGGCAACACCAGCGGCATCACCACCGAGATGTCGGGCACCTACGAACTGCGCCCCACCGCCGAAGGCAGCGAAATCGAGGTCGTCGGCACCGTGAAGGTGAAGGTTCCCCTGGTCGGCGGCGCCATCGAGCCACTGGCCGAGCAGCTGCTTCAGCGCGTTCTCACCAGCGAACGCAAGTTCATCGAGAACTGGTTCGCCAAGCTCTGAGCCGCGGCGATGGGTGCCGCTCCACCGAGCGGCACCCTCGTCTCAGCCGCGATTCTCGACCAGAACCAGCCAGTTGCCCGAGTTGTCGCGAATGATCGCCTCGGTGCCGTACGGGCGTTCGGACGGTGGCTGGATGAACTCGACCCCCTTCGCCGTGAGTTCCTCGTAGGTCTTCTGGCAGTCGGCGGTGCGCAGCCCGAGTGCGCCGTGGGTGCCGTCCGCCAATGCCCGCCGGATCGCGTCGGCGAGGTCGTCGGTGAGCGGCGGTCCCGGGACCATCAGCGTCACCTCTAGCTCGCGATGATCGGGGTGAGCGATGCTGACCCAGCGGAACCCGTTGTCGCCCATGCTCACATCCGCGGTCTCGACGAAACCGAGCTTGTCGACGTACCACTGTTTGGCGGCATCCTGATCGGTGACGTACACGGTGACCAGGGAAACGTTCGTGATCGTTGTCATGGTTGCAGGCTATGGCCGCGCGGTGTCATCCGGCTTCTCCGAAATTGCGGTGTCGCGGCGGACGCGGTCCGAGAGCCCGTGCATGAAGACATAGCAGCCCGGAATGCGCGGTGCCCCGTCGGCGAATTTCGACTGATACTCGCTCGGCGTCACCCCCACGAGTTGTCGGAACTTGGCGCTGAACGAGCCGAGGCTCGAATAGCCGACCAGCATGCACACCTCGGTGACGGTCAGGTTGGTCGACCGCAGCAGATCCTGCGCCCGCTCGATCCGCCGCTCGGCCAGATACACCGCCGGCGTGCGCCCGTAGACGGCGGCGAACGCGCGCAGGAAGTGATATTTGGACACACCGGCGGAACGTGCCAGTTCGTCCAAGTCGAGCGGATCGGCGTAACGCCGATCGACAAGGTCGCGCGCCTTGCGCAGATGCGGCAGCAGGGCCAGCACCGGACGACGCCCTGTCGCACTCACAGCAACCCCTTCCTGCGGCTGTTTCCCCGAGCACCGCTCGCACAGGGGTAACTCCCCAGCCACAGCAAACTCAGCCGCGCACTATCCGCAGGCCGCCGACGCGACCCGGCCCGAACCTGAGTCCGGCTATGAGTCACGGGGAGGCGGAAGAGAATGGTGGGAGTTCGTCGGCGCGGAGCGAGGCTCGTCCCGCCGCGCGCCACGCCCGGGCGGTGAGGTCGAGATCCTCGTCGGTCACCAGATTGCCCATCACCCGAACCGCCGTGCGCTGCAGATACTTCGAGCGCATCACCGGCGGGCCACCGAGCGGGACCATCCTGGGCTGGGTGGCCAGTCCGGCGAGCCTGCGCGCCACCGAGAAAGTGCGTCCGTAGTGGTCACGCAGCAGCTGCGGCCACGCCCGGCTCAGATCCGGCTCGTCGAGCAGGTCAGCGAGCATGTGCCCGCCTTCCAGCCCGTAGTCGATGCCTTCGCCGTTCAACGGGTTCACACAGCCCGCGGCGTCACCGACCAGCACCCAGTTCGGACCCGCCACGTTCGAGACCGCGCCGCCCATCGGCAGCAGCGCCGAGGCCACCGCACGCAGTTCGCCCTCGAGTTCCCATTCCTCGCGACGTTGCCGGGTGTAGTGCTCGAGCAGCGGCTTGAGCGCGATGTGCGAGGGCCGCGCCTCGGTGGCCAGCGAGCCGACGCCGATGTTCACCTCGCCGTTGCCGAGCGGGAAGATCCAGCCGTAGCCGGGGACCAGCTCGTCGGCGGCATTGCGCAGTTCCAGGTGCGAGGAGATCCATTGGTCGTCGCTCCGGCCGGACTTGATGTAGGCGCGGGCCGCGGTGCCGTAGGCGTAGCGGCGATGCCAGGTGCGGCCCAGCTGTTTTCCGATGGGGGAGCGCACGCCGTCGGCCACCACCAGCACCCGGCAGCGCACCGTGTGGGTGTTCTCGCCGATGCGCACCGCCACCCCGGTGACCCGCTCGCCTTCGCGCAGCACCTCGGTGACCTTCGCCCCGTCGACCATCCGCGCACCGGACTTGATCGCGGTCTCACGCAGCTTGTCGTCGAGTTCGGTTCGTGGAACCGCACTTCCGTACGTCGGGAACGACCCGCCCGGCCAGGGCAGCAGCGCCTCCTTGCCGAAGCCCGCCATCCGCAGGCCGTGGTTCACCGTGTGCGCGCGCAACCATTCGCCGAGACCCAGCTGCTCCAGCTCGGCGGTGGCGCGCGGCGTGAGCCCGTCACCGCAGGTCTTGTCGCGCGGGAAAACCGCCGAATCGAGCAGCAGCACATCACGTCCGGCGCGCGCGGCCCACGCCGCCGACGCCGATCCGGCGGGCCCTGCCCCGACCACCAATACCTCGACGGAGGCAGGCAGCAGAGCACGGTCGGCGGGGGTGAGATCCGGTGAACCCATGGCTCAATACTGGCACTGTCGGCCGCTGTGCGAGAGTGTCGGGTACACCGGGAATTGTCACTGTGTGACGGGGTTCATCGGCCATCGTGCCGGAACACGCTAGGTTGCTACCCGTCGGGGTCGGACGCATCGCTGGGAGAAGATAATGAGCACATCGGCTGTGAGCGACGAAAGCACCGTGGTTGCCGGGGTGGATCTCGTCGATCCCGAACTCGCCGTCACCGTGCGCGACGGGCTGGTCGCGGTCGAGAAACTGCTCGTCGACGAACTCTCCGACGGTGCGGAATTCCTCCAGGAGGCGGCCCTGCACCTGGCCAGGGCCGGCGGCAAGCGGTTCCGGCCGCTGTTCACCGTGCTCACCGGCCAGCTCGGACCGAACCCCACCGATCCGGCGCTGGTCACCGCGGGCACGGTCGTGGAACTGGTGCACCTCGCGACGCTCTATCACGACGACGTCATGGACGAGGCGACCCAGCGGCGCGGTGCGGAGAGCGTCAACTCGCGCTGGGGCAACAACATCGCGATCCTGGCAGGCGACTACCTGTTCGCCCACGCCTCGCGCCTGACCTCCACCCTCGGACCCGACGCGGTCCGCATCATCGCCGAGACCTTCGCCGAACTGGTCACCGGCCAGATGCGGGAAACCATGGGCGCCAAGCAGACCCAGGATCCCGTCGAGCACTACCTGCGCGTGGTGTGGGAGAAGACCGGCTCGCTCATCGCCGCCGCGGGCCGCTTCGGCGGCACCTTCTCCGGCGCGGGCCCGGAGCACGTCGAACGTCTGGCCCGCCTCGGCGACGCCGTCGGCACGGCCTTCCAGATCTCCGACGACATCATCGACATCTCGTCCTCGGCCGAACAGTCCGGCAAGACGCCCGGCACCGACCTGCGCGAAGGCGTGCACACCCTGCCGGTGCTCTACGCCCTGCGCGAGACCGGCGCCGACGGCGACCGCCTGCGCACCCTGCTGGCCCGCCCGCTGGAAACCGACGCCGAGGTCGACGAGGCACTGGAACTGCTGCGCCGCTCACCCGGCATGGCGCTGGCCAAGGAAAAGCTCGCCGAATACGCCGACCTCGCCGACACCGAACTCGCTGCCCTCCCGGCAGGCCCGGCCAACGACGCCCTCACCCGCCTGGTCCGCTACACCATCGAACGCGTGGGCTGAGCCGGAAGATCGAAGCGTCAACCAGTCGGAACTTTCGATCCACGATCGGCGTTGCTCATTCATGCCCAATGGGATCAAAACCTTCGGTTTGATGGTTGGCATGTCGGCGCTGATCGTCGCCATCGGGGCGATGTTCCGCAGCCCGACGATCCTCATCATCTCGATCGTGCTGGCCGTCGGCATGAATGCCTATGCCTACTTCAACAGCGACAAGCTGGCGTTGAAGGCGATGCACGCGCAACCGGTGAGCGAACTGGAAGCGCCGGTCATGTACCGGATCGTGCGCGAGCTCGCCACGGCGGCGCGTCAGCCGATGCCGCGGCTCTACATCAGTCCGACCAGCGCCCCCAACGCGTTCGCGACCGGCCGCAATCCGCGTCACGCCGCGGTCTGCTGCACCAGCGGCATCCTGCAACTACTCGATGAACGGGAGCTGCGGGCGGTGCTCGGCCACGAGCTGTCCCATGTCTACAACCGCGACATCCTGATCTCGTCGGTGGCGGGCGCGATGGCCTCGATCATCACCGGCTTGGCGAACATGGCGTTCTTCGCGAGCTCGTTCGGCAGCAGAGACGGAAACGGCCCGAACATCATCGGTGTGCTGCTGGTCTCGTTGCTCGGCCCGATCGCGGCGGGCCTGATCAAAATGGCGGTCTCCCGATCGCGGGAGTACCAGGCCGATCAGTCCGGCGCCGAACTCACCGGTGACCCGCTGGCCCTGGCCTCGGCCCTGCGCAAGATCGAACGCGGTGTCCAGGCGGCCCCACTTCCGCCGGACCCCAAGATCACCAGCGAATCGCACCTGATGATCGCCAACCCGTTCCGCGCGGGGGACCGAGTCGCCCGCTGGTACTCCACCCACCCCCCGATGGACGAACGAATCAAGCGTCTAGAGGAAATGGCCGGGGACAACCCTCAGTACTGAGCGCGGCCCCCCGCCATTCGCATCATTCCCGGGGACAACCCTCAATACTGACTGAGCGCCGCCCCCGCCACACCCGAGCTACCGGTAGTTGACGAACTGCAGGGCGATGCCGAAATCCTCGCCCTTGAGCAGCGAGATCACTTCCTGCAGATCATCACGCTTCTTGCTGCTGACCCGCAGCTCCTCGCCTTGGATCTGGGCTTTCACACCCTTGGGGCCTTCGTCGCGGATCTTCTTCGAGATCTTCTTCGCCTTCTCGGTATCGATGCCCTGCACCAGCGTGCCGGTGATCTTGAACACCTTGCCCGAGGGCTGCGCCTCGCCGGCATCGAACGCCTTCAGCGAGATATCGCGACGGATCAGCTTCTCCTTGAAAACGTCGAGCGCCGCCTGCACCCGCTCCTCGGCGTTGGCGGTCAGCACGATGGCTTCCTCGCCCGACCACGCGATGGACGCGTCGGTGCCCTTGAAGTCGTAGCGCGAGTTCAGCTCCTTCTCCGCCTGATGCAGAGCATTGTCGACCTCCTGACGATCGACCTTGCTCACGACGTCGAATGACGAATCAGCCACACTGCGCTCCTGTCCTGTGAAGGTCCGGCGAACTCCGGGCCGGGATTTCTACCGGCCACCGAGACAGTTGTACCCGCATGGGTGGACAACCGGTGCTCGCAGGGGGTCTGTGCAGGCGTTTTGATAGTCCGGGTGGGTACGTTGTAAGCTGCTCAGCGCACCGGAAACGGCGCACACGGCAGATTGCCCGAGCGGCCAATGGGAGCGGACTGTAAATCCGTCGGCTTATGCCTACGTAGGTTCGAATCCTACATCTGCCACATCGAACCCCCGTCGATCATGAAGATCGGCGGGGGTTCCTTGGTTTGAGAGGTTGCCCAGCTCGCATTCGAGGTAGCCTCGTCAGGAACCATGCGTTTCGGACCAGTTCCGGTGCCGTGAAAATGGGCCTTGAGCTGGCGATTTGGTGGTGTCGGGTGCGAGTGTGTAATCTCGTTCAGGACGCCGGAGCACGGGGTCACGCTGATCGGCTTGCCGGTTCAGACTCTGTGCCACGTTGTCATGCCCCCTTAGCTCAGTCGGTAGAGCGTTTCCATGGTAAGGAAAAGGTCAACGGTTCGATTCCGTTAGGGGGCTCGCCGGATTGCCGGTGGTGAGCGGCTTACCGCGGCACCACCGGGATATTAGTCCGCCGTGGCGGTGTAGCTCAGTTGGTAGAGCAAACGACTCATAATCGTTGTGTCGCCGGTTCAAGTCCGGCCATCGCTACCAATTTCAACTCAGCCCAGACCGGAAAGAAGGCAAATCGTGGCCGCGAAGTCCACCGATGTCCGGCCAAAGATCACCTTGGCCTGCGACGAGTGCAAGCACCGCAACTACATCACCAAGAAGAACCGGCGTAACGACCCGGATCGCCTCGAGCTGAAGAAGTTCTGCCCGAACTGCGGAACTCACCGGGCGCACCGCGAGTCGCGCTAGTTTTCAACAGCATCTGCCGAAGGCCGGACGAGAGTCCGGCCTTTGTGCTTTTCCCAGGAAGTTCATGCGAAGTTCGGGGCCGTTGCAGTACCCGGACGCATCACGTTTTACTCCGGCCGACTTCAGTGCTGCCTTACGAGTGAGTAAGGTCCACGTTGTGACAGTGAACACCGGAACTCACGAAGCGGTCCCTGCCGCAGCCGCCGAATCATTCGATCCCGCCGCCCATGCGGCATCGATGGTCGGCCACCACTACCGCGTCGACGACTACTACGAGGTCGGCCGCGAGAAGGTGCGCGAATACGCCCGTGCGGTGCAGGATTACCACCCGGTGCACTGGGAAGAAGACATCGCTCGCGAGTACGGTCACCAGGGCCTGGTCGCCCCACTCACCTTCATTTCCCTGGTCGGCATCCTCGCCCAGCGCAAGCTGTTCGAACAGATCGTGACCGGGTACGACCTGAGTCAGATCATGCAGACCGATCAGATCCTGGAATTCCACCGCCCGATCCGGGTCGGCGACCAGTTGACCTGTGATGTGTATCTGCATTCTTTCCGCCAGGCCTTCGGCGGCGACATCATCGTGACCAAGAACATCGTCACCGCCCAGGACGATGAATTGGTGCTCACCACCTACACCACCCTGATCGGCCGCAGCGGCGGCGACATCGATCCACGCATGTCGGACGCAGTGCGCAACGTGCTCATGCACGGACTCGGCGAGGAAGAGCCTGCCCACCACGCGCCGTCGGAGCTCTCCGACGGGATCGCCCCCGACCCGATCACCAAACAGCCCGAACCGACCGTCAGCGCGCATGCCCTGTCCTTCGACAGCGTGTCGGTCGGCGACGAGCTGCCCGCGCGCGTGGCGCGACTCACCCGCGGCGATCTGGTCAACTACGCGGGCGTGTCCGGCGACGCGAACCCGATCCACTGGAGCGACGAGGTCGTGAAGCTGGTCGGCCTGGACGACGTGGTCGCGCACGGCATGCTCACGATGGGTCTCGGCGGCGGTTTCGTTACCTCGTGGCTGGGCGATCCCGGCGCGGTGAAGGAGTACAACGTCCGCTTCACCAGCCCGGTCTACGTCGGTTCCGACGTCCCGGCCGAGGTCGAATACACCGGCAAGGTGAAATCGGTCGACCCGCAGACGCGCACCGCCGTTGTCGCCATCACGGCGAAGTCGGCGGGCAAAAAGATCTTCGGCCGCGCCACGGCAACCGTTGCGCTGTCCTGACCTGGTCGAGTGTCCCGGATTGGCGATAACCGCGCGCGGTGACGTATAGTCGGGACTCTGGGGTCATGAGATGCTGCGCGCTGATCTTCCCGAGGGGTTACCTCCTCATGGAAGCGGCGCGCGTGTTGTGTGACACTGGGGATAACTGAATATCGAATGTGGTTGGAGATTACAGCTCAGGCTGGTCCAACCGAAGGGGCGTAGCTCAATTGGCAGAGCAGCGGTCTCCAAAACCGCAGGTTGCAGGTTCAAGTCCTGTCGCCCCTGCCCTGAATGCCAGCGACGAGAGAGGATCGACGTGAGCGACGAGCGGGACACTCGCGAAGACGGCGAGGACACCGCCGCTGCCACTCGACCGAGTGGCAAGCGGTCTGCTCGTCGTGTGCGCGCGTCGGATGCTCCGACAGATAACGGATCGGTGGCCACGCTCGATCGGCCGTCGGCATCGCGCAAGGCAGACAAGACTGCCGGCAAGGCCACGGGCAACCCGTTCAAGCGGCTGCTCAAGTTCCTGCGAGAGGTCATCGCGGAACTGCGCAAGGTGATCTGGCCCAACCGGAAGCAGATGGTCACCTATACGGCCGTCGTTCTGGTGTTCGTGGTCTTCATGGTCGCGTTCATCGCCGGGATCGACGTGGCGTTCGTCAAGGGTGTCGACTGGCTGTTCGGCTGATCGCCGACACCGACGCCGGTAGCCGATCCCGGGCGGAACGGCGGAGTGCGTTCCGCGCGCCCACCCGGCCCAGAGGATGTACGTGACGACACAGGAAGCGAGTGCCTCAGTGAGCACCCCGGAGAACGACACCAACGACGAGTTCCCGGTTGACGACACCGTCGTGGCGGAAACCGCCACCGACGAGGTCGAGGCCGAGCTCGCCGATGGCGACGAAGCCGCTGCCGAAGAGGTTGTCGTCGACGAAGCCGTGATCGAAGAAGTCGCCACCGAGGAAGACCCCGAGGCCGACCCGATCGAGTCGATGAAGACCAAGCTGCGCCGCGTGCCCGGCGACTGGTACGTCGTGCACTCCTACGCGGGCTACGAGAACAAGGTCAAGACCAACCTCGAGACCCGCGTGCAGAACCTCGGCCTCGAGGACTACATCTTCCAGGTCGAGGTACCGACCGAAGAGGTCACCGAGATCAAGAACGGCCAGAAGAAGAACGTCAACCGCAAGGTGCTGCCGGGCTACATCCTGGTCCGGATGGAACTGAACAACGAGTCGTGGGGCGCGGTCCGCAACACCCCCGGCGTCACCGGTTTCGTCGGTATGACCGGCGGTGGCCCCGGCGCCAAGCCGACCCCGCTGACCATCAACGAGGTCGTGAAGTTCCTGGTTCCGGCCGGTGCGCAGGCGCAGAAGAAGGCCGCCGCGGCCGCTGCCGGCGGTTCGGATGCCGGTAGCGCGGCGTCGGGCAAGCCCACCATCGAGGTCGACTTCGAGGTCGGCGAGTCGGTCACCGTCATGGACGGCCCGTTCGCGACGCTGCCCGCCTCGATCTCCGAGGTCAACGCCGAGCAGCAGAAGCTCAAGGTGCTCGTGTCGATCTTCGGTCGCGAGACCCCGGTCGAGCTGAACTTCACCCAGGTCTCCAAGATCTAAAGTCTTCCCGCTTTCGCGAAACGGCACCGCTCACCGGCGGTGCCGTTTCGCGTTTGTGCTGGTCGCCACCCGATTGCCAGGTAGTCCGCTGTGTCAAGTAGAGTGTGATGGTTCGTGTTCTGACTTCCCCGCATGCCTGTCGGGGCCGAGTCGTGCGCGGATACGAGGCTTACGGCAACCGTAAGGAACCGAACCCCAGAAAGCCAAGGAAGAAAGATGCCCCCCAAGAAGAAGAAGCTCGCCGGGATCATCAAGCTGCAGATCCAGGCCGGCGCAGCCAACCCGGCACCGCCGGTCGGCCCCGCGCTCGGTCAGCACGGCGTCAACATCATGGAGTTCTGCAAGGCGTACAACGCCGCGACCGAGTCGCAGCGTGGCAACGTCATTCCGGTCGAGATCTCGGTGTACGAGGACCGGTCGTTCGACTTCAAGCTGAAGACCCCGCCTGCCGCCCGTCTGCTGCTCAAGGCCGCCGGTGTGCAGAAGGGCTCCGCTGAGCCGCACAAGACCAAGGTCGCCAAGGTCACGATGGACCAGGTCCGCGAGATCGCCAAGACCAAGGCCGAGGATCTCAACGCCACTGATATCGATCAGGCCGCGAAGATCATCGCCGGTACCGCGCGTTCGATGGGTATCACCGTCGAAGGCTGAGCGTCTCGCTCACATGTGGGAGGGCCGGCCAGGCCCGAATAAACCACATCTGAAACCAGAACATTAAGGACAGAAAATCATGGCAAAACGAAGCAAGGCGTACCTCGCCGCTGCTGAGAAGGTCGATCGCGACGCGCTGTACTCCCCGCTGGCCGCCGCGCGCCTGGCGAAGGAGACCGCGACCACCAAGACCGACGCGACCGTCGAGGTCGCCGTCCGTCTCGGCGTCGATCCCCGCAAGGCCGACCAGATGGTCCGTGGCACCGTCAACCTGCCGCACGGCACCGGTAAGACTGCCCGCGTCATCGTGTTCGCCGCGGGCGAGAAGGCATCCGAGGCCGAGGCCGCAGGCGCCGACGCCGTGGGCGCCGAGGACCTGATCGAGCGGATCCAGGGCGGCTGGCTCGACTTCGACGCCGCGATCGCCACCCCGGATCAGATGGCCAAGGTCGGCCGCATCGCGCGTGTCCTCGGCCCGCGTGGTCTGATGCCGAACCCGAAGACGGGCACCGTCACCAACGATGTGACCAAGGCCGTCAACGAGATCAAGGGCGGCAAGATCAACTTCCGCGTCGACAAGCAGGCCAACCTGCACTTCGTCATCGGCAAGGCGTCCTTCGACGATGCCAAGCTGGTGGAGAACTACGGCGCCGCGCTGGACGAGATCCTGCGTGTGAAGCCGTCGACCGCCAAGGGTCGCTACGTCAAGAAGATCACGGTTTCGACGAACACCGGACCGGGCATCCCGGTGGACCCGAACCGCACCCGCAACCTCCTCGACGAGGATGCGTGAGCTTGCGCTGACGTCTGACAGGATCCCCTGATCCGCCGCGAGGGTGGGAACGCATGATGCGTTCCCACCCTCGCGGCGTTGGTGGGGCTAGTCGCGTTCGGTAGCGGAGTCGACTGCGTCGACAGTGGGCTCGTCGGCGCCCTTGCGCCATCCGAGCAGTACCGAATCGCCCTCCTGCGGCTTCCACGGCAGGAAGACCGCGACGATCCCCGCGCACACGACGACGGCGCCGGTGGCGACCAGCGATGCGGTGTGAGCGCCCTGTAGCGTCGCGGCCTTCATCGCGACGATGAGGTTCTCACGCTGAGTGTCGAGGAACGGAGTGAGTTCGCGTTTGCGGAGCTCGAGGATGCTGAGCGGGCTGGCTTGGACCAGGCTCTTCTCGTTGGCGTTCATGATGCCGAGTGGGATGGCCTCGATGCGCGGGCCGATCTGGGTCGTGTAATAGGAGGCGACGATCGAGCCGAGCACCGCGACGCCTAAGGTACCGCCGATTTCGCGGGTCGTGTCGTTCACCGCCGAGCCCGCGCCCGCTTCGTTGAGAGGCAACGAGGACATGATCGACTCGGTGGCCGGTCCCTGCACGATGCCGAGGCCGAGCGCCATGAAAACCATCGCGGGGAGCACGTCGGCGAGGTAGGTGCTGTCGACGGTGACCTGGCCGCCGAGATAGAGACCGAGGCCGGTCAGTAGCAGCCCGATCACGAGTACTGCTGTGGTGCCGAAGCGCTGCGCGAGCACCGTGGCTACCGGTGCGCCGACCGCGATGGAGAACGCGAATGGCAGTGAGGCGATGCCGAATTCGAGCGGGCTGTATTCCCGCACGCCCTGGAAGTACTGGGTGATGAGGAAGAGGAACCCGAACATCGAGAAGTAGCCGATGGCAATGGCCAAGGCGGGTAGCGAGAATCGGCGATTGCGGAACAAGCGCATATCGAGAATTGGTGCGGCGGTGCGTAGTTCCCAGATGACGAAGGCGGCAAGCAGAGTCGCACCGAGTGCGGTGGTGCCCAGTGTGGTGAGCGAGTACCAGCCGTTGTGCGGTGCTTCGATGATCGCCCACACCACCATGGTGATGCCGGCGATCGACAGGCCGATGCCGATGAGATCGAGTGTGCCGACTTGATCGGCGCGTGATTCAGGCACCCAGATGAGCGTGGCGATCAGGGCGACCAGCGCCACTGGCACATTGATCCAGAACACCGAGTGCCAGCTGAAGTGTTCCAGCAGCCAGCCGCCGGAGATCGGACCGATGGCGATCGCGAACCCGGCCATCGCGGTCCACGCGGCGATCGCCAGCGCGCGTTCGCGCCGGTCGGTGAAGATATTGATGATCAGGGCGAGGGTGGCGGGGAAGACCGCCGCGGCGAAGACACCCATCGCGGCCCTGGCGACGATGACCTGCGTCATCGTGTCGGCCAGTGCCCCGCCGACCGACATCGCCGCGATCCCGACGAGGCCGATGGTCATGATCCGGCGGCGACCGTAGCGGTCGCCGAGATTGCCCGCGGCCAGCAGCAGGCCGGCGAAGGTGAGGGTGTAGGCGTCGACGACCCACTGCAGGCCGGAGACTCCGGTCCGTAGCTGGACGCCGATCGAGGGGAGGGCGACGTTGACGATGGTGTTGTCGAGCACCACCAGCAATTCGGCCAGACAGATCACGACGAGCGCGAGAAACCGCTGCGAACGCCGGTCCAGCAGCACTGGTGGAGCGACTATGGAAGTTGTCATAGAAGTGGAGTGAACCAGATTACTGTCACCGTACGTAACACCTTCTTTGTAGGATCACTGCCACATCGCAGTATCGAAGTGGGCTGTGTCACAACAAATCCGGCTGAATGCGACCGGGGGACCCCCGTTTTGGCAGATGAGGGTAGGTGCGGGTACAGTGGTCAACGGTCATGCGGGATGTGCATACATCCGGCGAGGACCACACCCATTCGTTCTACCGAAGACCGTTGGTCGTTGATGCCGAATTTCACGGTGTCGATCGAAGGTCCGGCGACATTGCCGGCGACCCACGCAGGGAGAGCTGAGGCCGAAGTTATTTTGCGCCCCGGTACGCCTTGCGTCCGGGGCGTTCGTTTTGTCGCCGGCCCCTGATTCGGTAGTGCACCAACGAAACCGACATCAGAGAGGAGGCGAAGTATGGCGAAACCTGAAAAGGTCACCGCTGTCGCGGAGATCGCGGAGCAGTTCAAGAACTCCACGGCCACTGTTGTCACGGAATACCGTGGCCTGTCGGTCGGCAAGCTCACCGAGCTGCGTCGTGCGCTCGGCGCCGACGCCACGTACTCCGTCGCCAAGAACACCCTGGTCAAGATCGCTGCCGGCGAAGCCGGTGTGGCGGGTCTCGACGAGCTGTTCGTCGGCCCGACCGCCATCACCTTCATCCAGGGTGAACCGGTCGATGCCGCCAAGGCGCTCAAGCAGTTCGCCAAGGACAACAAGTCCCTGGTCATCAAGGGCGGATACATGGACGGCCGCGCGCTGTCCGTGTCCGAGGTCGAGCGTATCGCTGACCTCGACTCGCGCGAGGTGCTGCTGGCCAAGCTGGCCGGTGCGTTCAAGGCCAAGCCGTCGCAGGCTGCCGCCCTGTTCGCCGCGCCCGCTTCGCAGGTCGCCCGGCTCGCGCAGGCGCTGCTCGAGAAGCGCACCAGCGCTGAAGGTGCTGTCGCCGCTCCGGCTGCCGACGAGGCACCCGCGGCCGACGCCGAATAAGACAACTAATACCCGCTTCGCGGCGCGTATGCGCTGCGAGGTACACCATCGGAAGGAAACACCATGGCAAAGCTGAGCACCGAAGAACTGATTGGCGCCTTCAAGGAGCTGACCCTGCTCGAGCTCGCTGAGTTCGTCAAGGTCTTCGAGGACACCTTCGACGTCACCGCCGCTGCCCCCGTCGCCGTCGCGGCCGCCGGTGGCGCTGCTCCGGCCGAGGCTGCCGAAGAGCAGGACGAGTTCGACGTCATCCTCGAGGGTGCCGGCGACAAGAAGATCCAGGTCATCAAGGTGGTCCGTGAGATCGTCTCGGGCCTGGGCCTGAAGGAAGCCAAGGACCTGGTCGAGGGCGCCCCGAAGCCGATCCTGGAGAAGGTCGCCAAGGATGCCGCCGAGGCCGCCAAGGCGAAGCTCGAAGAGGCCGGCGCCAAGGTGTCCGTCAAGTAATTCGCACTCCTGTGCTGTTGTGAACGGGCGGTCCTTTCCGGGCCGCCCGTTTGCTATTTGACCGGACATGCGAAAGTGATCCGGGTCGTAGGAACCGCGTCAGGTTACTCTTCAGTCATGAAGGGGTGTGCCCCGTCTCACTGATGGGTTACAGTGACCGGACCCACAGAGTCGTAGCGCACCGCCGTGATGTGAGCGCGCGGGAACGCGGGTGGGGTGCTCGCAGGGATCAATGGAGGTAGCAGTGGGCGTCGAGGTCAGGACCGAGGGTGTAACTAAATCCTTCGGTTCACAGCGAATTTGGCAGGACGTGTCGATCACGCTCCCTACGGGTGAGGTCAGTGCACTGCTGGGCCCCTCGGGTACGGGTAAGTCGGTGTTCCTGAAGTCGCTCATCGGGCTGCTGCGACCCGAGCGCGGGTCCATCTTCATCGATGGCACCGACATCATGACGTGCTCCAACAAGGAGCTCTACGAAATCCGGAAACTGTTCGGCGTCCTCTTCCAGGACGGCGCACTGTTCGGCTCGATGAATCTGTACGACAACACCGCGTTTCCGCTGCGCGAGCACACGAAGAAGTCGGAAACCGAGATCCGTCGCATCGTCATGGAGAAGCTCGAGCTGACCGGTCTGCTCGGCGCCGAGGGCAAGCTGCCCGGCGAGATCTCGGGCGGTATGCGCAAGCGCGCCGGTCTGGCACGCGCACTGGTGCTCGACCCGCAGATCATCCTCGTCGACGAGCCGGACTCGGGTCTCGACCCGGTGCGTACGTCCTACATCGCCCAGTTGCTGCTCAACATCAACGCGCAGATCGACGCCACGATCCTGATCGTGACGCACAACATCAACCTGGCTCGTACCGTGCCCGACAACATCGGCATGATGTTCCGTCGCCAGCTGGTCATGTTCGGACCGCGTGAGGTACTGCTCACCAGTGATGAGCCGGTGGTCAAGCAGTTCCTCAACGGCCGGATGGTCGGCCCGATCGGTATGTCGGAGGAGAAGGACGAGGCGCAGATGGCACGCGAGCAGGCGCTCGCGGATGCCGGCCACCACCACGGTGGCGCCGAGGAGATCGAAGGCATCATCCCGCAGATGAAGGCCGAGCCGGGCATGCCCGCCCGTCAGGCGGTGTTCCGCCGTCAGGCCCGCGTGCGCGAGATCATCCACACGCTGCCGCACGCGGCGCAGGTGGCGATCCGCGAGTCGCTCGACGCCTCCGACGACACCCAGGTGATGGCGAACTACGGTGGCAGCGATCAGCCCACCGAGACGTTCAAGACGGTTCCGCACGGCCAGATCAACGGCTGAGCGACTTTTACACCTCGGAAGAGCCCCGGCCCTACGGCCGGGGCTCTTCTGCGTCACGAGGCGGAAAACGGCTGCTGACCGGCCGCTCCGCGAGCTGGCGCGCACGGCGTGTCGCGAGTAAAATGACCGCGGCGCCGGGTGGGGGATCCTCAGCGCGCCAGGCGATCTCGCATCGCGAACAGACCTGCGCGCGCCACTTGACGAGGGGCCCGCGAACAGTCACCCTATTCACAGCAGCGTGAGCTGTTGAGGGGCATCAGCGCCAGCGAGGAATTCGGCCCAGCGTCAGCTGACAGGGGCCCAGCGCCAGTTGAATAGAGGGCTCAGCGCCAAGTGAGCAGTCGGCTCGGGGGAGTCGGCAGTAGGCGCGCAGCGGTGAAGGAACCCGACGCGGCCAGCGTCCAGGGCTTCGGCGCGTTATCCCGTGCGAGCGGTCACACGGATGGTATGTTGACACTCCCTTGTCTAGGGGTGTAAGTTTGGACGTTGCGCTGGCTGCCTCCTGTCCACACCTTGATTCGCACTCGAAAGTTCCACCCTTCCGGTGTTACTTCCGCTGCTGCTTGTTCTGGTTTCGTTCGGGCTGTAACCAGCGGAATTCGTAGCAGACAAGCGACGGTCGCGGACCACCACGCGACGCGCGTGAGGTGCTGGAAGGACGCATCTTGGCAGTCTCCACCCAGACCAAGGCTGGTATCCCCGGAGCCCCGTTGAGGGTTTCGTTCGCGAAGATCCGAGAGCCCTTGGAGGTGCCCGGACTTCTCGACCTACAAACGGACTCGTTCGCCTGGTTGGTCGGTACACCCGACTGGCGCGAGAAGGCAGCCGCTCGCGGCGACGTCGGTCTCGCAGGCGGCCTCGAGGAGGTGCTCGAAGAGCTCTCGCCGATCGAGGACTTCTCCGGGTCCATGTCCCTGTCGTTCTCTGATCCGCGCTTCGAAGAGGTCAAGGCCTCCATCGATGAGTGCAAAGAGAAGGACATGACCTACGCGGCGCCGTTGTTCGTCACCGCGGAGTTCATCAACAACAACACCGGCGAGATCAAGAGCCAGACGGTGTTCATGGGCGATTTCCCCATGATGACCGACAAGGGCACCTTCATCATCAACGGCACCGAGCGTGTCGTCGTCTCGCAGCTGGTCCGTTCCCCGGGCGTCTACTTCGATCACAACATCGACAAGACCACCGAGAAGGACCTGCACAGCGTGCGCGTGATTCCGTCGCGCGGCGCGTGGCTGGAGTTCGACGTCGACAAGCGCGACACCGTCGGTGTCCGTATCGACCGCAAGCGTCGTCAGCCGGTTACCGTGCTGCTCAAGGCGCTGGGTTGGACGACCGAGGAGATCGTCGAGCGTTTCGGCTTCTCCGAGATCATGATGTCCACCCTGGAGAAGGACAGCACGCCCGGCCAGGACGAGGCGCTGCTCGATATCTACCGCAAGCTGCGTCCGGGCGAGCCGCCGACCAAGGAGTCCGCGCAGACTCTGCTGGAGAACCTGTTCTTCAAGGAGAAGCGCTACGACCTGGCCCGCGTCGGTCGTTACAAGATCAACAAGAAGCTCGGCATCCACGTGCACGAGCCGGTGACCTCCTCGGTTCTCACCAAGGAAGACATCGTCGACACCATCGAGTACCTGGTGCGTCTGCACGCCGGTGACCGCACGATGACCGCCCCCGGCGGTGAAGAGGTCCCCGTCGAGATCGACGACATCGACCACTTCGGTAACCGTCGTCTGCGCACCGTCGGCGAGCTCATCCAGAACCAGATCCGCGTGGGCCTGTCCCGCATGGAGCGCGTGGTTCGTGAGCGGATGACGACTCAGGACGTCGAGGCGATCACGCCGCAGACCCTGATCAACATCCGCCCGGTCGTCGCCGCGATCAAGGAGTTCTTCGGAACCTCCCAGCTGTCGCAGTTCATGGACCAGAACAACCCGCTGTCGGGTCTGACCCACAAGCGCCGCCTGTCGGCGCTCGGCCCCGGTGGTCTGTCCCGTGAGCGTGCCGGTCTGGAAGTTCGTGACGTCCACCCGTCGCACTACGGCCGCATGTGCCCGATCGAGACCCCGGAAGGCCCGAACATCGGCCTGATCGGTTCGCTGTCGGTGTACGCGCGGGTCAACCCGTTCGGCTTCATCGAGACGCCGTACCAGAAGGTTGTCGACGGCAAGGTCACCGACGTAGTCAAGTACCTGACCGCCGACGAGGAAGACCGCTACGTTCGCGCGCAGGCCAACTCCCCGGTCGACGCCGAAGGTCGCTTCCTCGAGGAGAAGGTCCTCGTCCGCCGTGCGGGCGAAGAGGTCGAGTTCGTGACGCCGGCGCAGGTCGACTTCATGGACATCTCGCCGCGCCAGATGGTGTCGGTCGCGACGGCCATGATCCCGTTCCTCGAGCACGACGATGCCAACCGTGCCCTCATGGGTGCGAACATGCAGCGTCAGGCCGTGCCGCTGATCCGTTCCGAGTCCCCGATCGTGGGTACCGGCATGGAGCTGCGCGCAGCCGTCGACGCCGGTGACGTCGTCGTGAACGAGAAGCCCGGTGTGGTCGAAGAGGTCTCGGCCGATTACGTCACCGTGATGGCCGACGACGGCAGCCGCAAGTCCTACCGGATGCGCAAGTTCAACCGCTCGAACCAGGGCACCTGCTCGAACCAGCGTCCGATCGTGGACGAGGGCGATCGGGTGGAGAAGGGGCAGGTCCTCGCGGACGGCCCCTGCACCGAGAACGGTGAGATGGCGCTGGGCAAGAACTTGCTCGTCGCGATCATGCCGTGGGAAGGCCACAACTACGAGGACGCGATCATCCTGTCGCAGCGCCTCGTGGAAGAGGACGTTCTCACCTCGATCCACATCGAAGAGCACGAGATCGATGCCCGCGACACCAAGCTCGGTGCCGAGGAGATCACTCGGGATATCCCGAACGTCTCCGACGAGGTCCTCGCCGACCTCGACGAGCGCGGCATCATCCGCATCGGTGCCGAGGTCCGCGACGGCGACATCCTGGTCGGCAAGGTCACGCCCAAGGGCGAGACCGAGCTCACCCCGGAAGAGCGTCTGCTGCGTGCCATCTTCGGTGAGAAGGCTCGCGAAGTTCGCGACACCTCGCTGAAGGTGCCCCACGGTGAGTCCGGCAAGGTCATCGGCATTCGCGTGTTCTCGCGCGAAGACGACGACGATCTGCCTCCCGGTGTGAACGAGCTGGTCCGCGTCTACGTGGCCCAGAAGCGCAAGATCCAGGACGGCGACAAGCTCGCCGGTCGCCACGGCAACAAGGGCGTCATCGGCAAGATCCTCCCCATCGAGGACATGCCGTTCATGCCCGACGGCACGCCGGTCGACATCATCCTGAACACCCACGGTGTGCCCCGTCGTATGAACATCGGCCAGATCCTGGAAACCCATCTCGGGTGGATCGGTAAGGCCGGCTGGAATATCGACGTGGCCACGGACGGCACCCGTCCCGATTGGGCGGCCACGCTGCCCGAGGAGATGCTGTCCGCGCCCGCCGACTCGAACATCGCCACGCCCGTCTTCGACGGTGCCAAGGATGACGAGCTGACCGGTCTGCTCGCGTCGACGCTGCCCAACCGTGACGGCGAGCGCATGGTCGACGAGAACGGCAAGTCGACCCTGTTCGACGGTCGCTCCGGCGAGCCGTTCCCGTACCCGGTCGCGGTCGGTTACATGTACATCCTGAAGCTGCACCACCTGGTCGACGACAAGATCCACGCCCGTTCGACCGGTCCGTACTCGATGATCACCCAGCAGCCGCTGGGTGGTAAGGCGCAGTTCGGTGGTCAGCGATTCGGTGAGATGGAGTGCTGGGCCATGCAGGCCTACGGCGCGGCGTACACGCTGCAGGAACTCCTGACCATCAAGTCCGACGACGTGGTCGGCCGCGTGAAGGTCTACGAGGCGATCGTCAAGGGCGAGAACATTCCGGAGCCGGGCATTCCGGAGTCGTTCAAGGTGCTCCTCAAGGAACTCCAATCACTGTGCCTCAACGTCGAGGTGCTGTCTTCGGACGGCGCCGCGATCGAGATGGGCGGCGGCGAGGACGAGGATCTGGAGCGCGCGGCCGCGAACCTGGGCATCAACCTGTCCAGGAACGAAGCCGCCACCATCGACGATCTGGCGAACTAGGTGGTAAGCGGTGCGGTCGCTGTGGAAGCGACCGCACCGCGCACCGCGCTCGACAACTAGTGAACTTTTGCTCGAATTCGACCCGAATAGGGGAAAGGAAGTTACGTGCTAGACGTCAACTTCTTCGATGAACTCCGGATCGGCCTTGCCTCCGCCGATGACATCCGCCAGTGGTCTTTCGGCGAGGTGAAGAAGCCGGAGACCATCAACTACCGCACGCTCAAGCCGGAGAAGGACGGGCTCTTCTGCGAGAAGATCTTCGGTCCTACCCGGGACTGGGAGTGCTACTGCGGCAAGTACAAGCGTGTCCGCTTCAAGGGCATCATCTGTGAGCGCTGTGGCGTCGAGGTGACTCGCGCCAAGGTGCGTCGTGAGCGGATGGGCCACATCGAGCTGGCCGCTCCCGTTACCCACATCTGGTACTTCAAGGGCGTTCCGTCGCGCTTGGGTTACCTGCTCGACCTGGCGCCGAAGGATCTCGAGAAGATCATCTACTTCGCCGCCTACGTCATCGTCGGTGTCGACGAGGAGCTGCGCCACAACGAGCTCAGCACCCTCGAGGCCGAGATGGAGGTCGAGAAGAAGTCTGTCGGCGATCAGCGCGACGCCGATCTCGAGGCCCGTGCGCAGAAGCTCGAAGCCGACCTGGCCGAGCTCGAGGCCGAAGGCGCCAAGTCCGACGTGCGTCGCAAGGTCAAGGACGGCGGCGAGCGCGAGATGCGTCAGCTGCGCGACCGCTCGCAGCGCGAGCTGGATCGTCTCGACGAGATCTGGACGACCTTCACCAAGCTGTCGGTCAAGCAGCTCATCGTCGATGAGGTGCTCTACCGCGAGCTGGTCGACCGCTACGGCGAGTACTTCACCGGTGCGATGGGTGCGGAATCCATCCAGATCCTGATGAAGAACTTCGACATTCCCGCCGAAGCCGAGAGCCTGCGCGAGACCATTCGCTCGGGCAAGGGTCAGAAGAAGCTGCGCGCGCTCAAGCGTCTCAAGGTCGTCGCGGCCTTCCAGACCAACGGCAACTCGCCCATGGGCATGGTGCTCGACGCTGTTCCGGTGATCCCGCCGGAGCTGCGTCCGATGGTTCAGCTCGACGGTGGCCGTTTCGCCACCTCCGACCTGAACGACCTGTACCGCCGGGTGATCAACCGCAACAACCGCCTCAAGCGACTGATCGATCTGGGTGCGCCCGAGATCATCGTCAACAACGAGAAGCGGATGCTGCAGGAGTCGGTCGACGCACTGTTCGACAACGGCCGTCGTGGCCGTCCGGTCACCGGACCGGGTAACCGCCCGCTGAAGTCGCTGAGCGATCTGCTCAAGGGCAAGCAGGGTCGTTTCCGTCAGAACCTGCTCGGCAAGCGCGTCGACTACTCGGGCCGTTCGGTCATCGTCGTCGGTCCGCAGCTGAAGCTGCACCAGTGTGGTCTGCCGAAGCTGATGGCGCTCGAGCTGTTCAAGCCGTTCGTCATGAAGCGTCTGGTCGATCTCAACCACGCGCAGAACATCAAGTCCGCCAAGCGGATGGTCGAGCGTCAGCGTGCCCAGGTGTGGGATGTCCTCGAAGAGGTCATCGCCGAGCACCCGGTGATGCTGAACCGCGCGCCCACCCTGCACCGCCTTGGCATCCAGGCCTTCGAGCCCCAGCTGGTCGAAGGCAAGGCCATCCAGCTGCACCCGCTCGTGTGTGAGGCGTTCAACGCCGACTTCGACGGTGACCAGATGGCCGTGCACCTCCCGCTGTCCGCGGAGGCGCAGGCCGAGGCACGCATCCTGATGCTGTCGTCGAACAACATCCTGTCCCCGGCGTCGGGTCGCCCGCTGGCGATGCCGCGTCTGGACATGGTGACGGGCCTGTTCTACCTGACTCGTCTCGACGAGAACGGTGTCGGCACCTACAAGGCCGCCGCCAAGGACGAGCCGGAGTACGGCGTGTACTCCTCGCCCGCCGAGGCGCAGATGGCCGTCGACCGTGGCGAGCTGACCGTGCGGTCCACCATCAAGGTGCGGCTGACCGAGCAGCGCCCGCCGCGCGATATCGAGAACGAGCTGTTCCCGGACGGCTGGAAGCGCGGCGAGTCGTGGCTGGCCGAGACCACGCTGGGTCGGGTGATCTTCAACGATCTGCTGCCGGCGGACTACGCGTTCATCAACGAGCCGATGCCGAAGAAGCGTCAGGCCACGATCATCAACGATCTGGCCGAGCGCTACCCGATGATCGTCGTCGCGCAGACCGTCGACAAGCTCAAGGACGCCGGCTTCTACTGGGCCACGCGTTCGGGTGTCACCGTCTCCATGACGGACGTGCTCGTTCCGCCGGAGAAGCCCGAGATCATGGAACGCTATGAAGCTATGGCCGACCTGATCGAGAAGAAGTACCAGCGTGGTGCGCTCGATCACTCCGAGCGCAACAACGCCCTGGTCAAGATCTGGCAGGAAGCCACCGAGGAAGTGGGTGCCGCGCTGCGTACCCACTACCCGCCGGACAACCCGATCATCACGATCGTCGACTCCGGCGCCACGGGTAACTTCACCCAGACCCGTACCCTCGCGGGTATGAAGGGCCTGGTGACGAACCCGAAGGGTGAGTTCATCCCGCGCCCGATCAAGTCCTCGTTCCGTGAGGGCCTGACCGTGCTCGAGTACTTCATCAACACCCACGGTGCTCGTAAGGGTCTGGCCGATACGGCGCTTCGTACCGCCGACTCGGGTTACCTGACCCGTCGTCTGGTGGACGTGTCGCAGGACGTCATCGTCCGCGAAGAGGACTGTGGCACCGAACGCGGCATCCTGGTGCCGATCGCGGAGAAGCTGGCCGACGGCACGATCATCCGTGACGCGCACGTCGAGACCTCGACCTTCGCTCGGACCCTGGCGTCCGACGCGGTCGATGCCAAGGGCAACGTCATCGTCGCGAAGGGCGCCGACCTCGGCGACCCCGCGCTGGAGGCACTGCTCGAGGCCGGTATCACCGAGGTGAAGGTCCGCTCCGTGCTGACCTGCACCACCGGCACCGGCGTCTGTGCCACCTGCTACGGCCGTTCGATGGCCACCGGCAAGCTGGTCGATATCGGCGAGGCCGTCGGCATCGTCGCCGCCCAGTCCATCGGTGAGCCGGGTACCCAGCTGACCATGCGTACCTTCCACCAGGGTGGTGTCGCAGGCGACGACATCACCGGTGGTCTGCCGCGTGTTCAGGAGCTCTTCGAGGCCCGTGTCCCCAAGGGCAAGGCGCCGATCGCGGAGGTCTCGGGCCGGGTGCGTCTCGAGGACGACGACCGCTTCTACAAGATCACGATCATCCCTGATGACGGGTCGGAAGAAGTCGTCTACGACAAGCTCTCGAAGCGTCAGCGTCTGCGGGTGTTCAAGCACGACGACGGCTCCGAGCGTCTGCTGGCCGACGGTGACCACGTGGAGGTGGGTCAGCAGCTGCTCGAGGGCGCTGCCGATCCGCACGAGGTGCTGCGCGTGATGGGTCCCCGTCAGGTGCAGGTCCACCTGGTCCACGAGGTCCAGGAGGTCTACCGCTCGCAGGGTGTGTCGATCCACGACAAGCACATCGAGGTCATCGTGCGCCAGATGCTGCGTCGCGTGACGATCATCGATTCGGGTGCGACCGAGTTCCTGCCCGGCTCGCTCACCGAGCGCGCCGAGTTCGAGAACTCGAACCGTCGCGTGGTGGCCGAAGGCCGCGAGCCGGCTTCGGGCCGTCCCGTGCTGATGGGTATCACCAAGGCGTCGCTGGCCACCGATTCGTGGCTGTCGGCGGCTTCCTTCCAGGAGACCACCCGAGTGCTGACGGATGCGGCCATCAACTGCCGCTCCGACAAGCTGATCGGCCTGAAGGAGAACGTGATCATCGGTAAGCTCATCCCGGCCGGTACCGGTATCAACCGTTACCGCAACATCCAGGTGCAGCCGACCGAAGAAGCCCGTGCCGCGGCGTACGCGGTGCCGTCCTACGACGACACCTACTACTCCCCGGACAGCTTCGGCTCCTCCACCGGCGCAGCAGTGCCGCTGGACGACTACGGTTTCAGCGACTACCGCTAGTCCGTAAACATGGACGCCCCGCTTCTTTCGAGGAGCGGGGCGTTCGTCGGTCCGGGGTCGCGCGACTTCGGTATCGTTGGACTCATGACCGCAGCCTACGATCACTACCCCGAGCTGCATCGTCTGGTCGAACAGCTTCGACCAGAGACGGCTCCGGCCGCGCGCGAGGCATTGCTCCGTTTGGTACAGGACCCCTCGCCGGGCCGCCTCGCCGCACTACCGTCGTTCGACGGCCCAGAAGACCTCAGCGAGCGCATGGACGACGACTTGTTCGGGTCCGAGTGACGCTCATCGTCGACGCGAACGTCCTTGTTGCGGTGATGAATCGCAAAGACAAGCGGCACGCCGAGATGAAGGCGTACCTGTCGTCCAGGTCCGATGACTTCGTTGTGACCCCGTACATCGTCGCCGAGGTGACGTACCTTCTGCAGAAGTACGCAGGGGCCCAGGTCGAGATCCAGTTCATGGAGACGGTGCGCGACAAGCTCTTCCGCGAAGAATTCGACACGGTTGACTCCACCCGAATCATCGAGCTGATGAAGCAGTTCGCCGACTTCCCACTTGGAGCGGCTGATGCTTCGTTGATCGCCGTCGCCGAGCGCCTACACATCCGCGACATCGCCACCGCGGATCACCACTTCAGGGCTGTCCGCACCGCTGGCCTCGATTACATCAATGTCGTCCCCTGATTCTGGGCAACACGGCTGACCATTGGGGTCAGACCAGACAACCAATCAGGCTCCCAGCCCTTACGGAGCGTGACCGCGAGTTCGACTACGTAAGATTTGCGGCAAATCCGAGCAGCCGGTCCCTGCAGAACCAGACTGGAAGAGCGCGGGGCCGAACTGTTTTGCGACGCGTCGAGTAGTCAGGCAACCTTGATCGTGTGCGGGCCGACGCTCACGCTGATGTCGACGTGGCCGCCGAGTGCGCGGGCGTAGGCGCGGAGGGTGTCGAGTTCCATGGCTGCCAGGTCGCCGTTCTCGATCTGGGAGATACGCGCCTGGCTTACTCCGATGGCGGCCGCGAGTTCGGCCTGCGTCTTCCCGACTGTTCGTCGGAGTTCCTTGAGGTGGTGTCCGGCAATACGGCCTGCCAACTGTTCGGCTGCGGCTGCCTGTACCTTCGGGTCAGCCAGTTCCGGGTGCAACCGGTGAGCTTCTTCTTTTACTTCGCGCCAGCTTCGTGCGCCAGTCATCGGATCTCCTTCTCGCTATCGGCGCGATAGTCGGCGTAGCGATGTTCTGCCAGCGGAATCGCGTCGTCGTACCACTTGGACCAGCGTCCCATTTTGTCGCCGCTGACCAGGATGATCGCGTGGCGATCGGGATCGAATACGAACAGCATTCGGATCTCCGACCGGCCACTCGAACCGGGACGCAACTCCTTCAGGTTCTTCAACCGGCTGTGTTCGAGGGTATCGACAAGAGGTCTGCCCAGCGCTGGACCAACAGCGGCGAGTTGGTCCAGCGCCTGTTCGATCAAGGCTGCCGATGCTGGGTCGGACTCGCACAGCTTCATGAACCAGTGATCGACTTGCTCGAGTAGCACGATCTCCCATTTCACGATCTGATTATAAGTCACAACTTATATTGAGGGTGATCGATCAGGATCCTTGCTCGGTCCGAGTCGCCGGGGTGTCTGCCGGTGTCTCGGGGTCGCCGAGGGCGGGGGCGCCGGGTTCGCCGAGGCGGACGATGACGACTCCGATGAGAATCAAAGCGCCGCCGAGCAATTGGATCGGGCGGGGAGCTTCGCCCAGGAGGGCCCAGGCGAAGATCAGGGCGGCGAGGACTTCGGTGAGGGCGACGAAGGAGGCCAGGCGGGAGCCGAGGCGGCGGGTGGCGGCGATGCCGGTGACGTAGGCGATGGCGGCGGTGACTATGCCGATGAGGAGGATGGGGATCCACCAGGGGGTGGTGAAGTCGGCGAAAGCGACGGGTTCGGTGGTGGCGCGCAGGGGGACGATGCCGACGAGGCCTGCCAGGATCAGGGTGAGGCCGCCGATCAGGAGGCCGCCGCAGGCCAGGACGGTGCCGGGGAGGTCGCCGCCCTGGGCGGAGAGGACGAAATAGGCTGCGGCGCCGACCATGGCGGCAAGGGCCCAGGCGATGCCGATCGGGTCGGTCGACAGTCCCGAGGCCACATCGAGGACGAGGAGCAGTCCGGTGATGCCGAGAACCGCGCCGCCGATTGTGGCCGCGCCGGGCTGTTGCCGGTGGCGCAACCACAACCAGCCGACCACAGCGATCGGCGCGGTGTATTCGATCAGCAGCGCGGCGCCGACTTCCATGTGTGCGACGGCGTTGAAGTAGGCGAGCTGGGTGCCTGCCACGGCGACCAGCCCATACGCGCCGATGAGACTCGCATTGGCGCGCACCAGTTTCCAGTTGCCGCGCAGCTGGGGGAGCGCGAGCGGCAGGAGTACCACCCCGGCGAGGATGACCCGTGCGGCGACGACGGCGGCCGCACTCCACCCTGCGTTCATCAGCCCACGCGCGAGCGGACCGGACAGCCCGAACGAGGTGGCCGACGTCAGCGCGAGCAACAGCCCGGAACGCATCCGGATCGCGCTGTCATGAGTCAAAGTCGCCATGACTAATGACGGTAAGCAGCCTGCGGTAATATGTCAATGTGGTTTTTGCTCATGACACCGAGGCGGCCCTGCTGGCGGCGGTCGAACTGGTCAATTCCGCCGAAGACCCCGACACGTTGACCGAAACGACCCAGCTCGCCGAGTTCTTCGAACGACACGTCTACACGGGCGCGCATACCGGCGGCCCCGCGGAGTTGGCCGCTGTCCGCGCCTTGCGCGCGCCACTCCGCGCGATGCTCACCAGCGACCGCGATGCCGCCGTCACCCTCGTGAACGAGACCCTCGCCGAGCACCGCGCGGTGCCGCAGCTGGTCTGCCACGGCGACGTGGATTACCACGTGCACGCGGTCCCGCCGCAAGCCCCACTTCCGGTCCGCGTCGCCGTTGAAACCGCGATGGCGATGATCGATCTCATCCGCGCCGACGACATGAGCCGCCTGTCGATCTGTGCCGACGCCGACTGTGCGGGACTGGTGCTCGACCTGTCTCGCAACCGTTCCCGCCGCTATTGCAGCACCGCCTGCGGCAACCGCAACGCTGTCGCCGCCTACCGCGCGCGTCAGAAGTAGCCCGCCGCAACGCGATCCGGCGTGCGGAGCTGCCGCGATCTAGCCGCTCGACAGCCGTTCCGCGAGCCCGTCGAGCAACGCCGCGAGTCCGAACTCGAAACTCGCCACGGCCGTGAGGGTATCCATATCGGCGCGCTCCAGCCGCGCCCGCAGCCGCGGGTATGGCTGCGCGATCTCGCCCGCCTCGTCGAGCGCGGCCTGTAATTCGACCGCCGGATCGCGATCTCCGCGCCCGAGCCGCCGCCGCAGTGACACGTCGGCCGCGGCGCCGGCCGCGCTGCCGAGGATCAGCGTGAACACCGCCCCCATCGCTTGGTCGGCGGCGTCGTCGACGAACCCGGCGTTCTCGTACACCGTGAGCGCGACCTCATCGTGGCGAGCCTTGTTCGGCCCGTAGAGCAGGTAGCTCGACTGGGCCTGCGCCAGCCAGGGATGCCTGGTGATGGTTGTGTACAACCCGCGAGCCAGCTGTTCGGCGGCCGCGCGCCAGTCGGGCGAGCCGGGATCGGGCAGGGCGATTTCGCCCCAGGTCTCGTCGGCGGCCAGGCGGATCAGGTTGTCCTTGTTCTTCACATGCCAGTACATCGCGGTCGGCGCGGAGTCGAGCCGCTTGCCGAGGCTGCGCATGTTCAGCCCGTCCAAGCCCTCTTCGTCGAGTAGCTCGATCGCGGTGGCGACGATCTGTTCGCGGGTCAATGTCTCACGCGGCATGTCCCAACCTTAGGGGCTCGCCTGGCACTTTCACAAAGTTCAAGAAATCTCTTGCACTTAGTTCAAGTCGCGAGCTATTCTACTTTTACATAGTTCAAGAAGGGATTGACCAGCATGAACGTCCTCCTCGCCACCATCGCCCTCGCCATCGCCGCCGCCTTCGTGAGCATGCCGATCGTGCGCAATCGCTACGGCGCGGCCGCCATGGCCACCGCCGAGTCCGAGCTGGCCCGGCAGGGCGTGCGTACCACCGCGCTCACCGAGAACGGCATGCGGTTCGACGCCAGCGGCCATGAGAGCGCCGCGCCATTGAGCGTCGCCGCGATCATGATCGCGCTCGCCGGGGTCAACCTCGCTGACCTGGCCGTCGCCCGGCCGCTGAACTGGGTGCTGTTGACGCTGGTTCTGCTCGGCAACAGCGTCATCGTCTACAGCAATCACACCGCCGTGAGCTCGGTGCGCGCCGCGTTCCGCCGCAAGGCTGATCCCGAACTGATCCGCATCGACGTTCCCGCACTGCTCGCAGCCGCCGAATCCGGCTTCCCCGCCTGGACCTGGACGCTGCAGACGCTGCGCAACATCACCGTCTTCGGCGGCACCATCCTCGGCCTCGCCGCCCTCGCCCTTTCCTGATACTGCACGCAAGGAGAAGAACCATGTCCGCTCTCGCCCAGTTCATCGCCGCTACCGCCACCGAATTCGGCATCCCCGGCGTAGCCGTCGGCGTTTTCGCCGACGGTCACGAGATCTTCGCGACGCACGGCGTCACCGGCATCGACAACCCGCTTCCCATCACCCCCGACACCCTGTTCGCCGCTGGTTCGATCACCAAACCGGTGACCGCGACCGCGCTGATGCGGCTGGTCGCCGACGGTAGAATCGACCTGAATGCGCCTGTGCGGCAGTATGTTCCGGATTTCACCGCTTCGACCGACATCACCGTCGCGACCCTGCTCAACCACACCGCGGGCCTGGACTGGAACCTCCTCGTCGACACCGGCGAGGGTGACGACGCGCTCGCCGAGTTCGCCCGCCAATTGAGCGATCTCCCGCCGATCGGCAAGCCCGGCGAACGCTCCTCCTACAGCCAGGCCGGTTTCAACCTCCTCGGCCGGGTCATCGAAACCGTCACCGGACAGAGTTTCGAGAGCGCGGTCCACGATCTCGTGCTCGCGCCAGTCGGGATGAACGACAGCGTCTTTCAGCTCTCCGACGTCATCACCCGCCGATTCGCGATCGGCCACGAACTCGGCGCCGACCACGACGTGAGCGTCGTCCGGCCATGGAAGGGCAACCGCGCCAACAATCCTGGCGGTGGCCTGGCCACGACCGTCGCCGATCAGCTGCGGTGGATGCGTGTCCACCTGGGAAACAGTGACGTGCTGCCCGCCGACATGCTCACCCGCATGCAGGAGCCGACCGTGCAGCTGCGGGCCAGTTCGCTCGGCGACGCGATCGGCCTGTGCTGGTTCGTTCGAGACATCGACGGTGTCCGCACCATCGGCCACGGCGGTTCGGGCTTCGGGCAGTTCGCCGAACTGCTTCTCATCCCCGAACGCGACTTCGCGGTGGTCGTGATGGCCAATGCCGGTCCCGATGGCATCGCGTGCAACCAGCGGATCGTCCGCTGGATCCTCGCGCACTACCTCGGCATCGACGATGTCGACCCGACACCGCTGCCTTTCGACGCCACGGCCGCGGCGGAACTGCTCGGCCGCTATGAGATCGACGCGATGACCTTCGACATCACCGCGACCCCAACGAGTCTGGTCCTCGAGGTCAGGATCAAGCCGGAGCTGCGCGCGGCCGACCAGGCGCTCCCGCCCGACCACGCGCCGTTCGAGTTCGGCCTGCTGCCGGGCGCCGGCGACGAATACATCGTCACCTCAGGAGCTTTCGTCGGTCAGCGTGGGTACTTCAGCCGTGACGAGGACGGCGCGGTGATCGGCGTCGACCTGGCAGGCCGGTTGTTCACGCGCATCAGCTAACCCGAGTCGGGCAGACCGCCGGGGTTTCGATTACCCGGCGGTACGGCCGTGCCGACAGTGCGCCTACCGGACCTTCGGGCACTTCTTCCCCGCCAGATGACACTTGTCCTCGAACCCGGCGGGCAGCCAGGTGCCGGTTTTCAACTGCGGGTGATGCGGAAAGTGCTGGAGCGCGGCAGTGACGAAAAGCAGTACCGCCCAGGGACTCTGGACCTGGATCTGCTGCAACTTGCCTTCCTGGTCGGGGAACCGGCAGCCGATCCGGTCCGGCGCGGTGAGGTCGATGGACTCGAGTGCCGACCAGTACAGCGAGAACGACCGTTCGGGGTTGGTCAGGTGCAACCGCCGGTCCGAGATCATCACCGACCCGGCCCGCTCGGCCACCCAGCGCGGTTGCGCGGCGGCCGCTGCTTGCGCGCGCCGCGTGCGGTTCACGACCGCATTGCCCAACTGCGCGGCCGCCGAGATCGGAGGCGTACCGGTGACGGGGGCCTGACGACGAGTCCGGCTGCCGTCGCCCGTCGCCCGCCACGTGTACCAGTTGACCGTCCCTTCGGCCAGGCCGACCTCACCGGGCTCGGTCCGCACCCGCGTCGCCGTGTGCGGGATCAGCGCCACCTCACCGCGCGCCAGTAGATCGGCCACCCCGCAGGTGTACAGCAGGTAGTCGTCGAACCACGTCCACCCGGCCTGTTCGGCCAGGGCGCGTTCGATATCGGCCAGCGGGTCGAACACCACTCTCATCACCACCCACCCGTGCGGACTTCTGCCCTCAACGTTAGCGGAGAAGGGCGACGGGATCAGCGTTGCCGGCGCACCGCACGGGTTCTACGTGCTGATGATTCCCGTCGAATTGCTGGTCCCGGCGGCCCGGCGAGGACCCACAACGCAATAGGCGATCAGGGTGCTCCGGTGACATAAGCCAGCGCGGTGTCGATCGCGGGCTGGCCGCCTGCCAAGGCGTACCCGGCGAGTGCGCCGATCGCCGCGCCCGCCACGGTGGCGACCGGGACGGTGATGAAGTCGAGAATGAACAGGCCGAGCGGGAAGCCGAGAATGAAACCGATGGCGGCCCCGATGGCGGCACCCTCGATGATCTTCGGTTGCAGGCGTTGGGTTTCGGCGAAGAAGCGTTCCTGTGCGCTGATGTCGCGCACCGGTGCGGTGGATTCGCTGACCGGGGTGAGAGTCAGGCTGGTGCCCTTCTCGTCGATCGACGGTGTGAGCGGCACCGTGTGCTCGCCGACGCGCACGACCATCGGCAGCGCGGCGAGTACCGTACCCGATTCATCGGTCACCGCGACAACTTTCGCGTCGTGGACGAGCTGGAACCGCCCCGCGTCGATGCTGGTGACCACCGCGCGCCGATCGTCGGTCGCGCTCACCTGGTAGTTCACGCCCTTGTCCACCCCGCGCAGCGAAGGTGCCGGAGTCGGCTGTTCGGCGACAACCGGAGCGGGCTCGGCGTGCCCGTTTCCGGCTGCCGCCACGATGACCCCCATCGCGAGCAGTGCAGCCCCGACCCCAGTGCCGATCCTCATCCCGCAAGCCTCCTGCTGCTTCATCCGGTCCGATTAGTCCGGTTCGTCGCGGCAAACCTAGCCGTTGTGGCCCTTTTCGGAAAGTCGGCTGGGGGCGGTAGGGGGATCAGCGCGTCGCGTGCGCCGGTTCGGCGCCGGTCCGGGGACGTCGCGCGAACTCCGGTGCGTGCTCGGGACGCAGGCCGATGCCGCCGAGGTAGGCGGTGAGTCCGGCGAGCGCGGGCACGGCGTCGACGATACGCAGCGGCAGCGGTGCGGTGTGCAGGGTTCCCCGCAACGCGGGCCCGATGAGCATGTCGTGCTCGCCGCGCTGGGATCGCTGGGTGAAGCTCGCGGGCAACATCCGCCTGCGCTGCACTCTTTCCAGGTCGGCGGTCTGCACGGTGCCGTCGAGCAGTGGCTGCGCCAGGACGCGCGCGGCCGCCACCGCGTCCTGCACCGCGAGGTTGACCCCGACCCCACCGACCGGTGACATCGTGTGCGCCGCATCGCCGATGCACAGCAGGCCGGGCACATACCACCGGTCGAGCATGCCCACCGTGACCTCGAGCAGCTTGACGTCGTCCCAGGTCTGGATCGCCGCCGTCGCCTCGGTGGACCAGCCGAAGAGTTCGGTGACGCGATCGCGCAGCCAGCGCACCTCGTGTGCGGCGCGAAGCTCTGCGTCGCAACCCTTTTCGATGATGTAGCCGGTCTGGTAGTAGTCGCCGCGGTCGATGGCCACCGCGGAGTTGCCGCTGGTGAAGCGGGCCTGTACGGCCCCGCCGTCGATATCGTCCACGGCTTTGGGGATGCGGAAGAACCACATGTCCATCGGCACGTCCTCCATCCGCTGACGCAGGCCTGCGGCCTCGCGTGCCACGGAATCGCGTCCGTCGCACGCGATCACGAGATCGGCGCGTAACGCGTGTTCGACACCGTCGGCATCGAGGTAGCGCACGCCTGCTACCTGGCCCGCCTCGTCGATCAACCCGATCGCGGTCGATCGCATGCGCAATGTGAAGGCGGGTTCCTCGGCGGCGGCGCTGGTCAGCAGGTCGAGGAAGTCCCATTGCGGCACCATGGCGATGTGCCGGTACTTGCCGGGAATCCGCGTGAGATCGGCGGCGATCACCATGCGGTCGCCCGCGTATATGCACATTCGGGTCAGCTCGGAGCGCGGCAACCTGGCGAACTCGGCGCCGAGCCCCAGTTCGTCGATCAGCCGCACCGTCGACGGGTGCACCGTGTCACCACGGAAATCCCGGATGAAGTCGGCATGTTTTTCCAGCACGGTGACTTCGACACCGGCTCTGGCCAGGAGTAGGCCTGCCATCGTGCCCGCGGGGCCACCGCCGACGATGCAGCATGTGGTCTTGTCCATGAGTTCCCCCTCGATGATGTCCCACCACGTTCTACGACAAAGCGTAGTAGTAAATCCGTTGGCACGTCCAGGGTTTGCCGAAAGGCTCTTGACCGAAGGGGATCGCTGCGCAATACTGAACTAGATGGTTCAGTATGACTTCCTAGACGCCTCGTTCGGGGCGCTCGCGGACCCCACCCGGCGGGGCATCCTCGAGCAGCTCGGGCGTGGGCCCGCGAGTATCAGCGAGTTGGCCGAGCAGTTCGAGATGACCTTGACCGGCATCAAGAAGCACATCGGATTGCTCGAGGACGCGGGCATGGTGGTCACCGAGAAGCGTGGGCGGGTGCGGTACTGCCGCATTTCCGAGCGCGTCTTCGATCGTGAGGTGGCCTGGATGCAGGGTTATCGGCAGATGCTGGAGGCCCGGATGGACCGTCTCGGTGAATTCCTGCAACGAACGGAGCCAGAGCAATGAGCACAACCATCAAGGACGCGGTCATCACCTCCACCTCGGACCGCGAAGTCCACATCGAACGCGATTTCGACGCGCCGCTGGACCGGGTGTGGGATGCCTACAGCCGCATCGAGCAGCTCTCGCGCTGGTGGGGTCGCGGGCACGTGATCGACGTCGAGCGCTGGGAGTTCCGCAAGGGCGGGCACTGGCGTTTCGTCGAACACGAGGGCGACGAGTCCTACGGATTCGAAGGCCGCTTCCGCGAGATCACCCCGAAGGAACGCATCGTGCAGTCCTTCGAATGGGACGGCATGCCCGCCCACATCTCCATCGACGACACCACCTTCATCGACCTCGGCGACGGCCGCACCAGAGTCGTCACCGACAGCGTCTTCCACACGGCCGAGGAATGCGCGGGCATGCTGGCCTCGGGCATGGAGGGCGGCCTCAACGACAGCTACCGCGCCCTCGACGCCCTGCTTGCCGGCGGTCGCTGATCGCGCGCACCCGATGCGGCGCTGGGAGCCCGCACCCGATGTGGCGCGGGAGCCCGCATCGGGTGCAGGCGCGGTCTGATCCAGGTTCGGCTGCGGTCGGAGGTTTCGGCTCGTGCGCAGGTTGATTCAGGGTGCGAAGGCGAATCGACCGCGGTGCCGAGTCAGAGGTGAGTGCAGCCGGTCGCTCGTTTGCGCGGCTTCAAACGCAACGGCGGCAGTGGCGGGGCGGGTATCCGCTCGTCCGGGCCGTGGCCGACGACCAACGGAAAGCGGCTGCTGTCGCGGGCTTCCCAGGCCTGGCGGGCAGCGACGATCTCGTCGTGGCTGCGGCCGACGAAGTTCCACCACATCACCAGCTCCTCGGCGAGTGGTTCGCCGCCGACCAGCGCGAAATGCGCGCCGTCGGTGCTGGACAGGCGCAGCTCGGTGCGGTCGGTACCCAGGTACAGCAGCGGTCCCGCGGTGAGCTCGGTGCCGTCGACCGTCGCCGAACCCTCGATCACCAGCACCGCGTGCTCGAACGCGCGCTCCAGCGGCAGCCGCACCTCGGCGCCGGGATCGAGCACGATGTCGGCCCCGACGATCGGTGTGTAGGCCTTCGCCGGTGAGCGGACACCGCCCAGCGCGCCGATCAGCACGGTGGCGCGCAGTCCCGGCTCGGCGTAGATCGGCAGTTCGCGATGCTGCTCGAAATGTGGATCGATGCCGGTCGCGTGGCCGGGCAGCGCGATCCACAGCTGTAGGCCGTGGCCCGACTCGGCGCCGGGTACGCCGAACTCCGAGTGCGCGATGCCGCGACCGGAGGTCATCAGGTTCAGCTGGCCCGGTTCGATCTCGACGTCGGATCCCACCGAATCATGATGCCGGATGCGGCCGTCGAGCGGCCAGGTCACCGTCTGCAAGCCGATGTGCGGGTGCGGCAGGATGTCGGGGGAGGCGCCCGCCTCGGTCGCGGCGGCCGAACCGAACCGGTCGAGAAAACACCACGCGCCCACGGTCGGCAGATCCCGCTGCGGCAGTGTGCGTTCCACATACACTCCGCGCACGCCACCGAGCGGCACCTCCCTGGCCGGGTACAGCTCGGTGATCGGACCCGGGCGCGGCGACGGCTCACACAGCGCCTCGTCCGGGTCGATCTCCCTGTCGCTCACGGCGTGATGCCCTTGCCCACCACGTGCGCGTCGTACTCGGGGTGCTTGTCCAGCCAGCCGCGGATGAACGCGCAGTGCGCGGTGATGGTGCGTCCGCGCGCGATCACGTCCTCGATGGCCTGGCGGGCGAGAACCCCGCCGAGTCCCTTGCCCGCGAACGCGTCGTCGATCTCGGTGTGGATGAAATCGGTGTCGTTGTCGCGCTCGATGTACTCGGTGAAACCGGCGAGCTCATCGTCGAAGAACACGTCGTAGCGGTTCTTCTCGACGTTGCGCACGACGCGGCGCTGCGGATCGGTGGCCTCGGTCATGGCCGCGATCCTATTCGCGCCCGGCCGAGGTGAACGACATATCCGCGTAGCGGCTGCCTGCCACCTGCCCGGCGATCGGTTCCAGCGTCGCCAGTTCGTCGGCGGACAGGCGCACGGACGCCGCGGCGACATTATCGGCCAGCCTGGTCCGCTTGCGGGTGCCGGGGATCGGCACCACGGATACGTTGTGCGCACCCGCCCTCGCATGCACCCAGGCGAGCGCGGCTTGGGCCTGGGTGATGTCGTGCGCGGCGGCGATCGCGGCCAACGGCGCGAGCAATTCGGCGTTGTGCTGGGCATTGTCACCGGTGAAGCGGGGCTGGGACTGACGGAAGTCCTTGTCGCTCAGCTCTTTCGCCGAGGTGAACGCGCCGGTGAGAAAACCGCGACCCAGCGGCGAGTACGGCACGAACGCCACACCCAATTCGGCCGCGGCGGGCACCGCGGTGCGTTCCACGTCGCGGGAGAACAGCGACCATTCCGACTGCAGCGCCGCGATCGGGTGTACGGCGTGCGCGGCACGCAGCTCGTCGCCGGTCACCTCCGACAACCCGAGCGCCCGCACCTTGCCCGCCGCGACGAGTTCGGCCATCGTGGCGACGGTCTCCTCGATCGGGACCGCGGGGTCGCGCCGGTGCATGTAGTACAGGTCGATCGTGTCGACACCGAGCCTGCGCAGGCTGGCCTCGACCGACGCGCGGAGGTAGGCGGGGGAGTTGTCGAAGCCGCGAAAGGACGGGTCGTCGGCCTTGCGCACGATGCCGAATTTCGTGGCGATCAGCAGGTTCTCGCGGTTGGCGCGCACGAAATCGGCCAGGAATTCCTCGTTGTGGCCGGAGCCGTACACATCGGCGGTGTCGAACAGGGTGACGCCGAGTTCGAGCGCGTGGTCGAGGGTGGCCCGCGATTCGGCCGCATCGGTATCACCGTAGAACTCGCTGATGCCCATGCAGCCGAGCCCCTGTGTCCCGACCAGCGGTCCGTCGGCGCCCAGCGTGGTGGTCGGCAGTGTCGCGGTGGTGCTCATGTGTCGCTTCCTTCGCTCGTGTGCACGGTGATCGTGGCGGGACGGACCACATCGGATCGGCCTTCGTAGATGGCGATCTTGTAGTCGAGAACGGCCACGGTCTGCTGCAGCTCCGCGATTTTGTCGAGCACGTCGGATCTGGTCTGCCGGAACATCTCCAGCCGATCCGGGTAGGTCTGCTCACCTGCCCGTACCAGTTCGGCGTAGCGGATCATGTCGGCCACCGGCATGCCGGTGAGCCGCAGCCGCGCGATCAGCGCCAGCCACTCCAGGTCGCGATCGCTGAACCGGCGGTTGCCGGTGTGATCGCGACCGACGTAGCCCATCAGCCCGATCCGCTCGTACCAGCGCAGCGTGTCGCGGCTCAGCCCCGATCGTTGCGCCACCTCGCCGATCGAATACCTCGGGCGCTCGTGCTCGTCGTCGCTGTCGGCGCGTAGCGCTGCGTCCTGATCCATCGTGCTCGTCCCTTCCCGTGGAACTCCCTGGAGACGCTATCCACCTGGAGTGCACTCCAAGCAAGACCTATTCTCACGGGACGGGCGAATTCAGCTGTAGTTAGGCAGCTCCTGAATCGCCCACTTGTTGCCGTCGGGGTCGGCGAAGAAGGTGAACCGGCCCCAGCCCATGTCCTCGACGGGGGAGGCTTCCACGCCTGCCGCGATCAGCTGTTCATAGGCCTTGTCGGCGCTGGCAACGACCATCTGCATGCCCTCGACACTGCCCGGCGCGGCACTGGTGAGCCCGCGCCCGATGCAGATCGAACATCCCGAACCCGGCGGAGTGAGCTGCACGAACCGGATCTCCGGGCTCGGTGTGTGGTCGTGATCGGCGTTGAAGCCGATGCTGGTGTAGAAATCCTTGGCCCGGTCGACATCGGTGACCGGGATGGCAACGAGTTCGATTTTCCATTCCATGCGGTCAAGCATCGTTGCGGGGTCCGACAGAAACAAGGTGTGGATCACATGTCCGTGCGCGCCAAGCGTGTGTACCGGGGTCCCACAGAAACGTAGTGTGGATCACATGGCTGGTAAGGACATCGACCGCGTCAGGGCCCGCTCGGCTTGGGAAACGGTCAAGGAGAGCCCGGTGATCACCGCTATCGCCGTGGCGCCGGTGGTACTCGTGCTAGGCGTGGTCTGGGCGCTGACGAACGGATTCGTCGCGTTCCTGCTCCTCGCGCTGCTGGGGGTGGGCATCGTCGTCGGCGGCAAGTTGCTCAAGTGAGCCACCGCGGGAACTCAGCGCGGGACGTGGAATGACGTGAGTTCGCCCGTGCCGGGGCCGAGTTGTGCCCACGGTCGGTCGAACTCGAGCACCGCCAGCGCCGAGGTGGGGAACTTGCGGCTGAGTTCGGTCGCCTGATCGGATTCGCGGTTGCCCGCCAGTTCCCACGCGGTCCACGGGATCCCGGGTACATGGCCGACGATGAGCAGTGTCGAGATCGTGTCGTCGGTGAGCCCGATCAGCTCCATGAGGGTGTGTGGGTTCGCGTCGTAGATGTCGTCGGTGTATTCGACCGGCGCGGTGATGCCGGTGGCCGCGAGGGTCTGTCTGGTGCGCTCGGCGGTCGAGCAGCGCACGGCGTCGATGGGCGGCTGGGAGGCGCGCAGCCAGGCACCGGCCAGCGCCGCTTCGCGTTCGCCACGCGGTGCCAGCGGGCGCGCGTGGTCGTCGACATTGTCGGGGTAGGCCGATTTTCCGTGCCGCATCAAGATCAGGGTCACCACCATGAGAACACCGTAATCACTGGGCAGCGGTGAGGTCGCAGTCACACTCGAGGCACACTGAAAGGTGCGTCACCGATGATGCGTTCGCGGCTCACCCGTCGCGGGCCCGTCGCGGCGGCGCCTCGAGCCACCGACCACACATTTCGAGGATCTGCACCCTATGGCCTACGTCATCACGCAGCGTTGTTGCAACGACGCCAGCTGCGTCACCGAATGCCCGGTCGACTGCATCCGCCCGACTCCGGATCAACCGGAGTTCGCCACGGCGGAGATGCTGTACATCGACCCTGACACCTGCATCGACTGCGGTGCCTGCGTTGACGCGTGCCCGGTGGACGCGATCTTCTCCGAAGACGACCTGCTGGCCTCGCTGTCCAGGTATCGCGAGATCAACGCCGCCTATTTTCAGCGTCACCCGCTCGAGTCGAACTTCGACCCACTGAGTACGCCGGCCCGCCCGCCCAAGAGTCTGGGTACGCTGCGCGTCGCGATCGTCGGTGCGGGCCCCGCGGCCTGCTACGCCGCCGACGAACTGCTGCGGCGCAGCGATGTCGAGATCGAGATGTTCGACCGGCTGCCGACCCCGTGGGGCCTGGTGCGCGCGGGCGTAGCCCCCGATCACGCGGGCACCAAGGGCGTCGCCGAGATGTTCGAGTCGGCGTTCCGTCGCGACTCGCTGCAGTACTACCTCAATGTCGAGGTCGGCGAGCACATCGATCACCAGGAGCTCTTGGACCACCACCACGCGGTGATCTATGCCGTCGGTGCCTCGAGCGACCGCTCGCTCGACATCCCCGGCGAAGACCTGCCCGGCAGCCACTCGGCCACCGAGTTCGTGGCCTGGTACAACGGCCACCCCGACTTCGCCGAGCGCGAGTTCGATCTCTCCGGTGAGCGTGCGGTGATCGTCGGCAACGGCAACGTCGCCCTCGATGTGGCGCGCGTGCTCACCGGCCACCCCGACGAGCTCGCCAAGACCGACATCGCCGACCACGCGCTGGACGCCCTGCGCCGCAGCAATATTCGCGAGGTCGTGATTCTCGGTCGACGCGGCCCGCTGCAAGCCGCCTACAGTTCGCCGGAGTTCCTGGCGCTCACCCATCGCACCGGCGTGGATGTGATCGTCGACCCCGCCGATATCGAACTCGACCCGCACAGCCGTGCGGTGCTCGACGATCCGAACATCGAACCCTCGATGCGCCTGAAGTACGAACTCGCGCAAGAGTATTCGGTGGCGCAACCCGACCTGTCGAACAAGCGGATCGTGTTCCGCTACCTCACCGCGCCGACCGCCGTGCACGGCACCGACGCGGTTACCGCGATCGAGTTCGCGCACAACGAATTGACCGAGGAGAACGGGCAATTGGTGGCCACCGCCACCGACCGCACCGAAACGATCGACACCGGACTGGTACTGCGCTCGATCGGCTACCGCGGCGAACCCGTCGCCGGGCTGCCCTTCGACGAGCGTCGTGGCACGGTGCCGAGCGAGCACGGCCGGGTTCTCGACGCGACCGAGCCCGTCCCCGGCGTCTACGTCTCGGGCTGGATCAAGCGCGGCCCGCGCGGGGTGATCGGCTCCAACCGGGCCGACGCCGAGGAAACCGTCGAAGCGGTGATCGCCGACTTCATGGCGGGCAAACTCACCGCGCCGACCGGCGACCGGGCCGCACTGCGCGCGCTGCTCGAACAGCGTCAGCCCGATCTGGTCGACCGCAAGGGCTGGAAGACCATCGACCAGGCCGAGAAGACCGCGGGCAAGGCGGCAGGCAGGCCCCGGGTCAAGTTCACCACCCGCGCCGACCTGCTCAAGGCCGCAAAGGGTTAGCCGTAGATCCGGCAGGGGCCCACGCCCCTGCCGGGCACGGCGCCGAAGGGACGGCCGAAGGCCGGTTCTCGGCGCGCCTCCGCCGATGGACTGACCGAAGGGTGCGACGAAGGAGCGCCCGTAGGGAGGGAAGAGGTGGAGTCAAGCGCCGAGAACCGCGGCGCCAGCCGCCAAATTACACAGGCAGCGGCATGATTCTGACGACGGTCGTGGTGACGCCGCCGACCACGAACCACAGCCGCAGTACCACCTGCCCGGTCCGGTCGCCCGGTTCGTGGCGGGCGCGCACGGTGATGTGCTCGCGGGCCAGCACCGGCGCCACGTACTCGATCACGGCGCGGTGCGGTCCGGCGACCAGCTTCGGGAAGTCGACGAGGAACTGTTCGACGGCCTGCCAGTAGCAGGCATTGTTGACGTGGTTGTACTGGTCGATATCGGTCGCGCGGACCGGGAACGGCAGGTCGGTATCGGACTCGCGCGGCGCCGGATCGGTGAGATAGGGCCGCCAGCGCAGGCGATGCTCGTCGGTGGATCGGGCCAGATAGGCAAGGCCGTCGTCGCTGATCCGGGCGGGGAGGTTGCTCGATTCGCTGAGGTTGATCCAGAATCCCTCGGTCTCGATCAGCCCGCCGCGTTCGCTGGTGATCCGCGTGCGCATATTCGTCCACCGGGTGGACATCGACGAACACCAGCGCTCGAGATGCACGTGATCGGGCCACACGACCGGGCGGATCACATCGATGACGGTGCGGCGCACGATCCAGGTGGGATCGGTGAGATGCAGAGCGGTCTGGTTGAGCTCGTCCCAGGCGATATCGGACAGATACCGCGCCACGGCATCCAGGCGCAGTCGTTGATAAGGATCCACGTCGCCGGCCCGGACAGGCCACGCCGTGGCGAAACCCGTGCCCTCCTCGGGAAGCGGGGCCAGTGGCTGATCGAGTGACACGTGTGCTCCTTGCGCGACACACCAGGTGCGCCGCGACTTCTTGCGTAGTTCTGTAGACGACTTTACGGGTCGCAGATCACACCCTCGCGGCGAGTCGGGACTAGGGGTACCAGGTGCCGGTCACTAGGGAGGTCCGAACGCGGTTGTCCTACATGACAGACCTATCCGCGCCCAGGTAGCCTGCTGTCATGGCCGGCGGAGCATTGGCGGGCTCGATGTTCGGGCGCTATGAGATTCGCAGACTTCTCGGAGTCGGCGGTATGGGAGAGGTCTACGAGGCCTACGACACCTCCAAGAATCGTGTTGTCGCCCTCAAGATGCTCAACCGGGAACTCGCCACCGACCCCACCTTCGTGCAGCGCTTCCGCCGCGAATCGCACGCGATGGCGAGCGTGCAGGAACCGCACGTCATCCCGGTGCACGACTGGGGCGAGGTCGACGGCGTCCTGTATATCGACATGCGCTTGGTCAAGGGCGTCGATCTCAAGGAGCGGCTCCAGCAGTACGGCAGGCTCACCCCTGTCGAGGCGGTGCAGGTGGTCGAGCAGATCGCGTTCGCGCTCGATGCCGCACACGAGGTCGGCCTGGTCCATCGCGACGTGAAACCGGGCAACATCCTGCTCACCGGCAACCTGTTCGCCTATCTGGTCGACTTCGGCATCGCCCACGCCGCCACCGATCCGCAGCTCACCAGCGCGGGCAGTGCGGTGGGTTCCATGGCGTACATGGCGCCGGAGCGGTTCGAGAGCGTGCCGATGTCCCCGTCGGTGGACACCTACGCGCTCACCTGTGTGCTCTACGAATCGCTGGTCGGCCGGGTGCCGTTCCCGGTGAACAGCCTCGCGGGCGCGATCGGTTCGCACCAGATGGCGCCCGCCCCGCGCCCCAGCGCCGCCGACCCCACGCTCACCACCTTCGACCCGGTGATCGAGCGGGGAATGGCCAAGCGCCCCGACCAGCGCTATGCCTCGCCCGTCGACCTGGCTCGTGCCGCCAGAGCCGCACTGATCCAAGCCGAGCGCTCCACTCCCGCAACGGTATCCGGACCTCGAATCGAGATCACCGGCCCACAGACGCCGCACCGCTCCGAGGTTCCGCCGTCCCCACCGACGACCCGCGGCTCCGCTGTCGTCCCAGCCGACTCGCAACCCCCACCGACGCGGGACTCTGCGGCTCTGTCACGCGACTCGCACCCTGCGCGGGACGCTGCGGCTCTGTCACGCGACTCGCACCCTGCGCGGGACGCTGCGGCGTTTTCGCCCGACTCGCAGTCGCCCCCGACGCGGGACGCTGCGGCGTTTTCGCCCGACTCGCAGTCGCCTCCGACTCGGGACTCTGCGGCCCTGTCACGCGACTCGCACTCGCCGCCGACCCGTGGCACGGCTGCCGTCCCGGCCGACTCGCAGTCCCCGCCGACTCGCGCCGCCGCGGCCCTGTCGTCCCAGTCGTCGCCGGCAACCCGTGCTGCGGCGGCTTTCTCCGCCGGATCGCTGTCGTCGCCGACAACTCGGGGGCCGGCCCGATCCGCGACCGGCGCCGGTTCATTCACCCCGGTACCTCGCGTCACGGGTCCACAACCCGCAGAACCGAATTCGACGCGTCGCGGGACAGGCCCGCAATCGGCCGAACCGCAGCCGATGCGTCGCGTGACCGAACCCCGGCCCACACGCGCGGCAGGACACGAGTCCACGGTCGTCCGGGCATCACAACGGGTGGTCGGTCCCGGCCAGGGGAGTGGGTACACCCATCCCTCGGCGCCGATACCGATTCCCCCACAACGTAATTCGGCGACACCGCTGCTGGTCGGCGCGCTGGGCTCGCTGATCGCGCTGGCGGCGGTCGGCGTCGGGGTGTGGTTCATGATGAGCGTCGATGACCGTCGTAACGTGGCAGTCCCGCCACCGCTCGAGTCCGGCGCCGTCGAACCGTCCGTGATCGACACCGCGAGCCAGACGTATGCCTCCACGGCGCAGTTGCCCACCGAAACCACCGTCCCGCCGCTGCAGTCGAGTGTCACCGGCGCCGACGGTCAGGGCTTCCTTTCCGGCGGCCCGCGCTGTCATGACAACGACGCCGCGATGTCCATCGCCCGCACCACCCAATCGCGAGTGGTCATCTGCCATACCGGTGATCAGCGCTATTACTACAAGGGTGTCCGGGTCAGTGACGGCGCCGTCATCACGCTCGACGATCCGGTGCCCAACGGTGACGGCTCGTTCATCGCGACCAACTACACCGACGGCACCCAGTACCTGCTCAGTGCCGACGGTCTCACCATCACCGTTCCCGGCAAACCGTCGTTCAGCGAGACGGTGACCGAGTTCGCCCATCGTTGAACCACTCGCCGGGCTATGTTCGCGGGTGAATGTCATCAAGAGAGGTGTCGAAAATGCGCGCAGCCCAGGTCGGCAAGTTGGACGGTCCGTCGGCGATCGAGATCGTCGATCTGCCCGAGCCGGTGGCCTATCCGGGTGGTGTCCTGATCGACGTGCACGCCGCGGGCATCGCCTTCCCCGATGTGCTGATGACGCGCGGTCTCTATCAGATGAAGCCGGGCCTGCCCTTCGTCGTCGGCGGCGAGGTGGCCGGGGTGGTGCGCGAGGCGCCGGAGGGTTCGTCGCTGCGCCCCGGTGACCGGGTCGCCGCGCTGACGATGCTCGGCAACGGTGTCGCCGAGGTGGCGGTGTCACCCGAGCACGCCGTGTTCGCGCTGCCCGACAACATCTCCCTCGAAGCGGGCGCGGGCGTGCTGTTCAACGACCTCACCGTCCATTTCTGCCTGACCAAGCGCGGCAGGCTGGCCGAGGGCGAGACGGTCCTGGTGCACGGCGCGGCCGGCGGCGTCGGCACCGCCACCTTGCGGATGGCCAAGGCGCTCGGCGCGGGCCGGGTGATCGCGGTGGTCAGCACCGATGCGAAAGCTCAGGTGGCCAAGGCCAACGGCGCCACCGACGTGGTGCTGACCGACGGCTGGCTCGCCGCAGTGAAGGAACTGACCGAAGGTCGCGGCGTCGACATCGTCCTCGACCCGGTCGGCGGTGACCGCTTCACCGATAGCGTCCGCTCGCTGGCGGGCGGCGGCCGACTGCTCGTGGTCGGCTTCACCGCGGGGGAGATCCCGACGGTGAAGGTGAACCGCTTGCTGCTCAAGAACGTGGAGGTCGTCGGCGCGGCCTGGGGCGAATGGGTGATGACCCACCCCACCTACCTCGCCGAACAGTGGGCCGAGATCGAACCCCTGCTCGCGTCCGGCGCGATCACCGCCCCCGACCCGGTTCTCTATCCACTAGACCGCACCGCGGAAGCGGTTGCGGCACTGGATGAGCGCACCGCCGTAGGCAAGGTCGTCGTCCAACTGCGATGAGACCGGCATAATCGCCCAATCGGCCGGTATCGTCCGTCACGGAGCCGAAGGAGTCGCAATGCTGGTGTCGAATCGGGAATTGAACCGGACCTTGCTCGCGCGCCAGCACCTGCTCGAGCGCTCCACCTTGACGACACCGCAGATGTGCGATCACCTGGTCGGCCTGCAGGCCCAGGACGTGCCACCGCCGTTCATCGGATTATGGAGTCGGATAGCCGATTTCGATCCGGCGACGGTGTCGACCGGTCTAGAAGACCGCTCACTCGTGCGAATCACCTTGATGCGCGGCACGATTCACCTGGTCACCCCGCCCGATGCGCTACGTATCGCGCCCCACATCCAACCGGAACTGGAAAAGGCCCCGTTCCGCAAAGGCTTCAATTTCGGTGCGCTGGTCGGTCTCGACCCGGAGGAGGTGCGGGCCAACGGGGAAGCGGTTCTCGGCGACGAGCCGATGTCGGCGGCGGACATGCGCGTCGAGGCCGCGCGCCGGTACCCCGATCGCGACGCCGGTGTGGTCCTGCAAGCGTGGCTGTACCAACTCCCCGTCCTGCAAACGCCCCCGCGCGGCCGCTGGCGCGATAACAGCCGCCCGGTCTGGTCGAGAATCGAGCCCTGGCTGAGCGCACCGCTCGACCCGACCTACCCGGTATCGGAACTGATCCTGCGTTACCTGCGCGCGTTCGGTCCGGCCAGCACGATGGACATGCAGGCCTGGTCCCGGCTGCCGGCCATGAAGCAAGCCGTCACCGACCTCGGCGACCGGGTCCGCACCTACACCGACGACCGCGGCCGCACCCTCTACGACGCGGCCGACCTCGAACTCGCCGATCCCGACCTGCCCGCTCCGGTCCGGTTGCTCGGCTGGTACGACAACGCGCTGCTCGCGCACAAGGACCGCTCCCGCATCGTCGGCGACACCTCCGCCCCGCCCCTGCGCGCGTTCGCCACCAGCGTCTCGTCGATCCTGATCGACGGCTTCCTCGCCGGCGTCTACAAGATCTTCGTCAAGTCCGGCACCGCGCAGCTACGGATCAGCCCGACCCGCACGTGGACGAAAACCGAAGCGGCGCAGGTAGAACAAGAAGCAGCGGCGCTACTGGCCTTCCTCGAACCCGAATCCGAGCCAACGGTGGAGATCCTGGCACCTGGCGCGGACCTGCGCCTGTGACACATCTTTAACGTCGAGGCAACAACCGGATCCTAGGGTCGTCCTCACGACGTTCATGGCTGCAACGGACGACGTGCTGCGCTGAATCCGGCGCGCTAACCAGCCGCATCCCGAAAGAGGTGCGCGCATGGAATCCGCCGCGTCCGTCGTCATCACCGACGTCATCGTCTACACCGAGCAGGGCTGGACGCCCGGCGAAGTGGTGGTCCGCGACGGCGTCGTCATCGCCCTGCGAGCCGGGCCGGAACACACGGACCTACCCCGTTTCGACGGCGGCGGTGGTTACCTGCTCCCCGGTTTCGTCAACACCCACACCCACCTGCAACAGGCGGTACTGCGCGGCGCCGGCGAGGGGCTGCCGCTGCTGGAATGGCTGCGGTGCGTCGGCGAACACACCGTGGCCGCCACTCCGGAACAGACCTATCTCTCGGCGCTGGCCGGTGGTCTGGAACTGCTGCGCAGCGGTGTCACCACGGTCGTCGAACACCTGTGGCCCAACCCGTCCGACGCGGTCCACCAGGCGATGATCCGCGCGCTGCGCGAACTCGGCATCCGGGTCGTCCTCGGACGCGGCATCGCCGACCGCGCCGACATCACCCGCAAATGGGGCCTCGACCCGCGCCTCATCCAACCGCTCGACGAGGCACTCGCCCACGTCGACGAGCTCGACAAGCAGCTGGTGGGCACCCGCATCAGCACCGCTCTCGCCGTCCCCAACCCGCGCTGCCTCACCCCCGACGGCATGGCGACCACTCGTGAGTACGCGCAGGCCACCGGCAAAACGGTGTCGATCCATGTTCTCGAGACCACCACCGACGACGACATGTGCCGATTGCATGCAGGTGCCTGCGCCGTCGACTACCTCGACGCGAGCGGCTTCCTCTGGGACCGCACCCTGGCCGTGCACTGCGTCAACCTCGACGACCACGGCCGCAAGGTCTTCGCCGAGCGCGGTGTCGCCGTTTCCTACAACCCGGTCTCCAACATGCGCCTCGGCAGTGGCGTCGCCCCGGTTCCGGAGATGCTCGCGGCGGGCATCGACGTCACGCTCGGTGTCGACGGCGCCGCGAGCAACGACACCCAGGACATGCTGCTCGCTCTCCGGATCGGCGCGTACCTCCAGCGTGCGTCGCACAAAAGGGCCGACCTGCTCGGCTTCGAACAGATGCTGCGGATGGCGACCGGCGCCGCGGGCCGGGTACTCGGCCGCCCGTCGCACACCGGCATCGCGATCGGCGACCGCGCCGACCTCACTCTCGTTCGCTTCGATCGCGACTTCGCCTGCCTGCCGGTTCTCGACCCCGGCGCCACCCTGCTCACCGCCGCGTCGTCGCGCGTGATCGACGCCGTGTGGGTCGACGGCGAGGCCGTGATCCGCGACGGCGCGAGCACTCGCGTCGATCACCAGGATCTCGCGCAGCGTCTGATCCGCATGCGATGAATATTAATAATTCAGAAACGAGCGCCATATTGCATGTAATCAAGCTAGTTCAAACTGAATCCACTCAAAGGTTGCACGCAACACTGAAACACCGCGGGAGAAGGTGATCACGGTGACGCTCTATGACACGGTGAACGACGCCGACGCGAGGACGCTGCTGTCCGGCATGGAGGTTTCCTTCGCCGGAGTGAGCAAGCGCTTCGGCGGCGAAGCGGGCACGCTCGCCCTGACCGACGTCGACCTCGACATCCGCGAAGGCGAGTTCGTCGCGGTGGTCGGCCCGTCCGGCTGTGGCAAGTCCACGTTGCTGCGCCTGGCGGCCGGTCTCGAACCGGTGAGCTCGGGAGCCGTTGCGGTGCGCACGAATTCGATCGGCTTCATCTTCCAGGAGGCCACGCTGCTGCCGTGGCGCAAGGTGCGCCGCAATGTCGAACTCTCGGCCGAGCTGGCCGGCGTCGACCGTACGACGCGCCGCGAACGGGTCGAGCGAGCGATCGAAGCCGTCGGCCTTGCCGACTTCGCGAACAAGCTGCCGAGCCAGCTCTCCGGCGGCATGCGCATGCGCGTCTCGCTGGCCAGGGCGCTGTCGCTGGAACCGCGGCTGATGCTCCTGGACGAACCGTTCGGCGCGCTCGACGAGATGACCAGGCTGAACATGCAGGAGGAGCTCCTTCGCCTCTATCGCGACAATGCCTTCACCGCCCTGTTCATCACCCACTCGGTCTCCGAGGCCGTGTTCCTCGCTTCGCGCGTGGTGGTGATGTCGGCCAGGCCGGGCCGCATCCACGAGGTGATCGACGTCGATCTGCCCTACCCGCGGGAACGCGAACTGCGCTTCGAACCCGCCTTCACCGAACTCGTCTCGCGCATCTCGCGCTCGTTGAAAGAGGCTGCCTGATGGTGAGTGTCGCGGCTCGGGTCCCTGCCACGCCGAAGCTGCGGCTGCCGACCGTGCGACTGCGCACATTCGGCAGTGCCCTGGTGGCGCCGACCATTTCGATCACCCTGGCGCTGGCCGCCTGGTACGCGGTGTCGATGCTGATCCTCAGCGAAGGCCGCCGCTTCCTGCTGCCGCCGCCGCACGTTGTCTTCAGCGAATCGCTCGCCGATCCGAAGAAGCTCGAGGTGATGCTCGAGGCGCTGGCCGTCACCGCCAGGGTCGCGATCACCGGCCTGCTGATCTCGGCGGTGCTCGGGGTGGCGATCGCGGTGCTGATGAGCCAGGCCAAGCCGATCGAGAACGTCGTCTACCCGTACGCGGTGGTCTTGCAGGCGATCCCGGTGCTCGCAGTGGTTCCGCTGATCGGCTTGTGGCTCGGCTACGGGTTCGCCGCCCGCACCACCGTGTGTGTGCTGATCGCGATCCACCCGATCATCGCGATGACGCTGTTCGGCATCAAATCCGTCGACGGCAATCTCCAAGAACTGTTCACCCTCGGCCGAGCGGGCCGCCTGCGCCGCCTCTGGTCGCTGCAACTGCCCGCCGCGCTGCCCTCGACGCTCACCGGATTGCGCACTGCCGCAGGACTGTCCGTCACCGGCGCGATCATCGGCGACATGTTCTTCGCGCAGGGTAAACCCGGCATCGGCACCCTGCTCGACACCTACCGCGCCCGCCTGCAATCCGAGGACCTGATCGGTGCGCTGCTGCTGGCCGCCCTGTTCGGCGTGCTCGTGTTCGCCGTGTTCACGGTCATCCAGAAGGTCAGCGTCGGTCGCTGGCACAACTCCGCCCAATAGCCTCCAAGGACAACCATGAAGACACTTCCCCTGCGCCGCCTAGGTTTTGCCGCGCTGGCCGTGCTGCTGGCAGGCACCGCGGCCGCCTGTTCCGACGACACCACCGACGCACCCGTCGTCGCGCTCGAACCGGCACCGGCCGAACAACAACTCGCCGGCGCCTGCCCCGCCACCGTGGTGGTCCAGCTCCAGTGGGCACCGGAAACCGACTCCGGCCCGATCTTCGGTCTGCTCGGCCCCGGCTACCAGGTAGACGCCGACAACAACAAGATCACCGGCCCGCTCGTCGCCGACGGCAAGGACACCGGCGTGCGGCTGGAGATCCGCGCGGGCGGCCCGGCCATCGGCTTCCAGACCGTGCCGTCGCAGATGTATGTCGACCAGAGCATCACCCTCGGCCTCGCCCATTCCGAGCACGCCATCGCCGCCGCCGGTCAGCAGCCGATCGTCGCCGTCACCACCCTGCTGCGCAATAGCCCGCAGATGCTGATGTGGGATCCGGAGACCAATCCCGACTGGCGGGGCATCGCCGATATCGGCAAGTCCGGCAAGCCTGTCGTGGTGTCGAAGGGTCAGCTCTACCCGGACTGGCTCGTCGCCCGCGGGCTGGTGCAGAAGGCGCAGGTCGACGCCTCCTACGACAATTCGCCCTCGCGCTTCGTCACCGATCCGTCCTTCGCCCAGCAGGGCTTCGTCAACGCCGAACCCTTCACCTACGAGCACGAAGTGCGGGCCTGGAACAAGCCGGTCGGCTACCAGTTGCTCAAGGATGTCGGCTACGAGGGCTATGCCCGCACCGTGAATGTGCGCGCCGACAAGCTCGCCGAGTTGCGCCCGTGCTTGCAGAAGCTGGTGCCGATGATCCAGCGAGCCACCGCGTCGTTCAAGGCCGATCCCACCCACGTCAACGACATCGTGGTCGACGTGGTCGAACAGAACCCCAAGCTCAGCCCCTACAGCGCCGAACTGGCCGAATTCGGCTCCAAGGCCCTCATCGACGGCGGCCTGATCGGCAACGACACCGACGGCGTGCTGGGCAGTTTCGACGAGGCCCGCGTCCAGCGCATCATCGACGAATTCGGGCCCATCCTGCGCGCGGGCGGCGCGAACGTACCGCATGGCCTAACCGCGAAGGACCTGGTCACCAAGGAATTCCTCGACCCCGCCATTTCCGTCACCGGATAAGGAGACACCCATGACCACCAGCTACGACCTGTCCGAAGTCTCGCGCGAGAAGCAGATGGGCGGCCTCGGCAAGGAAACCACCGACCGCGAGATCCGCGTCATCGACCTCACCGACTTCGAGAACCGGCGCGCCGAGATCACCGAGGAACTGTGGGCCGCCGCCACCGAGATCGGCTTCTTCCAGCTCTCCGGCCACGGCATCGCGCAGGACCTGATCGACGAGATGTTCGCCACCACAGCCGATTTCTTCGCCCTCCCCGAGGCGGTCAAGGGCCAATACCCCCTGGTCAAGAAGAACAACGCGGGCTGGGAGAGCCTGAGCCAGGTACGCCCGTCCATCGGCGTGCCCGACCAGAAGGAGTCCTACCAGATCACCCGGCCGCACATGGACGAGCTGTGGCCCAGTGAGGCCGAGCTGGCCGGATTCCGCTCCCGCGTCCTCGATTTCGAGAGTCGAGCCTGGGCAGTGGCGATGCGGGTGCTGTCCTGCTTCGCCGACCGCCTCGGCCTCGAACGCGAACACTTCACCGCCGCACACGATCCCGGCTCCGCGAGCTACCAGAGCGCCTTGCGGTTGCTGCACTACTTCGCCGTTCCCGAAGAACTGCGCGGCGTCCCCGGGCGCTGGCGGGCCGGTGCGCACACCGATTTCGACTGCCTCACACTGCTTTTCCAGCGTGACGGACAGGGCGGATTGCAGGTGTGCCCCGGCAAGGAGATGGCGGAGCAGCAGTGGACCTCCATCACGGCGTCGTCGAGCCTGATCACCTGCAATATCGGTGACATGCTCACCCGCTGGAGCGACGACCTGCTGCCGTCGAACTTCCACCGCGTGCGCAGCCCCGGCGAGGGCGAGTACCAGGGTGAGCGCTACAGCATCGCCTACTTCGCCCAGGCCGACCGCGACGCCGTCATCCAAGGGCCGGCGGGCAAGTATCCGCCCGTCACAGCGGCGGACTTCCTGACTCAGCGGGTGCAGGCGAACTACCGGCCCCAGGGATAATCAGCGCAACCAACGGAAAGGACACGGCATGAGCGGTCAGCGCCCGGAGGAGGCAGCCCGCGTCACCACGCAGGGCGCCCGAGCATGCCAGAAGATTCTGCGATGACCGAAGCCTCGCTGCTCGGCCAGTCTGTCCATCGCCAGATCAGGCAGATGGTCCTGTCCGGCGAGCTGACCCCGGGCCGATCGCTGAGCGTGCCCGCGCTGGCGACCGAGCTCGGGGTCAGCCGCAGCCCCGTCCGGGAAGCGGTGCAGCAGCTGATCTATGAGGGTCTCGCGGTGAGCGCGCCGCACGCCGGGGCCAAGGTGGCCGCCGTCGACGACGACCGCATCCGCGATGTGCTCGCGGTCCGCGCCGTCCTCGACGGCCTCGCCGCCGCCGCGGCCGCCACCCGCCTCACCGAGGCCGACCTCGACAAGCTCACCGGCATCGTCACCGCACAGCTCGCGCACCTGGACGACCCGGTCGACCCCGCGCGCGACGCCCAGCTCGACCTGGAATTCCACACCTTCATCCGCGACGCCTCCGGCAACACGTGTGTCGTCGACGAACTGGCCCGCCTGGAGGCCCAGGCCCACCTGTACCGCGGCGACCTGTGGTGCTCGGCCCGCAACCGCCGCGTCGCCCTGCGCGAACACCGCCGCATCGTCGAAGCCCTCGAATCCGGCCACCCCGAGTCGGCCCGCGCGGCGGCGGAAGCCCACGTACACGGCCTACTGACTCGCCTCGCCAGGCAATGACGACCCCTGCCCGATAAGGGCTCCTGGCCGGAAACCCCGGCCGTGAATTCTCAGCGGTGATCCCGGTACGCGGGTGCCTTCGCGGTGCCCGCCGGAGTCAAGGTGTGCAGCAACGGCATCGTGCGGTGCGCGATGACCGTCGACAGCACGACCACACTGTGCGACCGCACCACCGACCCGGTCCGATCGATGCTCAGCAACACCGCCTGCAACCCGGCATGTGAATCGGCTCCGATCCGGCACAGCACGTCACCGGACCCGGTCGTCGCGTACGCCTCGATCACCCCCGGAATCGCCGCGAGCTCCGCACTCACCAGGTCGAGCGCTCCCTGCGCGATCTCCAGCGTCACGAACGCCTGGACATCGAAACCCGCTGCGGTGACGTCGATCTGCGGATCGTAGGAGGCGATCACCCCGGATTCCTCCATCCGGTTGATCCGCGCCTGCACCGTCGCCCGCGCGACCTTCGTCCGCCGCGACAGCTCGAGAATTCCGGCTTTCTGGAACTCGTGCATCGCGGTGAGGATCGCCAGGTCGAGCTCATCCAATTTCGCGGGCGTGCGCATGAGAAGACCTCCGTGTCCGGTTGCTATTCAAATTGTCCACCATTTATGCGTATTCGGTGGCTTCTCGAGCCAGCCTGTTCAGGCAAATATGGGGTAGTTGCCCACCTGCGACGTGACGCGATTTCCTAGGTCATGACCATTGAGCAGCAGCTCGTCGGGCTGATCGAGCACGACGACAGTGTCGATCCGTTTCCGGTGATCGGGTGGGACGCACTCGTCTGGGTTGTCGGCAACGCGACCCAGAGCGCCCACTTCCTGCAATCCGCGTTCGGCATGCGGCTCGAGGCGTACTCGGGGCCCGAGACCGGCAATCGCGACCACAAGTCGTTCGTGCTGCGCAGCGGCGGAGCGCGGTTCGTGATCACCGGCGCGGTCGACCCCGACAGTCCACTCGTCGCCCACCACGACCGCCACGGCGACGGCATCGTCGACATCGCGCTCGAGGTTCCCGACGTGGACCGCTGCATCGCCTGGGCCCGCGAGCACGGCGCGACGATCCTCACCGAACCCCACGACGAGACCGACGAATTCGGCACCGTCCGCTCCGCGGCACTGGCCACCTACGGCGACACCAGGCACACCCTCATCGACCGCTCCGACTACGTGGGCCCCTATCTCCCCGGCTATATCGCGCGCACCTCGACCCGCGAGCCGGGCCCGCGCGTATTCCAGGCGATCGACCACGTGGTCGGCAATGTCGAACTCGGCATGATGGACCGCTGGGTCGACTTCTACCGCGGCGTCATGGGATTCACGAACATGGCCGAGTTCGTCGGCGACGACATCGCCACCGAGTACTCCGCGCTGATGAGCAAGGTCGTCGCCAATGGCAACCACCGCGTGAAGTTCCCGCTCAACGAACCGGCCGTGGGCCGCAAGCGTTCTCAGATCGACGAGTACCTCGAGTTCTACCGCGGCCCCGGCGTGCAGCACATCGCGCTGGCCACCGGCGACATCCTCACCACCGTCGACGCCCTGCGCGCCGAGGGCGTCGAATTCCTCGCTACACCCGACACCTATTACGAGGATCCCGAGCTGCGTGCGCGCATCGGTGCCGTGCGCGTTCCGGTCGACGAACTCCAGCGCCGAGGCATCCTGGTCGACCGCGACGAAGACGGCTACCTCCTGCAGATCTTCACCCGCCCCCTCACCGATCGCCCCACCGTGTTCTTCGAACTCATCGAGCGACACGGCTCACTCGGTTTCGGAAAAGGCAACTTCAAGGCCCTTTTTCAGGCCATCGAACGGGAACAGGAGGCCCGCGGCAATCTGTGACCGGACCGCACCGCCGGTTAGAGTTCATGGCATGCGGATCCCCTCGGCGATCATCACCGGTATGACCTTGGTCGTCATGCTGACGTCGTGCGGATCGGGGGGCGACTCCGATACGCCGACAGGGCCCAACCGACCACCACCGAAGGTCGCCTCACTCGGCCCCTTCGTGGGCGAGTGCGGTCATGTCACCGACGACGAAGTGCGCACCCTCGCCGGCCTCGGTCAGATCGCGCGGGTCTATAAGAACGCGACCGGCTGCAACTGGCAGGCGGCCGGATTGTCTTCGCCCAGCGTCACTTTCGCCTCGTACCGGGGCAGTCCGATCGAACGTGAGAAGGCGTGGGTGTCCAGCGTCGGCCGTGAACCGGAAACCATCGACGTCGGCGGCCGTTCCGGCTTCATGGCGCTCGACCCGCAGGGCACCGTCTGTGACCTCGCTGTGCAACTCGACGACGATTTCTTCGAATGGTCGATGTCCACCGGCCTCTTCGCCGTCGGCGGCAACCCGTGCGATCGGACCAGGAAACTGGCCGAGCTGACCGTGGGACGGCTGCAGTGAGGGCGGGCAAGGTCGCGGCCGCGCTGATCCTCACCCTCACGCTGGCAGGTTGCGGTGAGAAGATCGAGGGCAGCGCCCAGCCGCTGGGTCAGGGTGGCGGCGGTGAGTCGATCAATACCGACTTCGACAAGCTGCTGCGCGAGTGCGAGGTGGTGGCCGCCGACAAGATCGGCGAGATCGTCGGCAACGCCATGCTCGTCAGTCCCTCCTTCAGCGGTGCCGTCTGCATGTGGGACATCGAGGACGCACCTGGTGGGGGAGCCATGGTCAGCCTCAACTGGTACGAGATGGGTACCCTGAACAACGAGAAGACCACCAACGACAAGCTGGGCTACCTCTCCGGCGACATCACCGTGCAGGGCCGCAGGGCGCTGCAGGTGCGTCGGCCGGGCGACAACGACTCCTGCGGCGTCACCGCGCCGGCCGCCGATGTCGGCGTCGTCGGCTGGTGGATCAACTACCGGCCCGGCTCGGCACACCCCGATCCGTGCGCGGGTGCCCAGAAATTGGTGGAGCTCACTCTGGATCTCGCCCGGTAGAAGGCTTGACGCGGCCCCCCGCTTTGACCCCGAATCGGGCACGCGGGTATCGTAGATCCCTGTGCCCGGATTGCTACGGGCAAGTTCGTGTGTGAACGTAGGCCAGCGAAAGCGGCCGATATGTTCCGACGTGCCTTGAAAAGGGCACTGAGCGCCACAGCGACACGCCCGACCACGGGTTAAGGGAAACGTGGTCTGACGTGCGAGTGAAAGCTCGATGAACTGCAAGACACTGCACACCAAGCGCAATTACCAATAAGGAAAGCCGGTCTATGCCAACCATCAACCAGCTGGTCCGCAAGGGTCGCCGCGACAAGGTCACCAAGACCAAGACTGCGGCCCTGAAGGGGAGCCCGCAGCGTCGTGGTGTGTGCACTCGCGTGTACACCACCACCCCCAAGAAGCCGAACTCCGCGCTCCGTAAGGTCGCGCGTGTTCGCCTGACCAGCGCGATCGAGGTCACGGCGTACATCCCCGGTGAGGGCCACAACCTGCAGGAGCACTCCATGGTGCTCGTCCGCGGCGGTCGTGTGAAGGACCTTCCCGGTGTCCGTTACAAGATCATCCGTGGCTCGCTCGACACCCAGGGCGTGAAGAACCGCAAGCAGGCGCGCAGCCGCTACGGCGCCAAGAAGGAGAAGAGCTGATATGCCACGCAAGGGCCCCGCACCCAAGCGTCCGCTGATCAACGACCCGGTTTACGGGTCCCCGCTGGTCACTCAGCTGGTCAACAAGATCCTGATGGACGGCAAGAAGTCCACCGCCGAGCGCATCGTCTACGGCGCACTCGAGCAGGCGCGTGAGAAGACCGGCACCGATCCGGTCGTCACCCTCAAGCGCGCGCTGGACAACGTCAAGCCCGCCCTCGAGGTGAAGCCCCGTCGTGTCGGTGGCGCCACCTACCAGGTGCCGGTCGAGGTCCGTCCGGGCCGCGCCAACACCCTCGCGCTGCGCTGGCTGGTCAGCTACTCCCGCGCCCGTCGCGAGAAGACCATGGTCGAGCGTCTGGCCAACGAGCTCCTCGATGCCAGCAACGGCCTCGGTGCCGCTGTGAAGCGTCGCGAGGACACCCACAAGATGGCCGAGTCGAACCGGGCCTTCGCGCACTACCGCTGGTGATAGTCCGGCCCGTCACTTAAAAGGGAGAATTTCGTGGCACAGGACGTGCTCACCGACCTGAACAAGGTCCGCAACATCGGCATCATGGCCCACATCGATGCGGGCAAGACCACCACAACCGAACGCATCCTGTTCTACACCGGTATCACGTACAAGATCGGTGAAGTTCACGATGGCGCGGCCACGATGGACTGGATGGAGCAGGAGCAGGAGCGTGGTATCACCATCACCTCCGCGGCTACCACTTGCTTCTGGAAAGACAACCAGATCAACATCATCGACACCCCCGGGCACGTCGACTTCACCGTCGAGGTGGAGCGTTCGCTGCGCGTGCTCGATGGTGCGGTCGCGGTGTTCGACGGCAAAGAGGGTGTCGAGCCCCAGTCCGAGCAGGTGTGGCGTCAGGCCGACAAGTACGACGTGCCGCGTATCTGCTTCGTGAACAAGATGGACAAGCTCGGTGCGGATTTCTACTTCACCGTGCAGACCATCAAGGACCGTCTCGGCGCTCGTCCGCTCGTGATCCAGCTGCCGATCGGCGCTGAGAACGACTTCGAGGGCATCGTCGACCTGGTCGAGAACAACGCCAAGGTCTGGAAGGGCGAGACCAAGCTCGGCGAAGAGTACGAAGTCGTCGAGATCCCGGCCGACCTCAAGGAGAAGGCCGAGCAGTACCGTCAGGAACTGCTCGAGACCGTCGCCGAGTCCGACGAGGCACTGCTCGAGAAGTTCTTCGGTGGCGAGGATCTCTCCATCGAGGAGATCAAGGGCGCCATCCGCAAGATGACGGTCAACTCCGAGCTGTACCCGGTGCTGTGTGGTTCCGCGTTCAAGAACAAGGGCGTTCAGCCCATGCTCGACGCGGTCATCGACTACCTCCCTTCCCCGCTGGACGTCGAGGCCACCACCGGCCACGTGCCCAACAAGGAAGAAGAGCTGGTCACCCGCAAGCCCAACGTCGACGAGCCGTTCGCGGCCCTGGCGTTCAAGATCGCGGTGCACCCGTTCTTCGGTGAACTCACCTACGTGCGTGTGTACTCGGGTCAGGTTGCCTCCGGCGCCCAGGTCGTCAACTCGACCAAGGGCAAGAAGGAGCGTCTGGGCAAGCTGTTCCAGATGCACTCCAACAAGGAGATGCCGGTCGCCACGGCTTCGGCGGGCCACATCTACGCGGTCATCGGCCTGAAGGACACCACCACCGGTGACACCCTGTCCGACGCGCAGAACCAGGTCGTCCTCGAGTCGATGACCTTCCCGGATCCGGTCATCGAGGTCTCGATCGAGCCCAAGACCAAGTCCGACCAGGAGAAGCTCGGCACCGCGATCCAGAAGCTGGCGCGCGAAGACCCGACGTTCTCGGTCAAGCTCGACCAGGAGACCGGCCAGACCGTCATCGGCGGCATGGGCGAGCTCCACCTCGACATCCTCGTCGACCGTATGCGTCGCGAGTTCAAGGTCGAGGCCAACGTCGGCAAGCCGCAGGTGGCCTACCGCGAGACCATCACCAAGAAGGTCGAAAAGCACGAGTTCACCCACAAGAAGCAGACGGGTGGCTCCGGCCAGTTCGCGAAGGTCATCATCGCCCTCGAGCCGTTCGTCGGCGAAGACGGCGCGACCTACGAGTTCGAGAACAAGGTCTCCGGCGGTCGCGTGCCCCGTGAGTACATCCCGTCGGTCGACGCGGGCGCCCAGGATGCCATGCAGTACGGCGTGCTCGCCGGCTACCCGCTGGTGAACCTGAAGGTCAGCCTGCTCGACGGCGCGTACCACGACGTCGACTCCTCGGAGATGGCGTTCAAGATCGCGGGTTCGCAGGCCCTCAAGGAAGCGGCCCGCAAGGCCGGTCCGGTGATCCTCGAGCCGCTCATGGCGGTCGAGGTCATCACGCCCGAGGAATACATGGGCGACGTGATCGGCGACCTCAACTCCCGCCGTGGCCAGATTCAGGCCATGGAGGAACGCAGTGGTGCCCGTGTCGTCAAGGCGCTGGTTCCGCTCTCGGAGATGTTCGGTTACATCGGTGACCTGCGGTCCAAGACCCAGGGTCGCGCGAACTACTCCATGGTGTTCGCCCAGTACGCGGAGGTTCCGGCCAACGTGTCCAAGGAGATCATCGCTAAGGCGACCGGCGAATAAAACCCTCTTGCGGTCCAGTGACACACTGGACCGCAAGTGCTGGCCGTCAAGAAAAAACCCGGTCCCCACCCCCAGTGGGGATGACACACGCACTGCTGCAAATGCACGCACCAACAAGTCCAGGAGGACCCACAGTGGCGAAGGCGAAGTTCGAGCGGACGAAGCCGCACGTCAACATCGGCACCATCGGTCACGTCGACCACGGCAAGACCACGCTGACTGCAGCGATCACCAAGGTGCTGGCTGACAAGTACCCGACCCTGAACGACGCGTTCGCGTTCGATCAGATCGACAAGGCGCCGGAGGAGAAGGCTCGTGGTATCACGATCAACATCTCCCACGTCGAGTACCAGACGGAGAAGCGCCACTACGCGCACGTCGACGCCCCGGGCCACGCGGACTACATCAAGAACATGATCACCGGTGCGGCGCAGATGGACGGCGCCATCCTGGTGGTCGCGGCCACCGATGGCCCGATGCCGCAGACTCGCGAGCACGTGCTGCTCGCCCGTCAGGTCGGCGTGCCCTACATCCTGGTCGCGCTGAACAAGTCGGACATGGTCGATGACGAGGAAATCCTCGAGCTCGTCGAGATGGAGGTCCGCGAACTGCTGGCCTCGCAGGAATTCGACGAGGACGCGCCGGTCGTGCGCGTTTCCGGTCTGAAGGCGCTCGAGGGCGACCCGAAGTGGACCGAGTCGGTCGTCGAGCTGATGAACGCTGTCGACGAGGCGATCCCGGAGCCGGTCCGCGAGACCGAGCTTCCGTTCCTGATGCCCGTTGAGGACGTCTTCACGATCACCGGTCGTGGCACCGTCGTCACCGGTCGTATCGAGCGCGGCATCCTGAACGTGAACGAGGAGGTGGAAATCGTCGGCATCCGTGAGAAGTCGACCAAGACCACCGTCACCGGTATCGAGATGTTCCGCAAGCTGCTCGACCAGGGCCAGGCGGGCGACAACGTCGGTCTGCTGGTTCGTGGCATCAAGCGCGAAGATGTCGAGCGTGGCCAGGTTGTCGTCAAGCCGGGCACCACGACTCCCCACACGGAGTTCGAGGGCCAGGCCTACATCCTGTCGAAGGATGAGGGCGGCCGCCACACCCCGTTCTTCAACAACTACCGCCCGCAGTTCTACTTCCGTACCACGGACGTGACCGGCGTCGTTACCCTCCCCGAGGGCACCGAGATGGTCATGCCCGGCGACAACACCGAGATGAGCGTCAAGCTGATCCAGCCGGTCGCCATGGACGAAGGCCTGCGCTTCGCGATCCGCGAGGGTGGCCGCACCGTCGGTGCCGGTCGCGTCACGAAGATCATCAAGTGAGTCGGTAAGACCCACTGCACTACCTGAACGGCGTCGCTCCCCTGGGAGCGGCGCCGTTCGGCGTTTCGGGCGAGCTCGTCCGGTTCACATGGTGTCGACTCGGGCGGATGCGCTACTCCGGTCGGAAGCGGACGGACACTCCGCCGCGGTCGTCGCGGTGGGCTATGGCGTGGCCGGGGTGGTCGATGCCGTCGATGCGGAGGGTGGCGGGAGCGCCTTCGCCCAGGAAGTTGCGCCACCAGGTCTTCTTGTCCGGCATGGCCACGCCGATGAGGTATTCGTTGCCGGAGCGGCGGTAGTTGACGGGGGTGCTGATGGTGCGGCCCGAGCGGCGGCCGACGTAGGTGATCTGGGCGAAGGCCTTGCCCATTAGTTTGCCGATGACGGGTGCCTTGGTCAGGGCAACCACGCCGGTGTTGAATACGCCGACACCGCGGCGCAGCAGCGATTCTTGTCCCATCGGATTCTCCTGTAGTCGAACGAACCGTCAGCCTACCGACGGCGGATGACGTCGCAGGTCATCGTGGTTGTCGGTGGTGCTCGGTAGCCTTGGGGCGCTAGCGCATTCGACAAGATCGGAGACGTCATGAGTAGGGCCGCGCTCGAACGGGAACTGGATGTCCGCGAGGGCGTGCTCGAACACGGGATGCCCTATCTCGCGTTCGGATCGGGGCGGCCGCTGGTGTTCTTGCGGTGGTTCACGCCCGACCATGCGAATCCGCGTGGCTGGCTGCGGTCGAGCGAGATCAAGACGATGGCGCCGTTGGCCAGGAACTTCCGGGTGTACGCGGTCAATCGCGCGCCGGGGATGGCGGCAGGGACCTCGATGGCCGATATCGCGCAGGCGCACGCGCAAGCCCTGCGCGCCGAATTCGGTGCTCCCGTAGACGTTCTCGGCATCTCCTCGGGCGGTTCGGTAGCGCTGCAACTCGCCGCCGACCATCCATCCGCCGTGCGCCGATTGGTGATCGCTTCCTCCGCCTACCGTCTCGACCAGTCGGCGCGTACGTCGCAGATGAACTACGCGCAGGCCGCCGCCGCGGGCAAGCGCGCCCTGCACCACCTGGCAACCCAGGGCATCGAATCGCCGCTGAAGGCCCGCCTCGTCGGCGCGATGGCCTGGCTGGCGGACCCGCTACTTCGCCCGAAGAACCCGGCCGACACGCTCGCCTTCGTTCATGCCGAAGACGCCTTCGACCTGACCGACCGCCTCGCCGACATCACCACCCCCACCCTGGTTGTCGCCGGCGAACGCGACGAGTTCTACGAGCAATCCTCGTTCCGCCACACCGCCGAAGGCATTCCCGATTCCCGCCTGATCATCTATCCCGCCACGAGCCATCTGGGTGCGATCAAACATGCCCGCTTCGCCCCCGACGTCACCGAATTCCTTGCTGCGACAACCTGACTCAGCGAATCTTGGCACCGTAGACGCGTTCGACGCTCAACGCCATCAGCACCCGGCGGTCCGACACCATGACTTCCCGGTATTCGTTCCAATCAGGGTGCTCACCGGCAGCGGCACGGTAATAGGCGACAAGAGCCTCCACCTCGGGACCGGCTGGGTCGGTGCCAGGACCGGTGAGGGTGGCGCTGCCCTCGGCCGTGGCCCAGGACCAGCCGTCGGGCGCGGTCACCTCGAAGGCGGCCCGCGGATCCCGCCGGAGGTTGGCCGTCTTGGCCCGGCCTTCGGTCATCGAGACATAGATGATCCCGGCGTCGCGGTCGTAGTACGGGGTGACGGGGGACAGTTGCGGACGTCCGTCGGCTTTGATCGTGGCCAGTACGCCGAGCTTGGCCGTCGCGAGCAGTTGTTGCGGGTCGAACTCTGCTGTCATCGGTGGGTCTCCTCTGGGTGCGCGGTGCCTGACTCGCCGGATGGATACCACGGGCGGGCCCTCGTTGTGACGAACCGTGGTCGCGGCGGATTTATGCCCGCTTGAATCCTCGAACGCACTGGCGACGAAAAACCCGTCGACAGTCGAGCCTGCGACCGCGTAGAACTGGTCCCATGGTTACGGCACGTCCGCATTCGCGGCACTAGTTCACATCGGGTCTTCGGGCGCCGGTGTGGCGCCGCGTGATCCGACGCCCGTGCCGTCCGGTGGAACGCACAACTGGCGAGCGTCGATTCCTCGACCGAACTAGTTGACCCACTGGGGGATTCCCATGACCAGACCACGCACCGACCTCGCCCGCATCCGCAATATCGGTATCGCCGCCCACATCGACGCGGGCAAGACCACGACCACCGAGCGGGTGCTGTTCTACACCGGTGTCACCCGCACCCTCGGCGAGGTGCACGACGGCACCGCGGCGATGGATCGCATGATCCAGGAGCGCGAACACGGCATCACGATCGCCGCGGCGGCGACCACCTGCTGGTGGAACGAGCACCAGATCACCATCCTCGACACCCCCGGCCACGTCGACTTCACCGTCGAGGTGGAGCGCTCGCTGCGGGTGCTCGACGGTGCGATCGCCGTATTCGACGCCAAGGAAGGCGTGGAGCCGCAATCGGAACAGGTGTGGCGCCAGGCCGACAAGTACGGCGTTCCGCGGATCTGCTTCGTGAACAAGATGGACAAGCTCGGTGCCGATTTCGCGTTCACCGTGCGGACCATCGCGGAGCGACTCCGCGTGCGCCCATTGGTGATTCAGCTGCCGATCGGTGCGGAGCGGGAGTTCGAAGGGGTTATCGACCTGGTCGAGATGACCGCGAAGGTGTGGCGTGGCGACACCGGCCACGGTGCACGTTTCGAGACGGTCGAGATCCCGGAAGAGCTGCGCACCAAAGCCTTCCAGCACCGCGAAGCACTGGAAGCGGCGGTCGCCGAAGCTGATGAGGAAGTGCTGGAGCACTACCTCGCCGGTCAGCCGATCACCGTCGACGTGCTGAAAGCGGCCATCCGGCGAATGACGATCGACGCACAGGCCTACCCGGTCCTGTGTGGCTCGGCACTGGCGAACATCGGCGTGCAACCGCTGCTGGACGCCGTCGTCGACTATCTCCCGTCACCGCTGGATGTTGTCGCTGTGCATGGATTCTCGCCGGAGGGCGAGCACATCCACCGCGCACCCGATATCGCCGAGCCTTTCGCGGCCCTGGCGTTCAAGGTCGCGCTGCACCCGTTCTTCGGCAAGCTCGTCTACCTGCGGGTGTACTCCGGGACCGCCGAACCCGGTGCGACCGTATTGAATTCGACGAATGGACGAAAGGAGCGCCTGGGCACACTGTTCCAGATGCATTCGAGCACCGAGATCGCCGTCGAGCGGGTGCAGGCCGGTCAGATCTGTGCCGTGATCGGCCTGAAGGCGACGGGAACCGGCGACACCCTGTGCGATCGGGAGGCCCCCGTCGTGCTGGAGTCGATGACCTTCCCCGACCCGGTACTCGCCGTTTCGATCGAACCGAGGACCCGCGCCGACCAGGACAAGCTGGGCACCGCCCTGGCTCGCCTGGCCGACGAGGACCCGACGTTCACCGTGCACGTCGACGCCGAAACCGGCCAGACGGTCATCGGCGGCATGGGCGAACTGCATCTGGAGATCCTGGTCGACCGGATGAAACGGGAGTTCCGGGTCGACGCCGACATCGGCGCCCCACGCGTGGCCTACCGCGAAACCATCACCGCCGCGGTCGAGCTGTTCGAATACACCCACCGCAAGCAGCAGGGTGGGCACGGACAGTTCGCCAAGGTGGTGATCGCGCTGGCACCGCACGTGGCCGATGACGACGCGATCTACGAGTTCGAGAGCCGGGTTTCCGGCGGGCGCGTACCGCGGGAGTACATCCCCGCGGTCGACGCGGGCGCACAGGACGCGCTGCGCGTCGGCACGCTCGGCGGCTTCCCCATGGTGAACGTGAAGGTGACGTTGCTCGACGGCGGCGCGCACGTGCAGGATTCGTCGGAACTGGCGTTCCGTCTGGCGGGCGCGGCAGCGGTGCGTGCCGCGATCGCGCGGGCGAAGCCGGTACTGCTCGAACCGGTGATGGCTGTCGAGGTCGTGACGCCGGAGGAGTACGTCGGCGAGGTGATCGGTGACCTCAACGCCCGCCGTGGCCGGGTCACCGACCTCACGGAACGGGGCGGCGCGCACGTGGTGCGCGCGCTGACCCCGCTCCAGGAGATGTTCGGCTACATCGGGGACCTGCGCTCGAAAACCCGTGGCCGAGCGAACTACTCGATGGTGTTCGACTCCTACGCGCCGGTCCCACCGGGTGCGGCGGAGTCGATCATCACGGGCGGCTGATCGAAACCGGTGGCGTCGCACTGCGTGCGGCGTCACCGGTTCGTCCGCGAGACCTACGGGTGGGTTCCGTCCGACGTTTCGGAGTCGACCATCGCCGGAAGGTGGCGCGTCCCAGCGGATGCGGCCAGCAGGCGCAGCGCATCGGCCGAACTCTCGTTACGCGCGGTGTAGACCTCGAGGCGGTGGTCGGGACTGTCGGGCTGCAACCACACCTGATAGTCCACATCGACCCGGCCGACCGTCGGATGACGCAGATCCATGGGCCCGACCGTGCAATCAGCGACCTCCGCCGCAGCCCACAGCGTCGCGAACGTCGCACTGCGCATGGCGAGTTCGCCGATCAGTTCGGCCAGGTGCGCGTCGGTGGGATGGCGTCCAGCGGTCAGGCGAAGGTAGCCGACGTGGATGCGGGCGAGTTCGTCCCAGTTTCGGTACAGATCCCTGGCGAGCGGATCGAGGAAGAACAGTCGCGGAATCGACGGGCGCCGCGAGGGGTCCTCGGGAGCGGTGAAGTCGAGGTGCTCGGCGACCAGCGCGTGCCCGGCGCGGTTCCAGGCGAGCACATCGCCACGACGACCGAGGACGATGGCGGGCATGGTGTCGCCCAGTGAGGTGAGCAGCGTGAGTACGCGAGGGTGCGGTTGTTCCGGCTCCGTCCTGACCAGGCGTGGGACGGCCGGTTGGCCTGCGAGGTTGTGCAGGTGGGCCGTTTCGGCGGGGTCGAGTTGGAGCACCCGGGCGATGGCATCGATGACCTGCGCGGAGACGGTTCCTGCCTGGTCCTGCTCGAGGCGGGTGTAATACCCGGCACTGACCCCGGCGAGCTGAGCGAGTTCCTCGCGACGCAGGCCGGGTACGCGGCGGGTGACTCCGAAGGTTCGTAGGCCGATCCGTTCGGGGGTGGTTCGGTCGCGGCGGGACTTGAGGAACGTTCCGAGGCTTTCCAACTCCATCGTTCCTATCGTAGGCACCTGGGCGAGCACCTGCCTACCCCGCCTGGGTGTACCCACGTCAGGGGTCTGGTTGCCACCGGCACCCGATCGCAAGGTGGTGACATGTTGCGAACCCATGACACCGAGCTGCGGTCCTGGCTGGGCCTGCTGGTGGTGCTCGGCCCCGTACTGCTTGTCGCGATGGACGGCTCGGTGCTATTCCTGGCGATGCCCGCCATCACCGACGCACTGTCGCCTTCGGCCGACGAATCCCTCTGGATCCTGGACAGCTACGGCTTCGCGGTCGGCTCATTGTTGATCGCGTTCGGCACCATCGGTGACCGCTACGGCCGCAAGCGCCTGCTGATGATCGGCGCGGCGATGTTCGGCCTCGGCTCGGTGGGCGCGGCCTTCGCCACGAGCCCCGAGCTGCTGATCACCTTCCGGGTCCTGATGGGGGTGGCCGGTGCGACGCTGTTGCCATCGGCGCTCGCGGTGCTCGGCACCCTGTTCACCGACCCGCGTCGACGCGCACAGGCCATCGGCATCTTCGCCGCCACCTTCGCCGCGGGTTTCGCGGTCGGCCCGATCGTCGCCGGTCAGCTGCTCACCCGGTTCTGGTGGGGCTCGGTGCTGCTGATCAATGTGCCGGTGGTGCTGGTGTTCCTGGTGCTGGCGCCGGTCCTGCTCGGTGAGGTGCGCGCGACCGGTCTCGGTCGCATCGACGTGGCGAGCGTGCTCACCTCGGCGGTCGGGCTACTGCTCACCATGTACGCGGTGAAACATATGGCAGCACAGGGTATTTCGATCTCGTCGGTGATCGTCGGGCTGGCCGGTGTCGCGCTGCTCGGCGCGTTCGGCCGCAGGCAGGGGCGCATCGACAATCCGCTCATCGACTTCACCTTGTTCCGCAATCGGGTCTTCACCATCGCGATCATCACCGGGTTCCTGCCCCTGGCAGCCTGGTCGGCGACCGCCTATCTGGCCGCGACCTACCTGCAATCGGTCCTCGGCATGGCCATCGCCGACGCCGCGCTGCTCGCGGTCCCCGGAGCTCTCGTTCTCACCGTGGCCGCCGTCGTCACCCCGGCTGTCGTCGCCCGCATCGGCCACTCGGCAGCCCTGATCACCGCCCATTTCACGATCGCGGTCGGCCTGTTGCTGCTGTTGCCGACCAGCACCGGCGACGGTGTCGGCTGGTATATCGCCGCGACCGCCGTCGCGGGCATCGGCTACGGCATCTCGTTCAGCGTGGTCGCCGATATCGCTGTCGCCGCGGTCCCGGTCGAACGGGCCGGCGCGGCCGCTGCCCTGGCCGAAACCGGCAACGAGCTCGGCAACGCCCTCGGTATCGCCCTCTTCGGCTCCCTGGCCGCCGTCCTCTTCCGGATCGGCGGCCCCGACCTCGCTCCCACTCTCGGTGAGACCCTGGACCTGCCCGGTCTCGCCGCCGCCGAACTCGACGATGCCCGCAGCGCCTTCGTCAGCGGATTGCACGTCGTCGCCGCCACTGCGGCCACCCTGCACGGCATCCTCGGCTCGGTGGCCATCCGCGTTCTCCGTAGCGGGGCGCCCGCCGCGGGGACATCGGATTCGGTGCCGACCGGGTCGGCATCTAGTCGACGGCGCCCGGCGAACATCCGAAGCTGACGGATCGAGGCCGCCCTCAGCCGAGCTGGGTCATGCCCGCCGCAACCACCCGGGCGACATTCATCAGCTCGTCGGTCGTGGGGACTGGGAGACCGTCGAGGGCGTGGAGGCGGTCGGTGCTGGCGATGGCGAACATGGCGGAGACCCAGGCGGCGGCGCAGGCATGCAGGGTGGCTGGGCGAATGGGTGCGGGGGTGCTGGCTTGCAGGACACGGGTGGTGACGTCGAGGAGTTGGTCGCGCAGGGTGCGCAGTGTGCGGCGGACGTCGGGGTGGGTGTCGGCCTCGCGCCACATGATCACGCGCAGGACCGAGGAATGGTGATCGCGCAGGTTGATCGCGGTGTCGAGGTTGATCAGGCTGGCGGCCGGATCGCCGGGGGTGACCACGGCGGCGAGGTCGTCGATCGGGTGTGCCGGGACGCGTTCGCGCATGAGCGCGGACAGGATCGCGTTCTTGGTGGGGAAGTAGTAGAAGACCAGTCCTTTCGGCACGTCGGCCGCCGCGGCGACGGCTGCGGTCGCGGTGGCATCGAATCCCTGTGTGGCGAACAGGTTTTCGGCGGCATCCAGGATGAGTTGCCGGGCGTCGCCATCGCGTTTGGCGTTGCGGCGCCCGACTCGTCGGCCCGGCATCAGTGATGTGGAGCCATGTTGTGCAGGCGCTGGTTCATCGCGGGCAGTGCGGCGACCGCCACCACCGCCGTCACCACTCCGACCACCCATGCGGTCCAGGATGCGCCGCTGAAGGCGGTGAAGTCCATGGCCCACGGCGAGATGAACAGCAGCACGCCGAACACGCCCATCGCGTAGTCCGCGATGATCAGGTCGTCCCTGGCCATCTGGATCAGGCCGGTCGCGGCGATGAGTACGCCGAGCACTACGAGGGTCCAGCGGGCGTTGTCGTTGGTAGCGAGCCACAGGGGTGACAGTGCGGTGAATGCGCCGAGCACGACGGCGAGAAAATCCTGTGCGCGACTGTTGGTGAACATGGGCAAATGCCTCCTCGATGAGACGAAAAATACTTCTGACCTCGGTCTACTCCTGATTGACCGCCCGGTCGATACCGGAAGCGGCACGGTTGGGTTGCGACGTGGGTGTCACAGGTTCCTGGCGCACTGGTACAAACATCTGGGGCCGTAGTGGTCCGCGACACAGCAGAACATGGCATGGGTGCGGTCAGTGACCGAGCATGCCGAGAGGACACAACATGAGCGCGCCCATCGTGATCGTCGGAGCGGGTCTGGCAGGCCTGCGCACGGCCGAGGAACTGCGTCGGGCCGGGTACGAGGGCGGGGTGCTGCTGCTCGGTGACGAGACGCGCCCGCCATATGACCGTCCGCCGCTGTCGAAGCAGTTCGTCCGCGGCGAGACCGACGACACCACTCTTCGCCCGCCGGAGTTCTTCGCGGACAAGAACATCGAGCTGCGCCTCGGCACCGCCGTCACCGGCGTCGACACCGCCGCGCGCACCATCGCCCTGGCCGACGGCAGCACCGTCGCCTACGACCAGCTGATCATCGCGACCGGTCTGCGCCCCCGCAGGCTCCCCGGCTTGCCCGAGGTCGCGGGCGTGCACGTGTTGCGCGCTCATGAGGACGCCGAAACTCTGCGGGCCGAACTCGACGGTGCGAACCGCGCGCTGATCATCGGCGCCGGTTTCATCGGCTGTGAACTCGCCGCCAGTTTCCGGGCGGCCGGCGTCGAGGTCACCCTCGTCGAACCGCAGCCGACCCCGCTCGCGTCGGTCCTCGGCGAGCAGGTCGGTGGCCTGGTGGCGCGCATGCACCGTGCCGAAGGCGTCGACCTGCGCTGCGGCATCGGCGTCGACACCCTGCGCGCCGACGACGCGGGCCGGGTGCGCGGCGCGGTCTGCACCGACGGCACCGAGATCGCCGCCGACCTGGTCGTGGTCGGCGTCGGCTCCGTCCCCGTCACCGATTGGCTGGCCGACTCCGGCATCGAACTGGCCGAGCGGTCCGCGGGCGGTGGCGTGCTCGCCGACGAGGTCGGCCGCACCTCCGCCGACGCCGTCTGGGCCGTCGGCGATGTCGCCGCCTGGCAGCACGACAGTGGCGTCCGCAAGCGCGTGGAGCACTGGACCAGCGCGGGCGAACAGGCCAAACTCCTGGTCACCGCCCTCCTCGGCGGCGCGCCCCCCACCATGGCCCGCGTTCCGTACTTCTGGAGCGACCAGTACGACATCAAAATCCAGGCATTGGGCACTCCATCGCCCAACGACGACGTCACCATCGTCACCGACGACGGCCGCAAGTTCCTCGCCTACTACTCCCGTGACGGCATCCTCACCGCTGTCCTCGGGGCAGGCCTGACCGGCCAGGTGATGAAACTCCGAGCGAAGCTGGCGACCCCCACCCCGGTAGCCGACCTCCTCGCCGCAGCCGGCTGAAGGTCAGCGGATTCGAACCCCTGAGCCTGCCGTCGAGCCAGCGTTATACGGCCGGATTCGCTGGCAGGCCCCAGGGGAATCGAACCCCTGACCCCTGCCTTGACTCGGCATCGGGCCACCTGACCGTATTCGGCCTCGACACGGGCACTCGGGCGGTGCACACACGGTCGCGCAGGTCCGATCTCGCCGCTGTAATACGGTGTAGCGGTGATCGTCGCGCTCATCGATTCCGGCCTCGGCCTCTTGCCTACGGCTTCGTGGTTGCGCAAGCTGCGGCCCGATGTCGATCTGCTGCTACTGCTCGACCCCGACGGCGCGCCGTGGGGGCCCAAGCCCGAGCCGTGGGTGATCGAGCGGGTCGTCGGCGCGGCGCGGCAGGCGGTCGAGTCGGGGGCCGAGGTGATCGTGCTGCCGTGCAATACCGCCAGTGTCACCGCGTTGGCTCATGTGCGGGCCGAGGTGGGCGATTCGGTGCCGGTGATCGGCACCGTGCCCGCCATCAAACCGGCTGCCGCGCAATGTAATTCGGTGGCGGTATGGGCAACGGCGGCCACCACGGCCAGCCGTTACCAAGCCGACCTGATCGCCCGGTTCGGCGGTGACGCGAAGGTTGTCGGGGTCGCCTGCCATGGTCTGGCCGACGCGATCGACCGCGGCGATGTCACCGCCATCCGCGAGTCGATCGCCGACTCCGCCGCGCGCACTCCGGCCGATGTCGAGGGCGTGGTCCTCGGCTGCACGCACTACCCGCTGGTCATCGACGCCATCGTCGCCGCCCTGCCCGACGGCGTGCGCCTGTTCGACAGCGCCCAGGCCGTCGCCGCCCAAACCGTCCGCAAGATGGACGAGCTCGGTCGCCCGACTACCGGCACCGGCGTCGTCACCGTCCGCACGAGCGGGCGGCCGGGCGAATTGCCCTCCGGTGCTGCGACATTCGAGTCGGGCCGCCTGCTCGGTGCGCTGCCTGCTTGATCGGCCTCGCGAGCGCCTGCGCGAACATGTCACCGCACCCGTGTTGAATGCGCCAGAGAATCCCTCGACCCGGAGGTGCGTGTGTCCGAGCTCCCCACCGCTGCACAGGTGCGCAAGGCCCTCGCCGACCTGGCGAACCCCACTGACGCGCATCACCTGCAACGCTTCTTCAAGACCGGCCCCGGTGAATACGGCGAGGGCGACATCTTCCTCGGCATCCGAGTCCCCGTCACCAGAAAAGTGGCGAAACAGTTCGCCACACTTCCCCTGTCGCAGATCGACGAACTCCTCGACAGCCCCTTGCACGAGGAACGCCTGGCCGCCCTGTTCATCCTCAACGCCCGCTTCGCCGCGGCATCGAAACCGCGCGTCTTCGACGACAAGGCCCGCGCGGAGATGGTCGACCTCTACCTGGCGGCCGTCCGAAGGGGCCGAGTCAACAACTGGGACCTGGTCGACGCCTCCGCCGAGAACATCATCGGCCCGTGGCTGCTGGACAGAGACCGCACCCTGCTTTTCGAACTGGCCGAGCAGGATTCACTCTGGGAGCGCCGAGTAGCCCTGCTGTCCACCTTCGCCTTCATCAAGGCGGGCGACCCGAGCACGACCCTGGAACTCGCCGAAATCCTCCAGGCGGACCGCCGGGACCTCATCCAGAAAGCACTCGGCTGGATGCTGCGCGAAATAGGCAAACGCGTCGACCAGGCCGCGCTCACCGACTTCCTCGACAAGAACGCACCCGAATTGGGCCGCACCGCTTTGAGCTACGCGACCGAACACCTCGACCCCGCGCAACGCGCCGCCTACCGCGCCATGCGCTAGAACTGGATCCGCAACCGATCGGTCACCGGGCGCGCCTGGCAGCCGAGGATGTACCCGTTCGCGATGTCCTCGGGATCGAGGATCTCCGAATTGGCCATCTCCACTTTGCCTTCCAGCACCGTGCAGGCGCACGACCCGCACTCGCCCTCCTGGCAGGAGTAGGGCACGTCGAGGCCCTTGTCGAGCATGATGTCGACCAGCGTCTGCTTGCGCGGCCACGACATCTCGTGCACCTGACCGTCGAGCTCCACCTCGACCGTCGCCGCGTCAGCGGCCTCGGCCTCGGACACCTCGGCGGGTGCGTGGTCGGCGAACGGATCGCCGGCGAGGGAATTGAACACCTCGGCATGGGTCCGGTTCCGCGGCACCTCGAGCGCGGCCAGTGAGTCGTGCACCAGGTCCATGAACGGCTTCGGCCCGCACATGAACGCCTCATAGGCGGTGTAGGGCGCGACCAGGGTGGCCAGCATGTCGGCGGTCGGCAGTCCGAGCAGCGGTTCGAGCCAGTGGATAACGGTGAGTCGCTGGGGATGTTTGCCGACGAGATCGCGGAGTTCGTCGGCGAAGATCACCGAGTTCGCGTCGCGGTTGGCGTAGACCAGCACGATCTTGCCCGAACCCTGCGACAGCGCCGACTTCAGAATCGACATCACCGGCGTGATCCCGCTGCCCGCCCCGAACAGCAGCAGGTCCTCGTCGAGATTCTTGGGTGTGAACACACCCGACGGCGGCAGCACCTCGATCTCGTCGCCGGCGGCGATGTTGTCGCACAGCCAGTTCGAGCCGTACCCGTCCACGGTGCGCTTGACGGTCACCTTCGGCAGATCATCGGTGAACGGCGAACTGGCCAGCGAATAGCAGCGGGCGACCGATCCGGTCTGCTCGCTCGGGATACGCAGGGTCAGGAACTGGCCGGGGGAGTAGGTGAAGCGCTCGCGCAGTTCGGCGGGCACCTCGAAGACCACGGAGTGGGTGTCGGCTGTTTCGGCGATCACCGCGGCTACCCGCAGCACCACCGAGCGCGAGCCGTGCGGAACCTCGACTGTGGTCATGTCGTCCTCTCGGGCAAAACTAGAACGTGTTTCAGTTTCATGCTAATCCGGGACGCGCCTGCAGGGCAAGCTGCGCCTCGAGACCGGCGACCAGCACCTCCATCCCGAAGTCGTAGGAGTACTTGCCGCGCAGGTCGGACATGTACTTCGTGGCTCGGGCCACTGCCTCTGGCAGCAGCACGTCCGCCGGCGCGGAACGATCGCGCGGGTTCACTCTGCTGCGGCCGAACAGGTAGGTGTGGATGGTCGCGTAGGCGGCCAGCACGTTGCGGTCGTTGAAGCCCGCGTCGAACAGGATCTCCATCACGGCGTCGATCAGGTCGAGCTGCTTGCCGAGCATCTGCTCGAGCAAGATGTCGCCCAGGCCGGGATGCGTGCGCAGTTTATCGTCTATCTGATCGATCAGATCGCGCAGGCGCTGCTGCCACGGACCGGACTCGCGCGGCGGCTTGCGCACCCCGAGCAGTGCGGCGCTGGCGACCAGGTCGAGTAGCTCGCGCTTGTCGGCCACGTAGTAGTACGGCGCCATCGGCGATACCCCGAGCTCGCGCGAGAGTCTGCGCATCGACAGTTTCTCGACCCCGTCCTCGCGCACCACCTTGAGCGCCGCGTCGACGATCTCAGCCTCGGACAGAGTCGAATTTGCGCCACTCCCCGCCCCTCCGTGGTTACGCAAGCTTCCTCCTCCGGGCCATCAGCCCTTTTCCCGTCCTGCCCCCGGAAGTCTAGAGGGGTTCGCACCCGATGGGGGTGGGGTGTGCGCAGAGGAATTTTTCCCGATTCCGTGCTTTATGGCAGTCACTGACGTTAAGGTCGGAGGTGACCGGCAACACAATGGAGGTAGTCATGCCTGAGAACACCACGCCTGCGACCGTCGAATCCGACGCGGACCTGGTCACCGAGACGCTGATCGAAGAGGTCAGCATCGACGGCATGTGCGGCGTGTACTGACCATGCTCGATCTCGACACCCGTTGGACGCTGCACCCGCGGGTCTCGTTGCGCCCGGAATCCTTCGGCGCGCTGCTGTACCACTTCGGGACCCGCAAGCTCTCGTTCCTCAAGAGCCGCGATCTCGTCGATGTGGTCCAGTCGCTGCCCGCGCACTCTTCCGTGCGCGCGGCACTGCGTGCCAAGGGCATCGACGCCTCCGACGCGCACCTCGCCGCGCTCGGGCAGCTGGCCGACACCGACATGATCGTGCCGACCCCAGGTCCGGTCACCGCCGCACCCGCCCCGATTCACGCCGCCGCCGCACCGCAGGCGGGTCCCGCGACGCAGGGCGGCAGGCTGATCGACCGTTTCGAATCGGGCCTGGCCGCACCGATCTGCCTCACCTGGGAACTCACCTACGCCTGCAACCTGTCGTGCGTGCACTGCCTGTCGTCCTCGGGCCGCCGCGACCCGAACGAACTCAGCACCGAACAGTGCAAGGCGCTGATCGACGAGTTCGAGCGCATGCAGATCTTCTACGTCAATATCGGCGGCGGTGAACCGACCGTGCGCCCGGACTTCTGGGAACTGGTCGACTACGCCACCGCGCACAATGTGGGGGTCAAGTTCTCCACCAATGGCGTTCGCATCAACGAAGAGGTCGCCGCCCGCTTGGCGGCCAGCGATTACGTCGACGTGCAGATCTCCCTCGACGGTGCCGACGCCGCGGTCAACGATGCCGTGCGCGGCCCCGGCTCCTACGACACCGCGATCAAGGCATTGTCGAATCTCGCCGCGGCGGGCTTCAAGGACGCGAAGCTCTCGGTGGTCGCCACCCGCCACAACATCTCCCAGCTCGATGAGTTCAAGGCCATCGCCGACAAGTACGGCGCCACTTTGCGACTCACCCGCCTGCGCCCCTCCGGCCGTGGTGCCGACGTGTGGGACGAACTGCACCCGCTTCCCGAACAGCAACGCGAGCTCTACGACTGGCTCGTACTCAACGGTGAGGGCGTGCTCACCGGCGACTCGTTCTTCCACCTGTCCGCATTCGGCTCGGCCCTACCGGGTTTGAACATGTGTGGTGCGGGCCGCGTGGTCTGCCTGGTCGATCCGGTCGGCGACGTCTATGCCTGCCCGTTCGCCATCCACGACCGCTTCAAGGCCGGAAACATCGTCGCCGACGGCGGTTTCGACGCGGTCTGGACCAATTCGCAGCTTTTCGCCGAGCTGCGCGAACCGGTCGACGGTGGCGCGTGCACGAAGTGCTCGCACTACGACTCGTGCCGTGGCGGCTGCATGGCGGCGAAATTCTTCACCGGTCTCCCCGCCAACGGACCCGACCCGGAGTGCGTGCAGGGCTACGGCGAAGCGGCATTGACGGCACCAGGGCGCACCATTCCGCGTCCCGCTGTCGACCACTCACGTCCGGTTCGCAGCCGTGCCAGGGTGTCGCTGCCGCTGACCGTGAAGCGTCCACCTGCCAAGGCGTGCAACGAGAGTCCGCTCGGCTGACCCGAGGCCGGTTGCCGGAAATGCGCTGCCGATCTTGTTGACGCGTCCGGCAACCGGTCAAGGCGGCATTTCAGGCAGACTTTCCTCCTTTTTTGTGGGGTGATGATGTCTGAGAGCCCAATTGCGCATAGCATGCGAGGAATGCGCCATGATCGTCTGCCCGACGGCTTCGGGGTACGGATCGATCCACGGGTACGCGCATTTTCCGGGGGTCGGATCCTGATCGGAGGATCGCCCGCACGGATGCTGCGCTTGGCCCCGGAGGCCGCCGAGTTGATCGGCGACGGATACCTGGAGGTGACCGACACCAAGTCCGCGATCGTCGCGCGCCGACTGCTCGATTCCGGCGTGGCCAACCCACGTCCGCGGCTCGAACCGTCACTAGACGATGTCACCGTGGTCATCCCGCTCTACAACAATGCCGACGGGCTGTTACGTCTGCTGGCGGTGCTGCGCGGGCACAATGTGATCGTCGTCGACGACGGTTCCGACGAGCCGGTCCGCATTCCGCCGCGACCGGGCCGTGGTCAGGTGACGGTGCTGCGTCACGAGAGTCCGCTCGGCCCCGCGGCTGCCCGGAATGCCGGATTACAGGCGGCGACAACGGGCTTCGTCGCGTTCCTCGACTCCGATGTGGTGCCCCGCAGCGGATGGCTCGAGGTCATGCTCGGACATTTCAGCGATCCGCAGGTCGCGCTGGTCGCGCCGCGGATCGTCGCTTTGGACTCCGAATCCAACGCACTCGCCCGCTACGAACACACCCGCTCCTCGCTCGACCTCGGCCGCCGCGAGTCGGCGGTGCACGCGCGCGGCATCGTGTCGTATGTGCCGAGCGCGGCACTGCTGGCCAGGAGCGCCGCGCTGCTCGGCGAGGGTGGATTCGACGAATCGATGCAGGTGGCCGAGGACGTCGACCTGTGCTGGCGGCTCGAACGCGCGGGCTGGCGGTTGCGCTATGAGCCTGCCGCGCACGTCGCCCACGATCACCGGGTCGCCTTCCGCGCCTGGTTCGGGCGAAAGCTGTTCTACGGCACCGGTGCCGCACCGCTCGGTAAACGGCACTCGGGTCTGGTCTCGCCGCTGTCGGTGCCGACCTGGACCGTGCTGGCGAGTCTGCTGTTCGCGACGCTGTCGAAGTGGGGCCTGCTCGGCGGGCTCGTCACTCTCGCCACGGCATTGGTTCGCCTGCGCCGCGTCTTCACCGAACTCGACAACCCGACCAGGATCGCCGCGGTCTACCTGGCACGCGGCTACTTCGCCGGCATGTGGCGACTGGCTTCGGCGATGTGCCGCGACTATTGGCCGGTGACGCTACTCGCCGTCATCGCGTCGAGCCGGATCCGCAAGATCGCCATCACCATGGCACTCGCCGACGGTCTGGCCGACTGGTTCACCCATCGCGACGCAGGCGGCCTCGACCCGCTGCGCTATGTGGCCTACAAGCGCCTCGACGACGTGGCCTACGGCACGGGCCTGTGGCTGGGCGTCATCCGGGCGCGCAGTTTCGAAGCGCTCAAGCCGAGCGTGCCACCCCGCTGAATACGACTGCGTGACGAGCACTCTCATCGTCGGAGCCGGGTCGGCGGGGTGTGTGCTCGCCGCCCGGCTCAGCGCTGATCCGGCGCGTTCGGTGCGGGTGTTCGAAGCCGGACCGGTCTACCGGACCATGGGGGAGCTGCCCTTCGAACTGCTCGACCCGGGTCACCTGCCGGTCGGTCCCGAGTCTCGGGTGGTATGGCGATATCCGGGAAACCTCGTGCGCGGCAAGCTGATCGGTGGATCCGGTTCGATCAACGGCAGCTACTTCATCCGGCCGCCGGCCACCGATTTCGCGGCGTGGAGTGCGGTGGCGGGCCCGCGCTGGGCGTTCGAATCGGTCCTGCCCGTGTTCTGCGACCTCGAACACGACGTAGATTTCGGCAACGCCCCGGGCCACGGGGTCGCAGGCCCGATCCCGATCTCACGAACCAGCGACTTCACCGCGTTCAGTGCCGAATTCGCGGAACGCTGCGCGGCAGCGGGATTTAACGAAATCCCCGACCTCAACACACCGACGGGGTTTGAACAGCCGCGATCCACGCCGAGCAATAGCCGCGGCTGCATACGGCAGAAACGCCCCACGATCCTCGGATCTCCAGGAGTGCCCGACGTCGACCCGGCGAGATTCGCCGACGTCTTCGCCCGGCCCGGTGTGAACCACTCGGATGGATTCGGGCGAGTGCCGTTGGCGGTGTCGCGAGGTCGTCGAGCGGGGCCCGCCTTCACTCATCTATATCCGGCGATGGGGCGACGAAACCTGACGGTCACCAGCGACACCATGGTGACCAGGCTACTGCTGCGTGGTACGCGGGTAATCGGCGTGGAATGGGCGCGTGGTCGCGAGCGCGGGCGAACCTATGCCGATCAGACGGTGTTGTGCGCGGGTGCGGTGGAGTCGGCCGCACTGCTGATCAGATCGGGGATCGGCCCCGAACCGCTGCTGCGCTCGCTCGGTGTTCCGATCGTGCGGCCCGCTCCGGTCGGCGCGTGGTGCACCGATCACCCCGAGATCGGCGTCGAATTCCCCGACGACGAGCCCGCTGAGCCCGCCGTCCCACTCGAATATGTCCTCGACATCGACGACCTGGAACTACGGCCGTACACCACGATGTTCACGCCGGGTCTTCGCAGAATCGGCGTCGCCCTGATGCGTCCCGATTCGACCGGCGAGCTGACCCTGGTTTCGGCAGATCCGGCCGTCCCCGCCCGCGTCGACCAGCGCTATCTCCGCAGTGAACGAGACCGTGCCCGCCTTCGCGATGGCGTGGCGCTCACCGCGGATCTGCTCGGTCGACGAATCGGCCCCGTCGACGACGCCTGGCTGCACGCCAACCTGGGCACCTCTCAACATCTTTCCGGTACCTGCCGGATGGGCCCGGCGCACGACGAGCGAGCGGTGGTCGACGAACTGGGCCGCGTCCACGGCATCGAGGCCCTGACGGTCGCCGATCTATCGGTCGTCCCGGTCCCGCTCGGCCGCGGTCCACAGGCCACCACAGTGATGCTCGCCGCAGCCATCGCGGACCACACGGGTGTGTGACGAAGTGACAGTTGATACCACGATGAGACCTGCACGACAAACCCAGACTTCTGTCGTTTTGCCCGATAACTGCCCGGTACAGTTTGTAGCGGGAAAGAAAGGCAAATGGTCAGCAATCTTGCAGGTGGGAGGCCCCCACGGCAGGCATCGGAGTCGGGCGCACAGCTCGGTGCTCTGGAAGCCTATGCCGCACAGGCCCATGGATATCTCAGTGCCGGTGGTGAACAGCTTACCCAGCTGGCCGGTCTACTACGTCCGCTCGTTCTCGAATCATGGCTGCGCAGTGCGCGCGGTGGTGTCGACCCGACGGACGTCATCGACAGTCGCGGGCTGCGCGGCGCCGATCTGGAGCGCTATCGCGATGCTCATCCCATCGCCGCGCTCATGCCCTTGATCGACAAACTGCTGGTCCAGGACGCGTCGCAGGCCGGATTGATCGTGACAGTGGCCGACCAGTTCGGTCGCGTGCTGTCGGTGCACGGCCATCCGGAGCAGGTCGCCGCCGCCGCCGAGATCGGCGTGCGCGAGGGCGACGATCTCAGCGAGCGCCGAATCGGCACCAACGCCGTCGGCCTCGTGGTGCGCACCGGCCGCGCCACCTGGATCCACGGACCCGAACATTTCCTGCATCGCATGCACCAGATCACCGGCGCCGCGGCTCCCGTTCACGAGCCGGATGGCCGCCTGATCGGCGTATTGATGATTGCCGGCGGGATGCGGGTGGCCAAGCCGGAAATCCTCGCTTTGGTCAAAGCCGCCGCGACGGCCGCCGAAATGGACCTGGTGCTGCGAGCGATGCGCGCGAGCCACGGCATCGCGGCACCGGTGCCGGTGAACCGCGACGACACCGGACAGGCCAAGCTCGGCCTCGATGTGTTGGGTTTGGGACAACCTCAGTTGAGCATCGCGGGGGAGCGGGTGCCGCTCTCGCAGCGCCATGCCGAGATCCTGCTCTTGCTCACCGAATATCCCGAAGGCCTAGGCGCCGACCACTTGGCACTGCTGCTCGACGACACCGATCTGGACAACGGCACGATCCGCGCGGCGATGTCGCGGCTGCGGTCGGTGGTCGGCGCCTCGGTGGTCGGTTCGCGCCCATACCGTCTGCGCGTGCATGTCGCAACCGATGTGGAGGCCTTGCGGGCCGCTCTCGACTCCGGTGATATCGAATCCGCATTGCGCTTGTACGCGGGCCCGGTGCTCCCGCGCTCCTCGGCTCCGGGTATCTGCGACATCCGCGACGAGCTGCGGGTCCGCTTGCGGACCGCCGTGCTCGCCGCCCCCGACGCCGGAGTGCTGCGCCGCTGGACGTCGTGCCCGGAAGGGCGTGACGACGCTGCGGCCTGGGCCGCCTACCGGTCAACTGTCGATCGTGATTCGCCACTGTATGCGCAGATAGAAGCCAAGATCCGGGTGCTCGACCGGCGCATCGGCGCAGATGCAACGCAGATGCAACGTTTCGGCTCATAGGGTCCCGGTCTGAAGGTGTGATGGCTCACATATCTGTAGCCGATGTGTTGGAGCCCACATTCGTGCCCTGGTCGTGACCAACCCCCTGTGCGGACTGGACGATCGACCGATTTTTTTAGCGGAAAAAGTACCTTTTTATTAAACGAGGGCTTACTGTCGGCACTGCATGGACAGGCGCCCATGTGATGTAACTGACAAAAGCCGTTGGAGGAATGATCAACAGCTAGGCACCCGCGACGGACACCTCGTCCGTTGCCTCGGCGACCCTCGGTCGTCGATCTCGTCCACATGATCTGTCGGGGATCTTGCGCGAGTGTGGCGTCACGCCCACCGCGTTCATATCGAATCTTTCGGTTCACGAGGTGTATTCGTGCTGCCCGAAAACATTCGATCTGCTGTTCTTTCGCGATACGAGGAGGCTCTGGTGCACGGTACGGAGTTGGGTGGGTTCAGTGCGCGACCACAGGAAGCGCGGGTCGTCGGTCTGCCGTTTCCGCTGACCCCGGCCCAGCTGGGTGTCTGGTACGCGCAGCTGCTCGACCCCGATGTCCCGATCACCATCGCCCAGTACGTCGATATCGTCGGCGAGCTCGATGCCGATGTGCTGCAACAGGTTACGGCTGAGGCCGCGCACGCTTACGGTTCACCGCTGGTACGCATCGGCGAGTTCGACGGCGTCCCGCACCAGTACGTCGACCACACCATCGCGATCGAGCAGGAGCTGCCGCTGATCGATCTGCGCCACCACGACGACCCCGTGGCCGCCGCGCAGGAGTGGATGCGCGCGGAGTTCGGCGCCCCGATCGACCTGCTCACCGACCGGCTGGTGGCGGGTGCGGTATTGCGGGTCGGTGACGCGCGCTGGTTCTGGTATCTGCGCGGCCATCACATCGTGCTCGACGGGTACGGCGCGTTCGCCAACTCCCAGCGCATCGCCGAGCTCTACACCGCGCGGATGCGCGACACCCCGGCCGGCGAGCTGGTGCCGGGTGAGCTGTCCGTGCTGGTCGAGGGCGAACAGCGCTACCGTGAGAGCACCCGTTTCGTCGGCGATCGTGAGCACTGGGCCCAGCGCATCGCCGGCCTCGACAGCCCCACCGCGCTCGACGGCCGTACCGCGCCGCGTTCGGCGATCAACCTGGTGACCGGCGGGCGCCTGTCGGAAAAGCTGGTGGACCGGCTGGAAACCATTGCCGCCAGCGATGATTCGACGATCTCGGCGGTATTGCTCGCCGCCTTCGCCGCCTATCTGGGCCGCCTCACCGACCGTCCGGACGCGGTGCTGAGCCTGCCCGTCACCGCCCGCACCACCGCGGTCATGCGCCGCTCGGCGGGGATGCTGTCCAATATCGTGCCGCTGCGACTGCCCACGGGCGCGGCGGGTTCGGCCGCCACCTGGGGTGAACTGCTGCGCGCGGCGCGGGTCGAGGTGGCGGGTGCGCTGCGGCATCAGCGCTACCGTGCCGAGGACATCCGCCGCGACGCCGAAGACGACGGCCGCCCCGCCCGGCGCGCGCTGTTCGGACCGCTCGCCAACTTCATGCTCTTCCGCAGTGACCTCACGCTCGGTACCACCACCGGCCGCTACCGGGTGCTGTCCACCGGCCCGATCGAGGACTTGAGCCTCAATGTCTACTACGGCGACCGCGACCGCGTGCACGTCGACTTCGAGGCCAACCCGCACCTCTACGACGCCGACACCCTGGCCAGGCACCACGCCCGCTTCCTCGGCTTCCTCGAGCGCCTGGCCGCTGCCGACCTGGACACCGCGCTGAGCGCGATCGAGGTGGCGACCGAGCTGGAACTCCAGGTCAGCACGCGAATCTGGAATTCCACCCGGTTCGACGTCGACGCCGCGCTGGTCGAGCGTTCGGTGCCAGTGGCCACCCTGCCCGCCCTGTTCGAAGCCCAGGTCGCGCGCACTCCCGACGACGTGGCCGTGCGCATGGCGACGTCCTCGCACACCGACGCCGACCACGCGCATTCCGATGACGCGACGCTGACCTACCGCGAGCTGGCCCAGCGGGTCAATCGGCTGGCCCGGCGTCTGCGGGCGGACGGCATCGGTCCGGAATCGCTGGTGGCACTGAGTATTCGGCGTTCGCCCGAGCTGGTGGTGGCGATGTACGCGGTGCTCACCGCGGGCGCGGCCTACGTGCCGATCGATCCGGACCATCCGGCCGAGCGCATCGCGCACATCCTCGCCACCGCAGCCCCGGCCGCGGTGCTCACGACCACCCGCGACCGCGCGCCCGTCGACGGGCTGCCGGTGCTGGCCGTGGATGCGCTGGACCTGAGCGACTACGACGACGCCCCGCTGACCGACGCCGACCGCACCGCGCCGCTGCGCCCCGGTCACCCCGCCTATGTCATCTTCACCTCCGGCTCCACCGGTCTGCCCAAGGGTGTCGCGGTCGAGCACGCCGCGATCGTGAACCGGTTGGTGTGGATGCAGCAGACCTACCGGCTGCACGGCGTCGACGTGGTGCTGCAGAAGACCCCGATGACCTTCGATGTGTCGGTGTGGGAGTTCTTCTGGCCCTTGCAGATCGGTGCCACCTTGCTGCTGGCCGAGCCGGACGGCCACCGGGATTCCGGGTATCTGCGCCGGGTGATCGCGGAATACGGCGTCACCGTCGCACATTTCGTGCCATCGATGCTGGAAGTCTTTCTGGCCCAGCAGGAAATCGCCGAGCGCACCTCGCTGCGGCTGGTCTTCGCGTCCGGCGAGGCACTGCCCGCCGCGCCGGCCCAGCGGCTGCGGCTGCTGACCGGTGCCCGGCTGCACAATCTCTACGGCCCGACCGAGGCCGCCGTCGATGTCACCTTCCATGAGGTGAACGACAGCGACCGGGTCACGGTGCCGATCGGCGCGCCGGTGTTCAACACCCGGCTCCATGTTCTCGACTCACGGCTGCGGCCAGTTCCGGTCGGGGCTCCGGGTGAGCTGTATCTGTCGGGGGTACAGCTCGCCCGGGGTTATGTAGGACGTCCCGAGCTCACCGCCGGACGTTTCGTCGCAGCGCCCGCGGTTGTCGTCACCGACGCCGGGTCCGGTGTCGCTGTCGCGCACCCGCTGCCGGGTGAACGGATGTACCGCACCGGTGACCTGGTCCGCTGGACCACCAATGGCGAGCTGGAATACCTGGGGCGCACCGACTTTCAGGTGAAGCTGCGTGGTCTGCGGATCGAGCTCGGCGAGATCGAGGCCGTGTTGGAGAGCGTCGACTCCGCGGCGCGCGCCGTTGTGGTGGTCCGTGACGACGCGGGTGTCGGTGAGCAATTGGTCGCCTATGTGGTGGAAGCCGAGCCGGGCTCGGTCGCGATGGCTGATCTGCGCGAGACCGCGCTGCGCGCGCTGCCGGCCTACATGGTGCCCGCCGCGTTCGTGCTGCTCGATGCCCTCCCGGTGAACGCGTCGGGCAAGCTGGATCGCAAGGCCCTGCCCGCTCCGGTCCGCACCGTCGTCACCTACGCCGAACCCGTCGGCCCGGTGGAACAGGCGGTGGCCAGGGTGTTCGGCGAGGTACTCGGCCTCGACTGGGTCGGCCGCGACGACGACTTCTTCGCCCTCGGCGGCAACAGCCTGGTCGCCACCCAGGTCGCGGCCCGCCTCGGCGCCGACCTCGGCTGCCGCCTCGGCGTGCGCGATCTGTTCGGCGCGACCACCGTGACCCGCCTTGCCGCTGCGATCGCCGAACGCGACGACACCGGTGTCTCGGCCCAGCTCCCGGTGCTCACCGCGCGCCCGCGCCCGGCGTTGATTCCGCTTTCGCCCGCGCAGCAACGAATATGGTTCCTCAACCGCTTCGATCCCTCGGCCCCCGGCTACAACATGCCGTTCGTCATCCGTATGCGTGGCACCGCCGATCTCCCCGCCCTGGTCGCCGCCTTGCACGCGGTTGTCGACCGCCACGAAGCCCTGCGCACCGTGTTCCCCGCGGTCGAAGCCCCTGGTGGTGAGGTTGCCCAGCAGGTCATCGGCGACGCGGGACTGGTCCGCATCGGCGATCCCACCGAAGTGCCTGCCGCCGACCTCGACGCCGAGCTGACGCGATTCGCGCGCGCCGGGTTCGATCTCGAACGCGAAGCGCCTTTCCGGGCGGGCATCTTCGTCGTTACCGAGACCGCCGACACGGCTGTGGATAACTCCGCACCACGCCGATCGGACGTCGTCGCTGCGCCCATCGGCAGCGACGGTGTGGCGTTTGTCGCGGACGCGCGGGAGTGCGTCCTCGCTGTCGTGCTGCATCACATCGCGGCAGACGGTGTTTCGCTGCAGGTGCTGGTGCGTGACGTGCTCACCGCCTACCGCGCCGCCACCGACGGCGTCGACCCCGGTTGGTCGCCGCTGAGTGTGCACTACGCCGACTATGCCCTCTGGCAGCGCGAACTCCTCGGCGCCGAAGCCGATCTGCAGTCGCTGGCCGCGCGCGAAATCGCGTTCTGGGAACGGACTCTCGCGGGTCTGCCCGACCAGCTCGAGCTGCCGTCGGCCCGTCAGCGGCCGATCGAGCCGAGCATGCGCGGCGCGCGCACCGCCTTCACCATCGATGCCGACCTGCACCGTCAGCTCGCCGACCTGGCGCAGCAGGCAGGCGCCTCGCTGTTCATGGTCCTGCACACCGCACTGGCCGTGCTCCTCGCGCGCCTGTCCGGGACCACCGACATCGCCATCGGTACCGGTGTCGCGGGCCGCGGCGACCGCGCCATCGACGAGCTGATCGGCATGTTCGTCAACACCCTGGTGCTGCGCACCGAGGTCGACCCGGCCGCGAGCTTCACCGCCGCGCTCGAGCACACCCGCGAGACCGACCTGGCCGCCTTCGCGCACGCCACCGTTCCCTTCGATCGCCTGGTCGACGTCGTCAACCCGGCTCGCTCGCAGTCTCGTCACCCGCTGTTCCAGGTGGCGCTCAACTTCCAGGCCGTGCTCGACACCACTGTCGAACTGGCGGGCGCGCCGGTCACGGTGCATGAGATCGAACTCGACATCACCAAGTTCGACCTACAGCTCACTCTCGCCGAACGACGCGGTGCCGCAGGTGAACCCGACGGCATCGACGCCGTCGTTCTGTATGCCACCGACCTGTTCGGCGAACTCGAGATGCACACTCTCGGTGCGCGCTTCGTACGACTACTGTCCGCGGCGGTCACCGCCCCGAACACCGCGGTCGGCGACCTATCGCTGCTGTCGGCGCCCGAATATTCCCAGCTCACCGGTATGCGCGGAGCACCGGTAACCGCCACCGGTCTGCTTCCCGATCTGCTGGCCACGGCCGTCGCGGCCGGCCCGGATCGCGATGCCGTGACCGACGGCGACCGCACCCTCACCTACCGCGAACTCGACCGGGCGTCCTCACGCCTGGCCAGGGTCCTCATCGACAGTGGCGTCGGTCCCGACGACGTGGTCGCCGTCGCCATCCCTCGCTCCATCGAATCGGTTCTCGCGGTATGGGCTGTCGCCAAATCCGGTGCCGCTTGGCTGCCGGTCGACCCGAGCTATCCGCTCGATCGGATCACCCATATGGTGACCGATTCCGGTGCGCGACTGGGTCTTACCGTGCACGAGTCGCAGCCCGCGCTGCCCGGTCCGATCGACTGGTTGGTCCTCGACGAACTGAAGCTGATGGCCGAATGCGCCTGGCGTTCCAGTGATCCCGTCACCGACGCCGACCGTGCCCGACCGCTGTGCACCCAGCACCTCGCCTACGTCATCTACACCTCCGGCTCCACCGGCCTGCCCAAGGGCGTGCTGGTCACCCAGGCGGGCATCGCCGGTTTCGCCGCCGAGGAAACCGCCCGCATGTTCGGCACCGCCGACGCTCGCGTGCTGCAGGTCGGTTCCCCGTCCTTCGACATCTCGGTGATGGAATTCCTGCTCGCCGTGAACTCCGCCGCGACGCTGGTGATCGCGCCCCTGGGTCGCCACGTGGGAGATGAACTGGCCCAGCTCCTTTCGGAGCAGCGCGTCACCCACGCCCTGATGACGCCGTCCGGTCTGGCCGTGCTCGACCCCACCCGGCTCGACGCCCTTCGGATGGTGATGGTCGGCGGCGAAGCCTGCCCGCCCGACCTGATCGCCCGCTGGACAACCGGACCTGTCCCGCGCGCGTTCGTGAATGCCTACGGACCCTCCGAGACCACCGTCGCCACCAACATCAGCGCCCCACTCACCGCTGATTCCCCGCTGACCCTCGGCACGCCACTGCGCGGCATCACCCAGTGGGTGCTCGACGCGCGCCTGCGACCGGTCCCCACCGGCGTCGCAGGCGAGCTGTACGTCGCGGGCGCCCAGGTCGCCCGTGGCTATCGCTCCCGCGCGGCCCTCACCGCGGCGCGCTTCGTCGCCTGCCCGTGGGCACCGTCCGAGCGCATGTACCGCACCGGCGACCTGGTTCGCTGGACCACCGAAGGCACCATCGAATACCTGGGCCGCAACGATGACCAGGTCAAAATCCGGGGTTTCCGGATCGAACTCGGCGAGATCGAAACCGCCCTGCTCGCGCTGCCGTCGATCCGCCAGGCCGTCGTGCTCGTCCGCGCCGACGCGCACCGAGGCGACCAGCTCATCGCCTACCTCGTGCCCGCTGCGGGCGGAGCAGCGCCTGCGGCGGAGACAGTCGGTACCGATGTCGACGCGATCACCGCTGCCCTGCGTGGCACCCTCGCCCCGCACATGGTGCCGTCCGCGTTCGTCGTGATCGACGCGCTGCCGCTCACCCCCAACGGCAAGCTCGACCGCAGGGCGCTGCCGGAGCCGGTGTTCACCGCGCATGCCTTCCGTGCACCCGCTGTGGGTACCGAGTCCGTGGTGGCTCAGGTGTTCGGCGAGGTGCTCGGGGTCGAGCGGGTCGGTGCCGACGATGACTTCTTCGCGCTCGGTGGTAACTCCCTCGTCGCTACCCAGGTGGTGTCCCGCCTCGGCACCGCGCTCGGCCGCGCGGTGTCGCTGAAGGTGCTGTTCGAGGCGCCGACCGTCACTGCTCTCGCCGCCCTGCTCGGCTCCGCGGATGTGGTCGCGCCCAGGCTCGCGCTGGTGGCAGGTGAACGGCCGCACCGGATTCCGCTGTCCTACGCCCAGCAGCGCATGTGGTTCCTCAATCAGTTCGACGCCGAATCGGTCGCCGACAATATCGCCGCCGCGATCCGTCTGACCGGCGCCATCGACTACGTCGCGATGAATGCGGCCGTTGCCGCGGTCTTCGCCAGGCACGAGGCCCTGCGGACCCGCTACCCCGCCGTCGACGGCGTCCCGTTCCAGCAGGTGCTCGACGCAGGCCGGCTGACCATCACCCTCGAACCGCACTCGATCGCCCCGGTCGACCTCGACAACCGGATCCGCGCACTGGCCGCCATCCCGTTCTCGGTCGACCAGGAACCCCCGGTCCGCCTGCACCTGCTGCACACCGCCACCGATGAGCACGTCCTCGTGCTCGTGCTGCACCACATCGCCGCCGACGGCTGGTCCGTCGCGCCGCTGACTCGCGACGTGATGGTCGCCTACGCCGCCCACCGGGCAGGCGCCGCACCCCAGTGGACACCACTGCCGGTGCAGTACGCCGACTTCGCGTGCTGGCAGCGCGATGCGCTCGGCGACGAGGACGACGCCGATTCCGTCATGTCGCGGCAGATCGATTTCTGGACAACGGAACTGGCCGACCTCCCAGACCTGCTTTCCCTGCCGAGCGACCGCCCCCGCCCGGCCGTGGCCTCGGGTCGCGGTGCGCGCCAGACCTTCACGGTCCCCGCCGCGATCACCGAACGACTGCGCGGCATCGGCGCGCGAGCCAACGCCTCGCTGTTCATGGTGTTGCACACCGCATTCGCCGTCACACTCGCCAAACTTTCCGGCCAGCAGGACATCTCGATCGGCACTCCGGTCGCCGGTCGCGGCGATCAGGCGCTCGACGACCTGGTCGGCATGTTCGTCAACACGCTCGTGCTGCGCACCCAGCTCCGGCCCGAAGCCACCTTCGCCGAACTCCTCGGCACGGTCCGCGACGGCGACCTGCGGGCCCTCGCCAACACCGACGTCACCTTCGACCGACTCGTCGAGGTGCTCAACCCCGAGCGTTCGACCGCCAGGCACCCGCTGTTCCAGGTGATGCTCGACTTCCAGAACAACTCCCGAACCGAACTCGAACTCGCGGGCCTGACCGCCTCGGAAATCGAGATCGACACCCACACCGCCAAATTCGATCTGCAACTGACCCTGCGCGAGACCACCGACCGCCTGCACGGCCGCTTCGAGTACGCCACCGATCTCTTCGACGCGCAGACCATCACAGATTTCGGCACCCGCTTGCTGCGGATGCTGGATACGGTGACCGCCGATCCCAACGTCGTGATCGGCGACATCGACCTGCTCGACACCGCGCAGCGCACCCAGCTGCTCGACACCTGGAACGCCACCGCGTACCCGGTCGACGAGCGGATGACACTGGCCTCGCTGTTCACCGCGCAGGCCCAGCGCACCCCGGATGCGATCGCGGTGACCTTCGAGGGCGAATCGCTCGGCTACGCCGAGTTCGCCGCTGAGGTGAATCGGCTTGCTCGTCTGTTGATCTCGATCGGCGTCCGCCCCGATCGCACCGTGGCTCTCGGCATGCGCCGCTCGACCGACCTGGTCGTCGCGATGTACGCGGTCCTCGCCGCGGGTGGCGCCTATGTGCCGCTCGACCCCGACCATCCGGCCGAGCGCATCGCCCAGGTGATCGCCGCCGCCGACCCGATCTGTGTCCTGACCCGCGCGATCGACGACATCGATCTCTCCGCGGTGAACTCCGAAGCCGCGTCCGCCGTTCGGCCCGCGATTCTCGATCTCGAGCAACTCGACACCACCGACTACCCGTCCGAACCGATCACCGACGCCGACCGCCTCGCCACCCTGACCCCAGCGAACGCCGCCTACCTGATCTTCACCTCCGGCTCCACCGGTCAGCCCAAGGGCGTCGTCGTTTCCCACGCCGCCATCGTCAACCGCCTGGTGTGGATGCAGGACGCCTACCGCCTCACCCCCGACGACGCCGTATTGCAGAAGACCCCCGCTACCTTCGATGTGTCGGTGTGGGAGTTCCTCTGGCCCTTGCAGATCGGGGCCCGCCTCGTCCTGGCCCGCTCCGACGGTCACCGCGACCCGGCCTACCTGGCCCAGTTGATCGACATCGAACAGATCACCGTCGCCCACTTCGTCCCGTCGATGCTCGCGGTCTTCGTCGCCGCGCTCGACCGAGCCGATGCCCGCGGCGACGCGGCGAGCGATGCGATCGTGCGGGCCGTGACCACCGAAACGTCCGCCGGGACCTGCGCATCGCTGCGCCTGGTATTCGCCTCGGGCGAGGCACTGCCGCCCGCGCCTGCCCAACTACTGCGTCAGCGCACCGGTGCGGCTGTGCACAACTTGTACGGCCCCACCGAGGCCGCCGTCGACGTCACCTTCCATGAGGTGATCGACGCCGACACCGTCTCCGTCCCGATCGGCGCACCTGTGCACAACACCCAGGTGTTCGTCCTCGACGGTCGACTACACCCGGTCCCCGTCGGTGTTCCCGGCGAGCTGTATCTGGCAGGCACGCAACTCGCACGAGGCTATGCGGGTCGCGTCGATCTGACAGCGGACCGTTTCGTCGCCAACCCCTTCACCCCTGGCGAACGCATGTACCGCACCGGCGACCTCGTCACATGGACGAAGGACGGTGAACTGGAGTACCTGGGCCGCACCGACTTCCAGGTGAAGCTGCGTGGTCTGCGGATCGAGCTCGGCGAGATCGAAGCCGTACTGTCCGGACTTCCCGAAGTCACCCAGGCAGCGGTTGTCGTCCGCGACGAGACCCTGGTCGGGTATCTCGTCGCGGCACAACACGCCGACGTGGACGCGGTGAAGTCCACGCTGATCCGCACCCTGCCCGCCTACATGGTTCCCGCGGCATTCGTCGTCCTCGACGAATTTCCGCTCAACACCTCCGGCAAGCTCGACCGGAAGTCGCTGCCCGCACCGAGTTTCGAGACCACGGTCTTCCGGGCGCCGTCCACCGAAGTCGCGCGCATCGTCGCAGCCACCTTCGCCACGGTGCTCGGCTTCCCTGCCGATCGCGAAGTCGGCCTCGACGACGACTTCTTCGCCCTCGGCGGCAACTCCCTCAATGCCACCCAGGTCGCGGCCCGCCTCGGCGCCGCCCTCGACACCCAGATCCCGGTCCGGCTGCTGTTCGACGCACCGACCGTGGTCGACCTGGCCCACCGGTGCACCGCCCTGCGCGGGACCGGCGGCCGCCTCGAACTCACCGCTCGCGAACGACCCCAGCGGATTCCGCTGTCGGCGGCGCAGCGCCGGATGTGGTTCCTCAACCGCTACCTCGCCGACGTCGACGGCATCGGCGACGCTGTCGACAACATCCCCGTCGCGCTCCGGCTCACCGGCGACCTCGATATCGCTGCCATCGAAGCCGCCCTCGCCGACCTGGTCGCCCGGCACGAATCCCTGCGAACCAGCTACCCCGACGGGCCTGCGGGCGCCGAACAGCTGATCTCGGACACCACCGAACTCGCCCTGCGGCCCGAGACGATCACCGAGGCGGAACTACCCGAACGCCTGCTGGCCTGTGCCGCCGTTCGATTCGACCTCACCACCGAAATCCCGCTGCGCGCGGCCTTGTTCGCGGTGAACGGTGACCACGTGCTCGTCCTGGTGGTCCACCACATCGCCGCGGACGGCTTCTCGCTCGGCCCACTGGCCGCCGACCTGATGGCCGCCTACGCCGCCCGCCGCGACGGCGTCACCCCCACCTGGGCGCCGCTGCCGATCCAGTACGCCGACTACGCGCTCTGGCAGCACGAAAACCTGGGTGACCCCACAGATCCCGGCTCACTCGCGCACACGCAACTGGCCTTCTGGCGTCGCGGCCTCGCCGGTGTTCCCGAACAGCTCGAGCTGCCGACCGACCGTCCCCGCCCCGTCGAATCCACCTACCGTGGCGCCGTGCACCGCTTCCAGATCGACTCCGATCTGCACAGCGAACTGCGCGAACTGGCCCGCAAGCACGAGGCCACCCTGTTCAGCACCGTGCACGCGGCACTCGCCGTTCTGCTGGCCCGCCTGTCCGGCGGCAGCGACATCGCCATCGGTACTCCGGTCGCGGGCCGTGGCGAGGCCGCCCTCGACGGCCTGATCGGCATGTTCGTCAACACCCTGGTCCTGCGCACCCAGATCGACCCGCGCGCCGAATTCGAAACCGCCCTCGACGCCGTCCGGGCCGGCGACCTCGACGCCCTCTCGCACGCCGACATCCCGTTCGAGCAGGTCGTGGATGCCGTCGATCCGGCGCGAGCCCGCAACCGCCACCCGCTGTTCCAGGTGGCGCTGGCCCTGCAGAACTTCACCGTCCCCGCGCTGGAAGCCGCGGGACTGCGCGTCGAGCCGGTCGATTTCGATGCCGCCGTGGCGAAGTTCGACCTGCAGTTCACTATCGGAGAATCCGACGACATCGACGGCCGCGCGAACGGCATGTCGATCGAAATTGCCTACGCGACCGACCTTTTCGATGAAGGCAGCGTTGCCGTGCTGGCCCGCCGCTTCACCCAGGTGCTGGCCGCCGTCGTCGCCGACCCGACTGTCGTTGTCGGTGACATCCAACTGCTCAGCGCCGAAGAACAACAGCGCACCCTGCACGAGTGGTCGGCCACCGGCGCTTCGGTGGCCGCCACCGACACCATGGTGGACCGGTTCGCCCGCGTCGCCACCCTCGATCCGAACGCCATCGCCGTCAAGACGGGCGAGCTCGCCCTGACCTACGGCGAGCTCGACGCCTGGTCCAACCGGCTGGCCCGGCGTCTCGTCGCCGCGGGCGTCGGCCCGGAATCGCTGGTAGCGGTGGCACTTCCGCGCTCGGTGGAGCTGCCCGTCGCCCTGCTCGCCGTACTGAAGGCCGGCGGCGGTTACCTGCCGATCGACCCCAACTACCCCGCCGATCGCATCGAATACGTCCTCGACGACGCCCGCCCGCACTGCGCCATCACCAACGACGACACCGGCCTGGCACGCGACTGGTTCGGTGGCCCGGTCATCGACCTCACCGCGGCCGACCTGTCCGACTTCGCCGCCGAACCCCTGACCGACGCGGACCGGCGGATGCCACTTGCCGCCGCCAACGCCGCCTACGTCATCTACACCTCCGGCTCGACCGGCCGCCCCAAGGGCGTCGTTGTGCCGCACTCGAATGTTGTCGCACTGCTGGATAACACCGCGCAGCGCTTCGAGTTCGGCCCCTCGGATGTGTGGACGATGTTCCACTCCTATGCCTTCGACTTCTCGGTGTGGGAGCTGTGGGGCGCCTTGCTCCACGGCGGCTCGATCGTGCTGGTCGACTACTTCACCTCCCGCTCGCCCGAGCAGTTCCGCGAGCTGCTCCGCACTGAACGTGTCACCGTCCTCAATCAGACGCCGTCAGCGTTCTACCAGCTCATCGCCGCGGACCTGGCCACGCCGACACCCACCGAATACGCCTTGCGCACAGTGATCTTCGGCGGCGAGGCACTCGATCCCCAACGCCTGGCCGGCTGGTTCGCCCGCCACCCGGACTCGCCCCGCATGGTGAACATGTACGGCATCACCGAAACAACCGTCCACGCCTCCTACCGCGAGATCACCGCGAACACCGGCTCCGCCAGCGTGATCGGCGGCGCCATCGCGGGACTGGCAGTGCGCGTGCTGGATTCGCGTTTGCGTCCTGTCCCGCTCGGCGTTCCCGGCGAGATCTATGTCTCTGGCCCACAACTGGCCCGTGGTTACCTCGGCCGCCCTGATCTGACCGCGAGCCGCTTCGTCGCCGACCCCTACGGTCCTCCTGGATCCGTCGCCTACCGTTCCGGTGACCTGGCCCGCTGGACGATCGTGCCCGACGACGCCATCGAAGTGCTCGCGTCGTCACGCCCCACGCGGATCGACCTCGAATACCTCGGCCGCGCGGACCAGCAGGTGAACCTGCGTGGGTTCCGCGTCGAACTCGGCGAGATCGAGGCGGCGCTGCTGGACAGTTCGGTAGCCCCGCGCGAAGTCGCGGTGCTGGTCCGTACCGACCTCGTCGACGAGCCACGAATCGTGGCCTACCTGGTCGCGGCATCCGACCACCTCGACATCGCCGCGCTGCGCAAGGAGCTGGCCCGGACCCTGCCCGAGCACATGCTCCCGGCAGCCGTCGTGCCGGTCGACCGCATTCCGCTCACGGTCAACGGCAAGCTCGACCGTGCCGCACTCCCCGCGCCCGTCTTCGAGGCCACCGCCTACCGCAAGCCCGCCACGATCACCGAGCAGATCATCGCCGACGTCTACGCCGAGGTCCTCGGCCGTGCCGGCGACCAGCCGGTCGGCGCCGACGACGACTTCTTCGCCCTCGGCGGCAGCTCGCTGCTGGCGGCCAAGGCTGTGGCCCGTGTCGGTGCCGCCCTGGAACGGCGCGTCGGTGTGCGGACCCTGTTCGAGGCGCCGCGGGTCGTCGAGTTGGCCGCCGCGGTCGCTGCCCAGTCCACCGTCGATCGGCCCGCGCTCGTCGGCCGGGCCCGCCCCGAGGTCCTTCCGCTGTCCCCGGCCCAGCAGCGGATGTGGTTCCTCAACCGCTTCGACCGCGCGTCGGTGGCCTACAACATCCCGTTCGCGCTGCGCCTGAGTGGTGCGCTCGATACCGGTGCCTTGCGGGCCGCGATGGCCGATGTGGTCGCCCGGCACGAGTCACTGCGCACGATGTACCCGGTATCGCGAGCCGCGGGAACCGACGTCGACGGCACCCCGATGCAGTCGATCGTGGCAGCCGCCGATGCCGTCGCGTCGCTGGAACCGATCGCGATGACCGACGCAGATCTCCCCGCGGCGATTCGCGAACTGGCCGAGACCACCTTCGACGTCACCGCCGAGATTCCGGTGCGCATGCGCCTGTTCCAGGTGGCCGATACCGAATTCGTGCTGGCCGCCGTGATACACCACATCGCGGCCGACGGTTCCTCCATCGCACCCTTCGTCGCCGACCTGATGCGGGCATACACCGCCCGGCTCGCCGATACCGCCCCCGGCTGGGCACCGCCGGCCGTGCAGTTCGCCGACTACGCGCTGTGGCAGCGCGACCTGCTCGGCGATGAAGCCGACCCGGAATCCCTTGCCGCCCAGCAGGTCGGCTACTGGCACACCCAGCTCGCCGGACTGCCCGATCAGCTGGCCCTGCCGACCGACCGGCCGCGACCGGCCCGGCAAAGCCTGCGCGGCGACAAGGTGAGCTTCACCGTCGACGCCGAGCTGCACGCCGCGCTGATCGCACTCGGCCGTGGCAACGGCGCCACGCTGTTCATGGTGGTCCACGCGGCCTTCGCGGCCCTGCTGGCCCGGGTCTCCGGCACCGCCGATATCGCTGTCGGCACCCCGAACGCGGGCCGTGGCGAAGCCGAACTCGACGAGGTCATCGGCATGTTCGTCAACACCATCGTGCTGCGCACCCCGGTCACGGGTGACGCCCCGTTCACCGACCTGCTCGCCGCGGCCCGCACCGCCGACATCGCCGCGTTCTCACACGCCGATGTGCCGTTCGAGCGGTTGGTCGAGGTGCTCAACCCGGCCCGTTCCACCGCGCGGCACCCACTGTTCCAGGTCGGCTATTCGTTCCAGAACCACGAGCGCGGCCACCTGGAACTCCCCGGCCTCACCGTCTCCAGCATCGAATTCGACTCCGGCGTAGCGCAGTTCGACCTGCACCTGTTCGCCCTCGACAACTACACCGCCGAGGGCGCCCCAGCGGGCATCGAGATGGCTCTCGGCTACGCCACCGATCTGTTCGACGCCGGAACTGCCGAACGATTCGCCGATCAGCTGCGCCGCATTCTCGAATCCGTCACCGCCACACCGGATGTCGTCGTCGGCGACCTCGACCTGCTCGGCGACGACCGCACCCTGCTCCTCGGGACGTGGAACAACACCGCTCATCCGGTCGAGCAGGCCACCCTCGCTGATCTGGTCGCCCGCCAGGCGAACCGCACCCCGGACGCGCTCGCGCTGGTAGACGACGAGACCGGCGAATCCCTGGACTACGCCACCTTCGATGCCCAGGTCAACCGTGTCGCTCGGCTCCTGATCGCCGAGGGTGTCGGCCCGGAGCGCACGGTCGTGCTGGCCATGCGGCGCGGCATCGACCTCGTGATCGCCATGCACGCCGTCGTCCGGGCGGGTGGCGCGTACGTGCCGATCGACCCCGACCACCCTGTCGACCGCATCGCCTACATCGTCACCACCGCGGCACCGCTGTGCGTACTCACCACCGCCGCCGACGGCCTGCCGGTCTCCGTGGACGTACCTGTCTTCGAACTGGATCACCGGGCTCTGCGAGATCTCTCGACGGCCCCGGTGACCGATGCCGAGCGCATCGCCCCACTGCGCCCCGAGCACCCCGCCTACATCATCTTCACGTCCGGTTCCACCGGTCGTCCCAAGGGTGTCACCGTCCCGCACGCCGCGATCGTCAACCAGATCGCCTGGCTGCACGACCGCTTCACCATGACCACCGCCGACCGCGTTCTCCTGAAAACCCCCGCCACCTTCGACCTCTCGGTCTGGGAGTTCTGGTCCCCGCTCACCTCCGGCGGCGCTCTGATCGTTACTCGTCCCGGCGACGAACGCGATCCAGATCGTCTGCGCGCCACCATGACCCGACACGGCGTCACAGTCCTGCACGCGGTGCCGTCACTCGTCGGCATGCTGCTGGCGACCGAAACCGCACCGGCACTGCCTGATTCGCTACGCGCCGTTCTCGCCATCGGCGAAGCACTGCCCGCTGCCACGGCCGCCCAGTTCCGTGCGGGCGGTACGGAAGCTGTCTTGCACAACCTGTACGGCCCGACCGAGGCCGCGGTCTCGATCACCGAATACGAAGTGGCCCACGACCCGACGCACGTGGTCCCGATCGGCACACCCGCCTGGAACAGCGCCGTGTACGTCCTCGACGCTCGACTTCGCCCGGTCCCGATCGGCGTAGCAGGCGAGCTCTACCTGTCCGGTGACCAGCTGGCCCGCGGCTACCGGGGTCGCCGGTCGTTGACCGCCGACCACTTCGTCGCCAACCCCTTCACGACCCTTTCCGCCGGGGCAGGACACCGCGGCGTCGGATCGCGGATGTACCGCACCGGTGACATCGTGCGATGGCGAGCCGACGGCACCCTCGAATACCTCGAACGCGCCGACTTCCAAGTCAAGATCGGTGGCTTCCGCATCGAACTCGGCGAGGTCGAAACAGCCCTGCTGCGCTGTGCCGAGGTGCGCGCCGCGGTCGCCGTGGCCAAGACCGACGAGCGTGCGGGCGCCCGCCTGATCGCCTACGCGGCGGTCGCCGACCTGACTCCGGGCGACGAACAAGCCATCGCGGCCCGACTGCGTGGCGAGCTCGCCGCCGACCTGCCCGCTTACATGGTGCCCGCCGCCCTGGTGGTGCTCGATGCGTTGCCCCTCAACGCCAACGGCAAGGTCGATCGCGCCAACCTGCCGGCACCCGAGTTCGCCGAGGCAGCCTTCCGTGCTCCGGTCAGCGCGGTCGAAATGCTTGTCGCCCAGACCTTTATCGACGTGATCGGCGCCCCGGCCGTCGGCCTGGACGACGACTTCTTCGCCCTCGGCGGCAACTCGCTCATGGCAACTCGTCTGGCCGCCCGCCTCGGCGCCGCACTCGGCGCCCAAGTCCCGGTAGCGGCGGTATTCGACGCCCCCACGGTCGCCGCACTGGCCGAACACCTCGCCACCGCCGACCACACAACCGCCCGCCCCCCACTGACCACACGCACCAGCGAAGGCCCCGCGGTCCTCTCACCCGCGCAGCAACGCATGTGGGTCCTGCACCAGCTGTCGCCCCAGTCCTCGGCCTATCACATCCCGGCCGCGATCCGCCTCACCGGCGACCTCGACCTACCCGCCCTGCAAGCGGCGATCGCCGACCTCCTGGCTCGGCACGACACCCTCCGCACCCGCTACCCGGATACCGCTGCGGGCCCGGTGCAGCAGGTGATGCCCGCCTGGTCCGCCGCCGTCGATCTCACCCCGATCCCGGTCGCGGCCGCGGATGTCGACACCCGGATCGCGGCCCTCGTCGCGCAGCCGTTCGACATCACCGCCGCACCCCCGGTCCGGGTCGCGCTCTACCGGCTGGGAGGCGACGATCACGTCCTCGTCGTCGTGGTGCATCACATCAGCGCCGACGGCTACTCGATCGACCCGCTCACCCGAGACCTGGTGCGCGCCTATGTGGATCGCAGCGAAGGGCGTGAGCCCGGCTGGAACCCGCTGGAAATCCAGTACGGCGACTTCAGTACCTGGCAACGCGACCTGCTCGGCTCCGACGCCGACCCGGACAGCGTGCTCACCCAGCAGCTCACCTACTGGACCCGCGAACTCGCCGGCGCGCCCGAACTGCTCACCCTGCCGACCGACCGTCCACGCTCATCCCGGCGTGAAATGCAGGGTGCGACCGTCGAATTCGAGATCGATGCCACGCTCACTCACAGTCTCGATCAGGTAGCCCGCACCAACGGAACCACCCTGTTCACGCTGGTCCACAGCGCCATGGCGGTGCTGCTGGCCAAGCAATCCGGCAGTGCGGACATCATCATCGGTGCCCCGGTATCCGGTCGTGGCGCCCGCGAGCTCGACGACCTCGTCGGCATGTTCGTCAACACCGTGGCCCTGCGCACCGAGATCGACTCACGCGCACCGTTCACCGACCTTCTGGCCCAGGCCAAGCGCCGTGACCTGGCCGCCCTCTCGCACGCCGACGTCCCGTTCGAGCAGGTAGTCGATGCCATGGGCCGCACCCGCACCGGTGCCTACACCCCGCTGTTCCAGGTGATGTTGACCTTCCAGAACATGCCGCCGGGCGGTGTCGACCTACCGGGCCTACACGTTCGAACCCTTGACCCCGGCCTGACGGAAGCCAAGTTCGACCTGCACCTCACTGCCCTGCAGCGTTATGCGGACAACGGCACCCTGGACGGACTCGACGTCCACTTCGGTTACGCCACCGACCTTTTCGACGCGTCGACGGTCGAAGCGCTGGCCGAACGATTCCGCAAGGTCCTCACCGCCGTCGCCGCCGATCCCACTGTCGCGGTGCGCGCCATCGACATGCGCACCGACACCGAGAAGACCCCACTACCGAGCACCCACACCATCGCCGATCTGCCGGGCCTCGTCGGCTCGGCAGCTCGGCTCGCGCCGGCGACCGTGGCATTCGTCCACGGCGAGCACGCCATCTCCTACGGAGCACTCGACGCCAAACTCGCCGCGGTGAGCAGGGCGATGGGAGCGAAGATGAAACCTGAAGCGCTGGTGAACGTCGCGCTGGCCGGGCTGGTGCCCGGCGTGCTCGCCGCACTCGGCGCCGCAGGTCTGTCTTCCACTCTGCAAACACTGGTGACCGATGCTGCCGCGGTAATCGCCGGGGCAGGGTCGGTTGACGACTCGGAAGGACAACTCTGATGTCGCACACGGATTCGGTCACGACCGCCGCCACCCTCGCCGCGCTCCTGCGTGACCTGGACGGCGACCGGCCACGTGACCCGGCGACCCTGCTCGCCGCCTTCTCCACCTATGCCGACCGCGAGCCCGATACCCTCGCGGTGCGCGACGGCGAAATAGCGCTCACCTACGGCGAATTGGCCGTGCGAGTCGATGCGCTGGCCGCGGCTCTCGTCGAGCACGGCATCGAACCCGAGACCACCGTCGCGGTCTCGCTGCCACGCTCGGCCGAACTCGTCGTCGCCGTGCACGCGGTGCTCGCCGCGGGTGGTGCCTTCGTCCTGCTCGACCCGGCTACCTCCGGCGACCTGCAGCGACGCGCCGTCGCACTGGCCGCGCCCGCCTTGATCCTCACCAGCGCCGGAACACCGCACCCCACCGGGTTCCCGGTTCTGTACACCGATGCCACCGTCGATATCACCCCCGATGAGCTACCGGGGCCGAGTGCGGACAACCCGGCCTACCTGGTGGTCGATGTTGTCGCGTCGACCGCCGTAGTCGTCGGACATCGTGCGGCACAGGCGAATTCGAATTGGCGCCAACGGCTCTGCGGTATCGGTGCGGGCGACTCCGTGCTCTGGCACGCACCGCTGACCGGACAGGCCGCAGTGGGGGAGATGCTGCTCGCGCTGCAGACCGGCGCCACGCTGGTGGTCTCGCCTTCGGAAGTGCTCGCCGACGCGATTGTCCGAACCGGCGTCACCACAGCATGTTTCGATCATTTCGAGCTTGCCGAACTGGCGGCGCTGCCCGATGCCGAGGAACGTCTCGACTCGCTGCGTGTGGTGCTCGGCTCGGGCGGGTCACTGCTCGCGAAAACCGCCGCCGCCCTGCGCGAGGTGAGCGGAGCGACCCTGTGGCACGTCTACGGCAGGCCCGAAACCGCGGGCGAGTTCGTCGCGCACGAGGTGACCGGCGCCGACCTCGAGGTGGTCCCGTTCGGATCAGCGGCCGACGATGTCGAACTCCTTGTCCTCGACGAGCACCTGTGCCCTGTCGCCGACGGCGAGATCGGCGAACTCTATGTCTCCGGTGTGCAATTGGCGCGCGGCTACGTCGGCAGGCAGGCCACCGCCGCGACGTTCCTCGCCAACCCCATCGGCCCGGTGGACGACCGGATGTTCGCCACCGGCGACCTGGTGCGCCGCAGGCCGCCGGGCGACGCCTGGACCGCCGAAATCGAATTCGTCGGCCGCATCGACGACGGGCCCTATTCCCGTTCGGTCGGCCTCCCCGGTGAGCTCCTGCTCGACGAGTTCGAAGCGCAAGCCACCACAACCCCTTTCGACCCGGCCGTCGTCCACGCGCCCAGCGACGGCCCGACCTCGATCATCACCTACGGTGACCTCGACCGGCGCACCAACCAACTGGCCAGGTACCTGATCGCACTCGGAATCGGACCGGAATCGGTGGTGCTCGTGGATGTGCCACGTTCCATCGAGTTCGTGGTCGCTGCCTACGCGGTCCTCAAAGCCGGTGGCGCGGTGGTGCCGATAGACACCGCGAACCCGCTGCTCCCACCGGTTGTCAATCCGGCACTGACCCTGACCATCGCCGCCCGCGAACATCTCGGGACATACGACATCCCGACGGTCACGATCGACCGGGTCGCCCTGTCGGGCTACTCCAGCGAACCGATCGCCCGCAGCGAACATCGCGCCCCGATCCTGCCGCAGCACCCCGCCTTCGTGCTGTTTCCCCCCGGGAAAACGCACAGCGTCACCATCAGCCACGCCGCCGTCGTCCACCGGGTAACCGCCATGCAGGCGCGCCACAACCTCACCACCCGCGACGTCTACCTGTACCAAGCCCACACCGGCGACGCCACCGCCTGGCACGGCTACCTGCTACCCCTGCGCGTCGGCGCGACCGTGGTTCTCGCCGAACCACCCGACCCGGCCCGGCTAGCCGCCCTCATCACCGCCTACGGCATCACCACCACCGACTTCACCCCCCACTTCACGCCAGCCCGCCGCACCCACGGCGACCGCCTGTTCCGCACCAGCGAGCTGGCCCTCCACGAAATCGAAGGCACCCCAGCAGCATTCACCCACCTCGGCACTCTCATCAGAAAGGCCACCCCATGACCAACCCGTTCGACGACGACAACGCCCAGTTCTACGTCCTGGTCAACACCGAAGGCGAACACTCCCTCTGGCCCACCTTCGCCGCCGTCCCCGGCGGCTGGACAGTGGCCTTCGGCGCCGCCCCCCGAACCTCCTGCCTGCACTACGTCGAATCCCACTGGCTCGACATGCGCCCCAACTCCCTCATCGCGGCCATGTCCAACAAACCCTGAGGGATCAGCCCACCGAGGATGCGTGTGGCGATCTTGGACCCAGTCGAAGGTCGCACGTACGCACCTGGTCGGTTCGGGAGTGCACGTACGACGAAGGTGCTCGCAGGAGGCTGGGTTGACAGGGTTGTCTGTCCCTCGGTCGGGCTCTCCGGTAACGACCGACAGGAGCGGCCAGCCCAGGACACGACACGGGTAGCCCGTCGCCAGGGCGTTGGCTTCGAATTGCTCCAAAGTATCGCTGATCTTGCGACTCGAGGCGCTAGCAACTAGCGAGTTCTCGCTCTGGCCAGTCACTTCTGCATGACGTACCCAACCGGCGAACACCTTGCCGCAATCACGTTCGCGTGTCGCGACTCACTGCTACAGATCGACACAAATCCGCACCTTGTCCCATCATTCTGGGGCCTGTCAGGCCGATCGTGGTCCATCCTTTACGTCGCAACAAGGCTGCGGACGTAGGCTATAGTGCAAGACATGAGCTCGCAGGGGGATAGCGCCAATTCGTCGGGCGAATTCGTGCTCGTGGCCGACGAAGTGCGTGTTTTTGCTGAAAATGCTGTCAGTGTCGCGGCGGCTGTTCGTGCCGCATTGCAGACGGCTACTGGTGATGTCGAAACGTTGACAAGCGGTGGATGGAGTGGCACGGCGGCCCAGGGCTTTTTCGAAGTATGGGAAGGGCTGAGCGATCAAGGGCAGTCCATAGCAACATCGATAGCCCAGCTAGCTGCAAAATTAGGAATATCAATAGACAGCCTTGAAACTCAAGATGTGCAACGCGCGGCAACTATATCTTCGCTGGACCTTCCGTGAGCGAAGAGTTTTCCGTCGACCTCGATGAGTTGGATCAGATTGTCACGAGACTGAGCGCGCTCTCTGGATTCTTAAGCGATCAGGTGAATGCTTTGGATGCTGGTCTGGCCAAAGTATCCGCCGGCAGCTGGGTCGGAGTAGCCGCCGGCGCCTATGCGGACGCGCAGCGTGACCTTGGTAAGTCGGCGCGCGAATTTTCGACGAGCATCTCAGGCTTGGCCGACCGGGTCAAATATGCTCGACAACAGTACGAAGATGCAGCTACGGTGAATATTGACATGTTCCGAGGGGCTTGAGCCATGGTTCGCGTTGATCCTGAAAAATACTATGGAGCGGCATCGGCGCTGTTCGGTATCGTCACCGATATGAGTTTCGCGGTAAATCAAGTGCTGGTACCGGGAATCTCGGGCACGTTCGGAATGGGTGGAGGTTATCCGGCAGTTTCCGGGTGGAATGCGAAGTATGCAACGCATGCGGATGAGCTGGCGGCAACAGCTGTCGCGTACGTCGGTGCTGTGCAGCAATTGGGCGACATGGTAAATATGGCCGGTTATAACTGGGAAGTGGCGAACTATAACGCCAATCCAGGACCGAAGAAGGGCACTCAGCCGGAGAAGCCGAAATTGACTGCTGGATCGCCGTTCGGACCCAATGGTATAGCCGAGGCGCCAAGGCCATCGAGCACCGCAGCGAGTTCATCCGGCCTCTCTGTGTGGCCCAGTACTGCGGGAGATAAAATACGAGAATTGCTAGTCGCATCTGGAGCCACGCCACCCTACGGCGATACTTCGACCTTGAACAAGGCAGCCTCGGGGTGGGTGAAATTCTCCGAGTACGGCGCCGTTGCTGATGGCCCTACGAAGTTGCAAACGATTGCAGACAATTTTTCCGATATCGATGCCGGTGATGTGGCATACATTGTGGATCTCATCAACGTGATGAAGGCCGGTGCTTCGGCTGTAATAGCGGCAAGCGCGGGCATGGGAAACGCGACCCGGGGTCACCATGATGAATTGATTAGTCTTCGGACATTAATAGTCGAGACGGCGCCGACGGTATTTGCTGATGCCGGAGGTGCCACTGCTAAGTCTGGGAACTGCGGAGTTTCGGTAATGCCTACGACGGCTCCAGATGCTCAACAGCAAGAGGCCGCATCGACTGCATTCGTTGGTATTATCACTAGCCACTCGCTCATGTCTTTGCTCGCTGCTGCAAAATTTGATGGCATGGAAGGTATGTCGATAAAGTCGCGGCTTGAATCGATTGCTGCACTCAGTGATGACTCGGCTATTAAGGTTGCGAGCTGGAAAGAGGAGCCGAAGCGTTGTGTACGGAAGGATCAGAATCAAAAGGCGCTAGATCCTCTTGTTCAACAGTGGGTCGACGCATCGGTGAAGTACGGCAACGAGGCGGGAATCGATCCACAGCTCGTCATGACAATTGTTCTGAATGAAGGCGGCTATCGGTCCGATACGCCTATTGAGAAGTGGGCAAGTGATCGGTATGATGCGGCACGAGCCGGGACCAATGATCTGCGAAGCAATTCGATCGGCCTGACTAACATGAAGAAGGAAACATTTGAGAAATTGAAGAGCGAGTACCCGGCGGAGTTCGGAAATAGAAACTGGGGCGAGCTCGCTGGTGACAACGAGCTTGCGATCAAGGCCGCTGCCTATAGTTTGAAACGTGTTGATGCGAACTATGCCTCGGGTATGACGGATGAACTGAGGGGGCAGATGACGCACAGTCAGTTCATGGCACTCGGATACAACGCTGAATCGTATCTCGACGATTACGTCCAAGCTGGCAAGGTCGGGGACGCTGGGCGTAAGTACATCGGCATGACAGACGAACGCTATCCGGTAGCACAGCAGTTGCTTGGCGGTACCTACTCGTGCAGCTGAATCGACGTTCTATTGCATTCACGGTCATCGTTCTCACGGCACTCGGATCGTTATTCTGGTGGGCACTTCTTAGGCCCTCCGAAACCGGTCGACTAATGTCGAATACCATCGTTGATGGGTATTCTCTACTGCATGATGGGGATGAATCAGGAGGCGCAGGACCTGCGACGGTTGCATTCTTTATCGGACCTCCTGTCGCCGATATCCGCGAGTCTGTACATATAGACGGCTTGACTTGGGTACCTTCGAAATTAGTGGATCATGCTGCTGAAGAAGGAAAGTCAATCGGTCCGCTCAAGCCGGTAGCTTATGGCGAACTTCCTGGAAATTGTCATATATCGGTCCGGAAGGTACTTGACGGGGCTCAGATCCGTAGCTGGGCAACCGACCGCCAGGTTCTGGAAGTAGGCAGCGGTACGTTGGAGGCCTACCGCTTCAGTTATACCTGCGGTGACGGGTAGCGTGGCTTTCGAGCCCACTTGTACGTACGGCGTTGTTGGCGGTGTCAGGATTTCGGGACAGGGACGGTCGGTCTTTCACTGCTCAATTAGAGTACGGAGGCACAGGTCAGCTCGGGAGGGCATCTCGATGGAACCTAACCCGGTGGCCGTGCGTCTAAGACATCGAGTGATGTTTGCGGAAGAGGAGAGAGATGATGCGACTGGCCGCCATTGTGGTTGGGGGGTGCGCTGTGTTGGCGCTCGCTGGGTGCTCGAAGGGGGTGGATGGGCAGGCGGAGGCTAGTGTGGCTCCGTTGACCAAGGAGCAGTTGTTCGATCCGTGCACGGTGCCGGAGAGTGCACTGGTCGCGGCGGGGGCTGATCCTGCGTCGAGGGACGACAACCCGTTCTCGGTGGGGCGCGAGGATTGGAATGGGTGCGATTGGGATGCGGACGACTACTTTATTGGGATTATCTCCACCACTCACACCCTCGATGAGTTTCGTGCGAACGATCGATTCAGTGACTTCCGTGACGTCACGGTCGGTGGCCGAAGCGCGGTACAGCACTACGTTGGTTCACAGTCACCACCGAACGAATGTCAGATCACCTTCGATACCTCGAAGGGGCGGGTTTCGGTATCGGCCATGAGGTTCTTGAGCAGCAAGTCGACGACCGACCCTTGCCAGTGGGCAAACGCTGCCGCGCCACATTTTGTGGACTTCCTCCCGAAATAGCGGCACCACTCTTTTCAAAGGACTATTTCGATGGCGGATACAAACGAAATCGCGCAGCGTTTCCAGACGCTTGCTGGCGAAGCTGCTGCGGGATGCCTCATCATTGAATTCGATTCGGCCGAACGCTGCGCTAAATGGTGCGAAGATTATATCGACGACCTCAATAACCTTGCTCGCCGAACACAGCGAATGGTCACGATCGATTCGTTCGGAAACCTGGACTCGGCCAAGGCGCTCGGGAAGAAGTTCGCCGACCTTGCTGAGGGCGGCCCGGGCACCGGTTCGTACATCGATGCGGCTCGACAGCACATCGAGATCCTCACCCAGATGGCTGACATGTACCGCAAAGCTGGTGCCGCATACAAGAACTGCGACGAAGCCACGCAGATCGCCATCAAGCAGCAGGCCAACAAGCTCGACTGAGTTCACGGGTTCCCGCAGGTACACCCCGTGAACCGCAAGCTCAGAGGCATGGCTCCAACGACTCGACGTCGTCTTGCCAGAGTTCGCCGCGGAATGCTCGGGACTGGATTGAAGCGAATAACTCATCGAGCTTCGCGAGGTGATATGAACAGCTGGTAGCTGCTGTCTTCAGGTTGCCTACAGTGCTACCGAACATCGCCTGTTTCTTGGGTGACGGGACCGGGATTCGGATCGACTCCAGCGCCGTTTGGTTTATCTTGTAGGTGCCGTTTGTTGTCCTGGCCATCGACTCAATTTGTTGGCGGATGGCAGGCTGTTTCCAGACATGTTCGAGGTAGTTTCGGTCAAGAACCCGTGGATCAGGTTTTGCTGCAATTATGGTATCTGGAAATGTTGCGTCGCTCATTGATTCGGTGGGGAAATATCCTCGACCCACGAGGTTGACGTTCCCGTTTCCGCGGCAAACCAGGAAGTCGTCAGTGCAGACGGCCTGACGGGCGGGCGAATGGTGGCGAACGTAGAAATTTTCGCAGCGTGTGGGTTGAACCTTGTCCCAGTCACCGCTGACAAGGTCAATACCGAGGCGTTCACCTTTCCGCTCTTTGACGGGGAGAGGCCATTGCGAGGTGACTCGATTAGTAGTTCGCAGAATGGCAGGATCGGCAGGCTATTTGGATTAGACTCGGCATCCCCGAACATGTCCAGGAAGATGGATTGGGTTAGGTCGTCGAGGAGGCTGATGGACTTTCGGCGCTTCTCGCGCAGTGCGTCCACCCAGTCCAAGAGGTCTGCAATCCGCCGCTGCTCCATGTTTGACGGCAGTGGGACTCGGAGATCCAGGCATCGCTTGATATCGAGATTGGATATATTGGTTGTCTGGCGCCCGAAGCTGCGGACAATCGCTTGAACTCTCGGTGAATTGAACCAGTGGTATAGGTATCGCCGGTCGATGGCGGTATCCTCCGTGCGGAGAGCGACAATGAATCCACCGAGTGTCGCTTTTCGTGTGAGTTCTGGCACCCAGCAGCATTTGCCAATTAGATTCCAGCTGTTCGCGCTCGATACGAGTATGTCGCCAGTTTGCAAGTACTGGTCAGGACGTTTGACATGGTTCGCGTCAATTGACCATGTGTCGGACAACTCCAAATCCGATTGAACATTCTTGGTTCTCATGCACCAGACGGTTTCTGGTGATTCTGGCACGACGTCATCGGGCTTGAAGGTTATGCCCCGTACGAACGAAGCTATATCACCAAGTCTGGCGTTGGTCACGCTCATACCAGCATCTCCTTCAATGCTGACATACCCTGTTGGATTTTCGCTTCGATTAGCTCGAGTTCTTCGATGATCTCGAGCGGTGGCCGATGCTCGACATCCTCGTGAACGATCTCCTTGTACCGATTGAGGCTGAGGTCGTAGTCCTGTGCGGCGATGTCCGTCTTGGAAACGCAGAAGCTGAATTCGGTGCGGGCCCGTTCTCGTTCGCTGCTGTCGCGTCGTGACCAGCGGGCGAGAACGTCGGGAAGGTTGTTCTTGGTGAGCTCGTCTACACCGAGAGTTGCACGGACCCCCAGCTTTTCATGTTCGAGCAGAGGCGTGCGCTTGTCATCAAGGCTGAAACCGTCGGCGGTCACGTCGTAGAACCACACGTGGTCGGTCTCGTTGTCCTTGGTGAAGAACAGGATGGCTGTTGATACCCCGGCGTAAGGCTTGAACACGCCGGACGGCAGCTTCACGACCGCGTCGAGACCATGCTCTTCGACCAGGATCTTGCGAAGTTCCTTGTGAGCCTTGGTGGATCCGAACATCACGCCGTCGGGAACGATCACCGCGGCCCGGCCGCCGGTTTTCAGCAGGCGGAGGAACAGGGCGAGGAACAGCAGTTCGGTCTTCTTCGTCTTCACTACTTGGAGAAGGTCTTTGGCGGTGGTCTCGTAGTCGAGGCTGCCCGCGAACGGCGGGTTGGCCAGGATCATCGAGTATTTGCCCTCTTCACCCGACACCGATTCGGCGAGGGAATCGCGGTAGCGGATGTCGGGGTGTTCGATCTGGTGCATGAGCATGTTCATGCTGGCGATGCGGAGCATGGTGGAGTCGAAGTCGAATCCGTGGAACATGCTGTTGTGGAAGTGGTTTTGCTGGGTGGAGCCGAGGAGGGCTTCGCGGTGGGTGCGTTGGATGTATTCGGCAGCGCCGACGAGGAAACCCGCTGTGCCGCAGGCGGGGTCGCAGATTTCGTCGTTGGGGCCGGGCGCCATCATCGCCACCATCAGGTCGATGATGTGGCGGGGAGTGCGGAACTGGCCGTTTTGGCCGGCGGAGGCGATCTTGGACAGCATGTACTCGTACAGGTCGCCCTTGACGTCGCCGTCGCCGAGCGGGAGTTCGCCGAGCATGTCGACAGCCTTGGTGAGCAGGCTCGCGGTGGGATGGTGAACCGGGCGTCCTTCATGTGCTCGCCGTAGGTGGACTCCTCGCCACCGAGCAGGCGCAACCAGGGGAACACGTCGTCGCGGACGGTGCGCAGCATCTGGTCGGGGCCGAGGTCGCTGAATTCCTTCCAGCGCAGAGTCTCGGTGGCGGGCTCGTAGATCGGGTTCTCGATCGGCTTGCCGGTGCGGTTGGCCTTGTTCTCTTTGCCGGTCTGTAGTTCGTCGAGACGCTTGAGGAACATCAGGTAGGTGATCTGCTCGATCACCTCGAGTGGATTCGAGATGCCGCCCGACCAGAACGCGTCCCAGAGCCGGTCGATCTTGCTCCGCAGGTCCCCTGTGATCGTGGGGATGAGGTTAACGGAGACCTACGACGAGTCGACGGTCAGACAGTCGTCGCGCTTGCCGACGCCCGACCCCGTCGCCATGCTGAGGCTGACGTCGGGCTGCCCTACGACCGGCCGAAATGCCTCAGAATCTGGACGCGCCCCGACTTTCGGCGTAACATATATGGTACGCCATATTGGAAGGGTCTGAGAGTCGATGACTGAGCAGAGTGTTTTCTGGGAAGACCTTGCGGAGGACCTGCGGGATCCCGAGTTCCTCCGTGAGTTCATCCTCGAAGCGGTGCGCATCAAGACCGTGGACTCCATTGTGAATGCTCTGGACCAGGCCCGGCGGCAGTCGGACTTGACCAAGGCAACCCTCGCCCGTGCCGTATCGGCTGAGCCTGCTTCTGTACGCCGCCTGTTCTCCAACCCGAAAAACCCGACGCTGCACACTGTTTCCGAGCTTGCGGCCAGTCTCGGATACCGGCTGACGCTCGAGCCGTTGGCGGGGCCAGGGCGTGAAGCGATATCCGGAGCCCTGATCAATGGGTCTGCCGTCGACCTGGCCGAGTTGGAAGCCGGCGTTGATCAGTTCGACAAAGTTGCCGGCTAACCGACTGATCGCGGGTTCGTGGCAAGGTACTCCTCGCCGAGCTCTCGCACCTGCGCGTAGTCCTGCTTGGACAGCACGGTTCGCAGTGGTTTGCTCAGCCCCGTAATGACGACGAGCAGTGGGCGACCACATGCCTCCGCGTCGTAGTCGAGACGACAAAAGACCCGATAGTGAACCCCGCCGCGATCGCACCGAACTTCGAACCAACCGACCATGTCGCCGTGCATGGCCTCCCAATAGCCACCACCCGCAAACCGCTTCGGAGGGGCCTTGGCGACTGCTATCAGCACGTTAGTGACCTTCGCCCGCAGCGCCGTTGGTAGAGACCGGATGAACGTACGGCCGGGCATCTCGCCGTTAGGGCGCCGGAAGAACACGATGTCGTGGGCGTCGTCTGGAGAAGGCCGGACTTGGACTGGCTGAGGTGATTTCGGGGAAGAGTTGCTCCTTCGCGAACGCTTGTCCGGTGACATAGGCAGATGATTGCGCGCGAGTTGCTACGCGAGAAAATGGTGGCGGTGTGTCGTTGCAGCATGTCGAACAGCCTGACGTGGACCGCTCAGTCGAGTCTGGTCATCGGTGGCGGCTCCCATTTCCCGTCGAGGGCGTCCCCGCGTGGCGCGTAGAGGCGCATTGTGAGGGAGAAATCTCCGGTCGAAGGGATCGGGAGCCAGTTGCCTGCGGGGGTCGATGGGCGTGGGTCTTGTTGTTGGATGGCTAGTTCCACGGAGCCGTCGGGGGCGGGGACCACCGCGGGGAAGTGGCCCACCGAGTAGATCTCGTCGGGGTTGGGGACCAGGAAGCCTTGGGTGTCGTAGGCGGTGAGCGAGGCGAAGGCTTTGACGGGGGGCCATTGGCCTGGTTCGAAGCGGATTCGGTAGCGGAGGGGGTTGCCTCCGTCGTCGGTGGTGGGGGCGTCGCGGTTCGCGTAGATGACGTCGCGGATGGGGGCGAGGGCGGGGGAGCGCTTGGTGGTGGCCGCGCGGCGGAGGTAGTCGGTGCCGAAGGTGCCCAGGTCGATGGGGATCTCCCAGCCGTTGGGGTGGCGGGCGGTCGGGTCGGTCCAGTCGGCGATGCGGCGCTGGGCCTGGCGGACCGCTTCGTCGAGAACGTCGGTGGGTTGGTCGTCGACCACCCCACCGGGCTGTATGCCGATCGCGGCCAGTTGGTCCATCAGCGGCGCGTCGGCGGCGGCGGGCGGACCGCTGAGCATCAGTCGGCACAGGCGATTCAAGTAGGTGCGGCCGTCCATGGCGGCGATCCGTTTCACCGGCGGTTCCGGTCCACGGTCGATCGCGTGGACCCGGCTGATCGTGCTGTCGTACTCACCGCGGTTCCAGGCGCTCAAGGGGATGAGCTTCAGTTCGTGCTGCCAACGGTTGACATTCGGTGCGTCCGCGGCGCCGTTGATCTGGATTCGCGCGACGATCGAGCTCAGGGCGGACGGCATGTGGAGGCGGGTCATCTGCGCGGGCAGCTGACCCGTCCACTTGGGTCCGGTGATGACGTAGGTGTACGGCGGACCACCGGCGTCCACGGTAGTTCGTGGATCTTTGCTGGTGAGGTCGTGCACGGTATCGGCCCACGCGTCGACCAGCTGGAACAGCCAGAACCGGTCGGGTTCCATCCCCGGAATCTGCAGCACCAGCGGGTCGTCGTCGAGGTCGAGCCAGGCTTGCGAATACACCATGTCGTGGCTGAGCCGCGCCACTCCACGGTCAGTCGGATCGGGCAGGACGCTGTGGTCGAGGGTGTTGGTCGGCGCGCTGGCCGCGCGCATTATGTCCAGCATGATCATCGGATAGCCGAAGATGTAGGCGTCAGTCGCCAAGGCCAGCACGTCCGGGGGCCCGGTGGTGGTGTGTATCGGCCCGAACGTCGGTTCGTCACCGCACCCGGGCAACACCGCCCCCACCGCGACCGCGGCCCCGAGACCGAGCAATGAACGCCTGGTCAGCGCACTCGCGCGAGGATCCATGCACGCTCCGTTCGATGGCCTGACCGCCGAGCGTAGGCCGCGCCGAGAGCGGCCCGCCTCATCCACAACGGGTGAAGTGATCAGCCGAGCAGCACCCGGCGCATCAGGAATCCCACCCTGGCCCGGCTCGCGATCGGGTTGTCGCCGAACCGCTGGCCGAGGTCGATGACCATCGCGAACGCCGCGTGCACCAGGAACCGGGCCTCGGCCGCGGAGAGCTCCGGCCGCATATCGCGCACCAGCCGCGCCCATTCCTGCACGCTCAACCGCTGGATATTGCGCAGCACGGCGCGTTCCTCGGCGGCCACATGCCCGAACTCGGCGTAGTAGACGACGGCCAGCGCCCGCTCGTCGAACGTGTCGGCGACGAACTGCTCGACCAGCACCCCCAGCGCCGCGGCACTGTCGGGCGTGCTCGCGACCGCGGGTCCGATCGCCCCGGACACCCGATCCGCCGCCCGCCGGAACGCGGCGGCGAGGATATCGCTCTTGCCGCGATAGAACCGGTACACCGCCGACGCCGCCGACAACCCCGCAGCCGAGGCGATGTCCTCCACGCTCACATTCGGATAGCCGCGTTTGTGGAACAGCTCCACCGCTTTGCGCAGCAGTAGTTCATGTTTGAACGATTCTGGGATCTCGGCACGGGCGCCCTGCTCCGAAACAGTCGCGGCAGGAGGCAATTCGGTGTCGGTCAGCGCCATACACGACGAACCGAGCAACTTGTTCAGCGTGCGAACGGGCAGTGCGGCGTGGTGATCGGCGATGCTGGTGACCACCCCGAGAATCGCTGTGGAGACCATTCGCAGCTCAGCCGTGGTCAATTCGGGGCGCAAGATGGCCAACTGCTCGTCGAGTGCGACCAGCACCGAACTCTGCTGCTCGTCGAGCACCACCCGATCCGCCGGTTCGAGGTAGCGGCCCTCCCAGCGCACCAGCCGCACCGTCGCGCGATTCTCCACGGTCGCGCCGATCAGCCCGGTCAGCATGTGCCGCAACCGTTGTGCCGCGGGCAGCGCGTCTTCGGCCGACACCACGATCGACGCGGTGAACGACTGCCCGACTCGAAGTAACTCCTCCCGGAATAACGCGTACTTGCTGGGGTAGTGCCGATACAGCGCGGCCGAGCTGATTCCCAGCCCGGACGCGATGTCCTCCATGCTCACGCCGTGATACCCGGCCGCCCCGAACGCCACCGCCGACGACGCCGCGATCTGCGCCCGACGATTCTTCGGCCTACGCCGGATTTCAGTCCCAGCTACCCCACGCGCCCCACGAGTCTCGCCGACATTCATGCCGGAAGTGTATTATCCCTTGTCGGGCGGGGTGATCTGGGCATACCAGTCGAGCAGTGCGGGGTCGTCGACGGCGCTGCGTTCGACCACTCGGGCGGGATCGGCGCCCTGGAAGAGCTTCTTGATGGGGACTTCCAGCTTCTTGCCGGTGCGGGTGTGCGGGATGCCGGGGGCTACGCGGATCTCGTCGGGGACGTGGCGGGGGGAGACCTCGGTGCGGATCGCCGTGGCGAGGCGGGTTTTCAGGTCTTCGGTGAGTTCCGCGCCGGGGGCGAGCACGACGAACAGTGGCATCCAGTAGCCGCCGTCGGGTTGTTCGGCGCCGATCACCAGCGCCTCGGCGATCTCGGGAAACTGTTCGACGACCTGGTAGATGTCGGCGCTGCCCATGCGGATGCCGTGGCGGTTGAGGGTGGAATCAGAGCGGCCGTGCACGACGATGCTGCCGTGTTCGGTCAGGGTGATCCAGTCGCCGTGGCGCCACACGCCGGGGTAGGTGTCGAAATAGGCCGCGTGGTAGCGCTTTCCGTCGTCATCGCGCCAGAAGCTGACCGGCATCGACGGCATGGGTGCGGTGACCACCAGCTCACCGACCTCGCCACGCACGGGCTCGCCCTGCTCGTCGAAGGCGGCGAGGGCGACGCCGAGATACGGCGCCGACAGCTCACCCGGCCATACCGGCACGGTCGGTACGCCACCGACGAACGCCGACACCACGTCGGTACCGCCGCTGATCGAATTCACCTGAACATGCTCGCCCGCATTCTCGTTCAACCACTGTGCGCTCGACACCGGCAGCGACGAACCGGTGATGCCGACCGAGCGCAGGGCTGACAGGTCGTGATCGGCGCGTGGCACGGAACCGGCTTTGATGCAGCCGAGAACGTAGCCGGGGCTGGTCCCGAAAACGCTGGCACGTACCTGAGCGGCGATGCGCCACAGGGCATCCGGTCCGCCCGCGGTCGGGCTGCCGTCGTAGGTGACGATGGTGGCGCCGGTCAGCAGCCCCGCCACCTGGAAGTTCCACATCATCCAGCTCGGGCTGGTGTACCAGAAGAACGTATCGTCGGGGCCCATGTTCGATTGCAGCGCTACGGCTTTCAGATGCTCGAGCAGCACACCCCCGTGGCCGTGGACGATGCCCTTGGGCAGTCCGGTAGTGCCGGAGGAGAACACGATCCACAACGGGTGATCGAAATCGACAGGGGCAGTGTCGATCACACCGAGTCCGGCATCGGCGACCGCGTCCGTCCACGGCAGCGCGTCGGCCACCTCGAGTCCGAGCTGCGAGACAACGACGGTGGCGCGCAAGCCGGGCAGCCCATCCCGCAATGCCGCGATGTCGGCTCGCTTGTCGTGTTCCTTGCCGCCGAATCGGTAGCCGTCGGCGGTGACCAGCACCGTCGGGTCGAGCTGGCCGAGCCGGTCCAGCGCGGCCTTGGCGGAGTAGTCCTGACCGCAGGCACTCCACACCGCGCCGATACTGGCGGTGGCGAGGAACGCGACGATCGCCTCCGGGATATTGGGCAGGTAGCCGATCACCCGGTCGCCCGCTTCGACACCCTGCTCACGCAAGGTGCGCGCGAAAACCGTGACCTGCTCGATCAATTCGGCCCAGGAAACCTCCTGGGGCTCGGCGTCCTCGTGCAGGGCGATGACCGCCGGGCGGCCGAACTGAGCCATCCGGATGATCTGGTCGACATAGTTCAGCCGGGTACCGGCAAACCACTGCGCGCCCGGCATCTCGCGCGAGCCGAGGACCGCACCGGCGGTCTCGCCGAGTTCGAAGTAGTCCCACACGGCCTGCCAGAAGCCGGCGATGTCATCCACCGACCATTGCCACAGTGCCTGGTAGTCGGGGTATACATCGCCGGTTCGCGCGGTGACGAAGGCAGCGAAGTCGGTGATTCGGGCCGACGCGATGTCGTGTGCGGTCGGCACCCATTGCGGTTGCACTTCGATGTCCTCCTCGAACTGGACTACTTCGGATATCGGGAGATGGTTACCCGATGTTCAGCCGGGCACGCCCGCGCGCCGGACGATTTGTTCGGCGTGCCGGAGCACCGGAGCGTCGACCATCCGGCCCTCGAATGCGAAGACGCCGCGATGGTTGGGCACCTCCGCCAGCACCCGGTGCGCCCAGTCGAGCTCGGCGGGGTCGGGCGCGTAGCCGGCGCGGATCACCGCGACCTGGCTCGGGTGGATGGCGACCTTGACGTCGAAGCCGACGGCGACCGCATCGCTGGTCTCCGCGGCGAGGCCATCGAGATCCTTGATGTCCAAGTACACCGAGTCAAGGGCGAAGCGCCCGAATGCCTTGGCCGCCAGCAAGCTCGACGAGCGCACGTGCCGGGCGACCTCACGGTAGCCGCCGTCGGCATGCCTGCTCGAGTTGCCGCCGAGCCCGGCGACCAGATCCTCGGCACCCCACATCACGCCGATGGCATTGTCGGCCTGCACCGACTCGGTGACCCGCACCGCGCCGAGCGGCGATTCGACCAGCACGATCACCTCATAGCCCGCGAGGCTCCGAACCTGTTCGGCCGACTCGCATTTGGGCAGCATGACCCGGCGATAGGAAGTCCGCGCCAACGTCGCGAGGTCGGCCGGGTAGTCGGCGGTATCTGCCGCGTTGACCCGAATTACGGTGTGCTGCGGGTCGAGCGGTGTGTCGATCAATGCCTGCCGGGCCGCCGCCTTATCGGCCGCCGCCACCCCGTCCTCGAGATCGAGAATCACGACATCGGCCACCGCGGCGGCCTTGGCGAAACGCTCGGGGCGATCCGCCGGGCAGAACAGCCACGCGGGACCACTCGGCTGCCAGGTATTCATGCTGACTCCATTCGGCGGGTTGCGCTGGTGGCCTCGTCCCCGTGCTGCCGGACGTGGCCGCTCACGCCGTCCGCAGCCTCGGTGGGGCGCCGGTCGCTCACGCGGCGGGTGCCTTTCGGACGAGCGTCTGACGAACGGCGGTCGCCACCACCACTCCATGCTGGTTCCGTGCGGTGTGGGCCAAGCTGACGATGCCCTCACCCGGACGGCTCTTGGATTCCCGCTTGTCGGTGACCAGGGTTTCCGCGTACATGGTGTCACCGTGGAACAACGGCGCGGGCACGGTCATCTCGGAGAAGCCGAGGTTGGCCACCAGCGTCCCCTGGGTGAGCTGGGCGACCGAGAGCCCGACCAGCGTCGACAGCGTGAACATCGAGTTCACCAGGCGCTGGTTGAACGGCGGCTGCGCGTCGGCGAAGGCCGCGTCCAGGTGTAGGGCCTGGGTGTTCATGGTCAGCGTGGTGAACAGGACATTGTCGGCCTCGGTGATGGTGCGGCCGGGCCGGTGCTCGTAGATCGTGCCGATCTCGAACTCCTCGAACCACAGCCCACGCTGCACGATCCGGCGGGTATCGCTCACAGACCGAGCTCCCTTGCGATCAGCATCAGCTGTACCTCCGTGGTGCCCTCGCCGATTTCCAGGATCTTGCTATCACGGTAGTGCCTGGACACCGGGTATTCGTTCATGAAGCCGTTGCCGCCGAAGATCTGGGTGGCGTCACGGGCATTGTCCATCGCGGCCTCGCTGGCGACCATCTTCGCGATCGACGCGGCCTTCTTGAACGGCTTGCCCGCCAGCATCAACGCGGCGGCGTCGTAGTAGGCGGTGCGCGCGACATGGGCCCGCGCCTCCATTCGGGCGATCTTGAACGCGATCGCCTGATTACGGCCGATGGCCTGCCCGAATGCCTGGCGCTCGCCCGCGTACCGCACGCTCTCGTCGACACAGCCCTGCGCGGCGCCGACGGCCAGCGCGGCGATGGCGATGCGGCCCTCGTCGAGGATGCGCAGGAAGTTGGCGTAGCCGCGACCGCGCTCGCCGAGCAGGTTCTCCTGCGGCACCCGCACATCGGTGAAGCTCAGCGGGTGGGTGTCGGAGGCGTTCCAGCCGACCTTGTTGTAGGCGGGCTCGGCCACGAAACCCGGCGTGGAGGTCGGCACCAGGATGGTGGAGATCTCCTTCTTGCCACCGGCCTGCCCGGTGACCGCGGTGACGGTGACCAGCCGGGTGATGTCGGTGCCGGAGTTGGTGATGAACTGCTTGCTGCCGTTGATCACCCAGCTCTCGCCGTCCTGCACGGCGGTGGTCCTGGTACCGCCCGCGTCGCTGCCCGCGTCGGGCTCGGTGAGCCCGAAGCCCGCCAGTGTCTGTCCGCTGGTGAGCTGCGGCAGCCATTCGTCGCGCTGCTTGTCGTTGCCGAAGCGGTAGATCGGCATGGCGCCGAGCGACACACCCGCCTCGAGGGTGATCGCCACGCTCTGGTCGACCTTGCCGAGCTCCTCGAGCGCCAGGCACAGGGCGAAGTAGTCGCCGCCCATGCCGCCGAACTCCTCGGGGAACGGCAGGCCGAACAGTCCCATCTCGCCCATGCCTGCCACGACTTCGTACGGAAAGCTGTGTTCGGCATCGTGTTTCGCCGATACCGGGGCAACGACCTGTTGTGCGAAGTCGCGGACGGTCAGCGCTAGCTGGCGATACTCGTCGGGCAGCGAACCGGTGGACAGGTAGTCGGTCATGCGAGGGTTCCTTCGCGCTCGGGTTTTGCCGCGGCGGTAGCGGCGACGGCGGGGGCTGCTTCTGCTGCGGCGGGTTCTGCGGGGTGGGCGACGACGCGGGCCAGCACTTGGTCCAGCTTCACCTGGGCGCCCGGGACGACGAGCACCTCCACCGTGCCTGCCACCGGCGCGGTGAGCGCGTGCTCCATCTTCATGGCCTCGATGACGATCACCGGATCGCCGACGGCAACGGTCGTGCCGTTCGCGACCGGGGTCGCGATCACCGAACCGGGCATGGGGCTGCGGATCTCGGCGTCACCGACGTGGGCGACATCGCCACGCACGCTCGCCTCGGCGACCTCGCGCAGCACGGCGAGGGCGCCGCCGTGGCTCACCCACAACTGACCGTCGGCCTCGGCGATGCGGTAGGTGCGGCGCAGTCCGTCGAGTGTCGATGCGAGACCGTCGGGCGTGATGGTGGCGGTGAGCGTGTGTGGCTCGAGCTCGCTCGATGCCGAAACATCGGCGGCAGGCTCGTCGAGCCATACCGTCGCCGAATCCGGTGTGCCAGTGATGAAAACGTGGCGCACCTGGTCGCCCGCGGACAGCCTGATCGGGGTCGCGGCCGGTGCGCCGAGGCGCCATCCGGACGGGGTCGACCACGGGTCGCCACCGGTGGCAGGCCAGCGTCGCAACCAGTGATGTGTTGCGGCGGCGATGAATTCGGTGTCGGTGACCTCGGCGGACACGAAGTCGGTGACGCGCCGATCCAGCAGTGCGGTGTCGAGGCGGCCCGCCTGCACGTCGTCGTCGGCGAGCAGGAACCGCAGGAATTCGATATTGCTCGTCACGCCGAGCAGCACCGTCTGTTCCAGTGCGCGATCCAGCGCGGCGAGTGCCTCGGCACGGGTCGTGCCCCGCGCGATCACCTTCGACAGCATCGGGTCGTAGTCGCTACCGACCACGGTGCCAACCGAGATCCCCGAATCCACGCGCACGCCTGCGCCTTCCGGCTCCGCCAGGGCGAGCACCGTGCCGCCGGTCGGCAGGAACCCGCGGCTCGGGTCTTCCGCGTAGACGCGCGCCTCGATGGCGTGCCCGACGAGGTGGATCTCGTCCTGGGTGCGTGCCAGTTTCTGACCAGCGGCAACACGCACCTGACATTCCACCAGGTCGACACCGGTGACCATCTCGGTCACCGGATGCTCCACCTGCAGGCGGGTGTTCATCTCCATGAAGAAGAATTCGTCCGGCTGGTCGGCCGAGACGATGAACTCCACGGTGCCCGCGCCGACGTAGTCCACGCTGCGGGCGGTATTACAGGCGGCGGTGCCGATCCGGGCCCGAGTCTGCGGGTCGAGCAGCGGTGAGGGAGCCTCCTCGATCACCTTCTGGTGCCTGCGCTGCAAGCTGCATTCGCGCTCGCCCAGATGCACCACATTGCCGAATTTGTCGGCCAGGATCTGCACCTCGATGTGGCGGGGCCGGTTGACGAACCGTTCCAGGAACAGCGTGTCGTCGCCGAACGACGCACCGGCTTCGCGCCGGGCGCTCACCAGCGCGGCAGGCAGATCGGCGGGGTCGGCGACCCGGCGCATGCCCTTGCCGCCACCACCGGCGGAGGGCTTCACGAGTACCGGGTAGCCGACTTCTGCTGCGGCGGCGATCAATTGGTCATCGGTCAGGCCCGGTTCGGCGATGCCGGGCACCACCGGCACCCCGAACGCCGTCACCGTCTTCTTCGCGGTGATCTTGTCGCCCATCACCTCGATGGCCTTCGCCGGCGGCCCGAGGAACACGATGCCCGCATCGGCGAGTGCCGCCGCGAAGGCCGAATTCTCCGACAGGAAGCCATAACCCGGATGCACCGCCTGTGCGCCGGAACGCACAGCGGCGTCGACGACCTTCTCGATCGACAGGTAGCTCTCGCGCGCGGGCGCGGGCCCGAGCCGTACCGCGATATCGGCCTCACGCACATGGCGTGCGCCGGCGTCAGCGTCGCTGTATACCGCGACCGAGCGAATACCCATGGCGCGCAAGGTCTTGATCACACGCACCGCGATCTCGCCGCGGTTGGCGACCAGGACGGTGTCGAATTCGACGGGGTGGTTCTTGTTCAGCATGTCTCTCACATCCGGAAGACGCCGTAGGAAACGGGTTCGAGCGGCGCTTGCGCGCACACCGAAAGGGCAAGGCCGAGCGCGGTTCTGGTGTCGGACGGCGCGATGACGCCGTCGTCCCAGATCCGCGCCGTCGAATAGTAGGGGTTGCCCTGGGTCTCGTACTGGTCCCGGATCGGCGCCTTGAAGGCCTCCTGGTCCGCCTCCGACCACGGCTTGCCCGCGCTGTCGAGCTGTTCGCCGCGCACCGTCGACAGCACCGAGGCGGCCTGCTCGCCACCCATCACCGAGATGCGCGCGTTCGGCCACATCCACAGGAAGCGCGGCGAATACGCGCGCCCGCACATGGAATAGTTGCCCGCGCCGTAGGAGCCGCCGATCACCACGGTCAGCTTCGGCACCCGCGCGCACGCCACCGCGGTGACCATCTTCGCGCCGTGCTTGGCGATGCCGCCCGCTTCATAGTCGCGCCCGACCATGAAGCCGGTGATGTTCTGCAGGAACAGCAGCGGAATCTTGCGCTTGTCGCACAGTTCGATGAAATGCGCGCCCTTCATGGCGGACTCGGCGAACAGCACGCCATTGTTGGCGACGATGCCGACCGGATGGCCGTGGACGCGGGCGAATCCGGTGACCAGGGTCTTGCCGTATTCGGCCTTGAACTCGTGGAATCCGGCCTCGCCGTCGACGATCCGGTCGATCACCTCGCGCACGTCATACGGCGTGCGCGGGTCCACCGGGACCACGTCGTAGAGCTCGCCCTCGTTCTTGGCGGGCGGGGTGCTCGCCAGCACCTCCCACGGCGCCTCGGGCTTCGGGCCGAGCGTGCCGACGATCTTGCGGACGATGCGCAGCGCGTCGCGATCGTCGTCGGCCAGGTGGTCGGTGACGCCGGAGGTCCGCGAATGCAGCAGGCCGCCGCCGAGCTCCTCGGCGGTGACGACCTCGCCGGTCGCGGCCTTCACCAGCGGCGGGCCGCCGAGGAAAATGGTGCCCTGATCGCGCACGATGACGGCCTCGTCGGCCATGGCGGGCACATACGCGCCGCCCGCGGTGCACGAGCCCATCACCGCCGCGATCTGGGCGATGCCCTTGGCGCTCATGTTCGCCTGGTTGTAGAAGATGCGGCCGAAGTGCTCGCGGTCGGGGAACACCTCGTCCTGACGCGGTAGGAAGGCGCCGCCGGAGTCCACCAGATACACGCACGGCAGGTTGTTCTGCGCGGCCACTTCTTGCGCGCGCAGGTGCTTCTTCACCGAGATCGGGTAGTACGTGCCGCCCTTGACCGTCGCGTCGTTGGCCAGGACCAGGCACTCGCGGCCCGAGATGCGGCCGATGCCCGCGATCATGCCCGCGCCGGGGCACTCGTCGTCGTACATGCCGTTGCCCGCCAGCGGCGCCAGCTCGAGGAACGGGCTGCCCGGGTCGAGCAACTGCTCGACCCGCTCGCGGGGGAGCAGCTTGCCCCTGGCGACGTGCCGTTCGCGGGACTTCTGCGGACCACCGAGGGCGGCCGTGGCCAGCCGCTGCCGCAGATCAGCGACCAGGGCACTGTGTGCGTCCCGGTTGCTCGTCGCGGCCAGGGTGCCGTCTTCGGTCTCGTGCGTAACCGTCATCGCGCCATTCTCTCACTCGGTTAATCGCCAATAACTGAAATTCAGGTTAATCTTGACTAACCAAGTTGTCCAGAGGGGCCCCAGATGTCGACTACCGAGCCTGTTCAGGTGACCCGCCGCGAGCAGCTCAAAGCCCAGCGTCGCGAGCAATTGCTGGCCGCTGGCGCCCGCCTGATCGCCGATCGCGGCTTCTTCGGCGTGCGCCTCGACGACCTCGGCGCGGCGGTCGGCATCAGTGGCCCCGCCGTCTACCGCCACTTCGCGAACAAAGAGGCGCTGCTGGTCGAACTCCTGGTCGGCATCAGCGAGCGCCTGCTCTCGGGCGGTCGCGCCGTCGTCGACGAATCGCCGTCGGCCGCGACGGCACTGCCCGCCCTGGTCGACTTCCACCTCGACTTCGCCTTCGGCAACCCCGAACTCATCCGCATCCAGGACCGCGACCTCGACAACGTCCCCGCCAACGACCGCCGCATCCTGCGCCGCACGCAGCGTCAATACGTCGAAATCTGGGTAGGCGTCCTTCGCGAACTGAACCCCGCCCTCCCCGAGGAGGCCGCCCGCATCCAGGCTCACGGCGCCTTCGGCCTGATCAACTCCACCCCCCACAGCGCGTCGGCGGCGAGCGCTTCGAGGGCGCGGCCCGTGCTGAGGCAGATGGCCTTGGCCGCCCTGTTGGCGGGTAGTTCCTAATCGATCTGGCGCCAGAGCCAGTTCGGTCCGACAGTTTCGGCGCCGTGGGCTTCGACGCGGGCGCGGAGTTCGCGGTCGGCGGTGACGACGGTGATTTGTTCGCGGTCGGTCTCGGCGACCACATCGACGATCTTGTCGTCACCCGATCGTTCGGCGAGGGCAACCTGCATGCGCGGTGCGGAAGGTTCGGCGCCGTCGACGGCAGCTTTGGCCGCGCCTTCGAGGACGACGGTGATCTCGGTGGATTCGGGCAGGTGGGTGGTCAGATTCGCCACGTCGGAGAGGAGTCTGCGAGCAGCGCCCGCCCGGTCCTTCCACCATCCGTTGGCGCGCGAGCCGATCACATTGGCCGCATCCACCACGATGAGATGCCTCAGATCGCTCATCTGTCCAGTCTGCCCGGCATCCCGAGCCGAACAGGCGCTGGTCTCGTCGCCCGGCGGTCGACGTTGCCCGAGACAATTCGACTCACCGGGGTGGGACGTCAGGCAGGCGTGGGGACGCCGATGCTGGTGAGGTGGCCGTCGGTCATGCGGTAGACGGCGTCCATGCGGTGGAGGTGGGTGGGGTCGTGGGTGACGAGGATGGTGGCCGCCTGGTGGGTGCGGGCGATGGTGGTGATGAGGTCGATGATGGCGGCGCCGCGTTCGGAGTCGAGGGCGCTGGTCGGTTCGTCGACGACGAGTAGGGCTGGGTTGTTCATCAGGGCTCGGGCGATGTTGACGCGTTGCCGCTGGCCACCGGAGAGTTGGGCCGGGCGTTTGTTGGCGTGTTCGGTCAGGCCCACAGCTTCGATGAGTTCCTGTGCGCGAGTGCTGGTTTCGCTCCGTGATGCCCGTTTCGGGCCGCCGAGGTGGGCGGTGACTTCCAGTTGCTCGATGGCGGTGAGGGAGGGGATGAGATTCGCCTGTTGGAAGACGATGCCCATCGAGGTCCGGCGAGCAGTCGCGGCCGCCCGTCGGCTCAGGGTGGCGAGATCTGTGGTGCCCGAATCGGTTTCGAGCACGACCGTGCCCGAATCGGGTCGGATCAGGGTCGCGGCGACGGCGAGCAGACTCGATTTGCCCGAGCCGGACGGGCCGGTAACAGCGGCGATGGTGCCGCCGGGGACGTGCAGATTCACCTGGTCGAGGGCGGTGAGACGGCCCGCGCCGTCGGGGTAGGTGAGGGTCACATCGGTGAGGGTGAGGGCCATGGGGAAGTCCTTCAGCGAGTCGCGCCGAGCGCGGTCAGCGGGTCGGTGGTGAACAGGAAGCGCAGGGCGACAGCGGCGCCGGCAAGGCCGAGCACGATCAGAGCCAGTGCGGGCACCAGCGTGGTCGAGATGCTGAGCACGAAAGGCATTGCGTCGCCGAGGAACAGCGAGGTAACGGCCGTGATCGACAGACCTGCGGTGACGCCTGCGATGAGGACGATCGCGGCCTGGGCGAGGGCATCGCGGACCAGTGATCCGGTGGTCGCGCCGAGGGCCTTCAAGGTGGCGATGTCGGGTTGGCGCTGCACGGTCCAGACGGTGAAGAAGGCGCCGATCACCAGGGCGGAGATGGCGAACAGCAACAGGGTCATCAGGGTGAGTGAGCTGTTCTCGGCCTGGTAGGAACCGATCGCTTGCACGGCGTCCTTCGCCGGTAGCTGTCGCGTTCCCGCCTCGGCGTCGAGACTGCCGTTGTCGGCGCTGCCGGTGACCGCGAGCACTGTCGCTGCTCCCGCGCGAGGGCTGGCGGCTTGCCAGTCCTGCATGCTCGTCCAGATCACGGGCGTGTGGCTGTACCACTCGTCACCGGCGACGTCGGCGACGGTGAACTCATGTCCTGCCAGCAGCACGATATCGCCGGTGCCCGCGGACAGTTCACGCGCCGCGGCCGCACTCAGCACCACCGCGCCGGGCGCGGTAGCAGGGCGATTGCTGAACGCCGACGGGTCGCCGCCGAACAACGCGACCTGCGTCGGGCTCGCACCCGCGTGCTCGGCCCGAGTCCGCGAGATGCCGATCGGCGTGGCATCGATCCCGCCCGCCGACTGCCACTGCGCGACCTGCTGCTCGGTGAGCACCGAGGAATCGAAGGACGGATCGGTACCGGTCTCGGCGAAAACCACCTGGTCGGCGTCGATACTCTGGACCGCGGAGATGTTCTGGTGCGCCAGCCCGGCGGTGAGACCGCTGAGGAAACTCACCAGCACCGCGACCAGTAGTACGACGGTGGTGATGAGCAGGAAGCGGCCGCGAGCGGCTCGCAGATCTCGGAGTGCGACGAACATGACTCCACTCTGTCCGCACCGGCCGTCGACGCCATCGCACCGGCGCACGAAACGCCGTCCATCCAAGGTCTGTCGGCGTTTACACCTTTCGATGGATGCCCGGCTGGTTGCCGCACATAAGCTGGTCGGCGTGCACTCGTCCCCGTTGACCCCGGTGGTCACCACGCTGCGGCTAGGCCTGCATGTGCTGGTGACGGCACTGGCGGCAGTGGTCGTCGTGCGTGGGTTGCTGCCCGGCGGTGGCGGCCACGGTGCCGCGGTGGTCGTGCTGACGGTGGTGTGGTTGCTCGTCTACTTCGCTGGGGCCGAGCTCCCTCGCCGCCGGGCCGAGCGTGCGGAATCCGGTGGTGCCGGAGTAGGGCGGGGCGATGGCGCGGTTGGCGGTGGTGTGTCGGCGAAGCCGGGTGATGACGCGGCCGCTGGTGGCGCTTCAGTCGTGCCGGGTGATCGTGCAGTGGCTCGCGGTATCGGAGCGGCGTCGGTTGATCGTGCCGAGCCCAGTGCCCCTCGATGGTCGGGTGCGATGTGGGTCTGGATGGCTGCGCTCACCGTGCTGTGGCTGGCCTTGCTCGTGCTCACGCCCGATGCCGTCTATCTCGCGTTCGGATTGTTCTTCGTCTATCTGCATCTGCTGCCTCGACCGTGGAATCTGATCGCGGTGGTGCTCGCGACCGGGGTCGGGGTGCTGGGTTTCGCGGCGCATCGCGGCTGGTCGGCCGGTGCGGTGGTCGGGCCGGTGCTCGGTGCGTTGGTAGCGATCGGGATCGGGCTCGGATATCAGGCGCTGCGTCGCGAGGCGGTCGAACGGGAGCGGCTGATCGACGAATTGATCGGCACCAGAGCGACTCTCGCGGAACAGGAACGCACAGCGGGCAAGCTCGCCGAGCGTGAACGCCTGGCCAAGGAAATCCACGACACCGTCGCCCAGGGATTGAGCAGTATCCAGTTACTCCTGCATGCCGCCGAGCAGGCGGCACCGGATCACCCTGCGCTGGACCGTATTCGGCTCGCTCGCGAGACCGCCGCCGAGGATCTGGCCGAAACCCGAAGGCTCATAGACGAGTTGTCGCCCGCCGCGCTGGACGGGCAGTCGCTCGCCGAAGCGCTGGAACGTATTTGCCTTCGCGCGCAGTCGCCGGCACTGACCACGCAGCTGCTCGTCGAGGGTGAACCGGAGCGGCTGCCGATGCCGGTCGAGGCGGCGCTGGTGCGGATCGCGCAGAGCGCGGTGGCCAATGTGGTTCAGCACGCGCGGGCCGCGCGCATGCGAGTCACCCTCACCTACGACGACACCGACGCGCACCTCGATATCGTCGACGACGGCATCGGCATCGACCCAGATGTATTGCGCCACCCACGTTCCGGCGCGTTCGGGCTTGCCGCCATGCGCAGCCGCGTCGAACAACAGGGTGGCGTGATGACCGTCGAATCCGAACCCGGCCACACAGCCGTGACAGTGTCCTTCCCACTCGGCACAGCTTTCCCGCAAGGAACAGCCTCATGATCCGCCTACTTCTCGCCGACGACCACGCCATCGTCCGCGCCGGCCTCCGTGCGCTCCTCGACGCGGCCGACGACATCACAGTGGTCGGCGACGTAGCGGATGCCGATGCGGCAGTAGCCTTTTGCGCCGCCACCCCCGTCGACCTGGTCCTGATGGACCTGCGCTTCGGCGACGGCCGCTCCGGCGCCTCCGCCACCGCGGGCCTACGCGCCCTCCCCACCCCACCGAACGTCCTCGTCGTCACCAACTACGACACCGACGCCGACATCCTCGGCGCCATCGAAGCGGGCGCCGTCGGCTACCTCCTCAAGGACACCCCACCCACCGAACTCCTCGCCGCCGTCCGCGCCGCCGCCGCAGGCGAAAGCGTCCTCTCCCCAACTGTCGCCTCCCGCCTGATGACCCGAGTCCGCCGAGCCGACACCACCCTGAGCCCCCGCGAAGTAGAAGTCCTCCGCCTGGTCGCCGCAGGCCTATCCAACCGCGACATCGCCAAACAACTGTTCCTCAGCGAGACAACAGTCAAGTCCCACCTCGTCCACATCTACGCCAAACTGGGCGTGAAATCCCGAACCTCCGCCGTCGCGACGGCCCGCACCCAGGGTGCGATCTGACCGGGAAGCGTCCGGTGTAGATGGCAAAGCGATCCGCGAGGGCCGGTGCCGCACGTTCCCGGAGGGCCGAACCTGCGCCGCATTGAACTCTGGGTCGTCTATCACTGCGATAGCAGTGTTTAGGGAGCTGAGGGGCGGTTTTCGGCGCCATGTGATGGTCTAACGTTGTCATGGCAGTGACAGGGGTGCTGGTGATAGGGCGAAACCAGGGGTTCGTGCTCGTCCGGTGTTGCAATGGGAAGGGAGAGCGCTGATGGCGGACGAGACGTTCGACAGCGTGTGGGATGCGATCGAGGACACCCCACAGGAAGCAGAGAATATGCGGTTGCGGTCGCGGCTGATGATCGCGCTGACCGAGCACATCGAGAGTTCCGGCTGGACGCAGGTGTCGGCTGCCGAGCGGCTCGGCGTGACACAGCCTCGGGTGTCGGATCTGATGCGGGGAAAGATCAGCCTGTTCAGCTTGGACGCGCTGGTGAATATGGTTGCCGCGGCCGGAATGCGCGTGGAAATGAGTGTTCGTGCGGCGTAAGTAACCGACACTCAGCTTTGGTATTTAGGGTGCTTGCTCGGTCGCCTCGGTAGCCGTGATTGCCGTGTTGGGGGTGTTTCCCGGGCGTGGCGCCGCGCCCTGACACCGTTTCTGGATCCGGTGGTCGGGTCTTGGCCCGGCCGTGTGGGTTTCGTGCGCTGGCCGGAAGACCGATGATCGGGCCGATGTTGCGAAACCCAGCCGGGCCGAGCCAACGGCAGCCGACCGGGTTGCTGGGCGCGTTCCCCGGATCATCGGATGTCTTCGACGAGAAAGACCGTCACGGATTTGGGACCGCCCACTACCGTACAGTCGGACCATCTCCACGTATACGCCAAACACGGCGTCAAGTCCCGAACCTCGGTCGTCGCCACGGCCGCCGGCGGACTCGCGGCATCAGATTCTCGCGTGAGTATCATTGTTATAGCCGTGTTTGGCGAGCGGGAGTAGCGTTTTCGGCGTCGCGCGATGGCCTAACGTTGCCATCGCAGTGATTGCCCACCGGTTGACCGGCTGCGCCGGTCAGTGGGCTACTGAACTGTGTGGCGCGCCGTGCACATCAACAAGGTTTTCGCGCGGGCTCCAGAGGGATCGCCAGCGTGGGGGACGCAATCGAGGACGTTCCACAGGAACAGAGAACCTGCGGCCAGTGTCGCGACTTGATGATCGCGTTGACCGAACACGCTCGGCGTCGCTAGTGTGTGGGAGCCACGGCAAGGTCGCGTTGACAGCGAGTTGTACGCTGCCCCAACCGACTAGGCTGGTGAGAAATTTTCAGTCCGTTCCTGATAGGGGAAATCCAGTGACCCGTACCGCGTCCGCTGTCTACGGACTAGCCATAGTGGTGTCGGTTGCGGGTCTGTCTGCTGGCTGTAGCTCTGACGAATCCGACGGTGGTCCACAGGTATCGACTCCGACCGCCACTGTCGAAGGCGAGCCTGTGTCTGCTATTCCAGCCGCGTTCGAGGGCTTGGACCCGTGCACGCTGTTGACCAGCGAGGAAGCGCGTAATGCCACCGGCGCACCGAGCATCGGATCTCCCAGACGGATAGTGGCGCCTGGACAAGCGGGTTCGATGGCCGCCTGCTCATGGAGACCTCCCAAAGATTTGGGAGTGCAACTCTCGTTCACCACACCACCTACGTTGCCTTCTACCAACCAGGAGAAGGCATGGACGGACGAGATCGGACATCCGGCCAAGGTAAGCACGATTTCTGGTGCGTGCCACGCGTACGCCTGGTACAGCAGCGATCGCATGGTTGATTTGAAGATCTACCCGCCCGAGCAGCAACGGTCGTCATCCCTGGAGGACGACGTGTGTGCTCGGTCGAGGGCTTTTATCAAACAGGTATTCAGTAAAATTCCATGGAAATAGCATAAACGTTGGACGTTAGGTCCAATCCTGTGGAGGGGAAGAGCAGTGGGGACACCGTTCAAGGTCGAGGCTGGCGAAGTTGCTGGACTCGGCAAGCTGATTGACGAGATTGGCGCTAATGCCGACCTTCTCACGCGAACGTCCGGGGTCATGGGCAGCCCTGCTAGCGATGGCTATACCGGTATTATGCAGTTGCTCGTCACGCCGCTGAATTCGCTTCGAGATGCGACGAGCGATCGCCAGCGAAAGATGACGACCGTTCTCCAGAATACTGGCGTGGAGCTTAACAAGGCCGCGTGGATGTACGTCGATCAGGATGCTAAAAACTATGCCGCGCTGAATGCTCATACGAATGGGATCGAGACCGGTGATTCCAACGTTGAGGAGCAGGGGGCCACTGAAGCCTTTGTGAATGCCGTGCCGTACAGCGGTCCGGAGTTTCTCTCGGTCCCGCCCTGCACAATATCGGTGCCTCCAAATCTGAATGAAATCCTGGCGCAAGGCAATGAATGGGTACAGGATATCCTGGACTACTTCTCCGAGATTGGTTATAACCCACTCACTGATGTCCTTGAGAAGATTGCCGGGAACTGGAACGATCTGAGGCGTGTCGGCGGAGTTCACCAGGATGTCGGCGAGACTTTCGAAAAGGGCGGACTGAATCTGGAATGGGGGAGAACCACAGTCGACTCGCATTGGGACGGGCAAGCGGCCACCAGCTTCCAGGACTTTGCCGGTCGACTGTCCGCCGGAATGCAATGGGAAGGGCCGATTGGCAGATTGATCTGCACTGCACTCGAACGAGTTGCCGACGAGATTGAAAGGGCTGTCACCGAAGCCGTCAATAAGATAATTGACGTACTGAAAAGTCAGGTCGAGGTCAAAGGTGTCAAGTCTGCACTCAAGTTCGCCTTGAAGAAGGTGCCGGTTGCTGGATGGGCATACCAGCTCGCCGACATCGCACTGCAGCTCAAAGCAGTAATGGACCATGTCTTGACGTTGGTTGAATCCATTCAAAACACAGTCAATTCGGTGAAGGATTTTATCGAGTTTGTCAAGGACCCGGTCGGCAATGTCGAAGAGGGGCTTGAAGCCAAGCTGAAGCCGATCACCGACAAGATCGAAGACGCTCAGCAGAAGGCGGAGATGGCCCAGGATATTGTCGCAGCGGGGAATATTGAAACGATTAGGAACAAGCCAGATTCGGCCTATGAGGTCGGCAGCGGGACACAACCATGGGGTTCCTGATGAACAATTCGGTAGGCGATTCAGATCCGCAACATTTACGAGCATTCCATCGCTTGATGGGAGCGGTAGACGCTCTGGCGACCCTGCGAATCCGCAGCGAAAATACCACCATAGATGAGCTGTGCGCTGTTCCGGTCACCGATGAGTTCATGAATCGTTTGGCGGCAGCTCCCGCGGCGTCCGCGGCGTTGCAGATCTATGCCCAGCGAGTGGTGCGTGGCGAAGCACGCTGGAACGACATCGAGCTATGGGCCAACCCGGTGCCGCCGGAGGTCGCGGAACTGAAGGCGTCACCGCGCCACGAGTGGCTGTACTGTCCCGTTGCTAAGCCAACGCCGCCCAATGAACCTGGTCGAGCTTTGACCTATGGCTCAGTCTTCCGCCGCGGCGAAATCGTGGGACCGAGCGACGGTGACGATGACGACACACCTCAATCTTGGCTCGTATAGGGTGGCTGTTCGGCTGTCCAGCAGAGGGTTTGAGGGGTCTGCCAGTTTGATCGGTGGGTGTGATAGGGCCGGATGGCGTCCGATGCGCCGACCTATGGGGCGCTCGCTGCGGGGGGTGCTCGCGGGTAGGCTGATTGGATCGCAGAGTCGGAGCGGCAGATTCGTCGAACTCGGTGAAGCCCCCGGGCTCGGACCGGCCGTGGGATAAGTACCGATGCGATCCGGGCGCGCGAGCACTCCGTTTATTGTCCTGCCGATGATTGCTGTCGTTGCGACTCTTGTCGCAAGTTGTGGTGACGATGCAGCGGAGCCGTTGGATTGGCACGCCATCGACCCGTGTGCGCTGGTGGAACCGAACGAGGTTGCCCAGGTCGATAACTGCAGATCGATCGATGCGGTGACGCAGCCGAAGCGGTCGAACAACGATTCCAGTAGCGAGTGCAAATGGCAGGGGTTTCTGTCGGTCGTGCTGTCGGGGCCTACGCCCCGGACGCGCGCATACGTTATCCGTGATCTCGACTTCGGCGGGCGGCAAGCTGCCGTCGTCGACGAGAAGGGCGGCGATTGCAGAGTCTGGGTTGTTTATCGAGATGCGGAGGCTGTGATCAGTATCAATCCAGCCAGGGACAAAACAAACGTCGATCTCGATGATCGGTCTACGGTCAGTTGCGACGTACAGCGGCCGCTCCTTACTTCGATTCTCGATCGTGTGGACTTGCCCTGATTCTCATCTGCGGGCCGCATGCCGAGCGACGAGTAGCCGCGATGCGAGGTGGGGTGCCGAATACGGCACCCCACCAACGGCTTGCACCGCGACGGTGGCGGGTTCGGTCTCGGCGGTGATCCGTTGCGGATTCGGTCGACCTGATCGAACAGTGGCCGAATCAAGTGAATCCCACCCCGCCCACGCCCATACAAAGCGGGCGTGAAATCCCGCACCTCCGCCGTCGCCAGGGCACGCGCTCAGGGCGATCTGATCGGGTAGCGCAGTCGCGTTACGATCGTTCCGGTCCAACGCCCGTAAATTCCCGCTCGGGGCGCTCGATAGGCGCTGAGATTCTCCTAGTTGCTGTCGAGCGATCCTGCGACGATATTTGCTACATCGTGAACCTGGTCGCAAGGCTCGGGCGCGTCGACTGAGGCAGTCCGTGGAGTCGTCAATGACAGCAGCAAGGTTCCGTCCGGTGATTCAATGGCAGCGTCGCATGTGGGGATCCCCAATGGCGGGCGGTAGATTACCGCTGGTCGGCCGTCGATGGGGTCCGTGCTGACAACCTCATTACGCGGGTTTTGTCTGATCTCTGCAACTTTTTCGCTGTTGGTGAGGATGGAGAGGAAGCCAGTCAGGGACTCCTCGCCATTCACCAGCTCGGATCTGCGGAAACTGCAGCCGATCTTCGTCCACAACGACGAGGTCACCTCGGATGCGTATCGCTGTCGACTGTTCGGATCAAACCCGGTCTGGGAGATGAGGGAATCCACGACTCGGAAGCAGGGATCAAACGCCACGACACGAGGGACGACTTGATCTGGAGCAGGAGGGAGAGGCACTTTGATGCCCGGCGCAGTGCTACCTTCCGCCGCCTTGCTCGTGCTAGCAGCAGCAGTGCTGGAGCTAGCAGCATTAGTTGTGCTCGGCAGGGCACCGCTACCTTCATCGGAGGCGCACGCGGCGAGGGTCCAGACTGCCGCCAGAGCGCATGCTCTACCCCCGACAATCCATCGCGATCGGCGTTTTGAAGTCCCGTCCAATTCTTGAATCCCGTTTCGTCTGAGCGTGGCCCGCCGGGCGGCCGACGCGTCGAAGGTTGATGGCGTGTGTGTTGCCACCTGCGATGTGTCGGTCGCAGTGTATCTGAGGCGTGGCTTCCGTTCAGATCCGGTTCCTGCAGTGGAACCGCCTGTCTCCTACAGCATTAGGCTCGATCCTTCGCACGGTCAGTGGGTTGGCCGTTGGTTGCCCGTCACAAGGGCACGCTGAAATCACAGCTCACAGTCAATTTTCCCGACTCCGCTGACACCCTGCCTGTGGGTGGTGAAGCGGAACTCGCTGCGACACAGCGACATACGCCTCGGCTATCGGTTTGCCAGCTGTGACGTTCGGGCTTACGATCATGCAAAGTTCGAAAACTGCACTCTGGGGGCCGTGAGTTTGTTCGATTGTGCACAACAGGAATCGAATTCGCGGGAGGCCAGGATCGTCTGAGCCGGTGATCTCGCGCTGGCGGGGCATGGCCACGAGTTCCGCGGACTCGCCACTGATGCTTTCAAGGAGGGGGAGATCTCGATGTCGAAGGTTCGGCCCAAAATCGCTTCTGCAATTGATATATAGAATCAACGTCGGGTAGAGAGTGAAGTTAATTGAGTCAACAGTTTGCTGCTAATCCTTCCGAAATAGCTGGGATGGGCGAGCTTCTGAGCGAGATAGGTCGTGATGCCTGGAATGCTGCCGAGTTTATCGGACAGCACGGAGTTGGGGCCGAATGGGTAAGTGGGCCGATCATCGACGACATAGTTTCGTATGTGGATTCGTGTGCCACGATGTGGAAGAGTCGCATGGCCGGCATCGGGACGACAACTGCCGATTCCGGTCTGGAGTTGAGGGAAGCGGCTTGGCTCTATCACGATCAAGATCAGCAGAACTACGAGGCCCTCAACAAGCACAAGTCAAATATCATGGTCACCGGGGATCAGTCGGTGCCTGTCTATGCTGACAGGGCGGCGGTCGGTGCCGTGCAGGCCTACGAAGGCGCCGCGAAGTATTCCAAGCCGGCGGAGGTGAAACTAGACATACCAACTGCCAACAAAGAAGAACTGGTGGAGCTTATCGGATCGGCGTTTGAACCGATCGGGGCCGTCAATGACACCGTCAAGCGAATCACGAAAGATGTTGGTAGAGAGTTCGACCCGCTCGGTGAAGTGTTGAAGCAAGTGCCGGGGAACTGGAGCGAAATTCGCCGAATCGGCGAGTCCTACAAAGTTGCCGGACAGGCAATGGAGGCTTGTGGGAAGAACCTCGAATCTGGGCTGAAGCGCTTGGCGGGATCTGCGGCAGGTGGTACGCCGAACTGGGATGGAAAGGCGGCGATCGCCTTCGAGGACTGGGCAAATCGCCAGATTGCCGCCATGAAATGGGAGGGCCCTACCGGGAGGTTGATCGCCGAGGCGCTGGGGGAGGTTACCAATCAACTTCGCGACGCGATTCACAAGGCTCTTCAGTGGCTTTGGGACCTACTCGAGATCCCGCTCAAGGTCACGGCTGACAGCGTCGCGGAGGCATTCAAGGTGTGCTTCCGAAAGATCCCAGTCGTCGGATGGGCTGCCACCGTCACTGAAATGGCAATCAAGGTGGTTAATATTGTCAATGATGTGATCCAGCTCATCGACAAAATTCGAGCCCTGGTCGATAAGGTCAAGCAATTCCTTGAAATAGTAAAAGACCCTGTCAAGTCAGTTCAGGAGGGTGCGACTCAGAGGTTCGAAGAACTCGTCCAGCCGTTCGCGAAGGGCGTTAAAGCCGGTGATATTTTGGAGGACGCAGCTAAATCTGCGCAGCTAAATGACACAATTAACAGGCCAGATGAAAGGTTCGACTCGGGCGACGGTCAGAACCCTTGGGCGAACGCGTGAGGCCGCAGTGGGGCTCCGCGCGTGAGCCTGACGCCGATCCTGTAATCGAGGCGGCCGTCAGAGATTTGATGGGTGCCGTCGACGATCTCCGCACGGCTTGTATTCGCATTGACAACTTCGACATGGAAGCGTATTTCGCCGAACCGACCGAGGTTACGGACGACTTCATGTGGATATTGGCGGAGCGACCCGGGGCATCAGCGGAGCTGGTCTCCTATGCGCTTCTCGTACGAGACCGCGGGTACCGATGGTCCGATGTCGAGAAATTCGCTTGGCCTTTGCCGCCGGAAATTGCAGAACTGAAATCCTCGGACAGATTCCTTTGGATGTGGAGTTCGGAATATGCGGCGTCGCAATCCGATCCATCGCAGGAAGTGCGGCGAGACAGCAATGCCGTCGGTCCGTCCGACTGGGATGACGAGTTTGATCAGTCCCCTGATTCCTGGTTGGAGTAATGGCCCGTCGCTGGTTTCCGCTCTCTCAGGCGAAACCGGTGACCTACCAGATATCCACCCAGCCGGGCCGTTCCGGGATATCGAAGGCTCCGGAACGGCCTCGCACCAACATTGGCATAGTGGCCCCCTCTGGGAAACGGGCATGCAATGCCCCGGCCCTTCGTCGGCGGAACGGAGTGAACATATACTCCTTCTGCAGTCGATGATCCATCCCAGTGTCCGGATGCACGAAATCTACCTCGATTCTCACCCGATGCTCATCGAGACCTGTCGCTCTGCTTACTCTGCGATAGCGTGACTCCACAACGGACCCGGCGACTATCCTCGCCCTCCGCTGCAGATACGCCCGGCGGCCGCGCCAAACCAGACCCAGGACCTGCGCCCATAGCGCGATCCCGAACACGATGCTCAGCGGAAACGATAACGCCGTCACGGCTCTATTCCCTGACCACTGCCCCAGTCCCAGGCCGACTTTCAAGACTCCTGCAGTAAAGGGGATGATGCCTGCTCCCGAGATCAGCATCCACAACAAAGTCGTTGGGTTGACTAACTTGCGTCTGCGACCCACTTAGAACTCCTTAACCTGGCCTCGCCCCGTTCACGCTAGTCGGGGTCAGGGGTCTTGCGTCGGGATCCGAGTAGTCACCACGGATTGCCGTATGTGTCATCCATATCAGGTTGGTTGAGGCGGACGGCGGCGTCGATCCATTGGCCGAGCTGGCTTGCCTGGCCTTGCGGCGTGGCGGGTTTGACGTTCAAGTCGTTGTGGAGGCGGGTGATGGTGTATCGGCCGTCGTCGGTGAAGTCGTGCCATTCGGTGCTGTGATGCGGTTCCGGGCGCTCGAGGACGGTGCCGAGATAGAGAGCAGCGCGGCCGCGGCCGTCGGTGGGACGGTTGAAGAATCGGCGGGCACGTTCCGACGGCGAGTTGTGGGCGACATCCTCGAAGTAGGTGTCGCGTCGGGGCGACAGGTCGCTGGTGTGGAACGTCGTAGCTGGGTGGGTGCCAGGCGAGGCTTTGGGAAGACAGTTGATCAGCTCGTGGGGGAGGTCGTCGGGGCGACCGAGGTGGACGGTGATTGGGCCGTCAGTACCGTCCCGGTTTATCTGGCTGATTACGACGGCCTGGAAGTCGTTGCGGGTGGCGTGGACTCGGTAGGCGGCTGTCGTATTGTCTCGGGTTTTGGTTGTGCTGCCTGATATTTGGATGCGGAAGGTAGCGCTGGTGGCGGTGTCGATCGCGCGGCGGATCATGATGAGTTCGTCGCGTGGGTAGCTGTCGAGGAGTTTCGCGCGGTGGTTGTCGAACTCTTCTTGGTAAGGGAAACGGGAGGTGTAGTGCAGGGGGCGGGGGAAGCGGTCGACCGCGTCGCTGTACCAGTGGATCGCGAAGTCGTCGGGGTCGAAGGTCCAGTCAGTCACTTCGACTCGCCTTCCTGGTCGGCGGGGAGGGTTTGTGCTGAGAGGAATCGTGCGCCGATCGCTTGGGGTGTGGCCTTGGCGATCTCGCCGATCAGTTCTCGGGTGTTCTCTTCGTTGATCAAGTAGTCGGGGGTCTCGTGGGTGTTTTCGTCGTCTTTTCCGCCACCACGGCCCGCGCCGGCGCCCATCATGCCGGGGGCGCCCGTCGTCCCGCGTCCTGCGCCACCTGCTGCGGATGCGGCCGCGGCCGTGCCGGTGACAGCGGCCGCGGGGATGCCGGGTATCGCACGGCCTGGTGTCGGTACGGCGGCGCCGGGGACTCCTGCTGATGGGGAACCACCTGACGGGCTGCTTGGGCTGCCCGATGAGCCCGGTGCGTTCGGTGTCGTAGTTCCCGGTGTGGTCGCCGGTGATTCCGTGGATGCGGCGGCGGTGTCGTCGTCGGAAGTTGTGTCGTCCTCGGTGTCGTCTTCGGCCGTGTCGTCGCCGGTGGTGTCGTCCTCGGTGTCGTCACCGGTGTTGTCGTCGTCTCCCGTGTTTTCGTCCCCGGTGTCCGGGTCGTCGCCGGTGCCGTTGTCCTCGTCTTCATCGTCGCTGCCGCCGCCATCATCGCCACCGCCATCGCCGTTGCCATCATCGCCGTCGCCACCGGGGACGAAGGAATCGGTAACAAGGCTGGTGGGGTGATCGAGCACGGGCAGGCCTGCGTCGACGACTCCGAAGGCCTCGACGTATTTGGCCTTCATGATGGCGCGGGCGTCTTCCTCGTCATCGTTGCGGCCGTCTTCGAACTCGTCGTTGTTGATCCAGCGGTCGTTGATATCCCAGATGTCGGGGTCTTCCTTGCGCGCAGGGAGCGAGGATTTGGTGTCGGAGGAGGAAAGGGCGGACGAGGAGATCAGTCTGGCGACTGTCTCGAAGGTGGGCGTGAGTTCTTCGGCCTTGGTGGTGTAGGACGAGATCGCGTTCTTCGAGGCCTCGGCGGCGTTGCCTTCCCAGGCTTCGGCGATCGCCGCGTGCATCCGCTGCCGGAATGTCGCCAGTCCGACTTCCCAATCTGTCTTTGCTTGCCAGAAGACGGCGACGGCACCGAATGACGGATCGACGCCGACGGGGTCGAAGCTGTCGATGATCTTGGCGTGGGACAGCTCCTGCGGGCGCTCGGTGCGGGGTGGGATCTTCGGGTTTTCGGTACCGGCCATCAACGCCCGCCGGGGATCTGGTCCAGGCGCTCGGTCTCAGCGTTGAAGCGAGCGGCGAACGCTTCGTCCTCGGCTACGAAACGATCGCGGACGGCGACGTGGAGCAGGCGAATGTCTTCCACGGCGTCCCAATGTTCCTTCAGCACGGTGTGGTAGTCGTTACCGCCGTCGCTGCCACTGGCGATCTTGCGGAACCGGTCAGCCATCGTCTGAGCTGAGGTCAGAATCGAACCACCGTGGTCACCGAACCCCCAGGTCTGGATCTTGGCGACGTCGTCGATATTGGTTTGAATCGCCAGAATCGTCGCCTGGAATGATGCGCACTCGTATTCGATCTTGGCGAACTCTTCCGGTTCCATCCGGACTGTCAGATTGCCGTTCTTGGCTTCGGTGATCAGCGGGGCCAGCGGTGTCGTGCCGGTCATCAGGGTTCCTCCCCAGGTCCATTCAGTTGTGTGCTCAAGCCCCGGCCGGGATGCTCGGAGCGATCTTCTCCGCGAGCGTCCGAGCGATCGTGCACGCCGGAATATGCCCGGTGTCGGGGACATATTCCGGGTTGCTGATGAAGATGTCGAGGCTGCCGTCCTGCATCTCGACATTCGCGGTGCAGACACGGTCCGGGCCGGGCGCGTCAGCGTCCTGCTGACGCGAGACGATCACTTGCCGTCCGCTCACGACGAACTCCTCCGCATCGGTGAAGTTCCGTGCCCGGATCATCTCCAGTGTCAGATTCGTGGTTCTGATCTTGGCCCCGTACCCTCGCCCCCTTTTATTTCCCCAACCGCACCCGCGCCACTTCACCCCGTTCGGCGCATCGAGATTGGACTCGGGGTTGCGGTCCGGGCGCAGATTCTCGGACTCGAACACCTCGGCGGGTACCTGGGTGCAGGGATCGAACCCGGTCGGCACCTCAGCGGCGAATGTGGGGGCCGTATTGGCGGGCTGTTCAGACGGTGAATCCGGTCCGCAGGCGCTGATTGCGAGCACAGCACCCACAACAGCGATTGCCCCACGCCAGCGCTTGCCCTGTACCCCCGCCATCGTCCCCGCCGATCCCCTCGACCGTGTGCCGCCGCAGCCGGTCCACCAAGTTGATATCGGGCGAAGGCTATCAATTCGGTGTCGGCCGGGCAACCGCGCAGGCGACCGCCGACCCACGCGCAGTCAAGCCTCGTCAAGTTGACGGCACAGGACGACCGGATACGCTGACCGCGTTGTTCGATCGTTGAATGAGGGGGATCACGGGTGGCGTTCGCGAATTCGTGGCAGATGTTCAAAACTTCGGCCGCCGTGCTGAAATCGCGCAAGGAGCTGGCGGTCTTTCCCGTGATCTCCGGTGTGGCAAGTGTAGCGGTGACCGCCACGTTCATCGTGCCGATCGTGGCGACGGACCTGTGGGACACATCCTCGGCAGCAACCTACGTGTTGTTCGGATTGATGTATCTGGCATCGGCTTTCGTCACAGTGTTCTTCAATGCCGCGCTCATCTCGCAGGCTGATGTCGCGTTGCGGGGAGGCGATCCCAGCGTGGCAGGTGGGATCAGCATCGCGGCAGGAAAGTGGCCGCGCATCTTGGTGTGGGCGGCGATCTCGGCGACGGTGTCGCAGTTGCTGCGGGTTCTGCAGGACCGGGTCGGATTCCTCGGAACGATCCTGGCCGCGATCGCAGGAACCGCCTGGCAGGTCATCTCGTATCTCGTGCTGCCCAAGATGGTGCTCGCCGACCGTGGAGTCGTTGACGCCGTGAAGGATTCGGCCGCGGCGATGAAGCGGACCTGGGGTGAGAACGTCGTCGGCAACGCCGGACTCGGCATTTTCGGCTTCCTTCTCGCTGTCCCGGGCGTACTTCTGATCATCGCGAGCGTCTCGATACTCGGATCCAATGTCGTTGCAGCACTGATGGTTCTACTCGTTGGCATCGCTTGGCTGATCGTGGCTGCCGTCGCAGTGTCAGCGCTGTCTGGGATCTACCAGACCGCGCTGTACCGGTTCAGTGTCGACGGAATCGTGCCCGGTGCTTTTGCTGAGGCACGCCTGGCCGAGGCGTTCCGGCAGCGCTGACCCGCGCCTCTTGCGATCGAGGGTAGCGCCGAGCCCATCGCGCCCACAGAGTAGTGCGCGCGAACGCTGATCGTCGATCATGGGCGGAGCGCTGCCGCACCAAGACCTATCTGGGAGCGGTCCGTGGGCAAACTGGTTCGATGGTTGCCTGCTCATGGAAATAGCCTGGTGCTGGCCGGTCGGTACCGCGAGGTGGCGTCTTGTTGGCCTAACCTGGGCCCATGACTTCCCTGTCTGATCCCAAGGTGCGCGAATTTCTCTCCCACGGCACGCGAACAGGCAAGGTCGCGGTCACGGCCGCGGATGGGCGTCCGCTGGTAGCGCCCGTTTGGACGCTGGTCAATATGGTCGTCGCGGCAGGGATGCGACCAATACTCACCGCCGAGAGGATCGACTCGGTTCGGTCTTCGGCAGGGCCGGAGCGGTAGCGGTAGGCGAACCACGCGGCGATCGCCACGCGCAGGACAACGGCGAGGACAACGAGCAGGGGAAACGCTGTCGTTTTTGGGGCCGTCAGTCAGGGGTTGGGTGGCATTGATCGCGGTAACCATGCGCTCAGGATCGAGGAAGGGTTCTCCACCTACGTTCGAGGCGATGGTTGATTGGCCGTTGTGGGCGGCGCGGACGACTTCATGCGGCGATACCGTGCCGTCGCCGTGGCGAGGGGGATCTCGGGCGGCGGAGGTACCGCCGTCCCTGAATTTGGCGCAATAATTGCGGCCGGGTCGACATAATCGACAGTAACGTATATTTTCGTGGCATGAGAGCGGATAGTCGTGCTGCTGAAGTGGTGGCGCTGGCTGCTGAGCAGAACGGTGTGGTCACCAGCCGGCAAGCCCACGCAGTAGCTGGTGCCACCTCGCACCAGCTCAAACGCATGGCCGATTCGGGGCAGCTCGAGCGCCTGCATCATGGCATTTATCGGGTCGCTCATTTCCAGTCCGACCTGCATCAACCCCAGCGCGTCGCGTGGCTGGCTATCGATCCCGGGCTACCGGCGTGGGAGCGCCTGGATCAGGACGTGCCCGGTGGTGTGCTTTCCCACGCCACGGCCGCGCGGATGCACGATCTCGGCGACATGGATGCCGATACCGTCGAGCTGACTGCGCCGCGCCGGATTCGGCTCTCGCTGCCCGATGTCATCGTTCACCGTGGTGAACTCACCCGCGACGATTGGGAGATCGTCGACGGTGTTCCCGTGACGACGGTCGCGCGCACGATCGGCGACCTGGCCGCGGTGACCGTCGACGCGGGTCACCTGGGCTCGGTGGTGCGTGACGCGGTCGCCGGTGACCGGATCTCCGCGGCACAGGCCGCCGACGCCCTGGCTCCCCACGCGTTCAGCTACGGGCACCAGCCGTTCGACGGCGCGGGGTTCCGCGATGCGCTCATCGATGAGGCCGGGATTCCCGCCAGCGCGCTCGCGCTGGCCCGCATCGCCTCACAGTCGGAGCTCGTGCAGCAGCGGGACAAAGTTCTCGATCAGCTGCTAGAGGCGAACGATGGCAGATCCAGCATCATCGACGTGCTCGAAACGATCGGACGCGCCACCGACCCGCATGTGCGACGCCTCACCCGCCTGCTCGCCGCCGACTCCTCCTCGAACGACGATCCGGCCGGTGCGGGCAAGCGGCGAGCGCTGCTCGAGTCGATCGTTGCTGATATGCAGTCCGTGGCCGAGATCGAGCGTTTCGGTGATCAGCTCGCCGCGATCGCTGCGGCCGCCGACCGTCTGGACCCTGAACGCAGGAGCCCGCGCGTCACCGAGGCCGTTTCACTCGCGGCCGAGCACGTGCAGCGGGAGCGGCGGTGAGCGCGGCGGCGCGTTCACCGCGCGAGACCCGAACCAGCGTCACCCACCATCTGCAACGCCACGCCGCCGAGGGGCCGCAGAACTTCGGCGAGCTGCAGCGGCGGTTCGTGATGTCGCGGTTCCTGGCCAGAGTTTTCAGCGCTGATCCACAAGGCTGGATCCTCAAGGGCGGTGTCGCGATGATGGTGCGCCTGCCTCGGGCCCGTCATAGCACCGACATTGACCTGCAAGCACGTGACGGGGATGATCCGATCGCCGAGCTCGAACGGATCGTGCGCGACAACAATATTGACGCATTCCGGTTCCAGGTGAAAAAGCGCTCCGCACTCGCGGGCGGCAAGGGCGTGCGTATCACCGTGGAGGCACGGCTTGGGCCCACGGTGTTCGACACGTTCAAGATCGATGTCGTGCGGCCGCGTCGGGAACTGGTCGGCGCGGTCGAGCTCAAACGTCTTCCACGCCTGGTTGATACCGCCGACTTCCCGGAAGATCCCGAGGTGCAGCTCTATCCGGTCGCTGACCAGATCGCCGACAAAATTTGTGGCATCTACGAGACCCACCCTTCAGGCGCTTCCGGCCGATTCCGTGACCTTGTCGATCTGCTGCTGATCGCCGAGTATCTGCCGATCGACCTGGGCACGGCGGTCGACGCCCTCGAACAGGAGCGAGTGCTGCGCGCCATCACCGACCTACCCGCCACGATCACGGCGCCGAGCACCGATTGGATCGCGGGGTGGAGCCGCCAGGTAGCGACGAGCCCACTCGGAAATCATCACCACAACCTCGACGCGGCGCTGGTCGCGGCCGGGTGCTGCTACAACCGGGTGCTGATCTCGTTGCCAGTCGTCGACCGTACGGCCAGGTGGAACCCGGAAACGGCCACCTGGCAAGAAACGTGACCGCTGTCGGTGTGTCAGCGCTGTCTGGGATCTACCAGGCCTCGTAGTACCGGTTCAGTGTCGACGGAATCGTGCCCGTTGTTTTTGCTGAGGCACGCCTGGCCGAGGCATTCCGGCAGCGCTGACCCGCGCCTCTTGCGACCGAGGGTAACGCCGAGCCCATCGCGCCCACAGAGTCGAGCGCGCGAACGCCGATCAGGAGAAGGCATGGACGGATGAGATCGGACATCCGGCCCGGGCACTCCCGATGTCGGGCGCGTGCCACGGTACTCCTGATCATCGCGAGCTAACTGCCGCACCGAGAACTCCTCCAAGAAGTAGCCGAAAGGATGTACGTGGACGACGACGAACGCGAGGTATGGGAGTTCGCGGTGGGACTCGGGCTCCCGGACGAGACTGGGCCGGGCGCACTCGACGGGGAGGGGATCCACCCGATTGCCCTGGCGCTCGAAGAGAGTGTTCATCGGATCGAGGGGGTGAACCGAATCCCGTGCTACACAAGCTTCGGTCCGGTCACCGCATTCGATGAGTTCGCGCAGCGCGCATGGGGCGACGCGCACGACGCGGCACGCGTTCCAGCGGAATGCTGCCTCGCTGTCTACGTCACCGATGACGAACTGGACGTGTTGGTGACTGCGGTTGTCGAGGACCTCGGTATCGCCGCGGGCGGGTACTCGACGGCAGCAGACCGGAATGTCACTGTAGGCCTGCGAGCCATCTCGATGGATTCGCCGGAGAACGGTTTCTATCAGCATCTCGTCGACCAGTATCGCGATCAAACCAGTGCAACGAGTTGAGTTCGTCCCGATTGTGCCCGTTCAGGAAGCCGCCGGGTTGCTGACTGCCCCGCCTCGATACAGAGGCGGGGCAGATCGGCTCTGATGCGGGGAAAGATCAGCCTGTTCAGCTTGGACGCGCTGGTGAATATGGTTGTCGCGGCCGGGATGCATGTAGAGATGAGTGTTCGTGCGGCGTGAGTGACTGGCCGGGCGCGCGCTCACGCGAGGTGTCATCTTGTTGGTCTACCCTGCGCTCATGGCTTCCCTGTCGGATCCTCAGGTGCGCGAATTTCTTTCCCACGGCACACGAACGGGCAAGGTGGCGTTCGCTGGTGCGGATGGGCGTCCGTTGGTGACGCCGGTGTGGTTCATCGTCGAAGGTGATGAGCTGGTTTTCAATACGGGTAAGGGCACGGCCAAGGGGCGGGCTTTCGCGCGTGATCCTCGCGTCGCATTGAGTGTTGATCTCGAGGAGCCGCCGTATGCGCTGGTCGCGGTGCAGGGGACGGTCACGCTGTCCGAGGACCTCGATGAGCTCGTGCGTACCGCTACCGCTATCGGTGCCCGATACATGGGTCCGGACAGGGCGGCGGAGTTCGGTAAGCGCAACGGCGTCCCCGGTGAACTCGTGGTGCGGCTGCGGCCGACGAAGGTCATCGCGCACTTCGATATGACGGGCTAGCGGGCGCCGTCCATCGGTACCGCGTCAGGGCCGGGCGGGGTCGGGTCGTAGGGCGGGGGATCGTTGCGGTCGAAGAGGGGAGACGAGCAGGTCGCTCCGACTTCTGGTGTGGTGTATGGGTTTTCGCGGAGGGCGACGATGAACTGGTCGATGCGTTCGTCGGTGGCGGAGTCGAGGGTGAGTTGGTGGCCCCATGACTGCAGAGAGATCGGGTGCTCCATGTCGGGGATCGGCGACATCAGGGTGTACTGCCGGTCGGTCACCTTCGCGCTCAGCGTCGCCTGATCCTGCGGGCTCACCTTCGCGGGGTTGTAGGCGATCCATACCGCGCCGTGTTCGAGCGAGTGCACCGCGTTCTCGGAGCGCAGGGCCTTCGAATAGACGACGCCGGTGCAGGCTGCCCATTGGGAATCGTGCGGTCCGCCGACCGGGGGAATCGACGGGTAGGCGACTCGCTGGGTCGGCAGCACGTGCGGCTGTCCAGGCTTGATCTCGGTGACGACGACGCCGGAAATCTGGAGCGAGGGGTCGTGATTGTCCGCTGATGGGGCAAAGCTGTCCGCGGCGACGGTTGCCTGGCCGACGATCGTGTCGGTCGAGCATCCTGCCGCCAAGGTCGCGGCCACGACCACAACCGCGCGAGCACCTGCGCCGCGCACTCCACCGGTCCTACTCGAAACCCGCATCGCGGACCCCCGTTTCATCGTCGCCGACGCCTGCCGTCCGATACAGAACCTACTTGTCTCCGTCTCTCGGCCCACAACCAGCGGGGACGGCTGACGGCTGCTGTCGGCGCGGCATCTGTCGAGGATCGACATAAGTGGCTACAATGAGGGAAATATTTATGGCCACAATAAGGAGCGTCATGGAGATCGGTGTGCGCGAGCTGCGGGACCATCTCAGCAGCCATTTGGCCGACGTGCGCGCGGGCCGGGCTGTGACAGTGACCGACCACGGTAAGCCGATCGCCCGCATCGTCCCCGTTGATCGGCTGACCGCCTTGGAGCAGTTGCGGGCCGAAGGCCGAGTTCAGCCGGCCCGAAAGCGCAAGCAGCCTGCGGCAGAGCCGGTTCAGGGCAGCGGAATCGTTTCTGACCTGATCGATGATCAGCGCCGGTGATCGGCTATCTCGATACCTCGGCGTTCATCCCGCTGTTGGTCGCCGAGCCGAGCAGTGCCGCGTGTAAACGATTCTGGGACCTCGCCGATGATGTCGTCTCGTGTCGGCTGCTCTATGTCGAATCAGCGGCGGCGCTGGCTCAGGCACACCGGATGGGCCGACTCGACGAATCTCAGTTCCGTGCGGCCTCGCGCCTGCGGGACGATTTCTGGCAACAGATCAACGTGACTGAGGTGGACGAGAAGCTGACCGAATCGGCAGCTGCCCTCGCGGAGCGGTATGCGCTGCGCGGCTACGATGCCGTCCATTGTGCAGCTGCCGCACAACTCGAGGACCCTGATCTGGTTGCCGCGTCGGGTGACGGGAAGTTGCTCACCGCTTGGAAGGCGCTCGGGATCGCCGCGTTCGATTCGAACGCACCGGGGCTGTGACGGGCTGGAAGCGGTCCTTACACTCCTGTGCATGACCGTGCACTTCATCGGGGCAGGCCCCGGCGCCGCCGACCTGCTCACGGTGCGAGCGGTCAACCTCTTGCGCGATAGCCCGGTCTGCCTCTATGCGGGTACCTATCTCGATCCCGAGGTCCTCGCGCACTGCGCGCCCGGTACCGAACTGATCGACACCCAGCACCTGGACCTGGACCAGATCATCGACCACCTCGTGCGTGCCGACCGAGCGGGGCGGGATGTGGCACGGCTGTGCTCGGGCGATCCCTCGATCTATTCGGCCCTTACCGAGCAGACTCGCAGGCTCGACGCCAAAAACGTCGCATGGGACATCACTCCGGGCGTCCCCGCCTACGCGGCCGCAGCAGCCGCTCTTGGTACCGAGCTGACCGTCCCTGAGGTCGTCCAGTCGGTAGTCCTCACCCGAACCCAGGCCCGCTCCACGGCGATGCCCGAAGGTGAGGCCCTGGCGAACTTCGCCGCGACCGGTGCGACCCTCGCCCTCCATCTGGCGATCACACGGATCAGAGTGCTGGCCGAGGAGTTGGTCGCCGAGTACGGCGCGGACTGCCCGGTCGCCGTCGTCTATCGCGCCAGCCAACCCGAACAACTCGTCCTGCGCGGCACCCTGGCCGACATCGCCGATCACGTGGAGGCGGCGGGCCTGCGTCAAGCCGCGGTGATCCTGGTCGGTCGCGCACTGTCCACGTCCATCGACTGCGCCCAGTCTCACCTCTACGACCCCGCCAGGGCCCGGTAAAACCCACTGCCACAACAGCAGACCGGTCGGTGTGATCCATCACTCAGTTGTCGAGGTGCACAGGGCATCCGGCGGGGATGTGAGAAGGCGGACAAGCGTCAGCAAACGCGGGTCGCGGGCTTCACCTGGGACGATGCTCACCAGCTATGGAGGTGGTTGGTTGCGGGGCGGGCACACCGGTAGATTGGTGCGATGGTTTGCGACGAGTAGACCGGCGCTGGCGGCCGGGCGGTCAGGTGCATGGTCTCGGCTGTGTAACGAGACCCGCCCGGGTGACAGATAGTGCCAATGGACATTTTTGCCTGATTGATTCGAGAACTGAACCCGAGACGCGGGCGCCCCGCTGGAGATTAGGTGGGCGCTCGCGTTCCGGTGTCGTCGGGGAGCGCCTACCCAGGTGTTCCGGAAGCGAGGTTTGGGTTGGACCGGCTGGATTTCGGCGGAAACGGCGAAACTGGTGACGGACGTGGAGGCTCTTCGGAGTACTTCCCGCTCTCGCCCGCACAGCTGGGTATCTGGTACGCGCAGCACGTCGACCCACAGGTGCCGATCAATATCGCCCAGTACGTCGACCTGCGTGGACGCCTCGATGTCGCCGTGCTCGAGCGCGCGAGCGCCGACGCGGCCACCGACCTCGAATCGGGCTGGCTGCGCATCGTCGAGATCGACGGTGAGCCGATGCAGACCATCGATCCCACCCAGGACGCGACGCTGATCTATGTCGATGTGCGTGGCGAGGCCGACCCCGAAGCGGCCGCTGCCGCGTGGATGCGCGCCGAGTACAGCCGCCCGCTCGACATCGTTCGCGACCGCCTCGTCCAGGCCGCCGCGATCCAGCTCAGCGATGACCGCTGGTACTGGTACGCCCGCGTTCACCACATCATGCTCGACGGTTTCGGCGCCAATAACTTCGTCAACCGCACGGCGGAGTACTACACCGCGGCGGTGACCGGCACCCCGGTCTCGCCGAACAAGGCCACCGACCTGCGCGCGCTCTACGAGTCCGAGCTCGTCTACCGCGACAGCACCCGCTTCCAATCCGACAAAGAACACTGGGCCCAGCGCGTAGCGGGTCTGGAGGAGGGCAGCAGCCTCACCGGCCGCTCGGCCCCGCCCTCGCCGGTCAACGACGTCACCAGCGCGGCGCTGAGCCCCGCCCAGGACGAGCGGCTCACCGCCGCGATCGCCCGCCACGACAGCACCGCGGCCCCGCTGCTGATCGCCGGCTTTGCCGCCTACCTGGCCCAGATCACCGGCACCGAAGACGTCATCCTCAGTCTCCCGGTCACCGCCCGCACCACCGCGGTGATGCGTCGCTCCGGCGGCGTGACCTCCAACATCGTGCCGCTGCGTCTGCGCGTCGGCCACGACACCACCGTCGCGCAGCTGCTGCGTTCGGTGACCACCGAGGTCTCCGGCGCCCTGCGCCACCAGCGCTACCGTCACGAGGACATCCGCCGTGATTCGGCGGGCGATGGCATGGTCTCCACGGAGTTCTTCGGCCCGTGGGTCAACATCATGCTGTTCGACAACCACCTGAGCTTCGGTGACATGGAGGGCACGCTCAACGTGCTGTCCACGGGCAGCATCGAGGACCTGGGCGTCAACTTCTATCAGTCGCACGGTGGCACCCGCTCCCACATCGACTTCGAGACCAACCCGAACCTGTACTCGGCGGCCGACGCGCACACCCATCACGGCCGGTTCCTCGAGTTCTTCGACCGGTTCCTGGCCGCCGACGCCGAGCTACCGGTGTGGAATCTGCCGGTTACCGGCACCGCGGAACTGGAACGCTCGCTGACCGAGTGGAACGACGCGGCACACGAGGTCCCCGCGACCACCCTGCCCGCGCTGCTCGACGCGCAGATCCCGCTCACCCCGGACAACATCGCGCTCGACTTCGAGGGCGAAACCCTCACCTACGCCGAATTCGGCGCGAAGGTGAACCGTCTTGCCCGCTTCCTGATCGCCGACGGCGTCGGCCCGGAATCGCTCGTAGCGCTCGGCATGCGCCGCTCGCTCGACCTGGTCATCGGCATGCACGCTGTGCTCAGGGCCGGTGGCGCGTATGTGCCGATCGACCCGGATCATCCGGCCGACCGCACCGCCTACATCCTCGAGTCCGCGGCACCGGTCTGCGTGCTGACGACCTCCGGCGACGACCTCGACCTGCCCGATACCGTCGCCCGCGTCGAGATCGATCGACTCGACACGACCGGTTTCGACGCCACAGCTCTCACCGATGCCGATCGCCTGTCTCCGCTGCGCCCGGACAACACGGCTTACGTCATCTACACCTCGGGTTCCACCGGTCGCCCCAAGGGCGTCGCGGTCACCCACCACGCGATCGTCAACCAAGAGCTGTGGATGCTCGACGAGTACCGGTTGACCGCCGATGACGTGTACTTGCAGAAGACCGCCACCACCTTCGACGTGTCGCTGTGGGGCTACTTCCTGCCGCTGATGGTCGGCGCGAAACTGGTCATCGCCAGCCCCGACGGCCACCGCGACCCGCTGTATGTCGCGGACATGATCGCCCGCCACGGCGTCACCGTGACGGACTTCGTCCCGTCCATGCTGACCGTGTTCGTCTCCCACGCGACGCAGGCCCAATGCGCAACGCTGCGTGCGGTTTTCGTCATCGGTGAAGCACTGCCCCCCGAGACCGCCGCGGGTCTGCGCGCGATCTCCGACGCCGGCCTGCACAACCTCTACGGCCCCACCGAGGCAGCGGTCTCGGTCACCTACTGGGAGGCCACCGAAGCCGACACCACCCAGGTGCCGATCGGTATCCCCGAGTGGAATGTCGAAGTCTACGTACTGGATTCGCGTCTGCGCCCGGCCGCGATCGGCGCACCGGGTGAGCTGTATCTGGCCGGTCGTCAGCTGGCCCGTTGCTACCGCGGCCGCCCCGACCTGACCTCGGACCGCTTCGTCGCCAACCCCGTCGGTGCCCCCGGCGAGCGCATGTACCGCACCGGCGACCTCGTGCGCTGGAACGCCGACGGCGTTCTGGAATACATCGGCCGCACCGACTTCCAGGTGAAGTTCCGCGGTCAGCGCATCGAGCTCGGCGAGATCGAGACCGACCTGCTCGCGCACCCGAGTGTCAGTCAGGCCGCGGTCCTCGTGGTCGATACCGCGACCGGCCAGCAGCTGGTGGCCTACATCGTGCCCGCACCCGGTCAGTCCGCCGACCCGGCGACGCTGACCCGCTTCGTGTCCGAGAAGCTGCCCGCCTACATGGTGCCCGCGTCGATCATGGTGCTCGACGCGTTCCCGCTCAATACCTCGGGCAAGCTGGACCGCAAGGCGCTGCCCGAGCCCGTCTTCACCGCTGCCGCAGGTGATTTCCGCGCACCGCGCACCCCGGCCGAGCAGATCGTGGCCGGCATCTTCGCCGACGTGCTGAGCCAGGTTCGGGTCGGCGCCGACGACAACTTCTTCGAACTCGGTGGCAACTCCCTGGTCGCCACCCAGGTCGTCGCCCGCATCGGTGCCGCCTTCGGCATCCAGCTGGGTGTGCGCGCGCTGTTCGAGACCCCGACCGTGGCCGGACTCGCCTCGCGCGCCGAATCCGCTACGCCCGCGGATATTTCAGCAGCCGTTCGCCCGCCGCTGGCCGCGCAGGCGCATCCCGAACAGGTGCCGCTGTCGCTGGCCCAGCAGCGGATGTGGTTCATCAACCAGTTCGACCCGACCGCGCCCACCTACAACCTGCCCTTCGTAGTGCAGATGAAGGGTCGCGTCGATGTCGACGCCCTGATCGCCGCGCTCAATGATGTTGTGGTGCGCCAGGAATCGCTGCGCACGATCTTCCCCGACGCCGACGGCGGCTTCCAGCATGTGCTCGGCGCCGACGAATTCGATCTCGGCATCGCGGTGACGCCGATCGACCAGTCGCGGCTGCGCGACGAGCTGATCGACTTCGCCTCCACCGGCTTCGACGTGACCCTCGAACTGCCGATCCGGGTGCAGATCTTCAAGGTCGTCGGCGGAACCACCAACGGCACACCGGAATACGCGGTCGCCTTCGTGGTCCACCACATCGCGGCCGACGGTTTCTCCTTCGGTCCGCTGGCGCGCGACGTTGCCACCGCCTACCTGGCCCGTGCCGCGGGCCAGGCCCCGGCCTGGATGCCGCTGCCGGTCCAGTACCGCGACTACACCCTGTGGCAGCACGAACTGCTCGGCGCCGAATCCGACCCGACCTCGATGGCCGCGCGGCAGCTCGACTACTGGCAGCGGGCCCTCGATGGCCTGCCCGACCAGCTCGACCTGCCCAGCGACCGCCCGCGCCCGCAGCAGCAGAGCTTCCGTGGCGCGCGCGTCGGTTTCGAGATCGACGCCGACACCCACGAACAGCTCGCCGCGGTGGCCCGTGCCAACGGGGTCACCCTGTTCATGGTGGTGCACGCCTCCCTCGCGGTCCTGCTCGCGCGTCTGTCGGGCACCACCGACATCGCCGTCGGCACGCCCATCGCGGGCCGCGGTGAGCAGGCGCTCGATGACCTGATCGGCATGTTCGTCAACACCCTGGTGTTGCGTTCCGACGTCGATCCGACGCAGCCGTTCACCGAATTCCTCACCCGCACACGCGAAACCGACCTGAGCGCGTTCGCCAACGCGGATGTGCCGTTCGAGCGGCTCGTCGATGTGCTCAACCCGGCGCGCTCGCAGGCACGCCACCCGCTGTTCCAGGTGGTGCTGTCGTTCCAGGAGATGTCACACGGCACTCTGGAGCTGCCCGGTCTCACGGTCACGGCCGACGAGGTCGAGGTCGACATGGCCAAGTTCGACCTGCAGTGGACGCTCACCGAGGAACGCACCGGCACCGGCTCGCTGTCGGGCATGACCGGCGTGCTCACCTACGCCATCGACCTGTTCGATCAGTCGACCGTCGAAGAGCTGCTGCTGCGCTGGCGCCGCGTGCTCGACGCGATCCTGGCCGACCCGGCCGTCACCGTCGGCGCGATCGACGTGCTCGACGATGCCGAACGTGCCGACCTGGTCACCCGTTTCGGCGCCCCCGCCGCGGTGGCCCGCACGCTGCCGCAGCTGATCGCCCAGGCCGCCCGCGACACCGAGTCGACCGCCGTGGTGTTCGAGGGGACCGCGGTGTCCTATGGCGAACTCGATCGTCGCTCGAACCAGTTGGCGCGCTTGCTGATCCAGCAGGGTCTCGGCGCCGAGGACTTCGTCGCTGTCGCCGTGCCGCGTTCGCTGGAGTCGGTGCTCGCGGTGTGGTCGGTCGCCAAGACCGGTGCCGCGTTCGTGCCCGTGGACCCGAACTACCCGGCCGACCGCATCGCCCACATGATCACCGATGCCGGTGTGTCCGTTGGTATCACGGTCACCGGTGAAGCCGATGAGCTCCCTGATTCGGTGAGCTGGGTGGTGGTCGACGACATCGACCTCACCGGTATCTCCGATGCCCCCCTCGCGCCGCGTGAACTGGTTCGCCAGACCGATCCCGCGCAGCCCGCGTACCTGATCTACACCTCCGGCTCCACCGGTGTGCCCAAGGGCGTCGTGGTCACCCACGCCAGCGTCGCCAACTTCTGCGCCGAGCAGATCGACCTCTACTCGCTCGACTCCACCACGCGCGCACTGCATTTCGCCTCGCCCTCATTCGACGCGTCGGTGCTGGAAATGCTGCTCGCCATCGGTCGCGGCGGCACGCTCGTCGTCGTCCCGCCGGGCGTCTACGGCGGTGAGGAACTGCGTGACATCCTCATCACCGAAGAGGTCACCCACGCGTTCGTGACCCCCGCCGCGCTCGCCACCTTCGACGCCCGCGGCCTCGATCACCTGCGAGTACTCGCCGCCGGTGGTGAAGCGGTCCCGCCGGAACTGGTCGCCAAGTGGGCCGTGCGCCTGCCCAACGGTTCGCGGCGCATGCTGGGCAATGTCTACGGCCCCACCGAAACCACCATCGCGTCCAACCTCAGCGAAGGGCTGATCCCGGGGGAGCGGGTCGTCATCGGTGGCCCCATCCGCGGCGTCCACACCCTGATCCTCGACGACCGCCTGCGCCCCGTGCCGGTCGGTGTCGCGGGTGAGCTCTACATCGGTGGCGTCGGTATGGCGCGTGGCTACCACGCGCGCGCCTCGCTGACCGCCGACCGATTCGTCGCCAACCCGTACACCCCCGGTGAGCGGATGTACCGCACCGGTGACGTGGTGCGCTGGACCGCCGATCGCAATGTGGAATACGTCGGCCGCTCCGACTTCCAGGTGAAGGTCCGCGGTTTCCGGATCGAACTGGGCGAGATCGACTCCGCGCTCGCCTCGCACGAGACCGTCGACTTCGCGGTGAGCATCGGCCACAAGAACAAGGGCGGCAGCACCTCGCTGGTGTCCTATGTCGTCGCGGTGCCCGGTAGTTCGATCGATATCGCCGAACTGACCGACCACGTCGCGCAGCGTCTGCCCGCGTACATGGTGCCCTCGTCGATCATGGTGCTCGCCGCGGTCCCGCTGACCGTCAACGGCAAGCTCGACCGTCGCGCGCTGCCCGCGCCGGTGTTCGAGGTGCGCGAGTTCCGCGCGCCCACCACTCCGATCGAGCAGATCGTGGCGCAGATCTTCGCCGACGTGCTCGAGCTGTCGCGGGTCGGTGTCGAGGACGACTTCTTCGAACTGGGCGGCAACTCGCTGATCGCCACCCAGGTGGCGTCCCGCATCGGTATCGCCCTGGACACCCGTGTCCCGGTCCGCATGCTGTTCGAGGCGCCCACGGTGGCGGCGCTGGCCGCCCGCGTGGAGTCCCAGGCCGGTGATGGTGCCCGCAAGGCGCTGGTCGCCCGCGAACGGCCCGACCAGGTGCCGCTGTCGCTGGCGCAGCAGCGCATGTGGTTCCTCAACCGGTTCGACACCGCCTCGGCGGTGAACAACATCCCCGTCGCGATCCGGTTGTCCGGTGACCTCGACGTGGCCGCGCTGCAGGTGGCGGTCATCGATGTCATCGACCGGCACGAGTCGCTGCGCACCGTGTTCCCCGATTCCGGCACCGGCCCCGTGCAGGTGGTCCTCGATGCCGCGCAGATCGTCCCCGACCTCACCCCGTACCGGGTCACCGAGGACAACCTCATCGATCATCTGATCGATCTGGCGTCGATGGCGTTCGATGTGACCAGCGAAGTGCCGCTGCACGCACGGCTTTTCGAGGTTTCCGAGTCCGAGTACGTGCTCGGCATGGTGGTGCACCACATCTCCGCCGACGGCTGGTCGATGGCACCGCTCTCGCGCGATGTGATCATGGCCTACGCGGCCCGCACCTCGTGGGAAGCGCCGACCTGGGCCGAATTGCCGGTCCAGTACGCCGATTACTCGCTCTGGCAGCGTGAGGTCCTCGGCTCCGAGGACGATCCGCAGTCGTTGATCTCCTCCGAGATCGCCTACTGGGCAAAAGAACTCGCCGACTTGCCCGACGAGCTGGTACTCCCGGCCGATCACCCCCGCCCGCCTGCCGCGTCCTACCGTGGTGGCACCTACAGCTTCGTCATCGCGAGCGAAACCCAGCGCGCCCTGGTCGAATTGGGCCGCCGCTACAACGCGTCGCTGTTCATGGTCATGCACAGCGCGCTCGCGGTGCTGCTGGCCCGGGCCAGCGGCACCAGCGATATCGCGATCGGTACCCCGGTCGCGGGCCGCGGTGATCAGGCGCTCGACGACCTGGTCGGCATGTTCGTCAACACCCTGGTGCTGCGCTCGCAGGTCGACGGCGCGACTCCGTTCGCTACCCTGCTCGCCCAGGCCCGCGAGACCGACCTGCAGGCCTTCGCGCACGCCGACGTGCCGTTCGAGCGCCTGGTCGAGGTGCTCAACCCGGCCCGTTCGCAGGCCCGCCACCCGCTGTTCCAGGTGATGCTGTCGTTCCAGAACAACAAGCAGGCCTCGCTCCAGCTGCCCGGCCTCGCGGTGAGCGGTATCGACTACGACCCTCAACTGGCCAAGTTCGACCTGCAGCTCACCCTCACCGAGGTGCAGGACACCGACGGCGAAGCCGGCGGCATGGCGGCCGAGTTCTCCTACGCGCTCGACCTTTTCGAGGAATCGACGGTCGCCGCGTTCGCTCGCAGGCTCGACAACATCTTCGCCGCGGTCGTCGCCGATCCCGAGGTGTTCGTCGGCGATATCGATCTGCTCGCGCCCGAGGAGCACGCGCAGGTTCTCGTCGACTGGAACGACACCGCGCACGCCGTCGCGCACGGCACGCTGGTGTCGCTGTTCGACGCCCAGGCCGAGCGGACCCCGGACGCCGTCGCCCTGGTCTTCGAGCAGGAAGAACTGTCCTACCTCGAGCTCCAGGAGCGGGCCAACCGCATCGCCCGCCGCTTGATCGCCGACGGCATCGGCCCCGGTGACCATGTGGCACTGGCGATCCGGCGCTCTACGGAGCTGGTCGTCGCGATGTACGCGGTGCTGCAGACGGGTGCGGCCTACGTGCCGCTCGATCCGGATCAGCCCGCCGACCGCATCGGCCACATCATCGAGACCGCGCAGCCGCGACTGGTGCTCACCAGCCGACGCGACTCGTTCGAAGCCGACGGTGTCACCGTGGCTGCGGTCGAGAACATCTTCTCGCCCGCCGACTTCAGCGGTGCCCTGATCACCGATGCCGAACGCGTGCGACCGCTGCGGGCCACCAACACCGCCTACGTGATCTTCACGTCCGGCTCGACCGGCCGCCCCAAGGGTGTGGCGGTCGACCACGCCGCGATCGTCAACCGGCTGCTGTGGATGCAGCACGAGTACCCGATCGACGCCGCCGACGCCGTCCTGCAGAAGACCCCGGCCACCTTCGACGTGTCGGTGTGGGAGTTCTTCTGGCCCTTGCAGACCGGCGCCCGCCTGGTCGTGGCCAAGCCCGACGGCCACCGCGACCCGGTGTACCTGGCCCAGGTCATCGCCGAACGCCAGATCACCACCGCGCACTTCGTGCCCTCGATGCTGTCGGTGTTCGTCTCGACGCTGGGTACCAACGGGAACGGGCATGCGGTGCGCCTGCGTCAGGTGTTCGCCTCCGGTGAGGCGCTGCCCGCGCCCACCGCGCAGCGTCTGCGTGAGCTCACCGGCGCGCGCCTGCACAACCTGTACGGCCCCACCGAGGCCGCGGTCGACGTCACCTATCACGAGGTCGTCGACGCCGATGTGGAGTCCGTGCCGATCGGCCGCCCGGTGTGGAACACCAGGGTGTTCGTGCTGGATGCCCGGCTGCACCCCGTGGCCCCCGGTGTCGCGGGAGAGCTCTATCTGGCGGGCGATCAGCTGGCCGTCGGCTATCTCAACCGGGCCGATCTGACCGCCGACCGTTTCGTCGCCAACCCGTACGGCGCGGCCGGTTCGCGGATGTACCGCACCGGCGACCTCGTCACCTGGACCGCGGTGTCCGATGGTGACCTGTCGTTCGGCGAGCTGAACTACCTGGGCCGCACCGACTTCCAGGTGAAGCTGCGCGGTCTGCGCATCGAACTCGGCGAGATCGAGGCGACCCTGCTGGCCCAGCCCGGCGTCGCGCAGTCGGTCGTCGTCGTGCGCTCCGACGCGCACGCCGGTGACCAGCTCGTCGGTTACGTTGTGCCAGAGGCGGAGACGACCGTCGACGTGGCCGCCGTGAAGGCGGGCATCACCGACGAGCTGCCCACCTACATGGTGCCATCGGCACTGGTCGTGCTGGATGCCTTCCCGCTCAACGCTTCCGGCAAGCTCGACCGTAAAGCGTTGCCCGCGCCCGTGTTCGAGGCGAAGGTGTTCCGTGCGCCCTCGACTCCGATCGAGGAGATCGTCGCCGAGATCTTCGCCGACCTGCTCGGCGCCGAGCGTGTCGGCGTGGACGACGACTTCTTCGCCCTCGGCGGCAACTCCCTGGTCGCCACCCAGGTCGCGGCCCGCCTGAGCAAGGCGCTCGACGCCGAGGTCGGCGTGCGCACCCTGTTCGAGGCGCCCACCGTCGGTGCGTTGGCCGCCCGGGTGGAATCGCACGCGGGCACCGGTCTGCGTGCCGAGCTCACGGCCCGTCAGCGTCCCGAACATCCGCCGCTGTCGCTCGCGCAGCAGCGCATGTGGTTCCTGAACCGCTTCGACATCGCCGATACCGGCACCTACAACATCCCGGTCGCGGTCCGCCTGCAGGGCCTGCTCGACCTGCCCGCCCTGCGCGGTGCGGTCGCCGACGTGGTCGCCCGCCACGAAACCCTGCGCACGGTCTACCCGGTGTACGTGGCCCCCGAGTCGGGCCGCGCCACCATGGCGGACGGCACCGCCTATCAGAAGGTCCTCGCCGCCGCGGGCTCGATCCCGGACGTCGAGCTGATCGAGGCCGACGAGACCGATATGGCGATCTCGCTCTACGAGTTCGCCCGCCGCGGTTTCGATGTCACCGCGAACGCGCCTGTGCGCCTTCGGGTCTACGAGCTCAGCGAACGCGAGCACGTGCTGGTGATGGTGGTCCACCACATCGCCGCCGACGGTTTCTCGCTGCGCCCGCTGGTGCGCGACCTGATGACGGCCTACGTCGCCCGCACCGCGAGCACCGAACCCGGCTGGCCGCCGCTGGCCGTGCAGTACGTCGACTACGCGCTCTGGCAGCGCGAAATCCTCGGCGACGAAACCGATCCCACCTCGCTGATCTCCGAGCAGCTCGAGCACTGGCGCGGCGCGCTGGCCGACCTGCCCGACGAACTGCGCCTGGGCCACAAGTCGCGGCCCGCGCAGGCCAGCTACCAGGCGGGCACGCACCGATTCGAAGTGCCGGGCGAGCTCGTCGAGGCATTGAACCGGGTCGCCCATGAGCACAGCACCACCCTGTTCATGGTGGTGCACAGCGCTTTCGCCGTGTTGCTGTCGCGCCTGTCGGGCACCTCCGACATCGCCATCGGCACCCCGGTCGCGGGCCGTGGTCAGCAGGCACTCGACGATCTGGTCGGCATGTTCGTCAACACCCTGGTGTTGCGCGCCCAGGTCGACCCCGGCGCGACCTTCGCCGAGCTGCTCGGTCAGGTCCGCGAACACGACCTGGCCGCCTTCGCGCACGCCGACGTGCCGTTCGAGCGCCTCGTCGAGGTGCTCAACCCGGCGCGTTCGCAGTCGCGGCACCCGCTGTTCCAGGTGATGCTCTCGTTCCAGAACCTGGGCCGCACCACCCTGGAACTGCCCGGCCTCACGGTCTCCGAGCTGGGCATCGACCAGCACATGGCCAAGTTCGACCTGCAACTCGCGCTCAGCGAGGTCCCGGCCGACGACGACAGCCATATGGATGCCGAACTCGTCTACGCGACAGACCTTTTCGACGCGGGATTCGCCGCGACCTTCGGCGCCCGCCTGTTGCGCGTGCTCACCGCCGTCGTGGTCGACCCCTCGGCCCCCGTCGGTGACATCGAACTGCTCGACTCCGCCGAGCGTGCCTTGGTGCTCGATCGCTGGAACGACACCGAATTCGCCGTCGACGCCGCGCTGAGCACGCCGAGCGACGACGATCCGGCCACCCTCCACGCCCTGTTCGAGGCCCAGGTCGCGCGGACCCCCGACGCGACCGCGCTCACGTTCGAGGGGACGAGTCTGGCCCACCCGTCGCCCGACCACCACCCCTCATCGAGTCACTCCGTGACGCTCACCTATTCCGAGTTCGCGGGCCGGGTCCGACAGCTGGCGCGTTGGCTCAAGGACGCCGGTGTGGGCCCGGAATCGTATGTGGCCCTTGGTATGCGGCGCTCGATCGACCTGCTGGTCGGTATGTACGCCGTGTCCGCCGCCGGTGGCGCGTACGTGCCCCTCGACCCCGATCACCCGGCCGAGCGGATCGAGCACATCCTCGAGACCGCGCAACCGGTCTGCGTGCTGACCTCCGGCGAGAGCCTGCCCGCCGCCGCCGGTCGCGAGGTCCGCATCGACCAGCTCGATCTGTCCGGCCACTCCACCGCGCCGGTCACCGATGCCGATCGGCATCGCCCGCTGCGCTCGGACAACACCGCCTACGTCATCTTCACCTCCGGCTCGACCGGGCGCCCCAAGGGTGTCGCGGTCAGCCACGCGGCGATCGTCAACCGCCTGGTGTGGATGCACGCCGCCTACGGCCTCGCCGCCGACGATGTGGTGCTGCAGAAGACCCCCGCCACCTTCGACGTGTCGGTGTGGGAGTTCTTCTGGCCCTTGCAGGTCGGCGCGCGACTGGTCGTCGCCAAGCCGGACGGGCATCGCGACCCGGCCTACCTGGCCCGCCTGATCGTGGCCGAGCAGGTCACCACCGTGCACTTCGTGCCGTCGATGATGGCCGTGTTCGTCACCGAACCGCTTGCCGCCGAATGTGTCTCGCTGCGCAATGTGTTCGCCTCCGGTGAGGGCCTGCCCGCGCCGACCGCGCAGCGTCTGCGCGAATTGACCGGCGCCGCACTGCACAACCTCTACGGACCCACCGAAGCCGCGGTCGACGTGACCTATCACGAGGTCACCGACGCCGACACCGAGACGGTGCCGATCGGCGCGCCGGTGTTCAATACCCGCCTGTACGTGCTGGATTCGCGGCTGCGCCCCGTTCCGGTCGGTGTCGCGGGTGAGCTCTACCTCGCGGGCGTGCAGCTGGCCCACGGTTACGTCGGTCGCGCCGACCTGACGATGGACCGCTTCGTCGCCGACCCGTTCGCGCCCGGCGAGCGCATGTACCGCACCGGTGACCTCGTCACCTGGACGGCGGACGGCGAGCTGGAATACCTGGGCCGCACCGACTTCCAGGTGAAGCTGCGTGGTCTGCGTATCGAACTCGGCGAGATCGAGTCGGCGCTCACCGCGCTGCCGGAGATCGCCCAGTCGGTGGTCGTGGTTCGCGCCGATGAGCACACCGGCGATCAGCTGGTCGCCTACGTCATCCCGCAGACCGGCGTCACCATCGACACCGACGCGGTCAAGGACGCGCTCGGCACCGCGCTGCCCGTCTACATGGTCCCTGCCGCGTATGTGGTGCTGAACGCGTTCCCGCTCAACGCCTCCGGCAAGCTCGACCGCAAGGCGCTGCCCGCACCGGTCTTCGCCGCGCGCACCTTCCAGGCTCCGGTCACCCCGGTGCAGCAGATCGTCGCCGCGACCTTCGCCGAGGTACTCGGTGCCGGTCAGGTCGGCCTCGACGACGACTTCTTCGAACTCGGTGGTAACTCCCTGGTCGCCACCAGGGTCGCGGCGCGGCTGTCCGAGGCGCTCGACACGCAGGTGCCGCTGCGCGCGCTGTTCGAGGCCTCGACCGTGGCCGCGCTGGCGGCTCGCGTGGAAACGCACACCGGTCGTGGTGGACGCATCCCGCTCGCCCCGCGCCCGCGCCCCGAACTGGTGCCGCTGTCGCAGGCCCAGCAGCGGATGTGGTTCCTCAACCGCTTCGACAACCGCACCGCGGTCAACAACATCCCCGTCGCGATCCGCCTCACCGGTGACCTCGATGTCGCCGCGCTCGAAGCGGCCATCGCCGATGTGGTGGCCCGGCACGAGTCGCTGCGCACCTTCTACCCGGCATCCGGCATCGCCGCCGGCGCGGTGGACGAAGGTGCCGGCTACCAGCAGGTCCTGCCCGCCGACGAGGTCCGCTTCGCACTGCCCGCCCAGCCGGTCGCCGCGAGCGACGTGGTCGCGCGCGTGATCGAGCTGGCGAGCGTGCACTTCGACGTCACCCGCGAAGTCCCGTTCCGCGCGAGCCTGCTGCGCGTCGACGACCGTAGCCACGTGGCCGTGCTGGTCATGCACCACATCAGCGGTGACGGCTTCTCGCTGCGTCCGCTGCTGCGCGATGTCGTCATCGCCTACACCGAACGCACCCGCGGTGAGATCCCCGCCTGGGCGCCGCTGGAAGTCCAGTACGCCGACTACACCCTGTGGCAGCGTGAGGTCCTCGGCGAGGAGTCCGATCCCGAGTCGGTCGCCGCGAGCCAGCTCGCCTACTGGACCGAGCAGCTGCGCGACCTGCCGGATCAGCTCGAACTGCCCGCCGACCGGCCGCGCCCCGAGGTTGCCACCAATGCCGGTGACCTGCACCGTTTCTCGGTCGACGCGCACCTGCACCACGCGCTGACCGAGATCGCCCGCGCCCGCGGTGTCACCCTGTTCATGGTGATGCACGCGGCACTGGCCACCTGGGCCGCGCGCCTGTCCAACAGCACCGACATCGCCATCGGCACCCCCATCGCCGGTCGTGGCGAGCGCACGCTCGACGACCTGGTCGGCATGTTCGTCAACACCCTGGTGCTGCGCAGCGAGGTCGACTCCAGCGCGAGCTTCAGCGACCTCCTGGATCAGATCCGCAAGGTCGACCTGTCCGCGTTCGCCAACGCCGATGTGCCGTTCGAGCGCCTCGTCGACGTGCTCAGCCCCACCCGCTCGCAGGCGCACCACCCGCTGTTCCAGGTGGCGCTCACCTTCGAAGCGGCCACCGCCGCCGACACCGGCACCATCGCACTGCCCGGTCTCGACCTGTCCGTCGTCGACTTCGACCCGGGCACCGCGAAATTCGATGTGCAGCTGACCGTGGGCGAAGCAGCCGAGGGCTCCCTGGCGCTGTCGTGGAACTATTCCACCGATCTGTTCGACATCGAGACGGTCGCCGCATTCGGTGACCGCCTGGTACGCATCCTGCGCAGCGTCGCCGAGAACCCCGACGTGATCGTCGGCGATATCGACCTGCTCGGCGAGGCCGAACAGCGCGATGTCGCCCAGCGCTGGGTGTCCTCCGGTGTCGACGCCATCGGTCTGCCGGTCATCCACGACGCCAGCACCCCCGCCGGCTACCGGCGCGGCCTGTTCGGCAACAAACACACGACCCTGGTCGACCTGTTCGACGCCGCGGCCGCCGCCTATCCGGACCGCATCGCCGCCAAGTTCGGTGTCGAGTCGCTGACCTACGCCGAACTCGATCGCCGCGCGAATGTGCTGGCGCGCAGGTTGATCGACGACGGCGCGGGCCCGGAATCGCTGGTCGCGGTGATCCTGCCGCGCTCGCTGGATCTCGTCGTCGCGCTGCTCGCCGTGGTCAAGACCGGTGCGGGCTACGTGCCGGTCGACCCGACGTACCCGGCCGAGCGCATCGCCTACGTGCTCGAGGACTCGCGCCCCACCAGCGTCGTCCTCGATTCCACCGTCCAGGTGAGCGTGCCCGAGCACCTGCCCTCGGTGGTGCTCGACGGATTCGCCGTGGAAACCGGCAATATCGAAGACGCCGACGACGCGCCGATCACCGACGCCGACCGGATCGCCCCGCTCTCGCCGGACAATGTCGCCTACGTCATCTACACCTCCGGCTCGACCGGCCGCCCCAAGGGTGTCGCGGTCGCGCACCGCAATGTGGTGCGCCTGTTCGCCAACACCGACCGCGACTTCGGCTTCGGCCCGCGCGATGTGTGGACGCTGTTCCACTCCTACGCGTTCGACTTCTCGGTGTGGGAGCTGTGGGGCCCGCTGCTGTTCGGTGGCTCGCTGATCGTCGTCGACTACTACACCTCGCGTTCGCCCGAACAGTTCCTGGAACTGCTGCGCGTCGAACAGGTGACGGTGCTCAACCAGACGCCGTCGGCCTTCTACCAACTGGCCGAGGCCGACCGCAACGCCGGACCGGGTCTGGAACCACTCGCGCTGCGCTACGTCGTGTTCGGTGGCGAGGCGCTCGAACTACGTCGACTCTCGGATTGGGTTGCGCGCCACGGCGACAGCTCGCCGACGCTGGTCAACATGTACGGCATCACCGAGACCACGGTGCACGTGTCGTTCCGTGCGCTGGACGCGAAAACCATTGCCGCCGCTGCCGGTTCGGTGGTCGGCCGGGCGATCGCGGGTCTCGGCGTGTACGTCCTGGACAACCGGTTGCGTCCGGTGCCGGTGGGTGTCGCGGGCGAAATGTATGTCGCTGGACCGCAGTTGGCGCGCGGCTACCTCGGCCGCCCCGACCTGACCGCCACCCGTTTCGTCGCCAACCCCCTTGCCAGCCCGAACCAGGGCGGCTCGCGCCTGTACCGCTCCGGCGACCTCGCGCGCTGGAACCGCTTCGGTGAACTCGAATACCTGGGCCGCGCCGACGATCAGGTGAAGGTCCGCGGCTTCCGCATCGAACTCGGTGAGATCGAAGCCGCCGTGCTCGCGCAGCCGGGTATCGCCCAGGCCGCGGTCATCGTGCGTGAGGATCAGCCGGGTGACCAGCGGATCGTCGCCTACGTGGTCGCCGAGGGCGACCACGAACCCGATCTCGAGACCATCCGCAGCGGTGCGGCCGAACAGCTGCCCGCCTACATGGTTCCCGCGGCGCTCGTGCGCCTCGAGTGGATCCCGCTGACCGTCAACGGCAAGCTGGATCGCCGCGCGCTGCCCGCACCCGCGGTGCAGGCACGGGCCTTCCGCGCACCGGTCACCCCGGTGCAGGAAACCGTGGCCGCGGTCTTCGCCGATGTGCTCGGCCTCGACCGGGTCGGTGTCGACGACGACTTCTTCGACCTCGGCGGCAACTCGCTCATCGCCACCCGCGTCGTGGCCCGCATCGGTGCGGCGCTCGGCGCCACGGTGCCGGTGCGCGCGCTGTTCGAAGCCTCCACCGTGGAAGCCCTCGCGGCACGGGTGGAATCGCACACCGGCGGCACCGCCCGCGCGGCGCTGGTCGCCCGTGAGCGCGCCGACGGTGAACTGGTTCCGCTGTCGTTCGCGCAGCAGCGCATGTGGTTCCTCAACAAGTACGACACCACCTCGGCCGCCTACAACCTGCCCGTCGCGATCCGCCTCACCGGCGAACTCGACACCGAGGCACTGTCTTTGGCGCTGGCCGACCTGGTCCGCAGGCACGAGTCGCTGCGCACCCGCTACCCCGAGCACGGCGGCACCCCGGTGCAGCAGATTGTTGCGGCGGAACGTATTTCGCTGGATCTGCGCCCGGTCGCCATCGATCGGGACGAGCTGTTCGAGACCGTCACCGAGTTCGTATCCACCGGTTTCGATGTGGCCGAACAGGTTCCGATGCGCGCGCGTCTGTTCCGCGTCGCCGCCATCGACGACCGCACCGGCGTGACCCGCTCAGTCGGTGAGTCCGAGCCTGCCGGTAGCGCCGCTGCCACCGAGCACACCGCTGCCTCGGAGTCTGTCGGTCGTGCTGCCGCCGCCGAGCACGTCTTGGTCGTGGTCGTGCACCACATCGCCGCCGACGGCTTTTCCATTGCACCGCTGACCCGCGATGTGATGCGCGCCTACACGGCCCGCGCCCAGGGCACCGCGCCCGGCTGGGCACCACTGCCCGTGCAGTACGCCGATTTCGCGATCTGGCAGCGCGCCGTGCTCGGCACCGAGGACGACACCGAGTCGCTGATGTCGCGCCAGGTCGGCTACTGGCAGTCCCAGCTCGCCGGCGTCCCCGACGAGCTGACCCTGCCGTTCGATCGGCCGCGTCCGGCGATCGCCTCGCTGCGCGGCGCCTCCGTGCACCGCGAGCTCTCGCCCGAACTCGTCGCCAAGCTCGACGAGGTGGCCCGTCGCCAGGGTGCGTCGCTGTTCATGGTCATGCACACCGCGCTGGCGGTGCTGTTGGCTCGCCTTTCCGGCTCCGACGACGTCGCCATCGGCACCCCGATCGCGGGCCGTGGTGAGCAGGCGCTCGACGATCTGGTCGGCATGTTCGTCAACACCCTCGTGCTGCGCACCGGCGTGCGTCCCGCCGAGTCGTTCACCGATCTGCTCGAGCAGGCCCGCAAGACCGACCTCGACGCCTACGGCAACGCGGATGTGCCCTTCGAACGCCTGGTGGAACTCCTGGCGCCCGAGCGCTCGCAGTCGCGCAACCCGCTGTTCCAGGTGATGCTGGCCTTCCAGAACCTGGACCGCACCACCCTCGAACTGCCCGGCCTCGCCGTCTCCGCGCTCGACCTCGACGAGAGCGTCGCCCGCTTCGACCTGCAGTTCACCCTCTCCGAGCTGGGCGAACCCGGCCACGGCGGGATGGCGCTGGCACTGAACTACGCCACCGAACTGTTCGATGAGGACACCGTCGCCACTATCGCGACCCGCTGGGAACGAGTGCTCGAAGCTGTGGCCGCCGATGCGTCGGTGACCGTGAGCGCGATCGATGTGCTCGATGGCGCCGAGCGGGCCGACCTGGTGTTCCGGGTCGGCGAACCGCCGGTGCCCGCGCGCACCCTGCGCACCCTCCTGGCCGAGGCTGTCGCCCAGAACCCGACCGGCCCGGCCGTGGTGTTCCAGGGCGCGAGCGTTTCGTATGCCGAGCTCGATGAACGCTCGAACCGACTGGCGCGCTTGCTGATCGCCGAGGGTATCGGCGCCGAAGACCTCGTCGCGATCGGCGTCCCCCGCTCGGCCGACTCGGTGCTGGCCGCGTGGGCAGTTGCCAAGACCGGTGCCGCCTTCGTCCCGGTCGACCCGACTTACCCTGCCGACCGCATCGCCCACATGGTCACCGACTCCGGTTCGCCGCTGGGCATCACCGTCGCATCAGTACTGGGCGGACTGCCCGACATCGCGCCGCGTGCTGCGGCCGGTGTCGAATCCACGCCGCACGCGTCGGCTGGGGTGGGGGAGTCCGAGACGCCGCTCGACAGCTCGTCCGCGGATGCTCCCGCGGCCGGTTGGCTCGTGCTCGATGAGCTGGACCTCGCCCGCTTCGACGGCGGACCGATCGCCGACTCGGAACTGGTCCGCGAGACCAGCCCCGAGCAGCCCGCCTACGTCATCTACACCTCCGGCTCCACCGGCGTGCCCAAGGGCGTCGTCGTCACCCACGCCGGTCTGGCGAACTTCGGCGAGGAGCAGGCCAAGCGCTACGCCCTCGACACCGACACGCGCGCACTGCATTTCGCCTCACCCTCGTTCGATGCCTCGATCCTCGAACTGCTGCTGGCCCTGGCCCGTGGTGGCGCGCTGGTCGTGGTCCCGCCGGGTGTCTACGGCGGCGACGAGCTGTCCGAGCTGATCCGCACCGAGCGGGTCACCCACGCCTTCATCACCCCCGCCGCCCTGGCGACCTTCGACCCCAGCGGGCTCGACTCGCTGCGCGTGCTGGTCGCCGGTGGTGAAGCGGTGCCCGCCGACCTGGTGAGCAAGTGGGCAGTTCCGTTGGCATCCGGCACAACTCGTGCCTTCCACAACGGGTACGGCCCCACCGAGACCACGATCATGACCAACATCAGCGCCGCGCTGGTGCCGGGCGAGCTGGTCACCATCGGTGGCCCGACCCGCGGCATGCGTTCGCTGATCCTGGACGCCCAGCTCCAGCCCGTTCCGGTGGGTGTCGCGGGTGAGCTGTACCTGTCGGGCATTCAGCTGGCTCGCGGCTACCACGCCCGCGCCGGGCTCACCGCCGACCGGTTCGTCGCCGACCCGTTCGTCCCGGGGGAGCGGATGTACCGCACCGGCGACGTTGTGCGCTGGACCGCTGATCGCACGGTCGAGTACGTCGGCCGTTCCGACTTCCAGGTCAAGATCCGTGGCTTCCGTATCGAACTGGGCGAGATCGACTCCGCGCTCGCCTCGCACGAGACCGTCGACTTCGCGACCACCGTCGGCCACAAGAGCACCGCGGGCGCTGTCTCGCTGGTCGCGTATGTGGTTGCCGTACCGGGTCATTCGATCGATGTCGCCGCGCTGACCGCGCACGTCGAGGAGCGCCTGCCCGCCTACATGGTGCCGTCGTCGATCATGGTGATCGACCACGTGCCGCTGACCCCGGTCGGCAAGCTCGACCGAAAAGCGTTGCCGGAGCCGGTCTTCGCCACCGAGGTCACCTTCCGGGCCGCGCGCAACCCGATCGAGCAGACCATCGCCGAGGTCTTCGCCGAGGTCCTCGGTGTGGAGCGCGTCGGCGTGGACGATTCGTTCTTCGCCCTCGGCGGCGACTCGATCGTCTCCATCCAGCTCGTCTCCCGCGCCAAGGCTCGCGGCGTGCTGTTCTCGCCGCGCAATGTCTTCGAACAGCGGACCGTCGCCGGGTTGGCCTCGGTCGCCGAAACCGCCGATGTGGCAGCGGCTTCCGCGATCACCCTGGCCGAGCTGCCGGGCGGTGGCGTCGGCGAGATGCCGCTGACCCCGGTCGTGCGGTTCATGGCGGAGCGGCCCGGTTCGTTCCACCGGTTCAACCAGACCATGGCACTCGAGCTGCCGGTCGGCATCGACCGCGCGGGCATCGCCGCCACCGTCGGCGCGGTCATCGACCGCCACGACATGCTGCGCTCGCGTCTGCACCAGGTCGACGGCCGCTGGATCGTCACCACCGCCCCCACGGGCACCGTCGACGCCACCGCGCTCATCGACCACACCACCTTCGACCCCGCCGTCTCCGACGCCGAGCTCGTCGACATCGCTTCGGCCGCACTGGATGCGAGCCTGGATCGGCTCGACCCGGCTAACGGTGTCGTCGTGCGTTTCGTCTGGCTGGAGCCGGACGCGAACGCCGCCGTCGGCGGCACTGCCAAGGCGGGCACAGCTGAGGCGGGCACAGCTGAGGCGGGCAACGGTGTAGGTGCCGACGCCGCCACCGGCGATGCCATCGTGGCGGGCACCGCTGTCGCCGCCGGTGCGTCGAACGCGCCTCGCGCAGGCCGCCTGATCGTCGTCGCCCACCACCTGGTCGTCGACGGTGTCTCGTGGCGCATCCTCGTCCCCGATTTCGTGGCCGCGTGGGGTCAGCTCTCCGCGGGTCAGCAGCCCGAACTCGTCGCTCCCGCCACCTCCATGCGGGCCTGGGCGCACGCGTTGGCCGACGAGGCGCGCACCACCGAACGCGCCGCCGAGCTCGACTTCTGGCGTGCGGTCGTCGCCACCCCGGACCCGCTGCTCACCACGCGGGCGATGGACCCCGCGGTCGACGTTTCCGGCGTGATCGAGAAGCTGCCGGTCGAGGTGTCCGCCGAGGTCACCAAGGCCCTGCTCACCACGGTCCCCGCCCTGTTCCACGGTGGCGTCAACGACGGCTTGCTCACCGCGCTGGCGCTGGCCGCCGCCAAGTGGCGCTCCACCCGCACCGGCCCCGGCGCACTCGGCAACGGCCGCCGCGCCGACTCGGACAACGACGCACTGCTCGTGCGGCTCGAAGGCCACGGTCGCGAGGAAGAGGTCGCGCCCGGCGCCGACCTGTCCCGCACCGTCGGCTGGTTCACCGCGATCTTCCCGGTCCGCCTCGACCTGGCAGGCATCGACATCGACGCCGCGCTCGCCGGTGGTCCGGCGCTGGGCCAGGCCGTGAAGGCGGTCAAGGAACAGCTGCTCTCGGTGCCCGACAAGGGCATCGGCTACGGCCTGCTGCGGTACATGAACGCCGAGACCGCCGCCGAACTGCCCACGCAGCTGCCCGGCCAGATCAGCTTCAACTACCTCGGCCGCGTCGCCGACAGCGATGTCCCCGACGCCCTGCGCGGCTTCGGCTGGATCCCCGCACCCGAGCTGGCCGCCCTCGGCGGCGCCTACGACGCCGACATGCCCGCGATGGCGCCCCTGGACGTCAACGCGATCGTCGTCGGCGACAAGCTCAGCGCCAATATCGGCTACCCGAGCACGCTGCTCGCCGAGGCCGAGGTGCGCGAATTCGCGGACCTGTGGATCACCGCACTGGAAGCCGTTGCCCGGCACGCCAATTCGGCCGACGCGGGCGGCCACACGCCGTCCGACTTCGCCCTCGTGCGCTCCACCCAGCGCGATATCGACACCTGGGAGAAGCGCTACCCCGAGCTGACCCAGGTGTGGCCGCTGGCCGCGCTGCAGGCAGGCCTGTTCTTCCATGCCCGCCTCGCCGCCACCTCGGTCGACGTCTACACCGCCCAGGCCGTCCTCACGCTCACCGGCCGCGTCGACGCCACCCGTCTGCGCGCCGCCGCCCAGGCGTTGCTCGACCGCCACGAGACCCTGCGCACCGCGTTCGTCACCGACCACGACGGCAATGCCGTGCAGGTCGTCCTCGACACCACCCGTGTGGCATGGACCGAACACGACCGCATCGAGACCGGCGAATACGCCGACCTCGTCGAGGCCGACCGCACCGCCCGCTTCGACCTGGCCAACCCGCCGCTGATCCGCTTCACGCTGATCCAGATCGCCGAACACGAATGGCGCTTCGTGGTGTCCAACCACCACATCCTCCTGGATGGCTGGTCGACGCCGCTGGTCATGCGTGACCTGCTCGCCCTCTACGCCCTGCACGGCGACGCGAGCGCGCTGCCCGCCGTCCGCTCCTACCGCCACTTCCTGGAATGGGTTGCCCGCCAGGATCACTCGGTCTCGGTCGAGGCCTGGGCCGATGCGCTGCGCGGCGTCACCGAGCCGACCATGCTGGCCCGCCCCGACGCGAGCCGCGAGATCGCCGCGCTGTCCGAGGAGTACCTGTTCGACCTCGACGAGCCAACCACGGCGCGGCTCGTGGCGCTGGCCGCCGACCTCGGCGTCACCCCGAACACTGTCCTGCAGGTGGCCTGGTCGATCGTGCTCGGCCGGATGACCGGCCGCGACGACGTGCTCTTCGGCACCACCGTCTCGGGCCGTCCCGCGCAGCTCTCCGGCGTGGAATCCATGGTCGGCCTGTTCATCAACACCGTCCCGGTGCGCGTGCGGTTCGGCGCCGCCGAATCGCTGCGCGACGTGCTCACCCGCACCCAGGGCGAGCAGGCCGACCTGCTCGACCACCACTACATCGGCCTCGCCGAGATCCAGTCCGCGGCAGGCATCGGTGGCCTGTTCGACTCCCTCGTGGTCTTCGAGTCCTACCCGGTCGACGCCGAGGGCATCAAGGCACAGGCCGCCGATATCGACGGGATGGCTGTCACCGGCCTCGACGCCGCCGATGCCACGCACTACCCGCTCTCGCTGATCGCCCAGCTCGACACCCAGCTGCGCATCCGCGCCGGCTACCTGAGCGCGTTGTTCGACGCGGCCACCGTGCACCGCATCGCCGAGCGCCTGATCCGGGTGCTCACCGCGATCACCACGGAACCGACTGTGGCAGTGGGCGATATCGAACTGCTCGATACCGCCGAACGTGAACTCGTCGTCCGTGAGTGGAACGCCACCGCGCACGAGGTCGACGAGCGCGCCACCCTCGTCTCGATGTTCGAGGCCCAGCTGGCACGGACCCCGCAGGCCACGGCGCTGTCCTTCGAGGGCACGAGTCTTTCGTATGCCGAGTTCGCCCAGCGGGTCTACCGCCTGTCGCGCTGGCTGATCGACCGTGGCGTCGGCCCGGAAACCTATGTGGCACTTGGCATGCGCCGCTCGATCGACCTGGTCGTCGGCATGTACGCGGTGAGCGTGGCCGGTGGCGCCTATGTGCCCCTCGACCCCGATCATCCGGCCGAGCGCACGGAATACATTCTGGCGACGGCGGATCCGGTCTGTGTGCTCACCTCGGGCACCGATCTGGAGATCGACACCGCCCAGGTCCGCATCGACCTGCTCGACCTGGACGGCTACGCCGACACCCGCGTCACCGATGCCCAGCGGATCGTCGGGCTGCGTCCGGAGAACACCGCGTATGTGATCTTCACGTCGGGTTCGACGGGCCGTCCGAAGGGTGTGGCGGTCAGCCACGGTGCGATCGTCAACCGCCTCGTGTGGATGCAGGCCGCGTACGGCCTGACCGAAGCCGACGTAGTGCTACAGAAGACGCCCGCCACGTTCGACGTGTCGGTATGGGAGTTCTTCTGGCCCTTGCAGATCGGCGCGAAGCTGGTTGTCGCCAAGCCCGACGGCCATCGCGATCCGGCCTACCTCGCGGAGATCATTCGCCTCGAGGGTGTCACCGTCACGCACTTCGTGCCGTCGATGCTCGCGGTGTTCGTCGCCGATGCCGCGGCCGCGCGCTGCGAATCGCTGCGGATGGTGTTCGCCTCCGGTGAAGCGCTGCCGCCCAAGCCCGCGCACCGTTTGCGTGAGCTGACCGGCGCCGCGCTGCACAACCTGTACGGCCCCACCGAGGCCGCGGTCGACGTCACCTTCCACGAGGTCGTCGACACCGATGTGGACACGGTCCCGATCGGCGCCCCGGTCTTCAACACCCAGGTCTACGTCCTCGACGCGCGCCTGCGCCCCGTCCCGGTCGGCGTCGCGGGTGAGCTCTATCTCGCGGGTACCCAGCTGGCACGCGGCTACGTCGCCCGCCCCGACCTGACCGCCGACCGCTTCGTCGCCGACCCGTTCGGTGACGGCGGCGAGCGCATGTACCGCACCGGTGACCTCGTCGCCTGGACCGAACAGGGCGAGCTGGAATACCTGGGCCGCACCGACTTCCAGGTGAAGCTGCGCGGTCTGCGCATCGAGCTCGGCGAGATCGAGTCCGCGCTGACCGGCCTCGACGAGGTGGCCCAGTCCGTGGTCGTCGTTCGCGGCGATCAGCACACCGGCGACCAGTTGGTTGCCTACGTCATCCCGGCGACCGGCCGCACCGTCGACATCGAGGACACCCGCGAGGAACTGGGCAACAACCTGCCCGCCTACATGGTGCCCGCGGTGATCATCGTCCTCGACGAGTTCCCGCTCAACGCCTCCGGCAAGCTCGACCGTAAGGCGCTGCCCGCGCCGGTGTTCGAGGCCGCGGTGTTCCGCGCCCCGACCACGCCGGTCGAGGAGATCATCGCCGCGACCTTCGCCGGTGTGCTCGGCCTGGACCGGGTCGGCCTCGACGACGACTTCTTCGCCCTCGGTGGCAACTCGCTGACCGCCACCCAGGTCGCCGCCCGCCTGTCGGCCGCGCTGGACACCGATATCGGTGTGCGCGAGCTGTTCGAGGCCTCCACCGTCGCCGGGCTGGCCGCCCGCGCCGAGACGCACTCCGGTGCCGAACGCCGCGCGCCGCTGGTGCCGCAGCAGCGCCCCGAGCGGGTGCCGCTGTCGCTGGCCCAGCAGCGCATGTGGTTCCTCAACCGCTTCGACCCCGAGTCCGCGGTGGACAACATCCCCGCCGCCGTCCGGCTGTCGGGCCTGCTCGACCGCCAGGCGTTGCAGGTGGCCGTGGCCGACGTGCTCGCCCGCCACGAATCCCTGCGCAGCTACTACCCAGAGGTGGCCGGCGCCGGTTACCAGGTGATCGTCCCGACCGGCAAGGTCATCCCCGACCTGGCGCCGATCGAGGCCACCGCCGCCGAACTGCCGCAACGGCTTTCGGAGCTGGTGCGCACCGCGTTCGATGTCACCGCCGAGGTGCCGTTCAGCGCCGCGCTGTTCGAGGTGAGCCCCACCGAACATGTGCTCGCCCTTGTCGTGCACCACATCTCGGCCGACGGCTTCTCGATGGGCCCGCTCACCCGCGACGTGATGACCGCCTACAGCGCCCGCGTGGAAGGTGCCGAACCGGCCTGGCGTCCGCTGGAAGTCCAGTACGCCGACTTCGCGCTGTGGCAGCGCGGCGTGCTCGGTGACGAGGACGACGCGAAATCGGTGATCGCCCAGCAGATCTCGTTCTGGGGTGCGAACCTGCGCGGCCTGCCCGAGCAGCTCGACCTGCCCGCCGACCGGCCGCGCCCCGCGGTCGCCAGCGGACGCGGCGCCACCCACACCTTCGAGATCGACGCGAAAACCCATGCGGCCCTGGCCGATCTGGCCCGTACCCGTGGCGCGACGCTGTTCATGGTCGCGCACGCGTCGCTCGCGCTGCTGCTCTCGCGCCTGTCCGGCGAGCACGACATCGCCATCGGCACCCCCATCGCGGGCCGTGGTGAGCGTGCCCTCGACGACCTGATCGGCATGTTCGTCAACACCCTGGTGCTGCGCACCGAGGTCGACAGCGACGCGAGCTTCACCGACCTGCTCGGTAAGGTCCGCGCGAGCGATATCGCCGCCTTCGGCCACGCCGACCTGCCGTTCGAACGCCTCGTCGAAATCATCAACCCCACCCGCTCACAGGCGCGTCACCCGCTGTTCCAGGTCATGCTGGCCTTCCAGAACACCGGCCAGACCAGCCTGGAACTGCCCGGCCTCACCGTCAGCGGCGTCGACCTGCCGATCGACGTGGCCAAGTTCGACCTGCAGGTGGTGCTGACCGAGAAGCCGGGCGATGTATCCGGCATCGTCGCCGAACTGATCTACGCCACCGACCTGTTCGACGCGGCCACCATGGACCGCTTCGGTGCCCGCTTCGCCCGCCTGCTGGCCGAGATCGCGGCGGCCCCGAACCGCGCTGTCGGCGATATCGCCCTGCTCGATGCCGCCGAAACCGCACTGGCCGTGCGTGGCTGGAACGACACCGCCCATGAGCTGCCCGGCGCGGGCACCCTGGTGGACGAGTTCGCCCGCCAGGCGCTGGCCACCCCGGACACGGTCGCGATAGTCGACCCCGCCACCGGCGAGACCCTGACCTACGCCGAATTCGCCGCTCGCGTGCACCGTTTGGCGCATCGCCTGATCGAAGCAGGCGTCGGCCCGGAATCCCTCGTCGCGCTCGGCCTGCGCCGCAGCATCGACCTGGTCGTCGCCGCCTACGCGGTGCAGGAAGCGGGCGGTGGCTACGTGCCGCTGGACCTGGACCAGCCCGCCGACCGCATCGCGTACGTGCTGGAGACGGCCGCCCCGGTCGCCGTCCTCACCACTACCCGCGACGGGTTCGGACTCGATGACGGCGCGGCCGATGCTGCCGCGACCGGCTCGGCTGTCCGCGGCGAGGTGGCCGGTGACCCGATTACGCTGGTTATCGACGCGATCGACCTCTCGGCGTACCCGCAGACTCCGGTCAGCGATGCCGAGCGGATAGTTCCGTTGCTCCCGCAGCACCCGGCGTATGTCATCTTCACCTCCGGCTCGACCGGCCGCCCGAAGGGTGTGGCCGTGCCGCACTCGGCCGTGGTGAACCAGATCCGCTGGATCACCGGCGAATACGGCATCGACGCCGAGGACGTGGTGCTGTTCAAGACACCCGCCACCTTCGACGTGTCGGTCTGGGAACTGTTCGGCCCGCTGAGCACCGGCGGCCGGATCGTCGTGGCGAGCCCCGACGGGCACCGCGATCCGCAGTACCTCGCGGATGTTATTGCCGCGCAACGAGTCACGATGACCTCGTTCGTGCCATCGATGCTCACCGTTTTCGCGGGCAGCATCGATGCCGCCGCCGTTGCGGGCGGAGCTCTGTCCTCACTGCGCGCCCTGCTGATCGCCGGTGAGGCGTTCACCGCCGACGCGGTAGTCGCACTCCGCACGGTGAGCGACGCGGCCCTGTTCAACCTGTACGGCCCCACCGAGTTCACCGTCCACGCGACGCACGGACCGGTCGCCGACCAGGTCGACGGTGCCGTCCCGATCGGTTCGCCGGTCTGGAACTCGCAGGCCTACGTGCTGGATTCGCGACTGCACCCGGTCGCCGCCGGTGTCGCCGGTGAGCTGTACCTGGCCGGTGCCCAGCTGGCCCGCGGCTACTTCGGCCGCCCGGACCTCACCGCCGACCGCTTCGTCGCCGACCCGTTCGGGGCTGTATCCGATGGCGGGGCCGCCGAGGGCCCTGCGTGGTCACGCTCCGCTACCGCCTCCGGGCCCGCCGGCAGCCCCGCAGGCGGCGAGCGCATGTACCGCACCGGCGACCTCGTCCGCCGCGACGAGAACGGCGTCATCACCTATCTCGGCCGCACCGACTTCCAGGTCAAGCTGCGTGGTCTGCGCATCGAGCTCGGCGAGATCGAAGCCGCGCTCACCGCGCAGAACACCGTCACGCAGGCGGTTGTGGTCGTGCGTTCGGATGCGCGCACCGGCGACCAGCTCGTCGGCTATGTCGTCCCCGCCGCGGGTGAGACTGTCGAAATCGACTCGCTGCGTGCGCATCTGGCCGCGCAGCTACCGTCCTACATGGTGCCTGCCGCGTTCGTCGTCATCGACGAGATGCCGCTGAGCGCCAACGGCAAGCTCGACCGCAGGGCCCTGCCCGAGCCGGTGTTCGAGGCGCGCGAGTTCCGCGCGCCGCGCACGCCGATCGAGGAGATCGTCGCTGCCACCTTCGCCGAGGTGCTCGGCCTGTCCGGCGACCGCGCGGTCGGCCTCGACGACGACTTCTTCGACCTGGGCGGCAACTCGCTCATCGCCACCCAGGTGGTGGCCCGCCTCGGCGCCGCCCTCGACACCCGCGTCCCCGTGCGCGCGCTGTTCGAGGCGCCGTCGGTGGCCGCGCTGGCCGCCAAGGTCGAGGTCCACGCGGGCAGCGGCAGCCGTCGCGAGCTCGTGGCCGGTGCGCGCCCGGACCGGATTCCGCTCTCCCTGGCCCAGCAGCGCATGTGGTTCCTGAACCGCTTCGACAGCGCGACCGGCGTCAACAACATCCCCCTCGCGGTCCGCCTCACCGGTGACCTCGACATCGACGCGCTGCGCCAGGCCGTCGCCGACGTGGTCGACCGGCACGAGGTGCTGCGCACCGTCTACCCGGAGACCGCCGACGGCCAGGGCGTGCAGGTCGTGCTGCCCGCGGGGCAGATGCCGATCTCGCTGAACCCGGTCAGCGTCGGCGAGGACGAGGTCCGTGATCGCATCAGCGAACTCGTGCTCGCCGGGTTCGACGTGACCGCCGAGGTCCCGGTGCGCGCCGAACTGCTGCGCATCGCGGGCTCCATGGACGGCTCACACCCCGACACCCACGTGCTGGTGTTCGTCGTGCACCACATCTCCGGTGACGGCTGGTCGGTGCGCCCGCTGGCCCGCGACGTGATGATCGCCTACGCCGCCCGCTCGCGCGGCGAAGCACCCGGCTGGGCGCCGCTGCCCGTGCAGTACGCCGACTTCGCCCTGTGGCAGCGCGAAACGCTCGGCGCCGAAACCGATTCGGCGTCGATGATCGCCCAGCAGGTGGCCTACTGGTCGCAGCACCTGGCCGGGCTGCCCGACCAGCTCGACCTGCCCGCCGATCGCGCCCGTCCCGCCGTCGCGTCCAATCGCGGTGGCGTGCACGAGTTCTCGATCGATCCCGCCCTGTCGGCCGGACTCAACGCGCTGGCCCGCGAACACGGCGCCAGCCTGTTCATGGTCGTGCACGCCGCGTTCGCCGCGCTGCTGGCCCGCCTGTCGGGCAGCGACGACATCGCCATCGGCACCGCCGTCGCCGGTCGTGGCGAAGCGGTGCTCGACGACGCCATCGGCATGTTCGTCAACACCCTGGTCCTGCGCAGCACCGTCGACCCGGCCCAGCCGTTCACCGAGCTGCTCGACCGGACCAGGGAGAACGACCTCGCCGCCTTCGGCCACGCCGACCTCCCGTTCGAACGCCTCGTCGAGATCCTCAACCCGGCCCGTTCGCAGGCCCGCCACCCGCTGTTCCAGGTGATGCTGTCCTTCCAGAACACCGGTGAGGCCTCCTTCGAACTTCCCGGCCTCGAGGTCGCCGGCGTGCCACTGGACGTGGTCACCGCCAAGTTCGATCTGCACCTGAACCTGGCCGACCGCCACCGTGCCGACGGTTCCGCCGACGGCATGACGGCCGAATTCGCCTACGCCACCGATATGTTCGACGCCGACACCGTCGCCGCCCTCGCGCAGCGCCTGGTGCGGATGCTGACCGCGGTCGTGGCCAAGCCCGCCCGCGCGATCGGCGAGGTCGACCTGCTGGCCCCGGCCGAATACCGCCAGGTGGTCACCGACTGGAACGCCACCGAGCACCCGGTCGACCAGGCCGCCACGCTGGTGTCGATGTTCTCCGAACAGGCCGCGACCAGCCCGCACGCGACGGCCCTCACTTTCGAGGGGACGAGTCTGTCCTACCGCGAGTTCGCCGCACAGGTGAACCGCCTGGCCCGCCACCTCATCGCCCAGGGCGTCGGGCCGGACACCATGGTCGCGCTCGGCATGCGCCGCTCGCTCGACCTGGTGATCGGCATGTACGCGGTGAGCGTGGCCGGTGGCGCCTACGTGCCGCTGGACCCCGACCACCCGGCCGAGCGCACCAACTACGTGCTCGAGACCGCGGCGCCGGTGTGCGTATTGACCACGGCCCGTGACGAATTCGACGCGGGTTCGGCCATGACGCTGAACATCGAGCGCTTGGATCTCTCCGGTTACTCGGACGCACCGGTCACCGACGCCGAGCGGATCCTCCCGCTGCGTCCGGAGAACACGGCGTATGTGATCTTCACGTCGGGTTCGACGGGCCGTCCGAAGGGTGTGGCGGTCAGCCATGGTGCGATCGTCAACCGTTTGGTGTGGATGCAGCAGGCCTACGGTCTGACCGAGGCCGATGTGGTGTTGCAGAAGACGCCTGCCACGTTCGACGTGTCGGTGTGGGAGTTCTTCTGGCCCTTGCAGATCGGTGCGCATCTGGTCGTCGCGAAGCCTGACGGTCACCGCGATCCGGCCTACCTCGCCGAGCTCATCGCCACCGAGGGTGTCACCACCGCGCACTTCGTGCCGTCGATGATGTCGGTATTCGTCGCCGAACTGGCCGAATCCGCGGCCGTTGCCCTCGCCGACGGTCAGCCGGTGCCGAACAGCCTGCGTCTGGTGTTCGCCTCGGGTGAGGCGCTGCCCGCGCCGACCGCACAGCGGATGCGCGCCCTCACCGGCGCGGCCCTGCACAACCTGTACGGACCAACCGAAGCCGCGGTCGACGTCACCTTCCACGAGGTCACCGATGCCGACAGCACCTCGGTGCCGATCGGTGCCCCGGTGTTCAACACCCAGGTGTACGTGCTGGATTCGCGCCTGCATCCGGTGCCCGTCGGCGTTTCCGGCGAGCTGTACCTGGCCGGTGTCCAGCTGGCGCGCGGCTACGTCAACCGTCCCGACCTCACCGCTGACCGCTTTGTCGCCGACCCGTTCGGGACCGACGGCGAGCGCATGTACCGCACGGGTGACCTCGTTGCCTGGACGGCCGATGGCGAGCTGGAATACCTGGGCCGCACCGACTTCCAGGTGAAGCTGCGTGGTCTGCGCATCGAGCTCGGCGAGATCGAGTCCGCGCTCACCGCACTGCCCTCGATCGCCCAGTCCGTGGTCGTGGTCCGCTCCGACGAGCGCCTGGGCGACCAGTTGGTCGGCTATCTGATCCCGGCGGGCCGGGTGCGACCGGCGGGCCCGGAGGCGGTAGCGGAGCGTGACCACGCAGGGCCCTCGGGAGCACCCGCATCAGGCACAGCCGCGAGCATCGATCTCGATGGCGTGCGCACCGAACTCGGCGGTGCGCTGCCGACCTACATGGTCCCCACCGCCTTCGTGATCCTGGATGCCTTCCCGCTCAACGCTTCCGGCAAGCTCGATCGCAAGGCGCTGCCCGCGCCGGTGTTCGAGGCCAAGGTGTTCCGCGCGGCGTCCACCCCGATCGAAGAGATCGTGGCAGGCACCTTCGGCGACGTCCTCGGGGTGACCCGGGTCGGCGCCGACGACGACTTCTTCGAACTCGGCGGCAACTCACTGCTGGCCACCCAGGTCACCGCCCGCATCGGCGCGGCCCTCGACATCCAGCTCTCGGTCCGCGACCTGTTCGAAGCCTCGACCGTCTCCGCGCTCGCCACCCGTGCCGAGCACAACGCGGGCTCGGGCCGGACCCGTCCGCGCCTGACCGCGGGGGAGCGGCCCGCCGTCATCCCGCTCTCGCCCGCCCAGCAGCGGTACTGGTTCCTCAACCAGTTCGACACGTCCACCTCCGCGGTCGACAACATCCCCCTGGCCGTCCGCCTCACCGGTGAACTCGACGTGCCCGCGCTCGAACAGGCCATCGGCGATGTGTTCGCCCGCCACGAGATGCTGCGCACCACCTACCCGAGCTCGCCCGACGGCCCGCACCAGGTGATCCTGCCGGTCTCGCAGAGCCGCGCGGTGGTGCACCACATCGCGGTCACCGAGGCCGAATTGCTCGGCACCGTCATCGAATTCGCGATGACCACCTTCGACGTCACCGAAGAGGTGCCGCTCGAGGTCGCGCTGTTCGAGCTGAACGACACCGACTACGTGCTCGCGTTCACCGTGCACCACGTCTCCGCCGACGGTTCCTCGATGGGCCCGCTGGCCCGCGACATCATGGCCGCCTACGTGGCCCGCGTGCAGGGCGAGGCGCCGCAGTGGGCGCCGCTGCCCGTGCAGTACGCCGACTACGCGCTGTGGCAGCGCGAAGTCCTCGGCGACGAGACCGATCCGGAATCGCTGGCGGCCAAGCAGGTCGCCTACTGGAGCGAAGCTCTCGCCGGGCTGCCCGACCAGCTCGAACTGCCTGCCGACCGGCCGCGCCCGCCCGCGCAGTCGTTCCAGGGTCAGGCCATCCGCTTCGAGATCGACCCGACCCGCCACGCGGCCCTGCACGAGCTGGCAAGGGCGAACAACGCCTCGCTGTTCATGGTTGTGCACGCCGCGCTCGCGGTGCTGCTCGCTCGCCTGTCCGGCACCGACGACATCGCCGTCGGCACTCCGATCGCGGGCCGTGGCGAGCGTGAGCTCGACGACCTGATCGGCATGTTCGTCAACACCCTGGTGTTCCGCACCGCCGTCGACCCCGGCGCCTCCTTCGCCGAACTGCTCGCCGACGTGCGCAACCGGGACCTGGAAGCCTTCGCCAACGCCGACGTGCCGTTCGAGCGTCTCGTCGAGGTGCTCAACCCGGTCCGCTCCACCGCGCGCAACCCGCTGTTCCAGGTGGGCCTGTCGTTCCAGAACCTGGCCGACACCACCTTCGAACTGCCCGGCCTGACCGTCAGCGCCGTCGACTACGACTCGCAGCTGGCCAAGACCGACCTGCACGTCACCCTCTACGACCGCTACACCGACGACGGCGCACCGGCCCAGCTGGTCACCGAATTCGGTTACGCCATCGATCTTTTCGACGAGGCGACGGTCCAGAGCTTCGCCGACCGCTTCCTGCTGGTGCTCGACGCGGTCGCCGCCGACGCCACCATCGCGGTCGGCGATATCGACCTGCTCACCACGCCGGAAGCCGAGCGGATCGTCACGGCGTGGAACGACACCGCGCACGCGGTCGACACCGACGCCACCCTGGTCTCGCTGCTCGACGCGACCGTGGCAGCCACGCCCGACGCGATCGCGCTGGTTGTGGATGAACCGGAATCCGACACGATCGCTCTGGTCATTGATGGCTCGGAACCCGACGGCGGTTCCGCCGACGCGACTGCGTCGGCCGGTACCTCCGAGGGCCTGATGGGCGCACAGGTCGGTTCCGCCGGCCGCATCGTCGGCGGTCGTCGTGAGCTGACCTATGCCGAACTCGATGCAGAGGTCAACCGTCTTGCGCGGCACCTGATCTCGCGCGGGATCGGCACCGAGGACAGGGTTGCGCTGGCCATCCGCCGCTCCGCCGAGCTGATCATCGCGATGTACGCGGTGGCCCGCACGGGCGCGGCCTACGTGCCGATCGACCCGGATCAGCCTGCCGAGCGCACCGACTACATCCTGGAAACAGCCGCACCGGCTGTCGTGCTGACCACGGCGAACGCCGAATTCAGTACGGCGGCAGCCGAAGTGGTTGTCCTCGACGAGCTCGACCTGAGCGATGTCAGCGATGCCGCGATTACCGGGCGCACCCTGGTCCCCGCGAACACCGCGTACGTGATCTTCACGTCCGGCTCGACCGGCAAGCCCAAGGGTGTGGCGGTCTCGCATGGCGCGATCGTCAACCAGTTGCTCTGGGAGACGGCCGAATTCGGTATCGGGGCCGACGACGCGGTCTTGCTCAAGACCGCCGCCACCTTCGACCTCTCGGTCTGGGAGTTCTGGACCGCCGCCGTCGCGGGTGCCCGCCTGGTGGTCGCCACCGCCGACGGTCACCGTGACCCGGCCTACCTCAACGACCTGATGCGGGCCACCGCCGTCACCACGCTGCATGTGGTGCCCTCGATGCTCGACGCGCTGCTGACCGAATCCGGTGCGGCACTGCCGCGTACGTTGCGTCGCGTCCTCGCCATCGGTGAGGCGTTGCCCGCCGCCACCGCGCAGCGCTTCCGCACGGCCAACGCCGCCGCGCTGTTCAACCTGTACGGCCCGACCGAGGCCGCGGTCTCGATCACCAGTCACGCGGTGACCGACGCGGACAAGGTGTCGGTCTCGATCGGTGCGCCGGAGTGGAACAGCCGTGTCTACGTGCTGGATTCGCGTCTGCGCCCGGTTCCGGTCGGTGTGTCGGGTGAGCTGTACCTGGCCGGCGCCCAGCTGGCCCGCGGCTACTACGGCCGCGCGGACCTCACCGCCGACCGGTTCGTCGCCGATCCGTTCGCGGTGACCGGCGAGCGCATGTACCGCACCGGTGACCTCGTCGCCTGGAACACCAACGGCGAGTTGGACTACCGCGGTCGCACCGACTTCCAGGTGAAGATCCGCGGCTTCCGCATCGAACTCGGCGAGATCGAAGCCGCGCTGCTGCGTCAGCCGGGCATCACGTCGGCTGCCGTGCTCGCTCACACCGACCCTGTCGTCGGCGACCGGCTGGTCGCCTATGTCGTGGCCGGAACCGCTTCCGAGGAGACCGCCGACGTCGCGACCGACAGTGGCGCGCCGTCTCGCTCGGCCGCTGATCGCACTGAGGTCGACAAGTTCGCGCTGCGCACCGCCCTCGCCGCCGAGCTGCCGTCGTACATGGTTCCGACCGTGGTCCTGCAGCTCGACGCGCTGCCGCTGAACGCCAACGGCAAGCTCGACCGCAAGGCGCTGCCGGAGCCCGAGGTCGAGAAGGCCGTGTTCCGCGCGCCGGTGAGCCCGAGCGAGCAGCTCGTGGCCGCCACCTTCGCCGAGGTCCTTCGCCTCGATGCGGACAAGCGTTTCGGCCTCGATGACGACTTCTTCGCCTGGGGCGGTAACTCGCTGCTGGCCACGCAGGTCGCCGCTCGCCTCGGCGAGGCGCTCGACACCCGGATTCCCGTGCGCCTGCTGTTCGAGGCGTCCACGGTCGCTGCCCTGGCTCATCGGGTCGAGCAGCACGCCGAAACCGGAGATCGCAAGGCGCTCACGGCCGGTCCGCGTCCCGAGCACATCCCGCTCTCGCTCGCGCAGCAGCGGATGTGGTTCCTCAACCGCTTCGACACCCAGTCCGCGGCCTACAACGTCCCGGTCGCGGTGCGGCTCACCGGTGACCTCGACGTGGCCGCGCTGCGTGCCGCGGTCACCGACCTGGTCTCGCGCCACGAGATCCTGCGTACCGTCTACCCGCAGACCGAATCGGGTGCGGCACAGGTGATCCTGTCGCCCGCGCAGGCCGCACCGGAGCTGATCGAACGCACCGTCGCCGCCGACGAGGTGGAGTCGGCGGTCGCGGAACTGATGTCGACCAGCTTCGATGTCACCGTCGAGGTGCCGCTGAAGCTCGCGCTGTTCCGCGTGGAGCACACCGATGAGTTCGTGCTCGCCCTGGTCGTGCACCACATCTCCGGTGACGGATCCTCGGTCGCCCCGCTGACCCGCGATCTGATGACCGCCTACGCGGCCCGCTCGATGGGCTCCGAGCCCGGCTGGTCGCCGCTGGCCGTGCAGTACGCGGACTACAGCATCTGGCAGCGCGACCTGCTCGGCAGCGAGGACGACGCGGAGTCCATGGCGGCCAAGCAGGTCGCGCACTGGAAGCAGGCCCTCGCCGATCTGCCCGATCAGCTCGACTTGCCCGCCGACCGTCCGCGCCCCGCGGTGCAGACCTTCGCGGGCAGCAAGGTCGACGTCCAGATCGACGCCGACACCCACCGCGCGCTGGTCGAACTGGCGCGCGCCGAGGGTGCGACGCTGTTCATGGTCGTGCACACCGCCCTCGCCGTACTGCTCGCGCGCCTGTCCGGCACCGACGACATCGCCATCGGCACCCCGATGGCCGGTCGCGGCGAAGCCGCGCTCGACGACATGATCGGCATGTTCGTCAACACCCTGGTGTTCCGCACCAAGGTCGACGGCGGCGAAGCCTTCACCGAGCTGCTGGCCCGCCAGCGCGAGGACGACATCGCGGCGTTCGCCAACGCCGACGTGCCGTTCGAGCGCCTGGTCGAGGTGCTCAACCCGGTTCGCTCCACCGCGCGGCACCCGCTGTTCCAGGTGGGCCTGTCGTTCCAGAACCTCAGCCGCGCCACCCTGGAACTGCCGGGTCTGACCGTCTCCGGCCTCGACATCGCCACCGAGCTGTCGCAGTTCGACCTGCACCTGATCGCCACCGACCGCTACGGCGATGCCGGTGAGCCCGAAGGCATCTCGGGTCTGTTCACCTACGCGACCGACCTGTTCGACCACGCCACGGTCGAAGGTTTCGTGGAGCGTTTCGTCCGCCTGCTCGGCGCGATTGTCGCCACTCCGCGCACCGCGGTCGGCGATATCGAGCTGCTGGCACCGGCTGAACGCACTCAGGTGCTCGACGCCCGCAACGCCACCGCCTACGCGGTCGACACCGAGGCCACCCTGGTCTCGCTGCTCGACGCGTCGGTGGCCGCCGACCCGAAGTCGACCGCCCTGGTCACCGACGATGGTGCCCAGCTCACCTACGCCGAACTCGACGCGAAGGTGAACCGTCTCGCACGGCACCTGATCTCGCTGGGTGTCGGCCCGGAGTCCCGTGTCGCGCTCGCCATGCGCCGCTCGGTGGATCTGGTTGTCGCGATGTACGCGGTGGCCAAGTCCGGTGGCGCGTATGTGCCGGTCGACCCCGATCAGGCGGCCGAGCGCACCGACTACATCCTCGAGACGGCGGCACCGGTCTGCGTGCTGACCAACGCCGAGTTCGCCACCGACGTCGCGCCCGTGGTCCGCATCGACGAGCTCGACCTCGAATCGATCGGCGCCGCACCGATTTCCGATGCCGAGCGCACCGAACCGCTGCGTCCGGAGAACACCGCGTACGTGATCTTCACGTCCGGCTCCACCGGTCGGCCGAAGGGTGTCGCCGTTGCGCACGGCGCGATCGCCAACCAGCTGCAGTGGAAGCTGATCGAGTTCGGCATGGACGCGGCCGACGCGGTGCTGCTCAAGACCGCCGCCACCTTCGACCTCTCGGTCTGGGAGTTCTGGTCGGCAGCGGTGTGCGGTGGTCGCCTGGTGATCGCCTCGGCCGACGGCCATCGCGACCCGGCCTACCTCAACGAGCTGATGGCCCGCGAATGGGTCACCACCCTGCACGTGGTGCCCTCGATGCTCGACGCGCTGCTCGCCGCGGGGATTCCCGATTCGCTGTGGCGGGTCCTGGCCATCGGTGAGGCGCTGCCCGGCTCGCTGGCCCAGCGTTTCCGCGCCGAGTTCAGCCGCACCGAGCTGTTCAACCTGTACGGCCCGACCGAGGCCGCGGTCTCGATCACCTCGCACCGCGTGAACGCCGCCGACCAGGTGTCGGTCTCCATCGGTTCGCCCGAGTGGAACAGCCAGGTCTACGTGCTCGACGAGCGCCTGCGCCCGGTGCCCGACGGTGTCGCCGGTGAGCTGTACCTGGCAGGCGCGCAGCTGGCTCGCGGCTACTTCGGTCGCCCCGACCTGACCGCCGATCGTTTCGTCGCCAACCCGTTCACCCCCGGTACCCGGATGTACCGCACCGGTGACCTGGTGGCCTGGAACAACCGCGAACTCGACTACCGCGGCCGGACTGACTTCCAGGTGAAGATCCGCGGCTTCCGGATCGAGCTCGGCGAGATCGAGGCCGCGCTGCTCGCGCTGCCAGAGATCGCGCAGGCCGCGGTGGTTGCGAAGTCGGACCCGCGCACCGGTGATCGCCTGGTGGCGTACCTGGTCGGCGCCCGGTCGGCGGGTGTCGTGAGCGCGGGCGATGCGTCTGCCACCGCGACTGTGGGTGGATCCACCGAAGTCGATGTGGCACTGATCAAGTCGACGCTGGCCGCTGGTCTGCCGTCGTACATGGTGCCTGCCGCGTTCGTCGTCATGGACGCGCTGCCGCTGAACGTGAACGGCAAGCTCGACCGCAAGGCGCTGCCGGAGCCGGAGTTCGAGGCGCAGGCCTTCCGCGCGCCGTCGACCCCGATCGAGGAGATCGTGGCAGGCGTGTTCGCCGATGTGCTCGGCGCCGAGCGCGTCGGCGCCGACGACGACTTCTTCGCCCTCGGCGGCAACTCGCTGCTGGCCACCCAGGTCGCGGCCCGCCTCGGTGCCGCACTGGACAGCCGGGTGCCCGTGCGCCTGCTGTTCGAGGCGTCGACGGTGGCCGGTCTGGCGGTGAAGGTCGAGCAGGGTGCGGGCGCCGGTGGGCGTCGTGCGCTGGTCGCCGGACCGCGCCCGGAGCAGGTGCCGCTGTCGCTCGCGCAGCAGCGCATGTGGTTCCTGAACCAGTTCGACACCGCGTCCTCGGTGAACAACATCCCGGTCGCCGTCCGCCTGTCGGGCGCGCTGGATGTCGAGGCATTGCAGCTGGCCGTCGCCGATGTGCTCGCGCGGCACGAGACCCTGCGCACGGTGTACCCGTCGACCGACGGCACCCCGCACCAGGTGATCCTGCCGGTCGAGGGCAATATTCAGGATTTGACACCGGAAACCGTTGCTCCCGAACAGGTTCGAGACAAGATCGCCGAGCTGATCTCCACCGGCTTCGATGTTATCGACGAAGTTCCGTTGCGCGCGAAGCTGATGCGGGTCGCGGTGTCCGATGGCGATGCGTCCGAGGACCCTGCGTGGTCACGCTCCGCTACCGCCTCCGGGCCCGCCGGACGCATCGCGGGCGAGGAATTCGTCCTCGTCTTCGTCGCCCACCACATCAGTGCCGACGGCTGGTCCATGGGCCCGCTGACCCGCGACGTGATGATCGCCTACGCCGCCCGTGCCGCAGGCGAGGCGCCGGGCTGGGCGCCGATGCCGGTGCAGTACGCCGACTTCAGCGTCTGGCAGCGCGAGGTCCTCGGCGCCGAGACAGACGACACCAGCCTCGTCGCCCAGCAGGCCGACTACTGGAAGCGCGCACTCGCCGGTGTCCCCGACGAGCTGAACCTGCCGCTGGATCGACCGCGTCCGAGCACGCAGTCCTTCGCCGGTGGCCGGGTGCTGTTCCCGATCGGCGGCGACATCCACGCCGGGCTGTCCGCCATCGCCCGCGAGCAGAACGCGACGCTGTTCATGGTCGTGCACACCGCACTCGCGGTATTCCTGGCGCGCATGTCGGGCACCGAGGACATCGTCATCGGCACCCCGATCGCCGGCCGTGGTGAGGCCGAACTCGACGACGTGATCGGCATGTTCGTCAACACCCTGGCCCTGCGCACGCAGGTGGGCGGGCAGCTGAGCTTCGCGGAGCTGCTGACCCAGGCCAAGGAAGCCGACCTGGCCGCCTTCGCGCACGCCGACATCCCGTTCGAGCGCCTGGTGGAATTGCTCAACCCCGAGCGCTCCACCGCGCGGCACCCGCTGTTCCAGGTGGCGCTGTCGTTCGAGAACCTGCCCGACGCCAGCTTCGAGCTGCCGGGTCTGTCGGTCTCGGCCGTCGACTTCGACGTCGACACGGCCAAGTTCGACCTGCTGCTCACCGTGCGTGAAGCAGCGGCCGGTGACGACGCTGGTGCATACGCCGAGTTCTCTTACGCCAGTGCGCTGTTCGACCAGTCGACAGTGGAGAAGTTCGCGCAGCGCTTCCAGCGTCTGCTCGCCGAGGTCGTCGCCGACACCACCACCCCGGTCGGCGATCTCGAACTCCTCGACGGCACCGAGCGCACCGAACTGCTCACTCGCACAGGCGGTCCCGCCGCTTCGGTGAGCACATTGCCAGAGCTTTTGGCGCAGGCCGTGGCGGCCAACCCGACCGGACAGGCCGTCGTCGCGCCCGGTGAGTCGGCAGACAGCGGTCTGATCGGCGCGCTCACGTCGGTGACGACCGAGGGCGAGTCGATCGCGTCGCTGACCTACGCCGAGCTCGACGCGGCCTCGTCGCGCCTGGCCCGCGAGCTCATCGAGCGCGGTGCGGCACCGGAAACGGTCGTCGCCATCGCCCTGCAGCGTTCGCTCGACACCACCCTGGCGATCTGGGCCGTCATCAAGACGGGCGCGGCATTCCTGCCGGTCGACCCGAAGTACCCGGCCGAGCGCATCGCGCACATGATGTCGGACTCCGGTGCGGCACTGGGCATTACGGTATCGTCCGAGGTCGACCACCTGCCGACGCCCGCACTGGGCGACTGGCTGACACTCGACGACACGGCCACCCGGGCCGCGATCGCCGCACAGTCCGACGCTCCGATCACCGAGGCCGGCCGCCGTGGCGCGGTCCGCCCCGGCAACACGGCCTACATGATCTACACCTCGGGTTCGACGGGCCTGCCCAAGGGCGTCGTCGTCACCCACGCCGGTGTGCCCAACTTCGCCGCCGCCCAGGTCGCGCAGTTCGGTCTCGACAAGAACGCTCGGACCTTGGCCTTCGCGTCACCGTCGTTCGATGCCTCGATCCTCGAGTTCCTCCTGGCCGTCGGCTCGGCGGGCACCCTCGTCATCACGCCGGTCGGTGTGGTCGGCGGCGAGGAGCTGGCCGACATCATCGCCAGCCAGCAGCTCACCCACGTGTTCCTCACCCCGCTGGTCGCGGCGTCGATGGAACCCGCGGCGCTGGCCGGACTCGAAGCGCTGATCGTCGGTGGCGACAAGGCCCCCGTCGACCTGGTCGCGAACTGGCACAGCGCGGGCTCCGACCCGGCGCACCACCGGTTCTACAACGCCTACGGTCCGACCGAGGCGACCATCGCCACCAACCTGTCCGATCCGCTGCTGCCGGGCGACACCATGAACATCGGTGGTCCGATCGCGGGCGCGACCGTGCTGGTGCTCGACAGTCGCCTGCGTCCGGTGCCCGAAGGTGTGGCCGGCGAGCTGTACCTGGGCGGTGTCCCGTTGGCTCGCGGTTACCACGCGCGCCACGGCCTCACGGCCGAGCGTTTCGTGGCCAGCCCGTACGCCGACGGCGAGCGCCTGTACCGCACCGGTGACGTCGTCGCCTGGCGCACGGTGCACGGCAAGCCGGTCGTGGAATACGTGGGCCGCAACGACTTCCAGGTGAAGATCCGCGGTTTCCGGATCGAACTGGGCGAGATCGACGCGGTCCTCACCGCGCACGACGACGTCGAGTTCGCCGCCACCATCGGCCGCAAGACCGACGCGGGCGCGACCATCCTGGTGTCCTACGTGCGCGCCAGCTCTGTCGATGACGGCGAGCCTGAGGGCCCTGCGGGGTCACGCTCCGCTACCTCCTCCGGGCCCGCCAGACGCGCCGTGGACCCGGCCGCCCTGGTCGAGTACGCGGCACAGCACCTGCCCGCGCACATGGTGCCCGCCGCGGTGATGGTCCTCGACGAGATCCCGCTGACCCCCGCGGGCAAGCTGGACCGTCGCGCACTGCCCGAGCCGGTACTCGCCCCGCGCGAGTTCCGCACGCCGACAAGCGAAGTCGAGGCGATCATCGCCACCGTCTACGCCGAGGTGCTCGGAGTCGACGCCGTCGGTCTGGACGATTCGTTCTTCGCCCTCGGCGGCGACTCGATTCTGTCCATCCAGCTGGTCTCGCGTGCCAAGGACCGCGGCGTGCTCTTCAAGCCGCGCGATGTGTTCGAAAAGCGCAGCGTGGCAGGGCTCGCCGAGATCGCCGTGCTCGCGGGCGATGCCGAACAGATCGTCCTCGAGGAACTGCCGGGCGGCGGTGTCGGCGACATCCCGATGCTGCCGATCATGCGCCAGATCCTCGCCGGTGGCTCCACCTACGACCGGTTCTCCCAGTCGATGGTGCTGCGTCTGCCCGAGAGCATCACCGCCGAGGTCCTGCACGCCACCATCGGTGCGGTCTTCGACCACCACGACGTGCTGCGTTCGCGCGTCGCTCGTACCGAAGCGCCCGTGAGCGCGGATCAGTCGGGCAGCGAGAACGGCTGGGTCTTCGAGGCTTTGGCGCCGGGCGAGGTCGACGTGACCACACTCGTGCGCCGGGTCGAGGTCGCCGGTGACATCGCCGACGATCAGCTCTCCAAGCTGGCCAGCGTCGAATACGACAAGGCCATGGGTCGTCTCGATCCCGCAGGCGCCGCCATGGTGCAGTTCGTCTGGTTCGCCTTCGGTGAGCCCGCCGAGGGCCCGCGCCGCCGCGACGCGCTGCTCATCGTCGGCCACCACTTCGTGATCGACGGCGTCTCCTGGCGCATCCTGATCCCGGACCTCGGCATGGCCTGGGGTCAGATCGCGGCGGGCCAGCAGGTTGCGCTGCCCGTCAACGGCACCTCGATGCGGCGCTGGGCGCACAGCCTGGTGGAGCAGTCGACGGACCGTCGCGCGGAACTGCCGTTCTGGCGCGAGGTTTCGGCCACCGCCGATCCGCGGCTCGGTGCGCGGGCATTCGACCCGCAGGTCGACACCTTCGCCACTGTCGACCGGGTGCAGGTCACCCTCTCGCCCGAGGTCACCGACGCGGTCCTCACCGCGATCCCCGGCCTCTACCACGGCGGCGTCAACGACGGCCTGCTCACCGCGCTCGCGCTGGCCGTATCCCGGTGGCGCGGTGACGAATCCGGCACCGCGGCGCTGATCAAGCTGGAAGGCCACGGCCGCCAGGAAGAGATCGTCGCCGGTGCCGACCTGTCGCGCACGGTCGGCTGGTTCACCACCGCCTTCCCGGTCCGCCTCGACCTGGCAGGCGCCGACCTCGACGACGCGTTCGCCGGTGGCGCCGTGCTCGCCGACGTGATCAAGTCGGTCAAGGAACAGATGCTGGCCGTGCCCGACAAGGGCATCGGTTACGGCATGCTCAAGTACCTGACCGCCGAGGGCGCGGATCTGCCGAGCGTCGGCCAGATCAGCTTCAACTACCTCGGCCGCGCGACCGCGGGTGAGATCCCCGCCGAGCTCGCCGAACTCGGCTGGGTGCCGGTGGCGGACCTGGGTCAGCTCGACGCCGAGATGGACCTCGACATGCCCGCCAACGCGACCCTCGACATCAACGCCATCGTCAACGACGGCGACGAGGGCCCGCAGCTCGGCGCGAACATCGCGTTCCCGAAGGGGCTGCTCACCGTCGAACAGGCCAAGGGCTTCGCCGATCTGTTCGTGGCCGCGCTGACCGCGCTCGCCACCCACGCGCAGCGTGCCGACGCGGGTGGTTTCACCCCGTCCGACATGCCGCTCGTGCGGGTCGGCCAGCCCGATATCGAGCTCTGGGAGCGCGACTACCCGGCGCTGTCGGAGGTCTGGCCGCTCTCGCCGCTGCAGGCGGGCCTGATGTTCCACGCCATGATCAGCTCGGCGACCGTCGACGTCTACACCGTGCAGGCCGTCCTCGACCTGACCGGCACCCTCGACACCCAGCGGTTGCGCGGGGCCGCCCAAGCCGTGCTCGACCGGTACCCGAACCTGCGGACCGCGTTCGTCACCGATTCGGCGGGTCAGCCCGCGCAGCTGGTGCTCTCCGAGCTCGAGGTGCCGTGGCGCGAGGTCGACCTCACCGACCTGCCCGAAGACGAGCGGATGCCGCGCATGCGGCAGCTGTTGCTCGCCGACCAGGCCAACCAGTTCGACATGGCCACCGCGCCGCTGATCCGCTTCGGTCTCTACACGGTCGGCGAGGGTAAGGCGCACCTGGCGATCACCGTCCACCACATCCTGGTCGACGGCTGGTCCATGCCGCTGCTCATGCGCGACCTGCTGGTTCTGTACGCGGTGCACGGTGACCTCACCGCGCTCCCGCGCGTGGCGTCCTACCGCAACTTCCTGTCCTGGCTCTCGGGCTGGGATCGTGAAGTGTCGCTGCAGGTGTGGTCCGAAGCGCTGGCCGGGGTCGAAGCCCCCACCCAGCTCGCGCCCGCGCCGCGCTCCGAGGAACGCTACGAACTCGGCAAGGTCATCGTCGAGATCGACAACGACCGCACCAGGGCGCTCGGCAAGTTCGCCGGTGAACTGGGTGTCACCGTGAACACGCTGCTGCAGACCGCGTGGGGCATCGTCGTCGGGCGTCTCACCGGCCGTGACGACGTGGTGTTCGGCGCGACTGTCTCCGGTCGCCCGGCCGAGTTGCCCGGTGTGGAGTCCATGGTCGGCCTGTTCATCAACACCCTGCCCGTGCGCATCCAGATCGACGACCGGATGACCGCGGAGAAGCTGACCCAGCGGGTGCAGTCCGAGCAGGCCGAACTGCTCAGCCACCACTTCGTCGGCCTGTCCGACATCCAGCGGGTGGCCGGTATGGGCTCGCAGTTCGACACGCTGGTGGTGTTCGAGTCCTACCCGATGGACAAGGACGCCGTCACCGCGGCGAGCTCGATCGACGGCATGCAGGTCACCGGTGTCGGCCTCGACGACGCCACCCACTACCCGCTCACGCTGGTGGTGATGGCCGAGTCGACCATCGAGATCACGATGAAGTACCTGACCAGCACCTTCACCGCCGACGAGGTTCGTACGCTCTCGCAGCGCCTGCTACGCGTGCTCGACGAGCTGCTCGACAACCCGACCGGCCTGGTCGGCGACATCGACATCCTCGACGCGAGCGAACGGGCTCAGCTGCTCGCCGATTCCGGTGTGACAGCCGCTGTTTCGGCCCCGGTCGCGACGGGCGTCGGCGCGCAGACAGTGGCGAAGGTGCTGGCCGAGGTCGTCGAAGCCGACCCGCAGGCCCCGGCCCTGCTGCGTGGCGACAGCGAAATCGCCTACAGCGCACTGGATCGCAAATCCTCGCAGCTGGCCCGCGTGCTCATCGCCCGCGGTGCGGGCCCCGGCGACGTGGTCGCGATCTCGCTGCCGCGCAGCGTGGATTCGGTCCTCGCCGCCTGGGCGGTCCACAAGGCGGGTGCGGCGGTACTGTTCGCCGGCGAACTCCCCGGCGTCGAGATCGCCGCTGCCGGAGCGGCATTCGGTGTCAGCGCGACCCCGGTCGCCGGCGTGGCTGGCCAGTGGTTGGTCCTGCCCGACATCGAAGCCGAAATCACCTCTGCCGCCGCACATCCGGTTTCCTACGCCGACCGAGTCCGCCCGCTCGCCGAAAACCACCCAGCCTTCGTATCGGTCTCCGGCGAGAACACCACGGTCCTCGACCAGTCCGAAGCGGTAGCCATGGCCGAACGCCTCCGCGACGAACACGGCATCGACTACGAATGCACCACCTACACCACCCACGCCTCCGGCCCGGCCGCCATCCAGGAATTCCTGGCCTCGTCCACCGCGGGCGCCCTGTCGGTCCTGCCCAACGGCTCGGTCGAAGACGACCTGGCGGACGGGGAGGTCACCCACTGGTTCGTCACAGCGGTAGATCCGACCGACGCGGCCGACGGTGAAGTCCGGGTGATCATCGCGGAGTAGGCCCGAAGCTGCTCGCCCACCAGGTCATCTCTGCTGGGCGAGCAGCAACGGGCATGCCGGATGTATCTCGCAGCCGCTAGACTCGAATCGACCGACGCGGGCGGCGCGCGGTGCATTCGACGAGGTCGGAGGTGGATGTATGGCGATGCCGTTGCCGCGCTCCGATCATTGGACTGCCGCGGATCTCGATCACATGCCCGATGACGGTCTGCGATATGAGGTGCTGAATGGCCAGCTCGTCGTGAATGCGGCGCCGAAACCGATGCATCAGTGGTTGATAAAGCGGCTCACGCAGGTCCTCGACGCGGTTGTACCCGCCGACCGATTGGTGATGGACGGCGTCGGCGTGCTCATCGGCGATGACGAGCCCATTCCCGACCTCATGGTGGTCGCGGGCCCGATCGATTGGCACGGGCGCGGGGTGCCGGCCAGTCAGGTCGAACTCGCCGTCGAAGTCGTGTCGAAGTCGACAACGTTGCAGGACCGGATGGTAAAGCCCGTGCTGTACGCACAGGCGGGCATCCCGACGTACTGGCGTTTCGAGATCAACTCGTTCAAGGGCCGTCTGGTCGATGAGCAGTTGCCGGTGCTGTTCGCCTATGCGCTCGGCCCGGACGGAGAATACGAACACACGCACCGTGCGTCGGCCGGTGACCCGGTGACGTTGCGAGCACCGTTCGAGGTCACATTCGACCCGGGTGCGCTGCTCCCTCGCTAGGCCATCTCTCGAGTACACCCGCCGCGGGGTCGCCGTCGTGCAGTACTCGGACGCTGGCCGGGTGGATGTGATGTGGGGTCTTTGTTCTCGAAATGTGCTCGACGCTGAACCGGGATAGGGTCCGGGTTGTCGCATGCATCGCATCGACGTTCTCATCCCGCCGCGCCGCCTCGAGGCGCTCGCGGGCCGAGCGGCGGACTTCGCGGCGGTCGGCACCAGCCTGATGTGTTCGCCGCTGTCGGCGGTGAAGGCGCTGACCGACAAGGTTCGCACCTATGAGATCGCCCGTGCGGCAGGCATTCCCGTGCCGCCATGGCGGGAGGGACGAATGTTCAATTGCGTTATCGCGGTGGGGAATCGGTGCTGCTCGAGGCGAATCCACGTCCCTCGGCGGGTTTGTTCCACACGTCCTTCGCCGATGTGAATCTGCCGTGGGCGGCGGTTCGGCTACTGCTGCAGGGGGATTCGGGGTTGCGCAAGCCACTGCGGTTGGGTGCCTGTCTCGCCGTGGCGGAAGCGGTCATGGAGGTCGCGCCGCAGGTGGATGGTCAGCTGCCGGGTGCGGTGCGCAGGAGTGCGGACCTGGTTCCTGGCTGACCGATTTCGTTCCCCGACCGTGATCGACGGGCAGAACATTCACTTTCTGCACGTCCGCTCGGCCGAACCCGATGCGGTGCCGCTGCTGCTGACGCACGGCTGGCCGGGCTCGATCGCGGAATTCCTCGATGTGATCGGCCCGCTGACCGACCCGCGCGCGCACGGTGGCGACCTGGCCGATGCCTTCCACGTGGTGATTCCGTCGCTGCCCGGTTTCGGGTTCTCCGGACCGGTCGCCGAGGGGTGGCCGGTTCGCCGGATCGCCGAGGCCTGGGTCGAGTTGATGACCAGGCTGGGGTACGAGCGGTTCGGGGTGCAGGGTGGTGATATCGGCGCGGCGGTGAGTCCGGAGGTCGGGCGAGTGGCGCCGGATCGGGTGGTCGGCGTGCACGTCAACGGTGGTGCGGGCTCGTTCCCGCAGCTGCCGCTCTCCGATGCGGACATGGCGAGCCTGACCGAACTCGAGCGCGACCGCATCGCCCGGATCGAGGCGTTCATGAACGAGGAGTTCGGCTACATCGCTGTCCAGTCCACCCGCCCGCGTGATCAGCGGGCGGTCGGCGGGGCGATCTGCCAGTGCTGGTTGAGCGCGCCCGCGATCTCGGGCAGCACGGTGATCGGGATTCGCTTGGCGCGCAAAATCTCTCGGATCTCGCTCACCTGCTCGCGTTTGCGCATGTCGTAGGCGCCGGTGACGGGCCCGATCACCGGGGGGATCGACAGCAGCACGAGCTCGTCGGCCGACTCGCCGTTGAGGTCCAACGCCAGGACCCAGCGCGCGTGCTCGTCGAGGGTGAAGCGGCCCGCGACGACGCGGTCCCACGGCACGGTCGACGAACGGAACGGGGTCCGCGCGTAGATCGCGTGCTCGTGCAGTTCGACGACATCACGGACGAACAGCGCGACACCGACCACGAACCCGCCGACCGCACCGACCAGCAACCCGGTGATCACCCGGTTCACCCCGAACATCGCCAGGAACAACCCGACGACGCCCGTGGTGACCAGGACTCCGATCAAGCAATAGAACAGGCTCCGCCTGGCGGACACCACACCGGCACGCACGACCGACATGCGGACCTCCCTCTCCATGATTCGTGGCCCACCCTAGCGGCCGCGCTCACGAGCCGAGCGACACCGCTGCTTCGGAGGTCTCGACGAGGAAGGTGAAGGTCTCCTGGAAGTACAGCTGCACGGTCTCGGCATCGTGGCTGAGGTACCCGATCGACAGATCCTGACCGAGCGCCAGTTCGAAGTCGCCGCCGCGGGTGGTGAGCGCGAAACCGCCGGAAATCGCCGGTGCCCAGATGATCTCGCCGTCGATCAGCCGCTCGATATGGGTCCGGATCGGGTGACCGTGATCGGAGGTCTCGCTGACCTGGGTGTACAGCTCGGCGCTGAGCACCACCGAGTACGGGCCCTGCACACCGGCCAGGCGCAGGCCGGTGAGCGCGTGCGAGATGGCATCGGGAATGTCGACGACATTGCTCGGCAGGGCGACGGGGGAGTTCGAGGCGGCGTCGCGGATACCGGTGATGCCCGCGGCGGCGTAGCTCTCGAAGATCGCGCGGTCTTCGGCGAAGGCGATTTTCTGCGCCGCGTCCTTGAGATTGTCGAAGTCGGCATCGCCCGCTCCGCGCGCGATATCGTCGAGCTCGTCGCGCTGCAGGGTGAACGGCACTCGCAACTCGATCACCGGCTGGATCACGCGCTGACGGGCCTGCACGCCGTCGTCGGGCGAGGCGATCGAGGTGACCCGGCCGAGGTTGCGGGCCGAGAAGTCGAACCCGTGCGGTCCCGACACGTCGACCACCCGGCGGCCCGCGATGTTGCGCTTGAACGTGCGGGTCGCCTCCTCCTCGATCTGCGACCAGGCTTCGCCGGTGATCGGCGCGAGTTCGCGATGCAGATTGTTCATTCAGTTACTCCTTTTCATCGTGCCGATAGCGAGGGAGCCGTCCGAGCGATCCGCCGTCGCGTTCGCGCGTTCGACCGGGGCGATTTCCGGCAGTGTCGACGGCTCGATCGCGGCGCCTGCGGTGATGGGCGCGTCGGGCAGGTCGTCGAGGAAATCCACGGTGGGAACGAAGAAGAGCGTGCCGGTGACCGCGAAGGAGAAGTCGAGGATGCGGTCGTAAGCCGCCTCGCTGGTGCCGAGGAACATCCGCTCGAGCATGCGCTCGGTGACGCTCGGGGTGGCGGCGTAGGCCACGTAGTAGGTGCCGAACTCGCCGGTGCCGATGGTGCCGAACGGCATGTTGGCGCGCACGATCTGGCGCTCGGTGCCGTCGGGGTCGATGAGGGTGTTCACCGCGACATGCGAGTCGGCGGGTTTCACATCGTCGGGCAGTTCGTAGTCGGCGAGCTTGGTCCGCCCGATCACCCGCTCCTGTTCCTCGATCGACAGCGCGTTCCACTGATCGAGCGGGTGGGTGTACTTCTGCACGATCACGTAGCTACCGCCGGTGAACCCGGGGTCCTCGTCGCCGATCAGCGCCGCCGAGGCCGCGCCGGGGCCTTCGGGGTTCTCGGTGCCGTCGACGAAGCCGAGCAGGTCGCGCTGTTCGAAATACCGGAAGCCGACCGTCTCGTCGACGATGGTCGCCGCACCTTTGAGGCGGGCGCCGATCGCCATGGCGAGTTCGAAGCAGGGGCCCTGGGTTTCGCCCTTGATATGGAAGAACAGGTCGCCAGCGGTGGTCGGTGCGCTGTGGATCGGGCCGTTGTAACCGGGAAACTCGTGCAGCTCAGCCGGTTTCGGGCCGACGAACAGTCGATCCCAGGCTGTGGAGCCGATCGCGGTGACGCAGGTCAAACCCTCACCGGGAACCCGGAATCCGACCGAACGGCGCAACCCGGAGATGTCTGACAAGAGGTCGCGGACCGCGGATTCGCCACCGGAGTCGATGGTGGCGACCAGGAAAATCGCGGACGGCGTGAGTGGATCGAGGATCGGCTGTGGCTCACCCATGGCGTCCACAGTACGGCTCCGCACCGACAGGTTCGATCAACACCTCGAGGTGTCAGCGCAATTCGGGCGAACGACCTGCTACTTCGCGACGGTCAGCAAAAATGTGACGTCGTCGACGGCTTTGACGCTGTGGCGGGCGCGCGGCACGACGATCAGATCGCCCGCCGAGCCCTTCCATTCGTCGGTGCCCGCGATCAGCACCAGCGTTCCGGTGAGCACCTGGATGGTGGCGTCGCCCGCATTGTCGTGTTCGGCCAGGCTTTGTCCCTCGGCGAGTGCGACGACGGTCTGGCGCAGCGCGTGGGTGTGGCCGCCGATGAGGGTTTGCGAGCTCCGGCCGCTCGTCGAACAGGCTGCCAGCTTCAATTGTTGGCGGGCCACCGCGGTGAGCGATTTCTTGTCCATGAATCGGGCCTTTCGCAGGCTTCTCGCGGGCAGGTCTTGCGAAGGAGTATGCCCGACGCCGCCCACGCGTTCGGGCGTTTTGCCGTGACCGTTAGCCATTTGCCGTGACCGTCGGCCAGGTGTTCCTCAGTCGCGGGTGTAGTGGCGAATGCGGTAGCGCAGACCGGTTTTCGAGGTCAGCCACGGGGTGTCGTCCGCATGCCATTCCGGGCCGATGACCGGGGCGAACGCGTCGCCGGCCACGGTGGTGTCGACCTCGGTGACCAGCAGGATCGTCGCCAAGGGCAACGCGGCGCGGTAGATCTCGCCGCCACCCGCGACCCAGGTGTCCGACTCGTCGGTCATGGTCAGCGCGTCGGGCACCGACGCGGCGCGTTCGGCACCGTCGCCAGCCCAATCGGTCTGGCGGGTGACCACGATATTGCGGCGTCCGGACAGCGGACGAAAACTCGCCGGGAGCGAATCCCACGTCCGTCTGCCCATGATCACCGGGTGACCCATGGTGGTGTCGCGGAAGTTGGCCATATCCTCGGGCACACGCCACGGAATGGTGTTGTCGAGGCCGATCACCCGGTCGTTCGCCTGCGCCCAGATCAGGCCGATCTGCTTCACACCGCCACCGGCGCCTTGATGCCAGGGTGATGTTGGTAGCCGGACAGCTCGATGTCTTCGTAGGTGTAATCGAACAGGCTCGTCGCCGGACGCAGGTGCAGCGTCGGGAAGGGGTAGGGCTCGCGGGTGAGCTGCTCGCGAACCTGGTCGAGGTGATTGTCGTAGATGTGCACGTCGCCGCCGGTCCAGATGAACTCGCCGGGCTCGAGCTCGGTCTGCTGGGCGACCATCAGGGTGAGCAGGGCGTAGCTGGCGATATTGAACGGCACCCCGAGGAACAGGTCGGCGCTGCGCTGATACAGCTGGCAGGACAGTTTGCCGTCGGCGACATAGAACTGGAAGAAGGCGTGGCAGGGGGCGAGCGCCATCTTGTCCAGGTCGGCCACATTCCAAGCCGACACGATCATCCGGCGCGAATCGGGGTCGGTGCGCAGGGTGTGCAGTACCTGGGCGATCTGGTCGATGTGGGTGCCGTCGGGGGTCGGCCACGAGCGCCACTGCACGCCGTAGACGGGGCCGAGTTCGCCCTTGGCGTCGGCCCATTCGTCCCAGATCGTCACGCCGTGCTCGCGCAGCCAGGAGACATTGGAATCGCCGCGCAGGAACCACAGCAGTTCGTAGGCGATGGATTTCATGTGGACCCGCTTGGTGGTGATCAGCGGGAAGGAATCAGCCAGGTCGTAGCGCAGCTGGTGACCGAAGATGCTGCGGGTTCCGGTGCCGGTGCGGTCGGCCTTTGGCGTGCCTTGCTCCAGAACGTGCCGGAGCAGATCCTCGTACTGCGTATCAGGGGTGGCCACGCCTGGTGATTCTACGGGGGTCGGCTCGGCGGATCGGCACCTGGCAAGCTCTTCGGCTATGCGCAAGCTCTACGTGATCGGCATCGGTGCGGGAGACCCCGACCAGGTGACGATGCAGGCGGTCAAGGCCATGCGAAAGGCCGAGGCCTTCTTCGTGATCGGCAAGGGCACCGAGAAACAGGAACTGGTCGACGTGCGCACCACGATCCTGGCCGAGCACGTTGACACGCCGCACCGGATCATCGAGATCACCGATCCGCCGCGCGAGCGCACCCCCGCGGACTACGCCGGTGTCGTGGTGGACTGGCACGAACGGCGCTCCGAACTCCTCGAAGCCGCGTTCGACCAGGTGGACGGCATCGGCGCGATCCTCGTGTGGGGCGATCCGGCGCTCTACGACAGCACCCTGCGCATGGTCGAGCACGTGCTGGCGCGGGGTCGCGCCGATTTCGGCTACGAGGTGATCCCCGGCGTCACCAGCATCGCCGCGCTGGCAGCCCGGCACCGGATGGTGCTGCACCGGATCGGCGAACCCGTCCACGTCACGACCGGGCGCAGGCTGCGCGATGAAGGGCTCGGTCCCGGGTCGACGGTGGTGATGCTCGACGGTGAATGCTCGTTCACCGAGGTCGGCGGCGACGATATCCATATTTGGTGGGGCGCCTATCTCGGCATGCCCGACGAAACCCTGATCGAGGGAAATCTACGCGAGGTCGAACGCGACATCGTGGCCCGCCGCGCGGAACTACGCGCGGAAAAGGGCTGGATCATGGACGTTTATTTGCTCCGCGCGGGCTGATGGATCCCGCGCCGACGCGCGATAGATCGCTAAACTGGCAACCGTGCCCGAACTGCCGGAAATAGAGGCGTTGGCGCAGTTCCTTCGGGATCATGCGGTCGGCGCTGTGGTCGGCCGCGTCGACGTGGCGGCCCTGAGCGCGGTGAAGACCTTCGATCCGCCGGTTACCGCGCTGTCCGGCCGGGATGTCACCGGCGCGGGCCGGTGGGGGAAATTCCTCGGTATGGATTGTGGCGGACTGTGGTTGATCACCCATCTGTCGCGCGGTGGGTGGTTGCGCTGGATCGATGAGCCGAATCCGTTGCCGCCCAAGCCGGGTGGGAAGAGCCCGCTGGCGCTTCGCGTGCATTTCTTCACTCCCGAGGGTGCGACGCCCGCGATCGACCTGACCGAGGCGGGCACGAAGAAACGGCTGGCGGTCTATGTCGTCGAGGATCCGGAGCTGGTGCCGGGCATCGCGCGGCTCGGACCGGACGCGCTCGGACTGACCGAGGACGAATTCGCCGCGCTGCTGAAAAGTACCTCGCAGCGGATCAAGACCGCGATTGTGGACCAGACCCTGCTCGCCGGAATCGGCAACGCCTATTCCGACGAGATTCTGCACACCGCGAAGATCTCTCCGTTCGCGAACACCAAAACAATGTCGGCGGAGAAGGTTTCGCAGTTGTACGCCGCCCTGCGCACGGTGCTGCTCGACGCGGTCGATCGTTCGGTGGGCCAGGACGCGGCCAGGTTGAAAGGCGAAAAGCGTTCGGGCATGCGGGTTCACGCCAGAACCGGGCAGCCGTGCCCGGTGTGTGGGGACGCTGTGCGCGAGGTGTCCTACGCGGAGCGGTCGTTCCAGTACTGCGCCATCTGCCAGACCGGCGGCAAGGTGCTCGCCGACCGGCGGATGTCGCGGCTGCTCAAATAGTCTTCTCGCGCCAGGCTTCCAGCAGCCGCAGCCAGAATTCGCTGACGGTCGGGAAGGCGGGTACCGCGTTCCACAACGCGTCCAGCGGCACCTGTCCGACCACCGCGATGGTGGCCGCGTGTAGCTGTTCGCCAAGGTCAGGACCGACGAAGGTGGCACCGAGAATGCGGTCGGCGGCGGTGTCGATCACGAGCTTCGCACGGCCGTGGAAGTCGTCACGCGAGAGCGCGGAACCCGCGACGGCGATATCGAGCTCGACGGTGTCCACCGCGTGTCCGGCGGTGCGCGCCTCGTGTTCGGTGAGGCCGACGGCCGCGAGTTCCGGTGCGGTGTAGACGACTTGGGGTACCTGCTGGTGGTCGGCGCTCGCGGTGAACCGCATGCCGTCGAGAGGTGTGCCCGCCGCGCGGGCGGCGATCACGTCACCGCAGACTCTGGCCTGGTACTTGCCCATATGCGTCAGTGCCACACGGTGATTGACGTCGCCGACGGCATAGAGCCAGTCGCCGGGCACCTCGCGCGCGGTCAGCTGATCGTCGACCTCGATATAGCCCGCGGGCAGTCCTACGGCGTCGAGGCCGAGATTCGAGGTGGCGGGGGTGCGGCCGGTGGCGACGACGAGTTCGTCGACCTCGAGTTCGCCGTCGTCGAGCACCAGGGTGACCGGACCGCCGTGGATGCGGCCGACACCGGTGTCTTCGGGATCGCGGCGCGAGACAAGCAGGGGTTCGGTATGGAACCGCACCGTGACATTTCCGGTGTCGCGCAAACCCCGCAGGACCAGTTCCGAAGCGAACGGCTCACTGCGTGGCAGCAGGCGGTCGCCCCGGACCAGCAGGGTCACCTCCTCGGCGCCGAGTTCGGCCAGCCAGGTCGCCGTCTCGCAGGCGACGACACCGCCACCGATGATGGCGACCCGGCGCGGGACGACGGTCAGGTTGGTGGCGTCACGGGAGGTCCACGGCAGGGCCTCGCGCACGCCCGGAATATCGGGGATGGTGGCGGTGGTGCCGGTCGCCAGGACGACCGCGTGCCGGGCGCGCAGGACCTTGACGCCGTCCTCGGTATCGACCTCGACGAGTCGTTCGCCGATCAGTCGAGCCGCGCCGCGAACGGGCACGATGCCGGCCGATGTCGCCCACTCGACCTGGGAACTGTCGTCGTGGTTGTGCACGAAGGAGTCGCGGCGGGCGAGTATGTCGGCCACCTGCGGGCCACTCGCGCTCACCCCCGGCATCGACTCGCCGAGGTCGAGGACGGCGCCGGGCCGCAGCAGCGCCTTGCTGGGGATGCACGCCCAATAGCTGCACTCGCCGCCGAACAGCTCCCGCTCGACGAGGGCGGCGGTGCGGTCGCTGCCCGCGATGGCATAGGCGGCGGCGTTCTCGCCTGCCGGGCCCGCGCCGATGACGATGACGTCGTACTCGGCCTCGGTCACTGCAGATAGCCCTCGACCTCATGGGGGGAACGCATCCCGGTGTCGTCGGGTGATTCACCGGAGCCGGTGCGAGCGCGCCGCTGCCGCAACAGATCCCATGCCTGATCGAGCATCACTTCCAGTTCGGCCAACTGCTTGCGTTCGGCTACCGGGTCGATCTCGCCCGCGGTGGCCTTGGCTCGCAGCGCGTGCTCGTCGTCGACCAGCTCTTTGATCCGCGCCAGAATGTCCTGATCGGTCATGTGCTCACCTCTTCGATAGTCGCCAGGGGTAGTGCCGGTTCCTGGTCCATGCTACGACCGCGATGGGCCGACTACGCGAGCTGCTTCGGCGAGGCAGTCGGCCGCGATGGGCACGGCTCGGGCGAGGTCGGCGCTGTTCAGGGCGGTGTAGCCGATGGCGACGCCGAAGTGGTGTGGGTCGGCGAGGTGGTGCCGGGCCAGGCCGTCGAGGAGGACACCACGCGCGCGGGCGGCGTCGACGGCGTGGCGTTCGGCGGCGGGGCCGGGGAGCTCGACGACGACGTGCGAGCCCGCGTCGTCACCGATGATGGGCACACCACGGCGGGCGAGTTCGTCGACGACCAGGGCGCGCCGGGGCGGCACGACCCGGCGCAGCCGGCGCAGGTGCCGGGACAGGTCGCCGTGGCGGGCGAATTCGCTGAGGATCCGCTGCCCGGCGGGACTCGGGGAACTGCCGATCTCGGCGCGATGGGCGAGCACGGCGTCGGTGACGTCGGGGCGGGCCACGAGCCAGCCGACGCCGAGGGTGGTGGCGATGATCTTGCTGGTGGTGCCGAGATGAACGACCACGTCGGGTGCCATCGCGGCCAGCAGTGGCAGTGGGGCTGTGTCGTAACGCAATTCACCGTCGTAGTCGTCTTCGATGATGAAAGTAGCAGTTCTTCTGGCGAATTCGATGAGCTCGACCCGGCGGGACGCGGGCATCATCGCGCCGAGCGGGAACTGGTGTGCCGGTGTGCAATACACCGCGCGGACACCGGACGGGATTCGGTCGACACACAAACCGCCTGCGTCGACGGGCACCGGGACAACCTCGATCCCCGCGGCACGCAACGCGCCGACGGCTCGCAGGTAGCCGGGATCCTCGATGGCCACGGTGTCGCCGGGGCGGAGCAGTGCGGTGGCGAGCTCACCCACCGCCGCGCTGGTACCGGCGGTGGCAAGGACCACCGATCCGGCCCCGGCGGCCAGTCCGCGATGGCGCAACAGGTGATCGGCGACCGCCGCTCGGAAGTCCGGTTCGCCCGCACGGTTCTTGCGGGCCTCGGGAGCCTGGTCGCCTGCCGCGCGCCAGGCCCGGCGCCATGCGGCGGAGTCGACCGCTTCGGCGCACGGTGCGCCGGGGCCGAGATCGAGCAGGCCCGCGTCGGGATCGGTGTTGTGGCCCGCGCCGGTGCTCGGCGGTGCGGTGGCCGGGGCGGTGCTCAAGTAGGTGCCGGAGCCGTGTCGGCCGGTCAGCCACCCTTCCGCGTGCAGTTGGTCGTAGGCGCCTGCCACCACGGTCCGGCTCACCCCGAGTCGCTGTGCCAGGGCGCGCGAGGACGGCAAACGGTCGCCGACGCGCAGCACCCGGTCGGTCGCGGCGGCGCGCAGGGCATCGGCCACCTGCGCCGACAGCGGTACGGGGGCGGTCCGGTCGAGTGGAATCGGAAGGTCGTCGAGCATCGTCCACCTCGAATTGGCCTGTTGAACTTCTATTGAATTGGACCTCCACACGGTCCACTTCTTCGGCGAAGCTCATCTTATGAGCACGCACGACGTCAACCGCAACTCCCTGTCGCCCACCCCGCGCACCACGCTGACCCGCGCCAAGGAACGCGGCGCCACCGATCGCGCCGCACTCGACGCGGTGCTCGACGCGGGTCTTCTCTGCCACCTCGGCGTGCTGCTCGGTGGGTCGCCGGTCGTGCTGCCCACCATCTATGGGCGCGTCGGCGACACCCTCTACCTGCACGGATCCACCGGAGCCGGCAATCTGCGCGCCGCGATCGACACCGATATCTCCCTCACCGTGACCCACGTGGACGGGCTGGTGTACGCCCGCTCGGCCATGCACTTCTCGATGAACTACCGCTGCGCGGTGATTCGGGGCAGGGCGGTACTGGTCACCGACGAAGCCGAGCGCGACAACGCCCTGCGGGTGATCGTCGAGCACGCCGCGCCCGGTGCCTGGGATCGGGTGCGCCCGCCCAACCGCAAGGAGATGGCGGCGACGATGGTGCTCGCGCTCGACCTCACCGAGGCGTCGGTGAAGGTGCGCTCGGGCGGACCGAACGACGACGAGGGCGACATCGCGACCGGCGGGGTGTGGGCCGGTGTGCTGCCGCTGCGGCAGGTCTGGGGCGAGCCGATCCCGGCCGACAACCTCGAGCCGGGCGTCGACCTGCCCGTTGACGTGCTCGCGCGGGTGACGCCGAGCGCGGTGCCGGTGAGTTGAGATCCCTGATCGACCGCCGGTGAACTGAGCCGCGCCGATCGGCGTGTGGGCGCCGGTGCTATTTTCCCGCCGCCCCGAGAACCATCAGGTCCTTTGCCGAGACTTCGGGCAGGTACGCCTTGGTCAGAGCGATGCCGATGCGGGGCAGGTCCGCCTCGTCGCGATAGCACAGGTACACCGGCTCGTGGCGGGGCTGGAACTTGGCCTTGAACGAATGCAGTGACCGGAAGCCGTAATACGGTTCCATCGCGGCGCCGAGCCCTTCGAGCAGACGATCGATCGGTTCGGCGCCATCGGTGCTCGCACTGCGCGCCAACGGCGCCCCCGAGAGCGAAACGATCTCGGCGCCTTCCTCTTTGAACTCCCGGCACGCCGAGGCGATGAGAAATTCCACGACCGGCCGGAAGCCGTCGGGGCGCCTGCGCATCACGTCCAGCGTCCAGCCGCGGATCTCGTCGCCGGGGCCGTAGACGGGCAGCCAGGAGGTGACGCCGTGCACGCTGCCCTCGGCATCGATCGCCAGCCCGACCCGCACGGCCGGATCCATGGCTTCCTCCACGCCGCCGAGCGTGAATCCCATTTCCGGCAGCCCCTTTTCGCCTACCCACTCCTCGGAGATCGCGCGTACCTGCTCGATCACCGCGAACGGCTGGTCGGCCAGTTCGACGAGGCGGAACTCGATACCCTCCTTGGTCGCCCGGTTGATCGCGGACCGGATGTCCTGCCAGGCTTTGCCTTTGAACTCCAGCTCGGGCAGGTCGACGATGGTGTCCTCGGCGATCTGCACACTGCGCCACCCGAGTTCGCCGGCGATATCGGCGACCGCCCGCGTGGTGGAGAACAGGCACGGGACGAGTCCGTCGGCTTCACAGCGATCGGTGAACCCGGCGATGGTGGCGGGGAGAAGGTCGACGGGACCGATCGGGTCGGTGAGCACGATGACGGTGCCCGCGTGGCGCTGGTAGGCGACGCACCGTTCACCGTCGGCGGCGAACCAGTATTTGTTCTCCGGCCAGGTGGTCATCCACGACATGGTGCTGCCGCCGTAGCGGGCGAGCAAGGCGCGCACCGCGGCGCCGGGTTCGGTGCCAGTGAGCGCGCCGTCAGAGATCTTGCGCCGGACCGGCACCCGGAACGCGCCGCGGCCGCCGTAGAGCAGCGCCACCTCGCCCGCCCACAGCAGGGCGGTGCCGACGGTCAGCGCGCCGGTGGTCTCGTAGTCGGTGCCGATGGCCACGCCGAGTAGCACCAGCGTGAGCACCACGTGCAGCAGGCCGTAGGCGAGGGTGCCCCACCATGCCCAGCGCCTGCCCTTGCGCAGCTGATCGGCGACCACCGCGATCACCACCACCGTGAGGATCGTGCTCCAGAGCGAGCCGCGTTCGTTCTCGGTGGGGCCGAGCAGGCTGTTGGCGGGGAAGAAGTACACCGCCACCGAGGCCGTGGCGATCACCAGCAGTCCGGCGAAGGCCAGCATGCGCACCTCACGTCGAGTGCGCGGCCAGAAGCCGTGTTCGGTTCGGCTGAACAGCTTTTCGCCCGCGGGCAGCCACACGGCGACGGCGATGAGATGCATGAGATCGGCGAAGGTCGATTCGAACAGGAAGGTGATCGCCACGTGTGCCATCAGCACGGCGCGCACCCGAAGGCGCCACGGGGATCGCAGGGTCGCCGAGACCGCGGCCAACGCCGAGATCGCCGCGGTGGTGAACCCGACATCGCGTACCTCGGAAAGCCGGTCGGCCCAGCCGAGGTGGGTGTGCGCCAGCAGCCCGACCGTCACCGACGCGCCGAGGACGCCGATCAACTGACCAGACAGGCAGACCGAGGCGGTGCGCACGGTGCCGAGACGCCACTCCGTCCAGCCGACCGCAGCCGCGAAAATGATTGCCATGCACACATATTGGAAAGGGGTGAGCCCGAAGAACCAGCCTGACAGCGGCGTCCACCACTTACCCTCGGTCAGCGCGGGCCAGCCGTAGGCGATATCGGGAAACCAGGAACGCTGGTCGAGCCTGCGCCAGAGGCCGCCGGTGGCGAGGCCGAGAACCGCGACCACGACGAGGAAGCCGAGTGTGAACGGCACCCGGCGGATCACGGTGTGCGCCAAGGCGAGGCCGCGCGAGGGAGCAGGTTCGGTGGCAGCCGCGATGTCGTCCATAGAACCACCCTTTGCTGCGAGTGCGCCGCACCGGCTCGGTGCGGTCTTCTGTGTACCGTATGTCATCGCGGCCGTACCGGGACCGTGATGCGCGCGCAAGGGCGGTCGAGGTGGCATCTGTGGAGGTCAGCGATGACGCGAATCATCGATCTGTCGTTGCTCGCCGGATGGCTGCCGGTGGCGTTGACGGTACTGGGCGCCGTGGGTGCGGTGTGGTTGCTGTTACCCCGCGTACGACGGTATGTCACGACGATCATGCCGATCGTGGTGCTGTCCGCCGTGGTGGCGACCGTGGCGCTGTACCTGGTCGTGGAGGAGGTGTGGCGGCCGTTTCCCGATCCGATCGCGGTGTCGGTGTACGTGCTGATCGGGATCGCGGTGGCCGCGGTGCTGTTGGTGGTGCCACGAATTCTGGTTCGCCGCAGCGTGTGGACCGGGGTGGTGACCGTGCTCGCGGCCGTTGCCGTGCTGGTCGCGGTGGGTGTGCGGATCAACCTGGTGTACGCGTCGTATCCGACAGTGGGCGCGGTGCTCGGGGTCGAACAGGTCGATCGGGTCGAGGCCGGTGAGCTGACCGGGCGCGAGCAGGTGATCAGCGCGCGGCCGCTCGAGCCCGCATGGCAGGCGCCCGGCGGATTGCCCGACGGCGGGCGGGTGCTGACCGCGACGGTGCCCCCGACCGCGTCCGGATTCGCCGCTCGCGATGCCCAGATCTATTTGCCGCCTGCCTATTTCGCGGATCCGCGTCCGCTGCTGCCGGTGCTGGTGCTGCTCGCCGGTGAGCCGGGCGCGCCGCAGGACTGGTTCGTCGGTGGTCAGTTGGCCGAGACCATGGACTCCTTCGCCCGCGCGCACAACGGGCTCGCGCCGGTGGTCGTGGTGGCCGACGGGACCGGTTCCGAGCTGGCGAACCCGCTGTGCCTGGATTCCGCGCTGGGCAATGTCGCCACCTACCTGGCCGTCGACGTGCCTGCCTGGACGCGGGCGAATCTGCAGATCGATCCGGATCCGCGATCTTGGGCGGTGGGTGGGCTCTCGTATGGCGGCACGTGCGCGCTGCAACTGGCCACCAATTATCCCGAGGTCTATCCCACCTTCCTCGACCTCTCCGGGCAGGACGAGCCGACACTGGGCGACCGGCAGCGCACGGTGGACGCCGCGTTCGGCGGGGATACCGAGGCGCTGCTGCGGGTCAATCCGCTCGATCTGCTGCGGTCGCGGACGTACCCGAATTCCGCCGGTGCGTTCGTTGTCGGCGCCGATGACCAGATGTACCGGCCGCAGGTGGAGCGGATGTATCAGGCGGCGAAAGACGCGGGGATGGACGTGCGGTTGCGGATTCTGCCGGGCGGACACAACTTCGCGCTGTGGGCGCATGGGCTGCGCGATCAGCTGCCGTGGCTGGCCACCCGGCTCGGTCTGACACCCTGACGCGGAAACCCGCCATGGACCGACTACCAGGGGCTAGGGCGTAATCCGGTTGTCGCGCAGGCTTTATCGATGGCATCGGGCAGGAAATCGCTGTCGGCGGCGAGGCTGACCAGGGCGAGTGTGTAGGTGTCGTCGAGGCGGGAGAGGTAGCCCGCGAGTTGGGTGCGGGGAAAGGTGGTGATGTCAGGGTGGATCGCGCGTGCGGCTACCCGGGTGCAGTGGTGCGGTCCGACTTTTCGCACGGCGTCGGGTAGGTGGCCGATGTTGGAGCACAGGATGTCTCGTTCGCCCGCGCCCTTACTCAGGGCGTAGGCCCAGCGGTCGGGGAGTACCTGGAGGATCTCCTCCGGAAGGCCTGCGGGGCTCGACATTCGGCGCTGATAAGCGGCTTTGGCCCTGTCGCGAATTGTCGCGGGAGTGTCGGTGCGTTCGATTGCGATCTCTGTCATCGCGAGGTCGTTGTCGACGCGGGGTTCGTCACGGGTATCCACCGGGAGGCTCGCGGTTATCGTCGGTTTCGGAAAACCGGTCTGCCACAGGATGTTTGCCATCAAGTGGATGAACAGGCTGTTCGGAGTTCCGCCGAGGGTGATCGCGGTCGTGTCCCAGTGGGTGGCATCGAAGGTGAGCAGGAGCGGCCGCAGGTGTCGGTCGCTCGTGTCGGCCCGCGATGACTGTGGTTTCCGCGATGTCGGCACGGCGCTGCTCGACACAGGGTCGGGCCCGGCTTCGCGGAAGGTGCGATCAGGGGACAAGTCCGGTGCGGGCGGTACTAGCGGTCGAGAGAGCTTTTGGTGCAGCGCGCGTGCGGTGCCGCCGAAGATAGTGGTCCATTGGGAGACCGCGTCTGCCCATTCCGAAGGCGTTGTGCGACTCCATAGTTCGTCGTCGCGCGCGGGGACCAACTCGGCTCCTGCCAGCTCTGTCGAGGCGTCGGAGACGGTGGATTCGAGCGATCGAAGGGCGGCGGTGATGGCGTGGATCAAGCCACGTGCGTCCGCCAGTGCATGCGAACAGGTCAGGGCGACAACGGTTCCACCGTCGTGAAGGCGCGCGGCGGACAGGCGCCAGCCAGGGCCGTTTTCCGGGTCGAGGTCGGTGCCGAGGGCGTCGGCCCATGGCAGGATTTCGCTCTCGCGAAGTGGGCCGATGGCGACGTCGAGTGGATGGGCTCTGGTGTTGGGCCGCCAGGTGCGACGGGCGCCGGGGACTCGGGGGCTGACCACTCTGCGGCCGAGGTGACCGACGCGCAGGCGGCCGTGAATCGCTTGCAGGAGATCAGGTTCCATCGCATCGGGGGTACGCCACAGGCCCTGCAGGGCGATGGGGGTGCCCATGCCGCGATGGGTGCGCAGGAAGATTTCGTCGACGACGGTGAGGTGGTCCATCAGCGGTGGTCGGCGCTACCGTGCCTGCCCTCGCCCGCGGCGAAACGGGCGGCCCCGTCGAGTGCGCCGCCGGACAGGGCCGTCATGCCGTGCCGGAATTCGACGCGCAGCGCCTCTTCCTCGGTGTGGCCGTACTGGTCGTACAAGGCGGCACGGTCGGTGCGCAGGCAGGTTTGGGGGAGTGCGGCGAGCTGGGTAGCCAGCTCCTCGGCGACACGGCGGGCATCGCCGACGGGGACAACGCGGGTGACCAGGCCCATCTGCAGCGCTTCGGGCGCGCTTACCGGGCGGCCGGTGAGGATCATGTCGAGTGCGCGACCTTCGCCGACGATGCGCGGGAGGCGCACGGTGCCGCCGTCGATCAGTGGGACGCCCCAGCGGCGGCAGAAGACACCGAAAGTGGCGTCCTGCTCGGCAATGCGCAGATCACACCACAGGGCCAGTTCGAGCCCGCCCGCCACGGCGTACCCGGAGACCGCCGCGATCACCGGCTTGGACAGGCGCAGCCGGGTCGGACCCATCGGGCCGTCACCGTCTTCGGTGGCGTGATTGCTGTTCTCGGTGCCGAGGGCCTTGAGGTCGGCGCCGGAGCAGAAGGTGCCGTGTTCGCCCCACAGCACGGCCACCGAGGAGGTGGGGTCGGCGTCGAATGCGCGAAAGGCCTCCACCAGCGCGCGAGCGGTCGGGCCGTCCACCGCGTTGCGGGCCTGCGGGCGATTCAGGATCACCGTCGTGACCGGGCCCGAGTGCTCGACGCGCACGGGGAGTGAGGTCGGCTGCCCGGTTGATTGTTCCATTCCTCGACCATACGGACCCGGTGCCCTTGTGTGAAGGGGTGAATTTGTGCTTCACTTCTTCACATGGTGTACCGCAGGACCCCGGCCGTGCAGGCCCGGCTCGACGCGCAACGGGCGCTGATCGTGCAGGGTGCCACCGGCGTGCTCTCGCGTGACGGGTTCGCCGGGCTGTCGATGGCCGCGGTCGCCGCCGAGGCGGGGATCGCGACCGGCACCGTGTACAAGCAGTTCGAGAACAAGGCCGAGCTGGTCGCGGCGGTGTTCGAGACGGTGGTCGCCCGCGAGGTCGACGCGGTACGGGCCGCGGTGGCCGAGGGTGACGCGGTCGGTCGGGTCACCGCTGCGGTGGAGACTTTCGCCGGCCGTGCGCTGAAGAATCCGAAACTGGCCTATGTGCTGCTGGCCGAGCCCGTCGACGCCGCCGTGGATACACAACGGCTGCAATTTCGGCGGGCGTTCGCCGCGTCGTTCGAGACCGCTATCGCGCACGGTGTCGCCGAACGTCGCTTGCCCGCGCAGGACCCGAGCCTCACCGCCGCTGCTCTTGTCGGCGCGATCGGCGAGGTGCTCGTCGGCCCGTTGGTCGCCGCACCGCACGCCGAGACCGTCATCCCCGAATTGGTCGCTTTCGCCGTGCGCGCACTCGGTGCGCGCCCGGAAACGCTGTAGTCGAAGGAGTTGCCACGACATGCCGACCCACGAAGTGTTCAACCAGGCGCCACCGCTGATCCCCTTCGATGCCGCGCGTAACCCCGCGCTGCTGGAAGGTCTGCACCGCGAAGGAGCGGGCTGGGCCGAAGCCGAGGTGCGCGAACTCGGTGCGCTGGCAGGCGGTTTCGAGGCCCAGGAGTGGGGCAGGCTGGCCAACGAGTACCCGCCGGTGCTGCGCACCCACGACCGTTGGGGCAATCGTGTCGACGAGGTGGAGTTCCACCCGCACTGGCACGACCTGATGAATGTCGCGGTGGCGCACGGTCTGCACGGTTCGCCGTGGCTGGACGAGCGGCCCGGCGCGCACACCGCTCGCGCCGCCAAGTTCTTCACCTGGGGCGTCGCCGATGCCGGACACATGTGCCCGATCTCGATGACGTACGCGGTGGTGCCCGCGTTGCGCCACAATCCCGAACTGGCAGCGCGCTTCGAGCCGCTACTCGGTTCGCGCACCTACGATTTCGGTTTGCGCGAGCCCTCGACCAAGGCCGGGCTCATCGCGGGCATGTCGATGACGGAGAAGCAGGGCGGCTCCGACGTGCGGGCCAACACCACCACCGCCACCCCGCAACCCGATGGCGCGTACCGCATCGTCGGGCACAAGTGGTTCACCTCGGCGCCCATGTCGGACATGTTCCTCACCCTCGCCAAGGCCCCCGGTGGCCTGTCGTGTTTTCTGCTGCCGCGCGTGCTGCCCGACGGCACCCGCAACCCCATCCGCATCCAGCGGCTGAAAGACAAACTGGGCAACAAGTCCAACGCCTCCTCGGAGATCGAGTACGAGAACGCCACCGGCTGGCTCGTCGGTGCCGAGGGTGCGGGTGTGAAGACGATCATCGAGATGGTCAACATGACCCGCCTCGACTGTGTGATCGGCTCGGCCACCGGCATGCGACTCGGCGCGGTCAGCGCGATCCATCACGCCAGGCACCGAGAAGCCTTCGGCGCCAAGCTGATCGACCAGCCCGCCATGCGCAATGTGCTCGCCGACCTCGTCATCGAATCGGATGCGGCGACCACGGTGATGATGCGGCTGGCCGGTGCCACCGACCGCGCGGGCAGCGACCCGGCGGAGGCCGCACTACGCCGGATCGCCCTGGCCATCACCAAGTACTGGGTCTGTAAGCGTGCTCCCGCGCACGCCGCCGAAGCGCTGGAATGCCTGGGCGGCAACGGATATGCCGAGGAATCGGGCATGCCGCGGCTGTACCGCGAGGCACCGCTCATGTCGATCTGGGAGGGTTCGGGCAATGTGGCGGCGCTGGATGCGTTGCGCGCCATGGGACGTCAGCCCGAGACGGTCGAGGCGTACTTCGCCGAGGTCGGTCTGGCCCGCGGTGCCGATTCGCGCCTCGACGACGCGATCGACCGCGTCGGCAAGGAACTCACCGATCTGTCCGACATCGAATACCGCGCCCGTCGCGTCGTCGAACTGATGGCTGTGGTCCTGCAAGGCGCCCAGCTGGTGCGCCACGGTCACGCCGCCGTCGCGGACGCCTTCTGCGCGACGCGCCTCGGCGGCGACTGGGGCATCGCCTTCGGCACCCTGCCCGTCGGCGTCGACACCGGCGCGATCCTCGAGCGCGGGTTCGTCGACGTGCAGTGACGTCGGGCGGGCTCATCGGAGCTCGTCGGTAAGGTAGGGCGGTGACCTGGGCGAGCGGGGTGCTGTCGGTGGGCGAACTGGCGCAGCGAGTTCCGGTGCGTAGTGAGCGGTTCCTGCTCGGGATCGCCGGTCCGCCGGGCGCTGGGAAATCGACACTGGCGCAGCGTCTTCGCGCCGAGCTGAGCACGTCCGGGCGCCCTGCCGTCGTCGCACCGATGGACGGCTACCACCTACGCAATGCTGTGCTCAGGGCGCGGAACGCGTTGGCACGCAAGGGCGAGCCGGATACCTTCGACGCGGCCGGTTTCGTCGCGGACCTGCGGTTGCTGCGGGAAACGCCGGTCGGCGCGCCGGTGCCGTGGCCGCTGTTCGATCGGGCGATCGACGAGCCGACCGACGGTGGTGTGGTCGTGTGTGACGAACGCGTTGTCATCGTCGTAGGGAATTACCTGCTGTACCGACGCCGATGCGCCCGGCTGGGCTGAGGTGCGCGGGCTACCCGCTGTGCGCCAGTGCGCCGCCTTCCGGGGGTGGTGAATGCCCACGCGGGAGGCCCGCCAAGGCCGGGTGTGCCCTGAACGCGATGGTCCTGCATAGCTTTCGCGACCAGGTGATTCCCGGTGGCCGGTTTGTTGTCGTACCCCGGTGCCACACTGTCGGTTATGCAGCTGCGATATAACTTCCGCGTCTACCCCACGGTGGGGCAGCAGCAGTCGTTGGCGCAAGCATTCGGCTGTGCCCGGGTCGTATTCAACGACGCCCTCGCGATCCGGGAGCAGGCGTTCCGGGAGGGCCGTCGGGTTACTGATGCGGAGCTGTCGAGGTTGTTGACGGAGTCGAAGAAGACTCCGGAGCGTTCGTGGTTGGGTGGGGTGTCGGCGGTGGTGTTGCAGCAGGCCCTGGCTGATCTGAATACCGCGTACCGGAACTTCTTCGGCTCGGTCACCGGCACGCGGAAGGGCGGCAAGGTCGCGCCACCGCGTTTCCGGTCTCGCAAGGACAATCGGCAGGCTATCCGGTTCACGAAAAACGCCCGATTCGCGGTCACGGCCGGCCGAAAGTTGCGGTTGCCGAAGATCGGGGACGTCGCGGTCCGCTGGTCACGGGAGCTGCCATCGGATCCGTCGAGTGTGACCGTGGTGAAGGACGCGGCAGGCCGGTATTTCGCGTCGTTCGTGGTGGAGGTGGACGAGCAGCCGATGCCGGTATCGGATTCCGAGGTCGGTATCGATCTGGGTTTGACGACGTTCGCGGTGTTGTCGAACGGCAAGACGATCGACAACCCGAGGTTCTTGCGCCGCGCGGAACGCAAGCTCCGCAAGGCACAACGAATGTTGTCCCGCAAGGAGAAGGGTGGCAAGAACCGGGCAAAGGCGCGTGTCGAGGTCGCTCGGGCGCATGCGAGAGTGGCTGATACGCGCAGGGATTGGGCGCATAAGCAGTCCACGATGATCATCCGCGACAACCAAGCGGTGTTCGTCGAGGATTTGTGCGTGAAAGGTCTCGCGCGTACCCGGTTGGCGAAGTCGGTCCACGACGCCGGGTGGGGCATGTTCATCCGCATGCTCGAGGAGAAGGCGGCCCGGTACGGTCGGGCATTCTCGAAGGTGGACCGGTTCTTCCCGTCGTCTCAGTTGTGTTCGGTGTGCGGGGTGGTCAGTGGCAAGAAGCCGTTGCATGTGCGCGAGTGGATGTGCGTGTGTGGCACTGTCCACGACCGGGATCTCAATGCCGCGATGAATATTCACGCCGCAGGACGTGCGGAGTGGTTAAACGCTTGCGGAGGGACGGTAAGTCCTGCCGCGTAGCGGTAGGCGAGTCCCTGTGAAACAGGAACCCACCGAGAGCGCCCCGTCCGGGCGCTGGTAGGAATCCCCGGGTTTCAGGCCGGGGAGGACGTCAATCGACGCGTGCTGGTACCTGGACGCGCCGCGATCGATCCTCACCGAGCGACTGCTCGACCGGCACGTCGCCTGCACGCGGACACCGGCTCAGGCGAGCGAGAAGGTGACGGGCAGCGATCTGCGCAACGCCGACCTCGTCGCCGCGAGCTGGGACAGAGCCGACCTGGTGCTCGCGGCGGTGGGGCAGGGATACCGGTTCAGCTGAGGTGACTCGGCAGTGGCGGTCGCGCAGTCGGCGCGTGCGCCACGAAATTCGGCGTCACCAGGCAATCATGGAGCGATGACGCGACGTCGACGGGTATCGGTGCCAGGGCACGCGTTGCGCAACGGCGCGGCGGCGGTGTGCGCGCTGTTGCTCTACTACAGCGTGCCGATGAGCTGGGCGTTCCAGCTCGATGCCTGGCCGGGGCGGGTGTTCGGGGTGGTCAGCTTCATCGCGGGCGTCGTCGGACTGGTGTGGCTGGTGTGGCGGCGGATCGAGCATTTCCTGAAAGCGCCGGCGACGGCGGGCGGACGGGTCGATGGTGTCCTGCTTGTCGTATGTGTCGTCTGTGTGGTGTTCTCGCTGTTCTACTACCGGCTGCAGCAACTACATCCGGACGAGTTCGACGGCCTGGTGACGCGCACCGATGCGTTGTACTACACAATGTCCACCCTCGGCACCATCGGATACGGCGACGTCCACGCCGTCGGTCAGGTGGCCCGCGTCGCGACGATGGTCCAGATCGTGTTCGACCTGGTGGTAATCGGCACCCTGGCCACTATTGTCACAACCAGCGTTACCCGCAGGCTCAGCGCGGCGAACACTGCTGCGCAGTAGGTTGCGCTTGATCGGCTACTGGTAGCGGTCCCCGGTCGCACGCGGTCGCCGCCTAGGGTCGTCACCACGTGACACTGGAGGACAGGGGAGGGTTATGTATCGCGTGCACGTCCGAATCCAGGGTAGAAGGAACTACCTTGTCCGCATCCCGCGCGAGCTTGCCGGAGAATCCAGACGGTTCGCGAAGACGGTGCCCGTAGAGGAGGGATACCAGCGCGCCGCCATCGACCTCATCGCAGAATCGACCGGGCACACCGTGTCGGTGAATGAGATCGAGTGGAACATCGCTGCGGAACCGAGGTACTCCGATGATGTCGTGACGTTGTTCGACACTCTCGAGAGCCGGTTGACCGAAGAGTATTCGGATGCTCCCTCGGGCGACGACATGGACTGGAGCGGCGAAATCGAGGATTCGATGGACCAGGTCGACGACCTGTTGCGGGGCTGCCCCGATCACGTCGACGGGTACGCGGATGTGCGCGAACTCCTCCTGAGGTCGATGTTGTCCATGATGGACGACTTCGAGATATCTCAATTCGACGAGGAAGTTCTGTGGAGCCACGGCCGCGTGCTGAACAGTCTGCCGACGGACCTCTCGACGATGCCCGACGACTGGCGTTACCGGTACCTGGAGGACTTCGCCTTCATGGCCTACCCGTACGACTACCTCGAGATCGGCGAACTCATCGACGAATGCGAGGGCTGGGACGAGATCACAAGGATCGCCGAGTTCTACGAGTACATCTACCGCCACTTCGATGCGCGTATCGACAGCCTGGACGACTCGGTGAAGGACTATGTGCGAGCCTCGAGCGTCGGCCCCACCAACTACACGTCCTCGCAGGGCGAATACGGATTCAGCGTCTATATCCCCTACGTTGTCATCTGCTACCTGCACGAACGAGAGGAACTGCGGCAGTTCATCACCCGCCAGACCGAGTTCGACGAGCTGTGGACGGCGCTCGGCGCCACCGGAAAGCAACTCCCGCTGGAAGTACACGACTTCCTGTCCCGGTGGAGCACCAGCTGGACAGGCGAACCGCTTGATCAGGTGGCGGTTCCGGAGAGCTACTTCGACGAGTACAGCGATCTGCCCGACATCGTGCACACCTTCTGGCGGGAGGTCGGGTTCGCCGGCTTCGACAAGGGATTGTTGTGGGTGTGCGACCCGCACGAATGGCAACCGATCGTCGACGAATGGCTGGCGGGACTCGACCTTCCGGAATCCCACCGCGGAGGCCAGCTCCCGCTGTTTCGGACCGCGTTCGGACAAATCATCTGCTTCAAGGCAGAAATGGGCAACCTGATCCGCATTGACCCACTCACACCCGAAGTCGTCCATATCGCGCGGGGGGTCGACTTCGGCGCGCTCGTCTTGGGATTGAGTTCGCAAGTCAGCGGCGATACCTACTGGCGCAGGGCCTTCGGGAAGATCGTGGCAGCGCTCGGCCCACTCGACCACGCCACGATCTACGGCTTCGATCCGCTGCCCTTCGTCGGCGAGAATCCCCGCGGACCCAGTGTTGTCTACGTCACCGAGAGAGCGGCCCGGGTGGACGCACGTTCAGCGATGTCCAGGATCCGCGCCGCGGCAACGGCACACCTGAAGCTCACTTCTCAGCCCTTCTTCAGCGGTTTCGGCGGCAGAGAAGACTGATCGACACCGGCCCGGTAGCCATTGCTCGCGACCGTCAGGACGAATTGACCCGGAGTATCGCGGTCGTTGATATCCGCCCGCAAGCCGTTGAAGACGGTGAAGGTAACCAGTGGCAAGCGTCGATGACTCCCGGGTCGCGGTTCGCGGGATACTCCGTTGAGTGGGGCCGACACAGCGGTGTGGGGGAGTGCGCGTTGCCCGATTTCGGCTTCGGTGAGGGTGAGCGTGACAGGCGCCGAGATCACGTATGTCTCATAACCTTTGACGGTGGGCTCATCCCGGAAGTCCAACTGCCAGCCGGCGGTTGCATCGCCCAGTTGGCAGCCGAGGAACTCGCTCCAGCGAGTCACTTCGGCCAGGGTGTATTCGGCGATTGCGGGAATGTGACGCCGTGCGGGCATGGTGGTTCGTGGTTTGTCCGGGTATACGAGCGGTTCGCGCTCATCGGCGGGGTCCAGGGGCCAGTTCCCGATGTAGCGGCCAGGGTAGGCGCCGCTTCCGCGGTAGCGGTAGTAGTAGCCAGCGGAACCGATGCAGAGGAGATCGTACCGTTTGCCATGCAGCGGGAATCCCACTCCCGTGCGAAATCCATAGGGGCCGGGTATCGAACTGTCGATGTGTCCGGTACAGGTCTCAGAGATTGGGTACCGGGTGTAGATCGGCGGCACGATTATGCTGTCCAGTTTGTAGGAGCTGAGACTGTATTTCGGGAACTTCACCGAAGTCACGACGGTGAAGCCGTTGTAGTCGCCGTGCGGGTCGCACATTCGCCTGCGTCCACCCCAGCTGATTGCCCTGGCTTCTTGGTGCAGCCAGGTTTCGGTGGGCGTAATACCTTCCTGCCCTAAGGCCGTCACGATTTCACGAGTCAACCCTACCGCGAACGCACTGACGGCGTTCGCCTGTCTCCAGTTGAGCCAACGCCGCGATGACACTTCGCCCGCAGCGCACCCGGGCAGATCGACCACCGGGACTGGCGTTACGAGGCTCGGTCGCGGGTTGCGGATCTGTGTCCACAGCCATTCATCGACGCCGAAATCGCCCCACGGTTTTCTCACACTTCGATTGTATTGCGACGGTAGTGGGGTAGCAGGGTCTGTCCGCCCCATTGTCTATTAACCGACGAGATCAGCGGCGGTGCGCCCGATACCAGTCGATGAGCTCGTCGGTCGACGAATCACCCACTGACACCGGCTTTTCCGGACCGCTGAGCAACGGCATCAGGGCCAGCGCCTGCTGTTTGCCCAGCTCGACACCCCACTGGTCGAAACTGTCGACACCCCAGATGATGCCCTCGACGAACACCTGGTGCTCGTAGAGCGCGATCAGCTGACCCAGCGCCGACGGCGTGAGTTCGGCCGCCAGGATCGTGGTGCTCGGCCGGTTGCCCGGCATCACCTTGTGCGGCACCAGTTCCGGGTCGGTGCCCTCGGCGCGGATCTCCTCGGCGGTCTTGCCGAATGCCAGCACCTTCGACTGCGCGAACAGGTTGCTCATCAAGATGTCGTGCATGCTGCCGGTGCCGTCGCGGGTCGGCAGGTCGTCGGTGGACCTGGCGAAGCCGAGGAAGTCGGCGGGGACCAGGCGGGTGCCCTGATGCAGGAGCTGGTAGAAGGCGTGCTGACCGTTGGTACCCGGCTCGCCCCAAAAGATCTCGCCGGTCGATGAGGTCACCGGGGTGCCGTCGGCGCGCACCGACTTACCGTTGGACTCCATTGTCAATTGCTGGAGATAGGCGGGGAATCGGGCCATATCGTTCGAATAGGGCAGTACCGCACGGGATTCCGCGCCGAAGAAATTCGAGTACCAGATGCCGAGCATCGCCAGCAGCACCGGTGCGTTCTCTTCCAGCGGCGCGGTCGCGAAATGCTTGTCCATGGCGTGCATTCCGCTGAGGAACTCGGCGAACCGCTCTTTGCCGATAGTCACCATCACCGAAAGGCCGATCGCCGAATCCACCGAGTAGCGGCCGCCGACCCAATCCCAGAAACCGAACATATTGTCGGTGTCGATCCCGAAGTCGGCCACCCGTTCCGCGTTCGTCGACACCGCGACGAAATGCTTGGCGACCGCTTCCTCGCCCAGCGCGTCGACCAGCCAGCGGCGCGCGGCGGTCGCGTTGGTGAGGGTTTCCAGCGTCGAGAACGTCTTGGACGCGACGATGAACAGGGTGGTCGCCGGGTCGAGTCCGGTGAGCTTGGCGACCAGATCGGCGGGATCGGCATTCGAGACGAAACGCGCGTCGATGCCCGCGTCGACATAGTGGCGCAACGCGCGATACACCATGTCGGGGCCCAGATCCGAACCGCCGATACCGATATTGACGATGGTCTCGATGCGTTCGGAGGTCGCGCCACGCCACTTACCCGAGCGCACCGAATCGGCGAATTCGCCCATCCGGCGCAGGACGTCGTGCACCTCGGCGTCGGCGTCGGTGCCGTCGATCCAGAGCTGGTCGCCGACCGGCAGGCGCAGGGCGATATGCCCGACCGCCCGGTCCTCGGAGGTGTTGATGTGCTGACCGGAATACATCGCGTCACGGCGTTGCGGCACACCCGCCGTGCGCGCGAGATCGACGAGCAGGCGCAGGGTTTCGCGAGTCACCCGATGTTTGCTGTAATCGATGTGCAGGTCGGCCACCTGCAGCGTCAGCTCGCGGCCGCGTGCCGGGTCATCGGCGAACAGCTGTCGTAGATGCATCGGTGCAACAGTGCGGTGATTGCTGCGCAGTGCCTGCCAGGCCGAAGACTCGGTGATGTCGCTGCTCACGACCCGAGGGTACCGCGTTGGCCATCGAGGGGCGCCGCGTGTGTTCGCAGGTTCGAGGTGGTGGCCGGGGCAGCGGGCTTAGGCTGGGCTCATGGTGTCTGAACGCGACGTACTCGAATTCGTACCCAGGGGTTTGTGGATCGGCTCCGGACCTGTCGAGGCCACCGGGGGTGGGACTTTCGACGTGCGCAATCCGGCCGACGGGACGGTGCTCGCACAGGTGGCCGACGCGACTCCCGAGGACGCGATGCGGGCACTCGACACGGCCGTCGCGGCGGGGGAGGCGTGGGCGGCGACGCCGTCGCGGGAGCGGGGCGAAATCCTGCGAACGGTGTTCGAGCAATTGACCGCGCGGGCGGAGGAATTCGCGCTGTTGATGACGCTCGAAATGGGCAAGGCGCTGTCCGAGAGCCGCAATGAGGTGCGCTATGGCGCCGAGTTCTTCCGCTGGAACAGCGAGGAGGCGGTGCGCATTCACGGGCGATATCTGAACGCGCCGTCGGGGACGGGCCGGATCATGGTCGCCAAGCAGCCGGTGGGGCCGTGCCTGGCGATCACGCCGTGGAATTTCCCGCTGGCCATGGGCACCCGCAAGATCGGGCCGGCGCTGGCGGCCGGCTGCACGATGATCGTCAAACCCGCCTCGGCGACCCCGCTGACCATGCTGGCGCTGGCCAAGCTCTGTAGCGAAGCCGGCCTGCCCGACGGGGTGCTGTCGGTGGTCACCACCCAGCGTTCCGGGGCTGTCACGAGTCCGCTGATCGACGATCCGCGGCTGCGCAAGCTCACCTTCACCGGTTCCACCGAAGTCGGCAAGAAACTGGTCTCCGCGTCCGCGAACCGGTTGCTGCGCACGTCCATGGAATTGGGCGGTAACGCGCCGTTCGTCGTCTTCGACGATGCCGATATCGACGCCGCCGTGGCCGGTGCGATGCAGGCGAAGCTGCGCAACGGCGGCGAAGCGTGCACCGCGGCCAACCGGTTCTATGTGCAGCGTGGCGTGGTCGCCGAGTTCACCGAGAAGTTCGTCGCCGCGATGGCCGACACCGTCGTGATGGGTCCGGGCACCGACTCGGCGACCACCCTCGGCCCGCTGGTGAGCGAGGACCAGCGCGAGATCGTGAGCGACCTGGTCGATGACGCCGTTTCCGTTGGCGCGCGAGTGCTGATCGGCGGCAAGGCCCCCGGCGGTCCTGGCTGGTACTACCCGGCCACGATCCTGGCCGATGTTCCGCCGACCGCCCGCATCCTGCGCGAGGAGGTGTTCGGCCCGGTGGCCCCGATCGTCGCTTTCGATACCGAGGACGAGGGCGTCGCCGCCGCCAACGACACCGAATACGGACTGGTCAGCTACGTCTTCACCCGCGACCTCGACCGGGCGCTTCGCATCTCGGAGTCGCTGGAGAGTGGCATGGTCGGCGTCAACCGTGGCGTCATCTCCGACCCCGCGGCCCCGTTCGGCGGCGTCAAGGAATCAGGCTTCGGTCGCGAGGGCGGCACCGAGGGCATCGAGGAATATCTGAACACCAAATACATCGCCCTGACCTGAGCCGGGACAAAAATAACCGCCCCGGGGATGGTGTCGCACCCGGGGCGGCTTTTTGGAAGCGGCGAACTGGCTGGTCCGCCGCGTGGTTTGTGGGGTTGTCTAGCGGCCGAGGCGGCCGCGGCCGAGGCGGAGCAGGAGCATGGCGAGAGTGTGACCCTCCTGGCCGAGCTCGCTGAAGCGCTCGAGCACCTTCATCTCGCGGCTGTGGACCAAGCGCGTACCGCCGGAAGCCATGCGGGTGCGGCCGATGATCCGGGAAATTTCGCTGCGGCGTTTGATCGCGGCAAGGATCGTGGCGTCGAGCTGGTCGATCTCGAGGCGGAGCTTGTCGATCTCGGCTTCGGATTGCGGCAAGGCCGAATCGGAGCCCGTGGTCGTAGCGGGGGTGCTCATCATTCATCTCCTCGTGTCAGAACTTGGATCGGTCAAACCGAACGGCCTGTTACCCGATCTGTTCCGTCACCCTGAAACTTTCCCGATGGGCGGTACCTGATCCCCCCGGGAGCGCGCAATAAATCGTACGCACCGTCACGATATCGGATCGGCAGCCGATCCGGGCATGCGGAGAAGCGCTGAACATGTGGCCCAGTCTGCCACGGGCTGCTAGGTAGGCAAAACAGTTCTGTTTAGGAATTCGCTGAGAACGTTCACAGGGTGCGGTCTGTGCCGACCTGGCCGCGTTCACCGGTGGTTTGCCGGGCCGTCGTCGGCCGGTCATCGCGGCGGCGGCGGTTCGCGGCTTGTCGGTGCCCGCCGGTAGCGTGGACAGACGATGGATATCACGGTCGCTCCCCACGCCTCAGCCACCGATCCCAGCGAACCAGCGCCCGCGCCGAGCGGTGCCGCGCTACCGCCCCGGGACGGTGGTGGCACCGGCGCGTCGGCGCTGGCTCAGGCGGCGGCCAGGAACAGCGCCGAACAGTCGCAGCGGCGCCAGGAGCGCGAACAACAGCGCGCCGAGGAGATCGAGCGACTGCTCGACGGGCTCAACCCGCCCCAGCGTGCCGCGGTGATGCACGCGGGTTCCCCGCTGCTGATCGTGGCGGGCGCGGGTTCGGGCAAGACCGCGGTGCTCACCCGCCGGATCGCCTACCTGCTCGCGGCGCGTGGCGTGCGCACCGGTGAGATCTTGGCCATCACCTTCACCAACAAGGCCGCCGCCGAGATGCGGGAGCGGGTCGCCGGGCTGGTCGGTCCGCGCGCGGCCAGCATGTGGGTGTCGACCTTCCATTCCAGCTGTGTGCGCATTCTGCGGATGCAGGCCGCACTGCTGCCCGGCTTGAATTCGAATTTCTCGATCTACGACGCCGATGATTCGCGGCGGTTGCTCACGATGATCAGCCGCGATTTCGAGATCGACACGAAGAAGTATTCCGCGCGTTTGCTGTCGACCGCCATTTCGAATCTGAAGAACGAACTGATCGGTCCGGAAAAGGCCGCTGCCGACGCCGAAGCCGACGACACCGAACTGCCCGCCCTGGTCGCCAGGGTCTACGGCGAGTACCAGCGGCGGCTGCGCACGGCCAACGCGATGGACTTCGACGATCTGATCGGCGAGACGGTGGCACTGCTGCAGAACCATCCGCAGGTCGCCGAGTATTACCGGCGCCGGTTCCGGCATGTGCTGGTCGACGAGTACCAGGACACCAACCACGCCCAGTATGTGCTGGTGCGTGAGCTGGTCGGCCATCACAGCGAGGCGGACGAGCAGTCGGTCGAGCCGAGCGAGTTGTGTGTGGTCGGCGACGCCGATCAGTCGATCTACGCGTTCCGTGGCGCCACGATCCGCAATATCGAGGAATTCGAACGCGACTTCCCGGATGCGGAAACCATTCTGCTGGAACAGAACTACCGTTCCACCCAGCACATTCTGTCCGCCGCCAACGCGGTGATCGCGCGCAACGAGGGCAGGCGCGAGAAGAAACTGTGGACCGATTCCGGCGAGGGTGAACTGATCACCGGCTACGTCGCCGACAACGAACACGACGAAGCCTCTTTCGTCGCCAAGGAGATCGACCGGCTCGTCGACACCGGCGATGCCAACTACGGCGATGTGGCGGTGTTCTATCGCACCAACAACAATTCGCGTGCGCTGGAAGAGATCTTCATCCGAATGGGCCTGCCGTACAAGGTCGTCGGTGGTGTGCGGTTCTACGAGCGCAAAGAAGTGCGTGACGTGGTGGCGTACCTGCGGGTGCTGGAAAATCCCGAAGACGCGGTGAGTGTGCGCCGCGTTCTCAACACTCCGCGTCGCGGGATCGGCGATCGCGCGGAGGCCTGCGTGGCGGTGCACGCCGAACAGCGCGGCATCGGTTTCGCCGCGGCACTGCGCGATGCGGCCGATGGCAAGGTCGCGTTGCTGAATACCCGCGCGCAGCGGGCCATCGCGGGATTCCTCGAGCTGCTCGACGAGATCCGGGTGGCCGGTAAGCGGGCCGACAGCGACTATCCCGATGTGGGCAATGTGGTCGAGGCGGTGCTCGACCGCACCGGATATCGCGGCGAACTGGAAGCCTCCGACGATCCGCAGGACGGCGCGCGGCTCGACAACCTCAACGAATTGGTCAGCGTCGCACGCGAATTCAGTTCCGAGGCATTCAACAATGCCGAGGCGGCGCGTGAGGAAGGGCTGGTGCCGGAGTCGGGCGATGGTGAACCGGAGCCGGGGTCGCTGGCCGCGTTCCTCGAGCGGGTGTCACTGGTCGCCGATACCGATCAGATCCCGGACGAAGGCACAGGTGTGGTCACCATGATGACGCTGCACACGGCCAAGGGGCTGGAATTCCCCGTGGTCTTCGTAACCGGTTGGGAGGACGGGCAGTTCCCGCACATGCGGGCGCTGGGTGATCCCAACGAGCTGGCCGAGGAACGTCGGCTGGCCTATGTGGGGATTACGCGGGCGCGTCAGCGGCTCTATCTTTCGCGCGCGGTGGTGCGGTCGGGCTGGGGGCAGCCGGTGTCCAATCCGGAATCGCGGTTCCTGCAGGAGATTCCGCAGCATCTGCTGGATTGGCGCAGGTTGGAGCCGGTGATCTCGCCGGTGCAGCGGGGGCGGCGCCGGGGTGAGGACAGTGGGTTCGATCGGGATTGGACCAGTGGGAGTGGGTGGGATCAGCGGCCCGGTGTGCGTGGGGGATCCGGTGAGCGCAGGCCGGCGCCGGGTGGGGCAGTAAAGCGGAACAACACGGAATTGGTTCTGGCCGTGGGTGATCGGGTTACCGATGACAAGTATGGGTTGGGGCGGGTTGTCGCTGCTGATGGGGTGGGGCCGTTGGCTACGGTGACCATCGACTTCGGGTCGGCGGGGAAGATTCGGTTGATTCCGCAGTTCAGTCGGACCATTGTGAAGTTGTGATTGTGGGCTGGGGATCCAGGGTCTGGTAGTCCCAGGCAGGTTTGACGCTGTGTTTATTGGCGCGCTGGCGCGCGCGTGTCCGCGGCCCCAAGGGGCCGCCGGTTAGCGCTCGAGACTAGAGCCTTCGGCTCAGCGCTTTCGAGCGCTAACCGGCGACCCGGCCGCGGACCGGCCACTTCGTGGCCGTCCCTCCCTAGGGGTCGGGAGTGCGGTGGTTGGTAGTGCGGTCATGGCGGTCTTGAGGTGCACGGTGTGGTTGGGAGTGCGTTGTCGGGGTCAGTGGGGGAGTAGGTCGGTCAGGGCCTCGTCGAGGGTGGGGTATTTGAAGTCGAAGCCTGCTTTGTGGAGGACTTCGGAGGTGGCGTGGCGGCCGGTGAGGCCGAGGGCGGGGTCGGTGCGGAGGGCCACCGCGCCTATTTTCAGGATCGCCGAGGGGGTGGGGGGTGATGGGGGGCGGTGCAGGATTCGGCGGAGGGTGGACATGAGTTCGGTGTTGCGGACCGGGAATTCGGTGGCGGCTACGAGGATGCCGTCGGGGAGGGTGACGGTGGGGTCGAGGCCTAGTGACGCGCGGACGATGGCCAGCCAGTCTTCGATGTGGATCCAGCTGAACCACTGATCGCCGGGGCCTACGCGGCCGCCGAGGCCGGCCTTGGTGAGCTGGCCGAGGCGTTTGAGGGCGGGGGCGTCGGGGTCGAGGACGATGGAGGTGCGCAGGATCGTCCAGTGGTCGGCGCGGGCGGGGTCGAACGCTTCCTCCCATGGCTGGGCGACGCCGGTCATCTGTGGGAGGCCGACGGGGAGGGGAGTTGTTTCGGTGCACCGGGTTTCGCCCGCGTCCGACCAGATGGCCGTGGTGCTGGCTTGAACCCAATAGTCGACGGGGGTGTCGCGAAGACCCGCCGCGGCGACAAGGGCGGTGGTGGAATCGACTCGGCTGGAGCGCAATTCCGCGATATTGCGTTCGGTCGGCCTGCAGTCCACCAGCTTTCCGGCGAGGTTGATCACCGCGAGCCGACCGGGTTCGCGCAGTTCGGCGGACCAGGCGCCGACCGAGCGGCCGTCCCATTCGGTCTGGCGGAACGGGAGGTCCGGGTTGCGGCGGCGGGTCAGCAGGGTGACGCGCTGGCCGCGGCAGGTCAGGTCGGCCGCGATCTGGAGACCGAGCGCACCGGTGCCGCCCGCGATGACGACATTCAGCGCGTCGTCGGCCGGAGCGAGTCCGGCCAGCCGGGCCAGGCGCGAGAAGTTCACGCGCGCATCGGTTTCGATGAACGGCCGGACAACGGTGCGGGCCGCGGCGGCAGAGGGACCGGTGAAACGGAGTTCCTGGGTGATTTCGGTGCCACCGTCGCAAGGGGTCAGCCGCCAGGTGAGGTACATGGTGCCCGCGGGTTCGGGCTGCTCGATCCCGAGCTCACGATTCGGTTCGAACGCGGTGACAGTGAACGGTTCGGCGAAACGGCCGTGAATCCGCGCTGAGACTTTTCCGTTGGGGAGGTAGTCGCCGGTGGCACCGACGGCAACCGGCCCGTGCATCCGCACCGACCGCACCCCGGGATTCCACTCCGGCCACTGCTCGAGATCCCCGAGCACCCCCCACACCAATTCCGGTGCGAGCCCGATGAACTGCGTGTACTTCGTTGTACCAGCCATACCGCAACGCTAACCCCGCCCATGACAGAGAGGAAGCGTGCTACTGGTCACGTAAAGACCTAGCAATACGCAACACCTGATCAACGCACGAACATGGGTAACTCACCGACAACAGCAAACCCACCCCACAACATCCCGCCGGTCGCCAACGCAAATCACACCGCACCTAAGCCCGGCCAAAATACCCGGAGAGGCGGAACAGCTCAGTCGCGCTGGGAGCCGAGGCTGATGCCGCGGGTGGCCAGCCACGGGACCGGGTCGATCTTGTTGGTGCCGTTGAGCCAGACCTCGAAGTGGCAGTGCGGGCCGGTGGAGAAGCCGCGGTTGCCCATGGTGGCGATCTGGTCGCCTGCCATCACACGCTCGCCTTGCGAGACGGTGGCGGTGTCGATGTGGCCGTAGATGGTGACGGTGCCGTCGTCGTGCAGGACCCGGACCCACATGCCGAAACCCGAGGCCGGGCCCGCTTCGATGATGGTGCCGTCGGCGACCGCGTAGATCGGGGTGCCGATCGGGCCCGCGACGTCGATGCCGAGGTGCTGGACGCCCCAGCGAGCACCGTAACCGGAGGTGTAGTTGCCCGAGGTGAACTTGGCGAACAGGGGCCGCAGCTTGGCGGATTCCTGGGCGGCGAGGTCTTCGGCGAACTTGGCGCCCTTGGCGAGGATGTCGTCGAAGTGGTTCTTGTCGGCGACGGCGGTGGCGTCGAGTACCTGCGGCGACGCGCCGGTGCCTGGGTCGCCGATGTCGGCGGTGCTCATCGACTGTGCGGCGATCTCGTGGACCTGGCCCGCGGCCTCGTAATCGATGCCGTGTGCGGGCTGACCGGGATCGGCCATAGCCGCCTGACCTGCGGCGACAACGGCGCCGGCGGCGACGGCGATGACCGCGGCGCGGCCCTTCAGCGCGGCGGGCGGTGCGGGGACGCGGTGTGCGCCACCGCGACGATCGGCGCGGCGCGGAGCCGGCGGTTCTTCAGCGGTGGTCTCTTCGGCCGCGGGCGCCCAGTCGGTGGCGTAGGTGCCGGTGTCATAGGACTCGTCCGCGGTCCATTCGTCCTCGGCGGGCGTCCATGCCGCGTCGTCGGACCAGGTGTTCTGGTCGCGCCACGCGTCGTCGGTCTGCGGCCATGCGGCGGCGGGAGCGCGACGAGCCTGCGGGTGCGATGTGTATTCGTCGGCGTACCGGTAACGGTGGCCGGAGGTGGTGCGATCTTCGACTGGAAGGGTGGAGCGGTGGTTCATCGGCTGTGCCGAATCGCCAGCTGTTCCAAGCGAGTACTGAAGTACCTCAAGCTTGTCGTCCTCCTCAGTCCTGACTTGCCAGTCGTGACCTGGTTGTCGTGACCTGGTTGTGACTTCGACCGCATTGACGGTAACGAAGCGATTGCAGAGTGGCAAGCGCTGGTCGAAAACCTACACGCGTGTGTGACATTCGTCACCGTAACGCGGCGGAATATCTCACCTGTTTCCGGCATTCCGGGTGAGGTCTGTCGACGACATAACGTAGTAGATGCCGGGGGGCCCGGACTTTAGGCGGCCCGACCTGCCAAGGTGCCGAAAAACATCGAAAAACTACTCGCCAGTAGCCTTGGCCAGCGGTTTTTCGGGGCCTCCGTAAAGGGTCGTGACCTGCGCCACTTACTATGAACGTGGTCGTTTACCCCTCCCCGTGACTAGCTACAGTCCGATCCGACCCGCTACCGACGTCGGGCCGCCAACAAAGACGTTGTCATAGCAACGCAGACGAGACGGTGAGTACATGGATCTCTTCGAATATCAGGCGAAGGAGCTCTTCGTTAAGCACGGAGTGCCTTCGTCCGAGGGTCGTGTTTGCGACACGGCCGAAGAAGCACGCGCCATTGCCGAGGAAATCGGCAAGCCCGTGATGGTCAAGGCGCAGGTCAAGGTGGGCGGCCGCGGCAAGGCTGGCGGCGTCAAGTACGCGGCCACCCCGGAAGACGCGTTCACGCACGCGCAGAACATTCTCGGCCTCGACATCAAGGGCCACATCGTCAAGAAGCTCCTGGTCGCCGAGGCCAAGGACATCGCGGAGGAGTACTACATCTCCTTCCTGCTCGACCGCTCCAACCGCACCTACCTGGCCATGTGTTCGGTCGAGGGCGGCATGGAGATCGAAGAGGTAGCGGAGAAGACTCCCGAGCGCCTCGCCAAGATCGCCGTCGACGCCGTCAAGGGTGTCGACCTGGCCTTCGCCCGTGAGATCGCGGAGAAGGGCCACCTGCCCGCCGACGTGCTCGACGCCGCGGCCGTGACCATCCAGAAGCTGTGGGAGGTCTTCATCAACGAAGACACCACCCTGGTCGAGGTCAACCCGCTGGTGCGCACCCCCACCGACGAGATCCTCGCCCTCGACGGCAAGGTCACCCTGGACGAGAACGCCGAGTACCGGCATCCCGACCACCTCGAGTTCGCCGACGTCGACGCGACCGACCCGCTCGAGCTCAAGGCCAAGGAAAACGACCTCAACTACGTCAAGCTCGACGGTGAGGTCGGCATCATCGGCAACGGCGCCGGTCTGGTCATGTCGACCCTGGACGTCGTCGCCTACGCCGGTGAGAACCACGGCGGCGTGAAGCCCGCCAACTTCCTCGACATCGGCGGTGGCGCTTCGGCTTCGGTGATGGCCGCGGGTCTGGACGTCATCCTGGGCGACGCGCAGGTCAAGAGCGTGTTCGTCAACGTGTTCGGTGGCATCACCGCCTGTGACGCGGTCGCCAACGGCATCGTCGGCGCGCTCGAGGTGCTCGGTGCCGCGGCCACCAAGCCGCTGGTCGTTCGTCTGGACGGCAACAACGTCGAAGAGGGTCGCCGCATCCTCGCCGAGGCCAACCACCCGCTGGTGACGCTGGCCCAGACCATGGACGAGGGCGCCGACAAGGCCGCCGAACTCGCCTTCAGCGCCAAGTAAGGAACAGCGAACATGTCCATCTTCCTGAACAAGGACAACAAGGTCATCGTCCAGGGCATCACCGGCGGCGAGGGCACCAAGCACACCGCGCTGATGCTGAAGGCGGGCACCAACGTCGTCGGCGGCGTGAACGCGCGCAAGGCCGGGACCACGGTCAAGCACACCGATAAAGACGGCAACGAGATCGAGCTGCCCGTGTTCGCGTCCGTCGCCGAGGCGATCGAGAAGACCGGCGCCGACACCTCCATCGCGTTCGTGCCGCCCGCCTTCTCCAAGGACGCCATCATCGAGGCCATCGACGCGGAGATCCCGCTGCTCGTGGTCATCACCGAGGGCATCCCGGTGCAGGACTCCGCGTTCGCGTGGGCCTACAACGTCGAAAAGGGCGAGAAGACCCGCATCATCGGCCCGAACTGCCCCGGCATCATCACCCCCGGCGAGGCGCTGGTCGGCATCACCCCGAACAACATCACCGGCAAGGGCCCGATCGGCCTGGTGTCGAAGTCGGGCACCCTGACCTACCAGATGATGTACGAGCTGCGTGATTTCGGTTTCTCGACCGCGATCGGCATCGGCGGCGACCCGGTTATCGGCACCACCCACATCGACGCCATCGAGGCGTTCGAGAAGGACCCCGAGACCAAGATCATCGTCATGATCGGCGAGATCGGTGGCGACGCCGAAGAGCGTGCCGCGGCCTACATCAAGGCCAACGTGACCAAGCCGGTCGTCGGCTACGTCGCCGGTTTCACCGCGCCCGAGGGCAAGACCATGGGCCACGCCGGCGCCATCGTCTCCAGTGGTGGCGGTACCGCGCAGGCCAAGCAGGACGCGCTCGAGGCCGCAGGCGTGAAGGTCGGCAAGACGCCGTCCGCGACCGCCGCGCTCGCTCGCGAGATCCTGGAGAAGGCGTCCATCGCTTCTGCTTGATCGCAAATCTCACACTGTCGAAGGCCGCCTTCAGGTTTAACCTGGGCGGCCTTCGTCGATTCATCCACAGGCAGTGGTTTATCCACAGCCTGCATCGGTAGGTGATGACCGGGGCCGTGGCGTGCAGTAGCGTCAGGTATCGGATCAGGCACCAGTCAGTTCGACGCGACCGATGCGCACGACTCGACAAGGAGACGACGAGACATGTCATACCCGACCGGGGGCTCCGGGTACAACACACCCGCGACGCCCGCCGCGCCTCAGGGCCCGAGTACCGGAGCCGCCGCGGCGGCTCCATCGACCGCTACCGGGTCGGAAGGCATAGGGCTGCCGTTCATTCTGACCGCGGCCGGCGCCGGACTCGGTGTGGTGACATTCCTGCTCGGTTTCGCGCCGTTCGTGGGTATCACCCTGCTCAAGACCACCGAGACGGTGAGCTTCTTCGAAACCTCGGGCTCGGTGAACGCCACGCTGGTGCTCGTCGCCGCGCTGCTGGCAGGTCTGTCGTTGCTGCCCAAGCAGAACGTTCTCGGGGTAGCGGCGGCGGTCGCCGTGGCCGCGTTCGCCGGCGTCGTCGTGTCGTTGATCAAGGCGGGCGAAGGCACCGAACTGCAGTGGGGTGCCTTCGTCGTGGTTGCCCTTTCGTTCATCGTCGCGGTGCTGCTGGTGCTGGCGCTGCTGTTCGGCCTCGGCCTCATCAAGGTGCCCGCGCCGAAACCGGCTCAGCCGCAACAGCAGCCGGGCCAGTACGGCCAGTACGGTCAGCAGGGTTACGGCCAGCAGCAGGGCTACGGCCAGACCACCGGCCAGCAGTCCTACGGCCAGACCGGTTACGGCCAGGCCCAGACCGGTGGGCAGTACCCGACGCAGTCGCCGTCGCCGTACGGCCAGCAGAGCCAGCCGTCGGTGCCGCAGGCGCAGCAGCCGTCCTACGGTCAGCCGGGTCAGCAGTCTTACGGTCAGCCGCAGCAGTCCCCGTACGGCCAGCAGTACGGTGCCCCGCAGCAGCAGCCCTCGCCGTACGGTTCGGCGCCGCAGGCACAGCCGCGTCCTGATGAGAGCGCGACGCAGACCTTCGGTGGGCAGCAGCAGGGCCAGCCGTTCGGTGCGCCGACCTATGGTGGCGCGCAGCCGTCGTCGCCGGGCCAGCCGTTCGGTGGCGAGCAGACCGCCGATCCGGCGGCCGACGCGACCACCGCGTTCCGTCCGAACGACGACAACAAGTAAAACCGCAGGCATGGTCGGTCAATGCCCGGACATGCCGAAATTGACACGGCTGCCGCACGGTGGTCCAGGTTCGGTCGCGAGCCCACAGGTACGCCTGTGGGCTCGCGGCGCGCCTGACCCGCGGCTGCCGGGGAAGCTGCCACGCTGAATTGTCATGAGCTCCCGTAACGCCCTCGTGCGCCGGACCTCCGGGTCACGCGGCACCGAGGAGACAGTCGCCGCACCACCGCCCGAGCCCGGTTGGTGGTCACTCTCGCCCGAGCGGGCGCGAACCCTGCTGCTGGTCGCGGCGAGGCCGACTATCACCGCCTTGGCGGCGACGGTGCTACTCGTACTCGTGGTCATGCTCACCACCGGGACCGATCTCACCAGCGCGCCCGCCGCGGTCGCCGCGACCTGGCTTGCCGCGCACCAGGTTCCGCTCACGGTCGGCAGGACGACGCTCGGCCTGCTCCCGCTGGTACCCACGGCCGTGCTGGTCTGGCTGGCCGCCCGCGAATGCGCGCGTGCCGTCCCGAATCGTCCGACTCCCGTCGAGCTGGGCTGGTTGACCGGCGCGGTGCTGGCCGGACCGCTGCTGATGACAGCCGTCTGCCTCGCCGTCACCGGCGATGCCGCAGGCGTCACCCCACTCGAATCGGCCGGTCCGATCGCGGCGTTCGGCTGGGTGCTCGTGCTGTATCTGATGGCGGCCGCCGCCGGGATCGGCAGTCGGGCGTGGGGTTCGCTGTGCGCGCTGGTGCCGATCGAGATCCCGGAGTGGGCGGTCCTCGGTGCCCGCGCCGCGCGTCGCACCGTGCTCCGCATGCTCGGCTGCGCCGCACTGGCCACCGCGATCTCCTTCTTCGTCCATCTGTCCCGGCTCGACGGTGCCTTTGAGCAAGCCCACAATTTCACCGATGTGCTCGGCATGACGTTGGTTTCCCTGCTCTACCTGCCGAATGTGGTGATCGGGGCGGCGGGGATCCTCAGCGGTGCCGCGGTGCTGTTCGGTGCCGGGTCGGTCGGCCTGTTCGGGGTGACCGGCGGGCACATGCCGGTGCTGCCCGCGCTGATCCCCGTGCCGGAAGGGCCCGCGTCCGCGTGGTGGGCCGCGCTGCTGGTGGTTCCGCTCGCCGTGGGTGTGCTCGGCGGGATCGAACTGGGCCGCACCAGCGACGATCGGCCCGGCGCGCCATGGGCGACACTCACCTGCGCCGCGCTGTCCACGCTGACATTCCTGGTGCTCGCGATCCTCGGCAGCGGTCAGCTCGGTGCGGTCGGGTGGGTCGGCGTCGATCTGCTGATGCTGGTCGTGCTGATGGTCACCTGGTTCGGTTTCGGCGGCTTCGTCGGCATGGTGTTCGCCCGCCGCTTCCTGGCACCGACCGCGCCGGTCGAGGACTACGACGAGTACGAAAAGTACGACGACGACTACGAGGACGACGACTACTACTACGACGACGACGAGTATGACGACGAGTACGACGACGACGATCCCGCCGACTACGAGGATGCCGTCGAATACGACGATCCCGCAGTCGAAGTCGACGGCGAACTGGTCGAGGACTTCGATGACGACGTCGAAGTGAGCATCGCCGCACCCGGCTCGACCGACGAGCCAACCGACGACATCGTCGACGTCGAAGTGGTCGAGTCGGACCTGCCGGACGGGGACAAGACCCCCGGTCGCTAAGCTCGACCCGGCGCCTATCGCCATCGCCGCCGCCCGATCACACGCAGGAGTAGAGCGCTGACGTCCTCGTTTGCCCCGTGGAAGCCCGCCAGAACACCGGCCACCGTCGTCGTTCTGGCCTCGGGCACCGGCTCGCTGCTCAACGCACTGCTGGCCGCCGCACGCGAGCCCGGCTACCCGGCCGAGATCGTCGCCGTCGGCGTCGACCGGGACTGCCCGGCCACCGCGCACGCCGACGCCGCCGGAGTACCGCACTTCAAGGTGGGCCTCAAAGATTTCGCCGATCGGGAAGCCTGGAACGTCGCCCTCACCGAGGCCGTCGACGCGCACAAGCCCGATCTGGTGGTCCTGGCAGGCTTCATGAAGATCCTCGGCCCCGCGTTCATGGAACGTTTCGGCGGTCGGCTCATCAACACTCATCCCGCGCTGCTGCCGTCGTTCCCCGGCGCGCACGGGGTGCGTGACGCGCTCGCCTACGGCGTCAAGGTCACCGGCTGCACCGTGCACCTGGTCGACGCGGGCATCGACACCGGCCCGATCCTCGCGCAGGAGACGGTCGCGGTGGCGCCCGGCGACGACGAGGACACGCTGCAGGAGCGCATCAAGGTTGTCGAGCGACGGTTACTGGCGGAGGTCATCGCCGCCGTCGCGACGCGAGGCATTGTCTCCGACGGACGAAAGGCAGAAATACCAGTGAGCGAGCACGCCGGTGAGTGAACGTAAGGCGATCCAGAGGGCGCTGGTGAGCGTCTACGACAAGTCCGGGCTCATCGAGCTCGCCACCGGGCTGTACGCTGCCGGTGTGGAGCTGGTGTCGACCGGGTCGACCGCGGGCAAGATCGCCGAGGCCGGGATTCCGGTCACCAAGGTCGAGGATCTGACCGGATTCCCGGAGACCCTCGACGGCCGCGTCAAGACGCTGCACCCCCGTGTGCACGCGGGCATCCTGGCCGACACCCGTCGCGCCGAGCATGTCGATCAGCTCGTCGAGCTGGGTGTCGAGGCGTTCCAGCTGGTCGTGGTGAACCTGTACCCGTTCACCCAGACCGTGGCCAGTGGCGCGAGCGTCGACGAGTGTGTCGAGCAGATCGATATCGGTGGGCCGTCGATGGTGCGTGCCGCGGCGAAGAACCACCCGTCCGTGGGTGTGGTCGTCGACGTCACCGACTACGACGACGTGCTGGCCGCGGTGAAGTCCGGTGGGTTCACCCTCGCCGAGCGGACCGCGCTGGCCGCCAAGGCCTTCCAGCACACCGCGAGCTACGACGTGGCCGTCGCGAGCTGGATGGGCTCGGTCGCCGTGCCCGCCGTCGCCGAGGAGACCGAGCAGTTCCCCGGCTGGGTCGCCGGTTCGTGGGAGCGCGCCGCGGTGCTGCGCTACGGCGAGAACCCGCACCAGGCCGCCGCGCTGTACACCAGCAACGACGGCACGGTCGGGATCGCGCAGGCCGAGCAGTTGCACGGCAAGGAGATGTCGTACAACAACTACACCGACGGTGACGCTGCCTGGCGTGCCGCGTTCGACTTCGACGAGCCAGCGGTCGCGGTGATCAAGCACGCCAACCCGTGTGGCATCGCCGTCGCGGCCGATATCGCGGAGGCGCATCGCAAGGCGCACGCCACCGACCCGGTCAGTGCCTACGGTGGTGTGATCGCGGCCAACCGTGAGGTCAGCGTCGAGATGGCCGAGCAGGTCGCCGAGATCTTCACCGAGGTGATCATCGCTCCCGGGTACGCGCCCGGTGCCGTGGAAGTGTTGCAGCGCAAGAAGAATGTGCGCGTGCTGGTGGCCGAAGCGCCGCAGCGCAAGGGTGTTGAGCTGCGTCCGATCAGCGGCGGTGCGCTGCTGCAGGACCGCGATGTCCTCGACGCCGCGGGCGACGATCCGGTGAACTGGACCCTCGCGGCGGGCGATCCGGCCGACGTCACCACCCTCGCCGACCTCGAATTCGCTTGGCGTGCATGTCGTTCGGTGAAGTCGAACGCGATCCTGCTCGCCGAGGACGGCGCCGCGGTCGGCGTCGGCATGGGCCAGGTCAACCGCGTTGACTCCTGCAAGCTCGCCGTCGAGCGCGCGGGTGAGCGTGCGAAAGGCTCTGTCGCCGCCTCCGACGCCTTCTTCCCGTTCTCGGACGGTTCGGAGATCCTGGTGGCCGCGGGCGTGCGCGCGATCGTGCAGCCGGGTGGTTCGATCCGCGACAAGGACACCATCGAACTCTGCAAGGAAGCCGGCGTCACCCTGTACCTGACGGGTGCCCGCCACTTCGCCCACTGAGTCGAAACCCGAACGGGTGCCGCGCCGAATCCTCGGTGCGGCACCCGTTTTCGTCAGTTCGATGGAGTGCCGGTGAGGGTGGTCAGCATCCATTGGGCGGCATTGGATTCGGTGTCGAAGCACGCCCGCACGTCGAATTGTCCCCGCTCGTAGGCGCCCACCTCCCAGCCGTGGTCGGGGCCCGGCCGCAGGAACCAGAAGTCGGTGGGCGTCGGCCTGGTTTCGTGTACCTCGGCGATTTGGAATGAATCAGGGGGTAGACCCGCGGCAGTGAGGGCGGCAGCGAGTTGTTGGAGATTCATGGTTGATCACTCCGCTCAGGACGGTCGTTCTTCGACGAGGTAGCCGTTCTGCAGCAGCCAGGTGACGCTCAAAGCTGCGCCCGCCTCGGGGAGGTGGCTCGACTCCAGTTTGTACTGGGTGCCGCCGCCGGGCTGTTCGAACCACGCCGCGATCGGGCCCGCGTCGACCTGGAATGGTTTGAGTACGCAATACCGGTGGTAGTTGCTCAGCGGTGTGCCGGTCGGGGTGTTGAGGTTCTGGGGCGGTAGGGCGCGTGCGGCGAACGAATCACCTTGTGGGGCAAGGAATTTGCCGCCCGAGTAGCCGAAACGGTCGACGCGCTTGCCCGGTGGCAATGCCTGCGGGTGACGCATGGGTTGTCCGGCCCGTACGACGAATCCATCCTCGGGTGGGTAGATCCACCACCCCTGCTCGGTGCGGTATTTCGCGACGAACTGGTCGGCGCTCAAGGTGCCGAACCGCTGATAGCCGGGTAGGAGGGGGCCGACCGGTGGCTGTGTCGGCAGTGGGTCCGGGCCGAGGTACTGGCGGTCGGCGTCGTAGAAAGTGGTGGTTTCCGGTGCGATGTCGGGGGCACCCGGCGAGCACGGCCCGGCCGGTGCGGCCGAACCGATGGCTGGGGGCCCCGCGAGCAACGCCACCACGGCGGAAACGATCGCGAAAATTGGACTCGAGCGCACGTGATTGCCTCCTCGATGGGGCGAAACCGCTTGGCGCCATTAGAGCATCTCGCCGTGCTGGATCGGGTCCGGCTGGCGGCGTTTCGTCCGAATTCGGCTATTTCGCGTCGCGGACCTCACGGGTGCCCAGTGGCGAGCCCAACGGGATTTCCAGCGTGCCGAAGACGGCGTTCATGGTGCACATCTTGTTCACGGCATCCGCGCGGGTTCCGGAGCGCAGGGCGACGGTGACCGCCTCGGAGGTTTCGGTGACGGTAGCGTCCACGGCGTAGCACTCGGGATTGCCGGTCTGGAAGTTGACGCTGATCTTGGTGTCGCTCAGGCGATTCCAGGATGTGAAGGGGATCGGGTGCGGATCGACGAGGGTGGGATCGGCGATGAAGGGCTGGCCGATGCCGGGTTTCGGGTCCTCGGGGCGGCTGTTGGCGTTCGATGTAACATGTTGGGGCGCAGGATCATCCGAGGATCCGCAGGCGGTGAGGGGTGCGATCAGCACGGCCACGGCCGCCGCGGCGGCGGTGTAGCGCGACATCGTTCTCATGGCGTCAACCCTAGACGGCACGGCCCGCCCGTGAACTTTCCGCGAACCCTGCGCATAACCCCTCCATTTCCCCGCCGCGAGGACTACATTCGGCTGCGATGCGGCTCTGCGGCAATCGGCCGGCATCTTCTGTTGGGCTGAAGCAATTGGCGATCTTCGAAAGGAACAACGTGGCCGACACGCTGCGCGTAGGCGAAGAACTGGGTCTGGGTCAGTCCCTGACCGGCGGTGCGTACACCCTGGCTCTGCAGCCGGACGGCAACCTCGTGCTGAGTGAGCCCGACGGCAACGTCGTCTGGGCCGCTATGACGCATGGGCAGGACGCGCAGCGCGCGGCTCTGCAGCACGACGGCGATTTCGTCGTCTACAGCGGTGGCGGGGCGCGCATCTGGGCGACCGACACCAGTGGCCGCAACGTCGAGAAGCTGGTCGTGCAGCCCGACCGCAACGTCGTGCTCTACGGCACCGACGGTTCGGTCGCGTGGTCCACCGCCACCAATACCGACAACCCGCTGCCTGCTCCCGAGCCGGTCGCCGCCGCCCCGATCGCCGAAGAGGTCGCGCCGGCCGCGCAGACCTACACGGTCGAGTCGGGCGACACCCTGTGGGCCATCTCGGAGCGCTTCTACGGTGACGGCAACCGCTACCAGGAGATCGCCGCGGCCTCCGGTATCGACAACCCGGATCTCATCAACGCCGGTCAGGTACTGACCATCCCGTAAAACGCAGACGAAAGTGGCCCCGAGGCAACAGCTTCGGGGCCATTCTCGTGTTCACGGTGCTACTTGGTGGTGGTGAACGGCAGCAGCGCCATTTCGCGCGCGTTCTTCACCGCGACGGCGACCTGACGCTGCTGCTGCGGGGTCAGGCCGGTGACGCGGCGGCTGCGGATCTTGCCGCGATCGGAGATGAAGGTGCGCAGCAGGTTGACGTCTTTGTAGTCGACGTACTCGATGCCCGCGGTGATCAGCGGATTCTTCTTCGGCTTACGGCCCTGGTCGGCACGTGCCTTCTTGGACGGTGCTCGCTTCACTGCCATGGGATATTCCTTCTCACGAATCAGTTTGGGGAGTCTCTACCAGCTCGATTTGTGGACCCCGGGCAGCTCGCCCCGGTGGGCCATCTCGCGCACACGAACACGGGAGAGGCCGAACTTGCGGAGATAGCCGCGTGGGCGGCCGTCAGCAGCGTCCCGATTACGCAATCGTACCGGACTGGCATTGCGCGGCTGGTCGCGCAGTTCGGCCTGTGCGGCGGAGCGTTCGATGTCGCCGGTGCTCGGCTTGCGGATGATCTCCTTGAGCTCGGCACGCCGGGCCGCGAACCGTTCGACGATCTCGCGGCGCTGTTCATTGCGGGCGATCTTGGACTTTTTCGCCATATCTATTGGCTCCCTTCACTGTGCCTACATGGTTACGCTGCGCTGCCGCTTCCGGCCCTGAGCTCAGGGAGCGTCAGCGCTCCTCGCGGAAGTCGACGTGGCGGCGCACGACGGGGTCGTATTTGCGCAGAACCAGCCGGTCTGGGTCATTGCGGCGGTTCTTGCGGGTGACGTAGGTGAAGCCGGTGTCGGCGGTGGACTTCAGCTTGACGATCGGCCGGATATCGGTCGATTTCGAGGCCATGTTCAGCTCCTAGATCTTGTCCCCGCGAGCGCGGATCCGAGCCACTACAGCCTCGATCCCGTCGCGGTCGATGGTCTTGATGCCCTTGGTGGAGACCGTCAGCGTGATGCGGCGGCCCTCGCTGGGCAGGTAGTAGGTCTTGTGCTGGATGTTGGGGTTCCAGCGTCGGTTGGTGCGCCGGTGCGAGTGCGAGACGGCTTTTCCGAAGCCGGGCTTGCGACCGGTGACCTGGCAGTGGGCCGACATGCGACCTCCTTCCATGGTTATGACAACCATTTTCGACAACGATTATTCCGCACTGTACAGTCGCGCTGAAGCAAATGAAAATCATTGTCGAAAGGGGTTTCGGGTGCTTGACCAGTCAGACCGGAGAACGCCCGTGGTGCTGCTGGCCGGCTTCTCGGGACCCGCCATGGGCGGCGTCGAACACATCGCGGAGACGTTGAGCGCGGACGCGGGCACCGTGGTGCTGCATCACGACCTCGCCGAACTGCGTGAAGGCGTGGTGCGCCGCACGGTGCGTACCGCGGGCAAGGTGAGCACCACGGTGCTCGAGCTCGCGCACGGCTGTGTGTCGTGCACGCTGCGCGCCGACCTGCTACCGATGCTGTGCACGCTCGCCACCCGAGCTCATATCGACCGCATCGTGCTGGCGCTGGATCCCGGCATCGAGGCCGAGGCGCTGTGTCACGCGATCGAGAATGTCGTGGTGACCGGCGTCGCCGATCGCGTCGATGGGCCCGCCGGGCGTTCCGTGCGGATCGAGGCCGTGCTGACCTGCCTCGACGGGCAGCAGTGGCTGGCCGACGCCACCGGCGACGAGGTGCTGGCCGATCGTGGACTGGCCTCGGCCGACGACGAGCGTACGGTCGCGCAGGTGGCGGTCGGCCAGGTCGACTTCGCCGACGCGCTGGTCGTCCTTGCCGCTGGGGCCGACGCGCTCGATCGCGAACGACTCGGGGCGGTCCTCGACCGGCTGGCACCCGCGGCACCGACCGCCTGGCTCGACGAATTGCCTGGCTTCGACGCGATGGAGATCGGCGCCTTGCTGACCCGCGTGCCCGCCGATTCGCGCCGCGGCCGGATCTTCGGCGCGCACGCGCCGTTGTTGCGCGGGCAGCCGCCGCTGAGTACCGACTGCGGTGTCTCGATCGTCGAATTCGCCGCGCGCAGGCCGTTTCATCCCGAGCGGTTGCACGAGGCGCTCGACGTCCTGCTCGACGGCGTGGTCACCGCCCGTGGCCGGATCTGGCTGGCGACCCAGCCCGATCACGTGGTGTGGCTCGAGTCGGCGGGCGGCGGACTGCGGGTCGGTGGTGCCGGTCGCTGGCTGGCCGCGATGAGCGCGCAGGAGCAGGCCGCCGTCGACGCCGATCGGCGGGTGATGGCCGCGCTGGGCTGGGACGAGCGATTCGGCGATCGCGACGTGTCGCTGGTGATCCTGGCCCATGACGCGGACCCCGCCGAGATCCGCCATGCCCTGCACTGGGCGCTGGTGGAGGACGACGAACTGCTGCTCGTCGAGCGGGCACCGGAACGAGTCGCGTTGTGGGAGGACCCCTTCGGCGACTGGCACGAAGATCCCTGCGCCGACCCCACCGAGGCAACGGCCTCGGTGAGCGAGCGCACCAATCCGAGAGGAGAAACGGCATGAAAGCGGGCATCCATCCCGATTACCACCCCGTCGTGTTCGAGGACGCGAGCACCGGGAAGAAGTTCCTGACCAGGTCGACCGCGACCAGCGACCGGACGATCGAATGGGCCGACGGGAACACCTATCCGCTCATGACGGTCGACGTGACCTCCGATTCGCACCCGTTCTGGACGGGCACCGCCCGCAACCTCGACACCCAGGGCCGGGTCGAGAAGTTCGAGCGCAAGTACGGAAAGCGCTCGCGCACAGGCAAGGAAGGCTGAATCATGGCGGTTCCCAAGCGCAGAATGTCGCGCTCCAACACACGAAGCAGACGCGCGCAGTGGAAAGCGGAAGTGCCACAGCTGGTCCCGGTGACGGTGGCAGGCGTCGAATACCGAGTGCCACGCCGGATCGTCAACGCCGTACGCAAGGGCATGATCGACCCAGCCCGCCTCTGAAAGCAATGACGATGGCCTGCCAGGAAACTCCTGACAGGCCATCGGGCTGTCTCTACCGTCCTGGGTTTGCGGCCCGCCTCGGATCCGAGGGGCGAGACGTAACGGCGAAGCCGCAGTATCGCCCCTCGGATTCGAGGCAACCGGGGGCCGCAAACCCCGCGGCGCCAGCCGCTAGAAAATTCAGCCTTCGCGCTCGGCCAGTGCGACCAGGGCCGCGGCGAGCTGGAAGAACTTGTTGTTGCCCAGGTCGGCGATGGTTTTGATCTTCAGCGCTTCGAGCAGTTGCTTGTCGTGCGCCTCGGTGAGACCGGCGAGCGCTGAGGGGGGAGCGGCGAGAATTTCCGCGAGCGTCTTGTTCTCGAATTCCTTGTCGAGGACTTTGTCGAGCACCACGTTGACGGCCATGCGAACTCCTTCGAACGAACCTTGGATGTGCTGGGCGAGACGAATGCGCCCTGCAGCGACCATAACTCGGTTGGCGCACCGTGTGGTGGGCTTCCACGGCGTCGGCGGTTCGTTCTGCGCGGCCATATGTCCAGGGGCCTTACTCCGACACTGTTGTGCCTGTTCAGGGCCTTAGGGGAGGGTGTGGGGCAACCGCCCCGTTAACGGTGTGATGCATGCCACTTGGCGCGGACGCGTCGAATGGCTTGCGGAATATTTGCTGGCGGTCGAATTACCAACTCTTGGTTTGTTTTTCGCCACAAGAAAATTCCCCAACCACTGATGCGGAGTCCCTCACAGGTATGTACTCTCGTGCGGGAGGGCGGGTTCTCCGAGTCAGGGGAACCCGCTCATCGCCACTTCAGGGGCGTTTTTCGCGGCAGTTCGCCGCAGGTCGCGAGAGCTTCGATCAGCGGGGCGGAAGACCGGAAAGATTCCGACAAACCGGACGTTAGCTGGTTGCCTTCAGCGGGCCGGAACGGGCTGACGCACCGGGGCCGCGGCATCTCGCCGATCCGGCGCCACCAGCACCGCGGTGATCGGCACAGTCAAACCGAGCGCGCCGATCACGAACATCGGGAACACCAGGTCGAACAGCGACAGCCCGGTCGGTGTCCGGATACCCGGATCGATCGAGAACGTCAGCGCGGCGACCGCCGTGTAGTACACCGCGGCGACGCCGAGCGCGAACAGCACCGACACCAGCACCCGCACCGGCACCCGCCGGACCACCTGCGACACCCACAGGGTCGCGGTGCACAGCGCCATCGACACCAGCACGGAAACCCCGATGAGGCCGAGCGACTCGTCGACGGTGCCCTGCACGGCAAGCGCGTCCAGGGTCAGATAGGTCGACAGTCCGACACTCAAACCCATCGTCAGCCCGCCGATGATCAGCCGCGGCACCTGTGTGGTCCGGCCACTGATCAGCAATCCGGCCAGCACGCCGACCACCGCGATGGCCAGCGCCGCCGCACCGAGCGCGACGTTGTACCGCATGACGCTGTCGTTCACCCGCATCGCGAGCAGCGCGACCGAATTCGCCAGCCACAGCCCGACACCACCGAGCGAGACCGCGGCCATCGTCAGCCAGATGAGCCGGAACCGGATCGAGTACTTCGCGTGCCGGATGCAGGCGAACGACACCAGTGCCCCGAGCGCTGACAGATCCAGCGCGAGCCACGCGATACCGGTGCCGTGCGCGAAAGTTTCGGCACCGGTCGCGGCGAGCACATCAAGCACGCCTGCCCGCTCCTTCGAACTGCTGCGGCTCGAGCTGGGCGATGGCGTATTCGGTCACCGCCGCCAGTGCCTGACGGACCTCGACGGCGTTGCGCGCGTCGATGTCGACGATCGGGATCCCCTCGCGCACCGAGAGCGCTTCGCGCAGTTCGGCGATGGGGAAGCGGGGGGCGTTGGGGAAGCGGTTCACCGCGATCAGGAACGGCAGCCCGCGCGCCTCGAAGAAGTCGACGGCGGCGAAGCTGTCTTCCAGCCTGCGGGTATCGATCAGCACCACCGCGCCGATGGCACCACGGATCAGGTCGTCCCACATGAACCAGAAGCGTTTCTGCCCCGGGGTGCCGAACAGGTAGAGCACCAGGTTGCCGGGCAGCACGATGCGGCCGAAGTCCATGGCTACGGTGGTGGTTTCCTTTTCCGGCGTCTCGGCGAGGTCGTCGATGCCGTCGGAGAAATGGGTCACCATCGCCTCGGTGCGCAGCGGCACGATCTCCGACACCGCACCGACGAAAGTCGTTTTACCGGCCCCGAATCCACCGGCCACGACGATCTTGGTCGATGCGACTCGCTGTTCTGATACCGGCGGGCGCATGCCATCAGAGGCCACGGAGTCCACGCAAAGTCCTCTCCATCAGTGATCGGCGTTCGTCGTAGCTCGCCTGTTCGGTCAGCGTCGAATGCACTCGAAGAATCCCGCCCACTACGAGATCACCGATCATCACCCGGACCATACCCAGTGGGCGACCAAGGTATGCAGCAATCTCGACGACAGAGAGCCGATGTGTGGCAAGACGCACGATTTCGATCCGCAAATCGCCTGCGGACCAGTCATTGTGAGCTGTATAAGAGACCGTTTCGACGACTGCCTCCAAGGGCAGTGCGATCGCGGGCTCGGTGCGGCCGGAGGTCAGGGCATAGGGCCTGACTCGCGTCGTCGGCCGGTGATCGGATCCGTAAGGGCTCGACATCTCACCTCAGCCGGCGGAGCGGGCGGTGGCGGTGACCGCCGAGCCCACCCGGTCGACGAGCAACGCCATCTCGTAGCCGATGCGGCCGATGTCGTGGCTCTTGTTGGCCAGAACCGCCAGGTGCGAACCGTTTCCGACGCTCATCACCAGCAGATAGCCCCGCTGCATCTCCACGATCGACTGCATCACCTTGCCACCGTCGAACAGGTGCGCCGCACCCATCGACAGGCTGGCCAAACCGGCGGTGACCGCGGCCAATTGCTCGGCGCGGTCCGAGGGCAGATGGGGACTGGTCGCCTGGAGCAGTCCGTCGGCCGAGACGAGCACCGCGTGCGAGACGCCGGGTACGTCGCGGGTGAAGCGGGCGACCAACCAGTTCAGATTCTCGTCTGTGGGGTGCGCGTTGCTCATTCGAGGCCTCCGTCGTTGTACTGGATCTCGGCACGGCCGCTGCGGACGCCACTGAGATGTCGGGTCAAGTTGTTGCGGATCTCCTCGGGGTCGCGAGCTCCCTCTTCTTCCGCGGGGGTGAGCCCACCGGGGACGAGCTGAGCGCCCGGCTTGCGGATCGGCAGCCCGCCGCTCGTTCGCGAGGACGTGGCTGGGTGGTCCGCCTCGGCGGCGGCCGACCAGCCCGCGTCGCCGGGGGCACTCCACGACGCGCCGATGCCGTTACCGGATTCGGCAGGGGCGGACGCGGGTTCGACGAGCCACTCCGAGACCATCCGTTGGTAGATCGGGGTCGGTGCCGGGCCGGAGACCGGCTGCAAGCGGGTGCTCGTCGTCGGCATCGGGTCGGCGTCGAAGGGTCGTGCGACCGGCTCCGGCTCCGAGGGTGCGGCAGGTGCGGAGGGGGCGGAGAGCTCGGCCAGCGCGCTCGCGGGGATGCGCTGTGGCAGGCCGAAGGACAGCGAGTCGGGTGCCGGCGTCGGCGGATCGGTGGCCACCGGGAGATCGTCGGTGTCGTGCTCGTGCTCGGCCCACATGCCCGCGGGAGCCGCGTCGTCGTCGGGTTCGACGGCGACCGGTTCCGGGGGCGGCGCCGGTACGGCGGCCGGAACACGTTGTGGGAGGCCGACATTGGTGAGTCCGGCGGTTGGTGCGTTCGCGCCGTCGGCCGGGACGGGCGGACTCGGATCCATCGGCGCGAATATCGCGGGCACGGGTAGCGGTGAGGCCGGGAGGTCGAGACTGGTCACGGCGTCCAGCGAAACCAAGGGGCGAGGTCCGGTCGGCATGATCGGATTCGGGCCGGTGATGTCGGCCGGCGTCAGCGCGTACGGGCCGATCCCGGCGGGCACGATCGGATGCGGGCCGGTCGAGACCAGCGGATTCGGGCCGGTGGACTGGCTCGAAGGCATGGGCGGCGACGGCGCGACGAGCGCGCTGGGCAGATGCACGCTGGCGGTGATGCCGGGCTGCGGCGCCGCACCGCTGGTACGGCGCAGACTGACGGTGATGGTGTGGCGCTTGGCGAGCCTGCCGACCACGAAAAGACCCATCCGGCGTGCGGTTTCGATGGTGACCTCACCACCGGAGGCGAGCCGGTCGTTGGTCGTGCGCAGATCGTCGGCCGACATGCCGAGGCCGCGGTCTGTGATCTCGATCAGATAGCCGCTGTCGACCGCCCGGCCGACGATCACCGCCACCGACGTGCTCGGCGGGGAGTAGCGCAGCGCGTTGTCGATGAGCTCGGCGAGCAGGTGCTCGATATCGACCGCGGACTCACCGGCGACGACACCATCGGGCACATTGCCGATCTCGACCCGCTGGTAGTCCTCCACCTGCGACACCGCGCTCCACAGCATGTCCGACAGCGGCACCGGCGGCAGGTGACCGCGGCGCAGCACGGTGCCCGCGAGCACGAGCAGGTTGTCACCGTTGCGGCGCATGCGGGTGGCGAGGTGGTCGAGACGGAACAGGGTCTGCAGGCGCGAGGGGTTGTCCTCGTCGTGCTCGAGCTCCTCGATGAGCGCGAGCTGCTGCTCCACCAGCGACTGGCTGCGCCGCGAGAGCGTCTCGAACATGTTGCCGATCTGCAGGCGCAGGCGCGCCTGGTCGCCTGCCAGATTCAGCGCCTGTTCGTGGATCTCGTCGACGGCGCGGGCCAGCTGACCGATCTCGTCGGTGGAATGCACGCCCACCGGCATGATCTCCGGCGTCGCACCGCCGCTGCGGACCACGGCCAGCTCGTCGGGCAGCTTCACATGCGCGACCTCGAGCGCGTCGCGGCGCAGCCTGCGCACCGGCACCACCAGCGTGCGGGCCACGGCCAGCGCGAGCGCGAGGCCCGCCAGCAGCATGCCGAGCACCAGGGTCGTTTCGCGCAGGGCGCCGGTCTGCGCGGTCGCGGTATTGCTGTCGAGGGTGTGGTCGATGTTGTCGAGCAGCGCGGAGATGGTGGACGCGTAGGTGTCGGCGCTGACCTGCAGCGTGTTGAGCACCGCCGCGTTGGTGGTCGGATCGCCGTTGTTCTGGCTGAACACACTGATCCGGGTCTGCACCGCGTCGAGCAGCGCCGCCTGGCTGCCCGCGTGCTCGGGCAGGATCATCCCGTAGGTCTTGATCATGTTCGCTTCGGAGCCGAGCTCGACGAGCATCTTCGATCGCGCGCTCTGGCTGCGGCCCGACTCGGGCGAGACGACCAGCGTGCGTTCGCGGGTGAGCACCCGGCGGGCCTGGTGCAGCGCGGTCAGCTGCAGGAAGTAGCGCTGCACGACGAAGTCCTCGACCTGCGGGGTCTTGGCCAGCGCGTTGCCGATCCGTTCGCCGATCTCGTCGGTCTGCTCGCCGACCATCGCGGGGGAGCCGCCGCGCACGGTATTGCGCAGGGTGGCGCCGGTGGTGGTGGCCGCGGTGAGTTCACTGGCGACGGCGGGGTCGATGCGGGCGGTGCGCAGCGCGCTCTGCACCTCGGCGAGCGCCTGGTCGTAGGTGGTGAGCGCGGCGTCGGTCTGCGGGTCGGCGATCGCACCCCAGTTCGCGGTCGCCGCGACGGCGAGTTGTTCGGTCGCGGTGGCGAATTTGACGACAGGACGAATGACGGTGGCCTGTTCGGTGGCCGCGCCGAGTTGCGTCATCGTCTGCAGTTCGTTGTTGATCCGCAGCACGGCGAAGGTGGTCGCGAGCATCACCGGCAGCACCAGCACCACACCGACCTTGCGCGTTACCGACCAGTTGGACAGGCTGAATTGCCAGGAGCGCGATGCAGGTTCCATCCGCGTGCGTTGCCTCTGCTTCCACGTGTGACCGGAGGCCCGCGCGGGGAGGTCGCGGAGCGATGCGAGCGCAGAACCAACTGGAGGTCTTCTTTTACCGCAGGAAAGATACCGTGCCGAGTGGGCATCGGCAATCCGGGCCACGCGGTCTGTAATTCGCCGAATATGCGCTGACACAACGACGATTCGTTCTGGTTTGTCAAGACCTACAACGCACGTCATCGAGAACACGACGTTCGGCGCGCCGAGTCCTCTCAGTACGTTCTCAGTCGGTCACGGCAAACTACACCACATGCGCATTCTGGTAGTCGACGACGATCGCGCGGTGCGGGAATCACTGCGCCGGTCACTGAGCTTCAACGGCTACACCGTCGACCTGGCTGTCGACGGTCTGGACGCACTGGAAAAAGTGACCGCGGCCAGGCCCGATGCCCTGGTTCTCGACGTCATGATGCCGCGCCTCGACGGCCTCGAAGTGTGCCGAAGGCTGCGCAGTACCGGTGACGATCTGCCGATTCTCGTTTTGACCGCACGCGATTCGGTGTCCGAACGCGTGGCCGGGCTCGACGCGGGTGCCGACGATTATTTGCCGAAACCTTTCGCGTTGGAGGAATTGCTGGCGCGTTTACGGGCGTTGCTGCGCCGGCGAACGCCCGATCCTGGTGAAGCGTCGGAAGCGATGGTGTTCGCTGACTTGTCGCTGGATCCGGTCACGCGCGAGGTTTCCCGCGGGATGCGCGCGATCAGTCTGACGCGCACCGAGTTCTCGTTGCTCGAGATGTTGATGGCCAATCCGCGCCGCGTGCTCACCCGCGGCCGAATCCTCGAAGAGGTCTGGGGCTACGACTTTCCGACCTCCGGCAACGCGCTCGAGGTCTATATCGGCTATTTGCGCCGCAAGACCGAGGCCGACGGCGAGGAGCGACTGATCCATACCGTGCGTGGCGTCGGGTACGTGCTGCGCGAGACCCCTCCGTAGGCGGGCGGCATGGCACACAAGGAACCCGCGGTCGCCGTGCTCGGCAGGCCGCTCGACGCGAGCGAGATGCGTCCGCCGACCCCGCTCACCCGCTCGGTGTCGCTGCGCTGGCGGGTGACGTTGCTGGCGGCGTCGGTGGTGTTGATCGCGGTCGCGGTGACCTCGATCGCGGCCTACGCGATGGTGGCGCGCGCGCTGTACGCCGATGTCGACGGCCAGCTCGAGGCCCGCGCGGCGACCATGATCAACAACAATTTCGAGACCGCGGGCTTCCAGTCGATCGTGCTGGCCGGGCTGTTCTCCAACGATGTCGGCGTCGCGCTGATCTATGCCGGTCACAAGCCGTACATGCCGCCCCAGCAGACGCTTCCGCCGGTCGGTGCCCAGGAGCTCGCGGTGGCCGACGGCAAGATCAACTCCTCGTTGCGCACCGTCGGCGACCAGCGGGTGCTCGCCGCGCGCACGAACAGCGGTGCGACGCTGATCATCTCGCAGAAGCTCTACCGCACCCGCGAGGTGCTCGATCAGCTGGCGTGGCTGCTGTTCGTGGTTGGCGCGTGCGGTGTCGTGCTCGCCGCGGCGGCCGGGACCGCGGTGGGCCGCACCGGTCTGCGCCCGATCGCGAGACTCACCGCGGCGACCGAGCGCGTCGCTCGCACCGACGATCTGACGCCGATCCCGGTGACCGGTGATGACGAATTGGCCAGGCTCACCGAGAGTTTCAACACGATGCTGCGGGCGCTGACCGAATCACGCGACCGCCAGCGCAGGCTCGTCGCCGACGCGGGCCACGAGCTGCGGACCCCGCTCACCTCGCTGCGCACCAATATGGAGCTGCTCATCGCCTCGGGCAGGCCGGGCGCGCCCCGGCTGCCGGACGAGGACATGGCCGAATTGCGCGCCGATGTGGTGGCCCAGATCGGCGAGCTGTCGACGCTGGTCGGTGACCTGGTCGATCTGGCCCGTGAGGACGCCCCCGAGACCGTCTACGAGCGGGTGGATCTCGGCGAGGTGGCCGAGCGCGCGCTCGAGCGTGCGCGGCGCAGGCGGGTGGGGATCACCTTCGTTGCCGATCTGGCGCCGTGGTTCGTCTACGGGCACGAGGCGGGCCTGGAACGGGCCGTCCTCAACGTCCTCGACAACGCGGCCAAGTGGAGTCCGCCCGACGCGGTCGTGCGGATCACCATGCGCCCTGGCGGCCCGGGATTGCTCGAACTGTCCGTCGGCGACGCGGGCCCCGGTATCCCCACCGGCGAACGCGAACTGGTCTTCGAACGTTTCTACCGCACGACCGCCTCGCGTTCGATGCCCGGTTCCGGGCTCGGGCTGGCCATCGTCAAGCAGGTGGTGACCAAACACGGCGGCACCATCGCGGTGGACACCTCCGATCGGGGCGGCGCGCTGGTGCGCATCGTGTTGCCGGGGGAGGCGCCGACCGTTCTCGACGAGTCAGCGGCCGAGTGATCGCCGGAGTCTCGGCGAACTGATAGTCCGATCTCAGGCGCCTCTCAGTAGCCGTCAGGAAGCTGGTCTGCAAGCGTGAGGAGACAGACACCATGACCGACGATCCCCAGCAGCACCCTGCTGACCACTTCGGCGGCCCCGCACCCTTCGGCGGCCAGATGCCGTTCGGCGGGCACCAGGGCGACCAAGCTCCCTTCGGTGGTCCTGGGCCTTTCGGGGGCCCGACGTCGTTCGGTGGTCAGCACCCGCAAGATGGTCCGGCGACGCACGGCGTCGCGCCGCAGGCATTCGGCCCGGCGCCGACGCCGCAGCGAAAGCCGTTGCGGCTCGGCCTGATCGCCGGTGCGACGGTATTAGCACTGGTCAGCGGTGGTGTCGGTGGCGTTGTCGGAGTGCTGGCCACCGATTCGGATTCCGCGCCGGTGACCAATGCGCTCGAGGCTCCCAAGCCCGCGGTGAACAATGTCGCCAACGCGCCGACCGGGTCCACTCAGGCGGTGGCGCAGCGGGTATTGCCCAGTGTGGTGATGATCAAGGTCGCGGGGAACCGGGCTTCCGGTGAGGGCTCCGGAGTGGTGCTGTCCACGGACGGGCTGATCCTCACCAATAATCACGTCGCCTCGGGCGCGGGCGCCTCGGCGACGATGGAAGTGGTGTTCAACGATGGCAGCACCGCGCCCGCCACGATGATCGGCGCGGATCCGGTCTCCGACCTGGCCGTTATCAAGGTCAGCGGCAAGACCGGGCTCACGCCGATCGAACTGGGCACCTCCGATGGGCTGGCGGTCGGCCAGCCCGTGATCGCGATCGGTTCACCCCTCGGCCTGGCAGGCACGGTCACCACCGGCATCGTCTCCGCCCTCAATCGCCCGGTCTCGACCAGCGGCGAGGGCACACCGAGCCAGGTGAACCCGGTGATCGACGCGATCCAGACCGACGCGGCGATCAACCCGGGCAACTCCGGCGGCGCGCTGGTCGATGTGCAGGGCAAGCTGATCGGCATCAACACCGCCATCGCCAGCCTCGGCGGCGAGGCGGCAGGCGGCACCCAGAGCGGTTCGATCGGCCTCGGCTTCGCGATCCCGGTGGATCAGGCGCGCCGGGTCGCCGACGAACTGATCAAGACCGGCCACGCCACCTATGCCCAGATCGGCATCAAACTGCTCGCGCGCGACACCGCCGCGCGCGTACTCGAGGCCACTCCCGACGGCCCCGCCGCCGAGGCGGGCATCCCCGCGGGCGCCGTCATCACCCGCCTCGGCGACCGTCCCATCGACTCGGGCGACGCGCTGATCGCCGCCGTCCGCTCACACCAGCCAGGAGACAAGGTGAAGGTGACTTACACCGACGAACAGGGCGGCAATGCCAAGACCGTCGAGGTCACGCTCACCGCGGCGGCGGCGGAAGGCGGCCGATGATGCGTTCGAACGCGAACCTGTCGTGCGTAGGCGCTACGGTGATGACCATGGACATCGATGCTCCCGTGGCAGGGCGCGCACTGGTTGTTGTCGTCGACGATCGGACGGCTCATGGCGGCGTGGATTCGTTCGGCCCGCTGGTTACCGAACTGCTCAACGAGGCGGGGTTCCTCGTCGACGCCTCGGTGACGGTGCAGGCCGAGGAGGTCGAGATCCGCAACGCCCTCAATACCGCGGTGATCGGCGGTGTCGACCTGGTGATCTCGGTCGGCGGCACCGGCATGTCGCCGCGCGATATCACCCCCGAGGCCACCACACAGGTGCTCGACCGTGAACTGCCCGGCATCACCGAGGCGCTGCGCGCGTCGGGCCGGGTGGCCGGCTCGCTCGATGCCGGTTTGTCGCGCGGCGTCGCGGGCATCTCCGGCAGCACCCTGGTGGTGAACCTGCCCGGTACCCGCGCGTCGATCCGCGACGGCATGGCCACCCTCGGGCCGCTGGCCAGCAAGGTGATCGGCGAACTGTCCGGTCTGGACGAATGACATCCGAGCCCCACGATGCGGTTCCCGGCCCCGATGATCGGGGCCGGGAACCTACGTCCGCGGAGGAGCTCCGGCGCAAGGCGGCCGAGGCGGCGCGGCTGGCGAGGATCTTCGGCGATGTGCTGCCGGAGACCACCGGTGACGAGCGCGGTGACCGATCCAGCGGCTCCGGCACCGACGAATGGTTACGGTCCCAGGTTCCGCCGCACCACGGGTGATCGTCCCGTTATCTACGTAGCCGCTACGTAATAGGCGGCCTTCTAAAAGCCGTTTTCGGCGCATGCGCGAACGGCGGACAAATACTCGAGACCACGCGAAAGCGTGGTCTTTTGTCGTTCGATGACCCAGATCGTTACCTGTGGACCAGTTCTGTCAAGACCTCATGACAGGGGCCTTCGCAACTACATCAATGCACGTCAAAGCATGTGGCGATGTACGAATGTGTGCCGTGCTTCACAGTGAAATTTACGAACTCTTTCGTTGCCGAATCAGTAGAACGGCGTTTAATGTTCGCCATTGAGCCACCAACTATCGGTCCCCGCAGTACCCCACCTCTGTGCGTTGAACCACCCGGTGGAGCCCTGGCTCGGGTTCGCTACACCGGCCCCGGCCGTATCGTCGAAATAACAGTTAGTTACGCAACGGCAACAAAGGGGCGACACACTGATCTGGGCCCTGTGAGGTCCATTTGTCCGGCTTCGAAAGTCGAAGTCGGCTGTTAGACACCTGATGAGGGGAAGTATGAGCGAGAACCGCACCACCGGTGTGCGCCGTGGCGTCCGTGCCGCGGGCGTCGGCGCTGCCGCGGCCGCCGTGGCCTTGGGCCTGCTGTCGACCGGTGCCGCCAATGCCGATACCTTCGTGCCGTTGCCGGACGGCCAGAAGGTCAGCCCTGCTGGCGTGACCATCACCCGCACCCACGAGTCCGCGCTGATCTCGCCGTCGATGGCCGCCAACGGCGCGGGACGCGTCGTCTGGGTCTCGGGCACCGCGATCGCCGAGGTCAACGAGACCCCCGAGGGCGAGGTCGGCCCCTGGAACGGCCCGACCGGCCGTCCCGGCTCCAACAACTCGTCAACGCACGGGACCTCCCAGCTGAACACCGGCTACATCGTCGGTTGCCAGGTGAGCATCGCCGATGACGCCATCGGCGCTGGTGTCTCCGGCGGAATCAGCACCGGCGGCGTGACCGCGGGCGGCTCCATCGGCGTCAACCTCGGCCCCGGTGAAGTGAAGTTCGTGCAGATCAGCTCGAAGGACATCCTGAAGGCCGGTACGTACGCGATCGACTACCAGGACGCGGAAATCGAGATCCAGGGCTGCGCCGGCTACGCGCAGGCCCGGGCGTACACCGTCGTCGAGGTCATCGGCGACAACTACTCGAAGACCACCCTGTACGGCATGCCGTTCAGCATCGGCTGACGTCTTTCGATCTGGCACGAATCTTCTTCTCGCTGCGGCGAACTCAATCCTCGAGGGACAAATCCTATGATCAACCGTAAGTTCATGGCGAAGGTGGCGGGCGTCAGCGCTGCGGCCACCGTGGCCGTCGGCCTGTTCTCCACGGGCGCGGCCAATGCCGATACCTTCGTTCCCCTGCCGGGTGGACACATCACCAAGGTGCTGTCCGACGGCACCGTCGTCGACATCTCCCTGGTCGGCGAATCCGCCAACATCAGCCCGTCGATGGGCTCCACTCCGGTCCACCGCAACGCGTGGGTCTCGGGTAGCGCTCAGGTCACCGTCTCCGACGGCGGCTCCGGCAAGATCTACCCGGGCTACACCGTGGGTTGCCAGGTCAACATCTCGGGCGGCGGCGTCTCCGGTGGCGGCGATGTGGGCAGCGACTGGGAAGGCAACGTCGATGCCGGCGTGAACACCGGCGGCGAGCTGTCGCTCGGCCCCGGCCAGTCGTCCTCGTTCTACATCCTCGACCGCGAGGTTGCCGACGACTTCGGCAACGAATCGCACAGCAAGAACAACAAGTTCAAGAACGGCTCCGGTTCGGTGACCTGGTCCGACACCACCATCGGCCTGAGCGGCTGCGCCGGCTACGCGCAGGCGCGTGCCTTCGTCTCCGTCGAGGTCGAGACCGACAACGTCATCTCCTGGGTGACGCTGTGGGGCGCTCCGTTCAGCCTCGGCTGATCTGTTCGCATCCCGAACTCGAAACGGGCCGGTCGCTACGGCGACCGGCCCGTTTTGTTGTGCGTTCAACGTCGTAGCACTGGACAATGCGAGTCCGTCTCATTATGTTGAACCCGAATCGACTGCCCCGGCAGTCGAACTCATCTTGCGTTTTCGTTCGCCGATCGGCTGAGAGTCGCGCCGATCAGGTGACGACCAGCTTCTCGATCCACCTCCCGGCAGGGCGCATCTGTCCTGTTGCCAGCGGTGCTTGTCCCTTGTGACACACCCCAGCTGGGTCCGGGCGCAACACAGATATCGACCTCGATGGTCGAGGTCGGATTTGCGTACACCTCGAGGGGAAGAATGAGCGAGAACCGCACCAACCGCGGGCGCCGCGCCGCATGGAGCGCAGGCGCCGCAGTGGCCGTGACGATCGGCCTGTTGTCGGCCGGTGCTGCCAACGCGGACACCTTCGTGCCGTTGCCGGACGGCGAGAAGCTGGGCCCCGGCGTTACTTTGAGCCGGCACGGCGAGCATGCCATCGTCTCCCCGTCGCTGGCCGCCAACGGCGCTGGTCGCGTCGTCTGGGTGTCGGGCCATGCCCGTGCCGATGTGCAGGTCACGCCGGAGGGCGAGGTCGGGCCCTACAACGGACCTTTGAACCGTCCCGGCTCCAACAATTCTTCGACGCACGGCGCGTCGCAGCTGAACCACGGCTACATCGTCGGCTGCCAGGTCAGCATCGGTGACGAAGCGGTCAGCGCCGGGCTGTCCGGTGGCGTGTCGACCGGTGGTCTCAGCGCCGGTGGATCGGTCGGTCTGAATCTCGGTCCCGGCCAGGTCGCGTTCGTACAGATCGACGCCAAGGACATTCTGAAGCCGGGTGTCTACTCGGTCGAATACCAGGATGCCGAGATCCAGATCCAGGGCTGCGCGGGCTACGCCCAGGCGCGTTCGTACTCGGTGGTCGAGATCATCGGTGACCACTACTCCAAGACCACCCTGTACGGGCAGCCGTTCAGCATCGGCTGATCGCGCGAGAAGAACCGAAACTTTCGCTCGTTCACACGAATTCACCCTCGAGAGGGCAACTGTGATGATCAATCGTAAGAGCATCGCGCGCGCGGCAGGTTTCACGGCCGTGGCGACCGTTGCGTTGGGCTTGCTCTCCACCGGCGCGGCAAACGCCGACACCTTTGTTCCGCTGCCGGGTGGTCATATCACCAAGACGCTGTCCGACGGCACCGTCGTCGACATCAGTCTCGTCGGTGAATCCGCCAATATCAATCCGTCGCTGGGATCTACTCCCGCGCACCGCAATGCCTGGGTTTCCGGAAGCGCGCAGGTGACGGTATCCGGTGACGGTGGCGGCAAGATCTTTCCGGGCTACACCGTTGGCTGCCAGGTGAATATCGGCGGCGGCGGTGCGACCGGCGGTGCCGAGGGATCCCAGGACTGGCCCGACGGTCAATACTGGGACGATCCCGAAGGTAGCGTCTCGACCGGAGGCGAACTCTCGCTCGGCCCCGGCCAGTCGAAGTCCTTCCACGTTCTCGACCTCGAAATGGCGGACGACTTCGGCAATGAAACCCACAAGACCCGCAACGCGTTCAAAGGCGGGTCGGGTTCGGTGACCTGGGCTGACGAGACCATCGGCCTGTCCGGCTGCGGCGGCTACGCCCAGGCTCGTTCCTTCGTGAGCGTCGAGGTGGAAACCGACAATGTCATCAGCTGGGTGACCCTCTGGGGCGCACCCTTCAGCCTCGGCTGACCGAATAAGACTGTCGGACAACAAGATCGGGGCCTACTCGAGGGAGCGGGCCCGATCTCTGTGTCACGGAAGCCGATTCAGTATGTCCGTTCGCCGTCGGCGTCCGGCTGCGGTTGGGACATCGAGCTGTGCTTTCCGTCCGAGCGGCCGCGCTGCTCGGCCAGCAGGTCGCGAATCTGAATGAGCAGTTCGTTTTCGGTGAGGCTTTCGTCGGCGTTGGAGAATCGCTTCTTCATCCTGGTCGCGGGGATGACCAGGATGAAGTAGAGGATCGCCGCTACCAGCAGGAAGTTGATCGCCGCGGTGATGATCGGCCCGACCTCGATGAAGGTGGCCGGTTTATCCGCGATGAGCTGGAAGCCGAGCCCCATCTCGTTCGATCCGCCGAACACCGCGAGCAGCGGATTGATGATCCCGCTGGTGAACGCGGTGACGATCGCGACGAACGCCGTGCCGATGACGACGGCGACCGCAAGATCGACCACGTTGCCGCGGAGCAGGAAATCCCTGAAACCTTTGAGCATGCCGATGCCTCCTTCGTACAGGAGCCGGCCGGGGCGCTGGGCTCCATATCGAATGTGCGAAACGGTGGTGCTTGGTTCCTGACTGATGCTAATCAGGGTTTCGGCAAATTTCTCGCGAACTTCGACGTGGGCGTGCGATGAACCAGGTCAATGCAGGACAACAGTCAGTGCTGTGCGCAGCGACGCACCGGCCACAGCGGTGGCGTATTCGGTATCCAGCGCGACCAGGACCACCCGTTCCGCCCCTCGTCGATCGCCTGTCGCGGTGATGAGAACAACCGCCGCATCAGTGGCCAAGGTGCGCGCGGGCCTGCTCGCCCCGGGAGCGCCCGCATCCTCGACACCGACGACATCGACCCGATCGCCCGCCCGCAACACATCGGCCACCGCGGCATCGGCCAACCGGATCGGCACGATCCGCGCGTCGGCACTGCCCGCGGCGGCCGCGGCCAGCCGTGGGCCGACGACCCGCAGATCGGTGAACGTTTCCCCGGCATACATGGCGCCGGTCAAGGTCGCGCCGAGCAGGGGAGCGGTCCTACTGACGGAACCTGTTGGCAGCGAACGGGATTCGTGATGATCGACGCGCAGGTCGTCGGCGGTGAGCAGCCGGCCCGGCGCGAGATCGTGGGCGGCGACCACCACCGCGACCCTGGCACCGCCGGGATCACCTCGCACGAACAACACGACGGCGGCCACGGCCAGTACCGCGGCGGCGATGCGCCGGGCCAGCAGCGCATCGGCCCAGGCCGGACGATTACCGAGGGCGAAACGCCAGGAACTGCCACGTCCCAGGTCGGCGAGACTGCGAGTCATGAGCGAAAGCGTAGAACCGTGGCAGTGCGGAAAAGCCGTCGAAACCCCCGCCTGTGGATAACCGCGGGGCTGTGGATAACTTTCGAAAAGTCAGCTGGCGGCGGCCGGAGCAGAGCTGGTGCTCGCACTCGACGATGAATCTGCGTTGCCGCTGGATCCGTTGCTGCTGCTGGTGCTGCCGCTCTCGGACGAGGTCTTAGCCGGTTCGCTCGCGGTGGACGCGCCACCACGGCTGTCGGTGCGGTAGAAACCGCTGCCCTTGAACACGATGCCGACCGAGTTGAACAGCTTGCGCAGCTTCCCGGAGCACTGCGGGCATTCCGTCAGCGTGTCGTCGGAGAAGGACTGAACGATGTCGAAGCGGTTGTCACACTGGGTGCACGCATACGAATAAGTTGGCACAGGATCCTCCGCAAGTCTCTCGTCGATCTAGCACTCTACCGCCGACACTGCCAACGTCGCGAATCGCCGTTTCATTCCGGCGAAACGGCGAGGTCGCGGCCCAGCTGTTCCAGCCCGCCACCTGGGGTGAGCGCCCAACCCATTCGCCGGTCGTGCGGTTCCTCGGGAAGCAGGTCGACCAGTTCATTGTCCCGTACAACGGCGATGAGGCGCACGTCGGCGCGTGCCGCGCCGAGCGTCCGGTCGTAGTACCCGGCACCACGCCCGAGCCGTACCCCGCGCCGATCCACCGCGAGGGCCGGAACCAGGATCGTCGAGGCTTCGGTCACCACCCCAGGTGGCAGCGCCTCGGTGGCCGGTTCGAGCAGGCCGTAGCGGGCCTTGCGCAGTGAATCCGCGCCCTCGTAGCGCGCCCAGCTCAGCGGACCCGGCTCGCCGGTCACCGGCAGCAACACCGTGGCGCCGCGTGCGCGCAGCATGTCGAGCATGCGTAGATCGCCCGGTTCGCCGCGGACCGGGACATAGGCGCACACAATGTCATCGGCCCCGGCCAGGCGGGCTGCCGAGGCAGCGAGCGCGGCCGCGTCAACGGCGTGTTCGGCGGAGTCCACCTGTGCGCGAGTGGCCAGGATCTCGGCACGCCACGCATATTTGGTGCGCTCACCGGGCATCTCCACAGCGACCACCATAGTCTGCACAGGCGCGTAGCGATCCGATGTCCTTTGCGCACGGCCGGAATGAAGGCGGCGGTACGCGCCTAAGCTCTTGCCGACGCCGGATCGTCGCGTGGAGGCGATCGGACGGCACTGAATGGATAGGGTATGCGCATGACAGACAAGACTTCCGGTTTCCGCACTGCGGTGGTACCCGCGGCCGGACTCGGGACGCGGTTTCTGCCTGCCACCAAGACGGTGCCGAAGGAATTGCTGCCGGTGGTCGACACCCCCGGTATCGAGCTGGTCGCCGCCGAGGCCGCCGAATCCGGCGCCGACCGGCTGGTGATCGTCACCTCGCCCGGCAAGGACGGCGTGGTCGCCCACTTCGTCGAGGATCTCGTGCTGGAGAGCACCCTGGCCGCGCGCGGGAAATTCGCGCTGCTGGAGAAGGTTCGCAAGGCCCCGGCATTGCTCGATGTGACCTCGGTCGTGCAGGAGGAGCCACTGGGCCTCGGCCACGCCGTCGCCCAGGCCGAATCCGTTCTCGACGACGACGAACTGGCCATCGCCGTCCTGCTGCCCGACGATCTGGTGCTGCCCTGTGGCGTGCTCGAGACGATGAGCCGGGTCCGCCGCGAGCGCGGCGGCTCCGTGCTGTGCGCCATCGACGTACCGAAATCCCAGGTCAGTGCCTACGGCGTCTTCGACGTCGAGGAATGCGCCGGCGGCGCGGAGACCGACGTGCTGCGCGTCAAGGGCATGGTCGAGAAGCCCGACCTGGCCGACGCGCCGTCGACCCTGGCCGCCGCCGGTCGCTATCTGCTCGACCGGGTGATCTTCGACGCACTACGCCGGATCGAGCCGGGCGCCGGCGGGGAACTACAGCTCACCGACGCCATCGCTCTGCTGATCGCCGAGGGGCATCCGGTGCACGTGGTGGTCCACCGTGGGTCGCGCCACGACTTGGGCAACCCGGGCGGTTATCTTCGAGCTGCCGTGGATTTCGCCCTCGAGCGGGAGGAATACGGCCCGCAACTGCGCGAGTGGCTGAAGTTCCGGCTCAGTCTGGAGTGGGATCCACAAGCGCCCGTCGCCTAACGCGGCTAGGTTCACCGCCGACATAGATTCAGGAGCTCGATGCGCTCGGTTGAGGATCAGCTGATCAAGGTCACCGCGGCTGCGGTCGCACCCCGGCCGGTCCGGGTGGCGATATCCGAAGCCCAGGGTTTGCTGTGCGCGGAGGACGTCGTCACCGAGCGGCCGCTGCCCGGCTTCGATCAGGCCGCCATCGACGGGTACGCGGTGCGCAGCGTCGACGTCACCGCCGCGGGCACCGATGTGCGCGATGAGGAGGGCGAGCTGATCGACCTCACCCTGCCGGTGGTCGGCGAGGTGGTGGCCGGTTCGCGCCAGCCCATCCGATTGCAGCCGCGCCAGACCGTGCGGGTCGATACCGGCGCGCCGATGCCGACCCTGGCCGACGCGGTGCTGCCGGTGGAATTCACCGACGGTGGGCGGGCCAGGATCAAGGTTTTCGAGCCGGTTCGCTCGGGCGACTATGTCCGCCGCATCGGTGACGACGTGCAGCCAGGTGACGTGGCGGTGCGGGCGGGCACCATCATCGGCGCGGCCCAGGTCGGCCTGCTCGCCGCGGTCGGCCAGGACAAGGTGCTCGTGCATCCGCGTCCCCGCCTGTCGGTGATCTCCATCGGTGGCGAGCTGATCGACATCGACCGCACGCCCGGTCCCGGCCAGGTCTACGACGTGAACTCCTATGCCCTGGCGGCCGCCGCGCGTGACGCGGGCGCCGATGTGAACCGGGTCGGCATCGTCAGCGCCGATCCGCGCCGGCTGCGTGACGTGGTCGAAGGACAGCTGGTGCGCTCGGAGGTCGTGGTGATCGCGGGCGCGGTCGGCGGCTGGGCGTCGGATCAGGTGCGCGAGGCGCTCGACGGGCTCGGCGAGCTGGAAGTGGACCGCGTGGCGATGCATCCGGGGTCGGTGCAGGGTTTCGGTCGGCTCGGCCGCGACGAGGTGCCGACCTTCCTGCTACCGGCGAATCCGGTGAGCGCGCTGGTGGTGTTCGAGGTGATGGTGCGTCCGCTCATCCGGATCGCGCTGGGCCGTCGTCAGCCGATGCGCCGAATTGTCAGCGCCCGCACCATCACTCCCGTCACCTCGATGCCGGGCCGCAAAGGTTTCCTGCGCGCGCAACTGCTGCGCGACGAGGCGACGGGCGACTATCTCGTGCAGCCGCTCGGCAACGGCAACGCGGGTTCCTCGCATCTGCTGGTGACCCTCGCCGAGGCGAACAGCCTGATCGTGGTGGAGCCCGACGACACCGATTTCCGCACCGGTGACGAGGTTCAGGTCGCGTTCCTGGCGCAGCGCGGCTGACAAGTGGAGTCCATGAACGTATTCCGGGCCGGCCAGCATCCCGGATGGCCTGCTCGGCTCGGCCCGGTGCGCGTGGCGGGCGGCACGGTGACCCTGCGGCCGGTGCGTTTTCGCGATGCCGCCGCGTGGAGCCGGATCCGGCTGCGCGACCGCGACCACCTCGAGCGCTGGGAACCGACCGGACGCGGCAGTTGGGAGGCGCGCAATCACGCGTCGAACTGGCCGTCGCTGTGGACGAGCCTGAAGGCCGAGGCCCGGCGCGGGGCGATGATCCCGCTGGTCATCGAGGTCGACGGGCAGTTCAGCGGTCAGCTCACCATCGGCAATATCGTGCGCGGCGCGCTGCGGTCGGGCTGGATCGGCTACTGGGTGGCCAAGGATCTCGGCGGCCAGGGTGTGGCGACCGCCGCGCTCGCGCTCGGCCTCGACCACTGCTTCGGCCCGGTCGGCCTGCATCGCGTCGAGGCGACGGTACGGCCGGAAAACCTTGCCAGCCAGGCGGTTCTGCGCAATGTCGGCTTCCGGGAAGAGGGCATGCTGCGCCGCTACCTCGATGTCGACGGTGCGTGGCGCGATCACCTACTGGTCGGACTGACCGTCGAAGAGGTTATGGGCACTGTGGTGGATCGCCTGGTCAGGGAGGGTCGGGCGGCGCAGCCGTGAAATTTCTGTTACTCATGTGGCAGGTGTGCACGGCGCGCCTGCCACACGGACGCGTCTGCCCGAATTAACCTACGGACGTCAGTGGTGCGTCCACGGATGGACAACACGTTGGTGGGGACGGGAGGTGATGACCGCGATGCCGAATTCGATCCTGTGGATCGGACTGGTGGTGCTGTGGGTCTTCGTCCTGTTCCCGATCCTGGCGGACCGGCACCCCCGGATCCGCCGCACCACCGATGCCGCGCTCGCCACACGCGTGCTGCACCGTGGCGGGGCCGAACGACGGATCCGCATCGGCGCGGCAGGCGGTCACGAGAGTGACCCCGACTACCGACCCCGTGTGCTTCGCAAGCGCTCCCACCGAACTGATTCGGAGGATCGGATGACGACCGAAGAGCCCGTCACCGAAGATGACGACGAAAAGCTGACCCCCACAGTCGAACTCGAGGCAGCCGAAACCGAGGTGGACACCGACGACGTCGGAGTGTCAACCGCGACAGCCGATCCCGATGACGAAGAGACAGAAGACGCTGCGGCGGAACCACTCTCGGTCGAAGTCGATGAGGAGCCGCCCGTCGCCGCGCGCATCCCACCCGCGCCACCGGCCCGGCTCGACGACCTCGTTGCCCCCGACGCCGAGTTCGACGATGACGACGACTTCACCCCGTCGCGTCGCGGTCGCGGCGGCTACGACCCCGAGGCCGACGCCATCGCCAGCGCCGCCCGCTACAGCTTCCGTCAGCGCGCGGTCATGGGCCTGATCATGGGCATGATCCTGTTCGCCGCGTTCGGGCTGCTGCTCAACTCGATGTTCTGGTGGGCGTGCGGGTTGTCGGCCGCGGTGCTCACCGGTTACCTCGCCTACCTGCGCAAGCAGGTCCACGTGGAGGAGGAGATCCGTCGTAGGCGCGCGGCCCGCCTCACCCGCGGCATGCGCCAGGAAGCCGCCGAAGCCACTCCCGAAGCGGCCAACACCCGTCGCACCATGGACCGCGACACCGCACGCGCCCTGCGCCGCCGCTCCACCCTGCTCGACACCGACGACGAGGACCCGAGGTTCGAGTTCCTCGAAATCTTCGATCCGGCCACTTCTCGCGCACTCCGCAACCGGGTCGAAGACCTCGGTCAAGCCGTCGGCGAGTAACTGGTGCAACCACGCAAATCAGCAGGTCAGAGTACCGATTCGGTATCGGGGCGCAACCCCTGATACAGTGTCACAGCGCGGTTCACCAGGGCCGCACGGGGCTATAGCGCAGTTGGTAGCGCGTCTCGTTCGCATCGAGAAGGTCAGGGGTTCGATTCCCCTTAGCTCCACACAAGAAGGGCCCGGTCACCGACCGGGCCCTTTCTTTGTGTGTGCCGTTATCCCTGCCAGAACGGCGAGCACTCCGGGATGTTCCACATCGCGGACTCGCCCGCGCTCAGGGTTCCGTACTCGAGCAGTGTCTTGATCTGACACGTCAGGGACCGGCTGTCCAGTGAACCGGTCGACGAACCTGAATCGCCCGCTGCGGCGAAGGCCGCTGAGGGCGCTCCGGTCGCCAGCGCCACGGCCGTAGCCGCCACCACCACACCACGTACCAACTTCGACATCCGTCGTCCCTTCTCCGCGTACAGCTGTGCGGCACGAACCTTAGGCGCGATAACGATCGACTACATGCCCCCAATTACTGTGGTGCACCGCCGACGGCTGAAACGATTGATGAATAAATACCGGCGAGTAAGAGGGTTTTCCATTTCTAAGCCCCTGATATTCAGGGCTTGACTGTCTGTGTGAACGGTGCCGAATGGCAATGTGAAACCTTCATTTTGCCGCATAGCGGGGTTTGACTTATTCACCCATGGTCTAAGCCGTAATCTCGGTCACATCGGTAACGCTGTCCAGGTAATAGCCGATACACCGAAAATGGCATTTACTGTGCAGGTCGGCGCATTTGCGGACCCTGCTGAATGGCAGTAACGTTTCTGTAAAGCACATGATCCGCGCAGGACCGCGAGCGCCCGCGCTCACAAAGTTCGCTGCCGGGGAGGAATCGTTTCACCAGCGAACAGATGTGACGCCACCACGGGAGGGGGCGTCGAACGCGTCTGTTGGAAAGCATCAGAGGCAGTTCATGACAGCGGTCATCGAGGCTCGTACCGAGCCCGACGAAGTACCGAATACTCACCCGTCGTTCGCTTTTCGTGGCGTCGCGCTGATCGCTTCGATCGCCGCGATCGCGCTGACGGTGACGGCGGGTCGCTACGAATTCTTCGGCGACGAGCTCTATTTCCTTTCCGCCGGACGACGACTCGACTACACCTACGCCGATCAGGGCGTTGTGGTGCCGCTGTTCTCGTGGATCGCCGATCAGCTCGCACCGGGATCGGTGACGGCACTGCGGTTCCCGGCGGTCGTGATGGGCGTGGGTGCGATCGTGGTGTCGGCGCTGATCGCCTACGAACTCCGGGGCAGCCATCGTGTCCAGCTGCTCGCCGCGGGCACCTACGCAACGTCCTACCTGCTGGCCACCCAGGTCGTGCTGAGTACCTTCTCCTTCGATGCCACCCTCACGGCCGTGATCACCTGGTTGTTCATCCGGTGGGTGCGTACCCGGCAGGACTGGCTCCTTGTCGTGGCGGGACTCGTTGCCGCCGTTGACATGCAGGTGAAGTGGATGATCCCCATCGTCTGGGCGTGCCTCGGTGTGGCCGTCATCCTGTGTGGTCCCCGGGAGATACTGCGTCGTCGCGCACTGTGGGTAGCGACCGGCATCCTTGCGATGTCAGCGATTCCGATTCTCTATTGGCAGTCGCAGAACAACTGGCCGCAGTTGGCCATGGGCCCGATCATCGGCGCGGAGCAGGACGCCACCGGTTACGGTCCGCCGGGATTCCTCCCGCAATGGATCGGCTTGGCGGGTTTCCTCGGCGCATTGCTGATCGCGATCGGATTCTGGGCTGTTTTCAAGCAGGAATCGTTGCGGCCATATCGTTTCATCGCGGTCGCGTTGGTGATCATGACCACGTTCGTCATCATCACGCATGGCCGACCTTATTATCCGACGGGCTTCTTTCCCGCCATGTTCGCGCTCGGCGCTGTCGGCCTGTGGCAGTACGACCGGAAACGGTGGATGAATCTGGCGTTGGTTCCGATCGTCGCACTTTCGGCGCTGACATTCATCGCGACGATCACGGTCACCCCGCTGCCTTCGAGTTGGCGCACTGAGGCCGAGAACGCCATCGATCTCGGCATTCGTTCGGCGTTCTGGGGAACCACCAATTGGTCGACCATGGTTTCCGGTGTCGACGCCGGTTATGACACGTTGACGCCCGACGAGCAGGCGAACGCGGTCGTGATCGCCCAGGGTTATTGGCAGGCAGGCGCCGTCGAGCAATTCGGCGGGCAATACGACCTGCCCGACACCTACAGCCCGAGCCGAGGGTTCGGCTTCTTCGGCCCGCCACCGGACTCGACGACCTCGGTGATCTACCTCGGACTCGACACCGCCGAGCCCGAACTGCGCGCCCGTTTCACCGAGGTGGAGCGCGTAGCGCACCTCGACGATCCGATGGGCATCCCCGGTATCGACCGCATGACCGCCGTCTGGGTGTGCAAAGGTCCGAAGCAGCAGTGGTCGACCCTGTGGGACTCGATGACCACGCTGTACTTCGACCTCGGCCTCTGGCGAGACCATCGGGCCACCAGCAGGCCCACGCACTGAGCCACGAAGCCTGAAACGACGAACCCCCGGTCGCGAACGCGGCCGGGGGTTCGTCGTTCGAGCCAGTGGTCAGTTCTTGACCAGCTCCGGCTCGTCCGCGGCGTCCTGCACGGGCGCGGCGTGCGGGTCGGCTGCCGCGCGGTTCGGCAGCAGGACCGCCATCACGATCACGACCAGGGCCAGCAGGGCCGAGATCAGGAAGGCCAGGCGCATGCCGTCGAGGGTTGCCTCGGCCGGTGCGGTGCCCGCGTCGATGAGCGAGGTGCTGCGGGCCGACATGACGGTGACCACCAGGGCGGTGCCGAAGGCGGCGGCCACCTGCTGGATGGTGCCCAGCATCGAGCTGCCGTGCGAGTACAGGCTCATCGGCAGCGCGCCGAGACCCAGGGTGAACACCGGGGTGAACGCCGCGGCCAGCGACACCATCATCAGGATGTGCAGGCCGAGCAGCTGCCAGTACGGCATGTCCGTCGAGATCTGGGTGAAGCCGGCCAGCGAAGCGGTGATGCCGATCGAGGCCGGGATCACCAGGGCACGCCCACCGAACTTGTCGAACAACTTGCCGACGGTCGGGCCGAGCAGACCCATCGCCAGACCACCCGGCATCACCAGCAGGCCGGTCTCCAGCGGGCTCAGCCCGCGCAGGTTCTGCAGGTACAGCGGCAGCAGGATCATCGAGCCCATCATCGCCAGGAACGCGATCGACATCAGGACCAGCGCCTTGGTGTAAGTGCCATGCCGCAAGACCCGCAGATCCAGCAGCGGGGTGCCCTTGCGCTGCAGGCTGAGCTGACGCAGCGCGAACGCCGCGATCAGCGCGACACCACCGGCGGTGATCAGTGCCGCGGTGGCGTAGCTGTCACCGTGGAACTTGCTCAGTCCGAACACCAGTCCACCGAAGCCGAGGGCAGCCAGTGCCACGCTGGGCAGGTCGAGTGTGCCCGGCTGCGGCTCGCCGACGTTCTCCAGCTGACGCAGACCCAGCCAGGTGACCAGACCGGCGATCGGCAGCATCACCACGAACAGCAATCGCCACGATTCGATGCCGGGGATGTCGATCTGCAGGATCACCCCGGAGATGACCGGGCCCATGGCGGGCGCTACCGAGATGGCCAGGGTGACGTTGCCCATCACGCGGCCACGGTCCTGCTCCGCCACGACGGTCATCAGGGTGGTCATCAGCAGCGGCATCATCACCGCGGTACCACCGGCCTGGATGACGCGACCGATCAGCAGCACGGCGAACGTCGGCGCGAGTGCCGAGATCACGGTGCCCACGATGAACACGCCCATCGCGGCCGCATAGGCCTGCCGGGTCGTGACCCGCTGCAGGAACCAGCCGGTGGTGGGGATGATCGCGGCCATCGTGAGCATGAACGCGGTGGAGACCCACTGCGCGGCGACCTCAGTGACGTGCAGGTCGCTCATCAACCGCGGGATCGCGTTGATCATGATGGTTTCGTTGAGGATGACGACGAAGGTCGCGAGCACCAGCACCCGGATGACGGTCGGTGTCTTGCCCTTCGTCGTCGGCATGGATAGATCGGCTGGCATCGGGGTGACCTCCGGGGAACAGGGGGAACGGCGGGGCGTGAGCTGTGGCCCGATGCCGAGTCGACGACGTCCCGGCACCACACGAGAAAAGACGGATTCCGTCTGTCCAACTCATCGGGCGCAGGTCAGTATTCCGGTCGGGTCCGACACAAATCACATGGTTTTTCGGATGCCCAGTGATCGAAACAGGGTGAAAGGTGCAGGTCCGAGGAGTATCGGACCCAATCTTGCACCCGATGGTGAGCCTGGTCACTGCCCGATCTCGACGGATGATGTGTCGCGTGTTTCGGGATATACAGACCGGGTCGCGGGGTATACCGGATGGGTGACTGCATCGAGAACGTGGCTTGCTGTGGTGTGCGCGATTGTTGCCGCTCTCGGAGGTGCGAAGGCATCGGCCGATCCGGGGGCGTATGTGGCGGGGGAGGCGCCGCTGGGTGGCAGGTCCGCTCAGATCGATGTGTACTCGCCCGCGATGGGGCGGGTTATCCAGAACAACGTGATCAAGGCGGCGGGGGCCGGGGCGCCCACGTTGTATCTGCTCACCGGGGCCGGTGGCGGGGCGGACGGGATCTCGTGGTGGGAGGACACCGACGTACGCGATTTCTTCGCCGACAAGTTCGTGAATGTGGTGATGCCGGTCGGCGGCGCGTTCACGCTGTACACCGACTGGATTTCCGATGACCCCGGCGTCGGCCGGGTGCGGTGGGAGACCTATCTGACGCAGGAGTTGCCCGGGGTGATCGACGGCGCGCTCGATACGAATGGGCGCAATGCCATCGCCGGAGTTTCGATGAGTGCGTCGTCGGCCTTGGACCTGGCTATTCAGAGTGGCTCGCGGTTTTCCGCGGTGGCGGCGCTGAGTGGTTGCCCCTGGGCCTCGGACCCGCTGGGAATCGCGATGGCCAGCGCGCAGGCGGTGCGTGGCGGTGGGAATCCGGGAAACATGTGGGGGCTGCCCGGTGGGCCGGGGTGGCGGGAGCACGATGTGTTCGCCAATGCCGGACGGCTCGCGGGCAAGACGATCTTCCTGTCCGCCGCGACGGGCTTGCCCGGCGCGCACGACCGTGGTTTGCCCATGCCACCGATCGAAACTCTCGCGGGAGCGTGCACGGCCGCTTTCGCCGGGCGGCTCGCACAGTTGGGGATTCCGGCCGTGCACGTACACCGGCCGACCGGGTCACACACCTGGGGGCAGTTCGAGGCCGACCTGCATGAAGCCTGGCCGCATCTGGCCGCCGCTATCGGGTGAGAAGCAGTCCCAGGCAGGTTTGACGCTGTGTTTATTGGCGCGCTGGCGCGCGCGTGTCCGCGGCCCCAAGGGGCCGCCGGTCAGCGCTCGAGACTAGAGCCTGCGGCTCAGCGCTTTCGAGCGCTGACCGGCGACCCGGCCGCGGACCGGCCACTTCGTGGCCGTCCCTCCCTAAGGGTCGGGAGTGCGGTGGGTGGGTTGGGTGGGTTGTTGAAGACGGGGATTGGCTGGGGTGTGCTGTGTGGTCGGGAGTGTGGGGGATGAGTTGGGTGGGGTGTGTAATGCGGGGACTAGCTGGGGTTTTGGGGTGTTGCTCGGGGTTTGGGGGAGGGGGTTGTTGGGTGGGTTGTTCTGGCGGGAGCGGCGGAACCACCACTGCAGCAACGCGATGCCGATCAGGGCCAGTAGGGCGGTGGTGAGGCTGATGGACAGGCCGGGTGGGCGCCAGGTGACTGTGAGGGTCGCGTTGTGGGTGCCGGGCGGAATGTCCACCGCGACAAAGGTTCCCGCGACTGCACGGATGGGGATTTCGCTGTTGCCGAGGGTGGCTGTGTAGCCGGGCCAGGCCAGGCGGGACAACACGACCCGGCCGCCGGTGCCGGACGAGACGGTGGCGCGGTTGGTGAGGCCTGCCTCGGGCATGACGGTGGCGTGGACGCCGGATTCGTGGGCGATCAGGTCGCCGGGGGAGGGCAGCGGGTTGACTCGTTCCAGCACCCAGATCTGGTGTTCGTGGCCGGGGTGGTGGACGAATCGCCAACCGGCGGGGGCAGGTTGGGTGCCCGCGTTGGGATACTGACTGCGTTGCAGGACAACGCGATCCAAACGCATCAAGTCGACGATCGTTCTGTCGGTAGACGGTTCGACAGCGAAGACGCGCTTGTACGCGTCGGGGCAGGTGCCGCCGTCCCACGCCATACACAGCAACCCGGCGAAGGCCGCGTGCCCGACGGGCGTATACCCGTTCACGTAGTGCAGGCCGAGGTTCTTGGCATAGCTGCCCAGCGCGATGGAGCCGTAAGTGCCTGCGAGAGTTCGCTCTTCGTCGCGCACCATGATCCGGTCGGCCAATTGCAGTGTGCGCCCGCCGAAATCGGGGAACGCGTCCCTCATCTCCGAGCGCCGTTCAGGGAATCCATAGGACATCGGGGTCTCCGGCGCCGACGCTACCTGGACGAACGCGATCGGGAACGTCGCGACAATCGTCAGCACCGCCGCGGCGGCGATCCCGCGAGTGCGCGCCAGCCACACCACCCCGGCCCCGAGCCCGACCACCACGAATACCGCGATCGCATGCCGTTCGACGAGTTTCGGTGCGGCGGAGAACGATCGGATGAACAGCAACGCGATCAGCACACCCGCCGCCGCGTACCGCCGCCGCGACGAAGCGAAATCCCCGTAGCGACTGATCAGCACACACACCAGCACCAGCAGTGCGATCGCGAGCATCGGCAACACCCGCGCGGGCCACCGCAGTGGACCGATCGCGCCCGGACCGGCCGTCCACATCAGGGTCGCCACCGCGAACAACGCGATCCCGCTCCACGAAGCGGCGGCGCGCGCGGCGGCCTTCCAGTCGATGAACGCGAGCGCCGGAATCACGAACCACGCGATATAGACCATCGGTAGTGGCTGCACATGCCCCCACCACGCGGTGAACGCGGGCACGGTGCTCGGCAGGCTCGCATTGAGCGATTCCGACCACGGCACGGTCAGGAAGGGGTCGTTGTGGATGGTGGAGACGTCACCGCGCCAGGTGGCCTGCGAGGACAGCAGGATCGGCAGGTTCGCGATCATCGACGCGAGCACCGCGAGCGCGGCGGCGCCGAGCATCCGCAGCACCGGCGCCCACCTGCGCTGATACAGGTACTCACCCGCGGCCACGGCGGCGATCATCAACCCGGATTCGACGGCGGGAAAGGCATATTGGATGGTCAGCGCCAGATACAGGAACACGAACATCGGGATCGGCCCGGTGCGCCCGCGCGCGTAGAGCACGGCCGAGGCCCACGCGTGCACCAGCCAGGCGGTGCCGGTCTGCGAGGTGAACCAGCTGGCCTCGTCGAAGAACAGGAACCAGCCGCTGAACGGAAACGCCACGCCGGCGACCGCGGCCCATGGCGCGCGGGCACCGTAGGCCAGGCAGATGCGAAACACGCCGAGCGCGGCGATCGCGGAGAACACGAACTTCACGGCGGTCGCGTACAGCGCGAGATTGTCGAACGAGGGCGCCAGCAGGTACACCAGCAACTGCGCGGGGTTGTAGAGCCCGGCCTCCTCGAGGCTGTAGTTGCCCGCCATCCATTCCCACGGCACCATCGCCGGGAATCGGCCCGCCCGCAATTCGGTCCCGAGCAACTGCCACATCGGCACGTATTGCGCCTCGGTGTCGTCGGTATAGAAGTGTCGCGAATCCCCCAGTAGCACAGCGAGATACCCGACCAGCACCGCGGCGATGACGATACCGGCCCAACGCACGACTTGTTTTCGCGGTTCGAGCGCCGCGCGTACCCACACGAGCGCGGGAGCTTAGGGCATAGAGATGAATCGAACAATAGCGCCCGGTCTCCACGCCGTAGTGGTGGACGTTTGTCCAGCTCAGATATGGTTAGGGTGGGTGTTTGATAGCATGACGCAACCCGAGCAGGACCCTTCGAGAGAGTCATCAATTGCAGTTCGAAATCGTGGAACGGGACGAGACCTGGGTGGCCGGGCTTCCGGTCCGCAGTCCCAAACGCGCGCTCGGTGAGCTGCGCGACCGTGACCTCGAAGCGGCGTGGTCGGCAGTCTTGCATCAGGATCTGGGCGGGCCACTGGCCAGCGCCTACACCGACTACACCGGCGAGCTGAGCACCTACAACACCCAGATCGTGGGTTATCAGTGCGATTCGCTCGATCAGGTCACTCGTGGACATCTAGCGGCTCGGCTGCCGCGCGGCAGCTACGCGCGCTTCTCCTCGGTCGGTAACTTCCCGCGGGTGATGACGGATCTGTGGACCCAGATCGCCTACGCCGAAGAGCACAATCAGATCAAGCGCACCTTTACCGGCGATTTCGAGTGCTACCCGCACGCCTACAAGATCGACCTGTACCTGGCGGTCGATCCGCGATGACCTATTCGATCGTGGTCCGTGGCGCGGCGTTGTACGGCGGCCTGGCGGTGCCACGGGTGCACCCGAGCTTCAAGGTGAGCAACAGCGACCTGATCGAGTTTCTCAAGGACCGGCTGCGCGACCGGCCCGGCACCGGTGAACCGCTGCACACGATCTACGTGCCCGACCCGGCGGGCAACTGGAACGCGTTGGTCGCGCGTGAATTCGCGAATCCGGCCGACGTGCCGGTCGGCGATCTCATGCTGCGTGTGCCCAAGGGCATCTACGCCCGGTTCGCGCCCAACGGCGACTATCACGACCCGGTGGAAGACGTATGGGCCCAGGTCGACGACGCGACGGCATCGGCCGAGATCTCCCGCGCCTACCGCGAGGAGATCGAAGTGTGGCACGGCCCCGACACGGTGGAACTGTTCGTGTCGATCACTGTAGATAGCTGAAAGTTAGCCGAATTCGAACCGATCGGTCTTGACTCGGTCACCTTTCGTGCATTCACCCACTCTGAGCTGGGGTTATTTCAACTGGCTCAGGAGGTTACCGGAAAATTAGCCACTCGTATGGTGCATTCCTGCTGAATGACGGATACTGCGTAGGAAAACTTTGGCTGGTCGGACAAAGCCGACGCGGGTGTAGGTACGGAGTTGTATGAGGGTGTCGGCTCACACCGGCTCGGATCACCGGGTGGTTGGCGCGAATGCGGGCGGGTTGCGGTACCTCGACAGCGTGTCCGGATGTCATGTCCGCGTCTGTTCGCCCGAGGAAGATCCGGCACTGTGGAATCAGTACCTCGAGGGTGCGCTGAATGGTTACCGGCACTACGGAGTTCAGGACGCGCTCGATATCGAGTCCCTCGCCGACGGCCGTTCGACGACTGCGTTCCTCGTCGCGATCGACCCCGACGGCTCGGTGGTGGCCGGCGTGCGCGCGCACGGGCCACACGCGACCGCCGATGACATCCCCGGGTTCCACCCATGGATCGGCACTCCCGGCGAGGCCGCGTTGCGTTCGTCCGTCGAAGCCAAGGTGCCGAGCGGAGTCGCCGAATCCAAGGGTGGCTGGTCGACCCGGTCGGTCCCGCGCAGACCGGAACTCGGCGCGCTGGTCGCCCGCGGCGTCGTGCACGTCACCTGGCTGCTCAACGTGCGGTACGGCTTCGGCGTGAGCCCCCTGCACCAGCTCGAGTCCTATCGATCGAGCGGCGCGCGACCCGATCCCGGCATACCCGCCGTGTCCTACCCGGACGAGCGGTACACCACCGTGCCGGTGTGGTGGGATCTGTCCGATCTCTCGGCGGCGACGCAGGCGCAGCGCGAGCTGATCGCCGCCGAACGCGCGCAACTGCTCGAAGCGCGACGCCCATGATCCGAGATCTCGCTCCCGCCGACATCTTTCGTCCGTCGGTGCTCGATGCCGGTGTCCCCGCCGACGCGGCTGAGCTGGCCCGGCTGCGGGAACAACCGGGCCTCTCGGTGATCGACCTGCGTCCTGCGATGCGATCGGAGCTGGCCCGGCTCAAAGCCGCACCCGATGCGGATCCGGCCGATGATCGCTGGGTGTACTACCCGTGGCGGTCGTCGCTGGTGGCCATTGTCGGTGCCACCGCGTTCCGCGCGATCAGGCAGGACCGCAACCGGAACAAGCTGACCATCGCCGAGCAGCGACAGCTTCGTGGGCAGTCGGTCGGCATCATCGGGCAGAGCGCGGGGCACGAGATCGCCTACGTCGTCGCGCTGGAGGGCGGCTGCGGGCAGCTGCGGATCGCCGACTTCGACACCGTCGAACTGTCGAATCTGAATCGGATTCCCGGTGGTCTGTTCGATATCGGGCTCAACAAATGTGTCGTCACCGGTCGGCGGATCGCCGAACTCGATCCGTACCTGCCCGTCGAGATCTTCCCGGCCGGTGTCGACGAGTCCTCGATGGACGAATTCCTGACCGGTCTCTCGGTGGTTGTCGAGGTCTGCGATTCCCTCGATGTGAAGCTCACCGCGCGCGAGGTGGCACGGCGGCACCGGATCCCGGTGCTGATGGAGACCAACGACCGAGGTCTGTTCGACGTGGAGCGATTCGATCTCGAGCCCGATCGGCCGCCGTTCCACGGCCTGCTCGGCGATACGACGAGAACTGACCTGCGCGGATTGTCGAACAGGGACAAGGCCCCGCACGTGATGCGGATCCTCGATCCCGATCAGCTCTCGGCCCGGCTCGCCGCCAGCCTCACCGAAATCGACGAGTCGGTCACCACCTGGCCTCAGCTCGGCAGCGATGTCGGGCTCGGCGCGGCCATCATCGCCACCGCGGTGCGCCGGATCGGTCTGGACCAGGCGCTGCCGTCCGGTCGAATTCGCGTCGATCTGGAGCGCGAGCTCAACGCACTCGGCGAGCCCGCTCGAGGTGACCGGATATTCACGGCCGACGCCGCGCCGCTGGTCGAGCTCGACGAGCCGCACACCCCGATCGCCCGCATTCTGCACGGCATCGAACGCGCGCCGTCGGGCGGCAACGCGCAGCCGTGGGCGGTGCGCTCGGACGGCTCCGCCGTGCACCTCGCCGTCGACCAGGCACGCACTTCCGGGATGGATATCGGATTCCGTGGCAGTGCGGTGGCTCTCGGCGCCGCCCTCTACAACGCCCGCGTCGCTGCCGCAGCTCAAGGTTTGCTGGGGACGCACGAGATCGTGCTCGGCGGTGCGGCTCCGGTGTCGGCCGTCCTGCATCTCGGTGCGCGCGCCGACCCGGAATTGGCCGCCGATTACGCGGGGATGCTCGCCCGCGCCACCAACCGGCACCTCGGCGACGGCAGCCCACTCGGGCCGGAAGTGCTTGACACACTGGCTGCTTCGGCGGCGACAGAAGGTGCGCTGGTGCGCGGGGTCGTCGATCGCGCCGAGCTGAGCGAGGCCGCGGAACTGCTTGCCGAATCCGACCGTGTCCGCTACCTGACGCCCCGCTTGCACGCGGAGATGTTCGGCGAATTGCGCTGGCCCGCTGATGATTTGCGTACCGGACTCGATCTGCGAACCATGGAACTGGCCGCCGACGAGCACGCCAAACTGCATATCGGCGGGCGCGCCGACGTGATGGCCTACCTGCGGGATTGGTCCGGCGGTGCGGCGCTCGGTGACTACGCGCGCCAGCGGATTTCGTCCAGTTCCGCGCTGATCGCGGTCACCTGCCCCGTCGGGACAGACGCCGATCTGACCGATTATGTGCGCGGCGGTTCTGCCGTCGAGCGTGTGTGGATTGCCGCGCAGAAGCTGGGCCTCGCGGTCCAGCCGATGTCGCCGGTTTTCCTCTACGTCCGGGACGACAACGATTTGCGCAACGTATCGGCAGGATTCACAGATACACTGGCCTCGATCCACAAACGGTTCTCCGCACTGATGGGAATTCCCGGGCACGAGACGGTCACGGCAGTATTACGACTGAGCTATGCGCCCGCGCCGACAGTGTGGAGCGCCAGGCTCCCGGTACTCGGTTCAGGGAACTGACAGATAGCACGATCGGAGAAACGGTGCCTCGGCGAAACCTCGACTCGTTGGTGACGCAGGTCGCCTCGGAGTTGATGGGTGTCGACGCCACGACCATGGTCGTGGCCAGCGAACGCGTCCTGGCGAGCCTGGTGGACTACTTCGACGTGGACATCGCCTTCCTGCGGCACACGATTCACGAGCTACGCCAGACGGTGCTGATCGCCGAGTGGCCGCGCCGACCGTACGTGCCCGACCCCGACCCGTTACGGGTCATCGAGTTCGCCAAGGCGGATTCTTTGTTCCTGGCCAGCGAGCACGCCGTCGAACCGATTCTCGTCAGCCGCGGCGACGAATACCCCGACTACCAGGAGATGATCCGGCAGACCACCGGCATGCCATCGATGGTGACCGCGTGCGTCCCCTTGGTCTCGCGCGGGGTGTCCACCGGCGCGCTCGGCTTCGTCCGGCGCGGGGATCGTGCGTGGACCACCCGTGAGGTCAATGTGCTCAAGGCGATCGCCGCCCTGTTCGCGCAGTTGCAGGCCCGGGTCGAAGCCGAGGACCGACTGCGCTACATCGCCTCGCACGACGATCTCACCGGCCTGGCCAATCGGCGCGCACTGCTCGAGCACATGGAGGAACGGCTCGCGCCGGGCAACGATGGCCCGGTCGCGACCTTCTTCCTCGATCTCGACCGGCTCAAAGCGCTCAACGACTTCCTCGGCCACAACGCGGGCGACAATTTCATCCGCACGCTCGCGGCCAGGTTGCGCGAGAACTTCGGTCCCGAGGACATGATCGCGCGCCTCGGGGGCGACGAGTTCGTCATCGTGCCGGCCAAGACGATGGACGCGGTGGCCGCCGAATTGGAAGCGAACAGGATCCAAGAGCTGGTCGGGCGCCGGGTCTCGGTCGGGCAGGAGTCGGTGAGCCGTGGGGTGAGCGTCGGTGTCGCGCTCGGTGTGCCCGGCGAGACGACGGTGTCGGACGTGCTGCGCCGTGCCGACCACGCGTTGCTCTCGGCGAAATCCGGTGGCGGCAACGGCATCGCGGTGTTCACCGACGCCATGCGGGTCCAGTTCGAACTACAGGACGACGTCGAGGTCAACCTGCGCAGCGCGGTGTCCGACGGGTCGATGGTGCTGCACTATCAGCCCGAGGTCGATTTGCGGACCGGGCGGATCGTGGCATTGGAAGCGCTGGTGCGCTGGCAGCATCCGACCCGTGGGCTGTTGCCGCCTGGCGCGTTCGTCGCCGTCGCCGAGGCCACCAACCTGGCCGGCGAGCTCGGGCGGTGGGTAATCCGTTCGGCCTGTTCGCAATTCGCCGATTGGCGCCGCCGTGGGCTGGCCGCCAATGTGGTGATCCGGATCAATGTGTCGCCGGTCCAGCTGGTGAGCGCCGACTTCGTCGAGCGCATCGAGGACATACTTCGCCTGTACGGCATCGATGGCAGCTCGGTCTGCCTGGAAATCACCGAACACGTCGTCGTGCAAGATCTGGTGCGAACCAGGCTCACCCTGCGCGGCCTCAAACAGATGGGCGTACAGATCGCCATCGACGATTTCGGTACCGGCTACAGCTCGCTCTCGCATCTCAAGGCGCTGCCCGTCGACGCCGTGAAGATCGACCGAGGTTTCGTGCAGCGGCTCGGTGACAGCGACGACGACCTGGCGATCGTGAAGTCGATCATCGGGCTGGCCGGGTCGTTCGGCCTCGGCGTGGTCGGTGAGGGTGTCGAGACGCCGATGGCGGCCAGAACGCTGGTCGGCCTCGGCTGCTACCGCGCGCAGGGGTTCCTGATCGCCCGGCCGATGCCGGGCGGTGAGGTCGAGGCGCACCTGCGTGAGGGCCGTATCCCGCTCGACCTCGACCTGCCGCGTGCGGGCCGAGGCGTGGCGTCGAACTGAATCGCGGCGATGCCGTCCGACGAGTGGCTGCTGGTGGAGACCCTCACCTCCGGTAGCGAACCCACGGTGGTCGCCGCGGGGGCGCACCCGAGGCACTGGTCCGGGCTCGGCTCGCTGCGTCGCGTTCTCGGCCCGTCCCGCGCGCGGATCGCGGCGGAGGCGGTGCGGCATTGTCGCGCGGGCGGGGGACCGCGGCGAGTGGTCGAGGCGGACACGGTGGTCGTGACCGAGCCGGTGCCGTGCGCCTTCGGCGGCGTCCACGGGGTGCGGCTGTGGGCCGGGGCCGTCGATGCCCCGATCCCGCCACCGCGGCGGGTCGCCGCGTGGGACTGGGAGGCCGACACCGAACTCGCCCATCACGGGCCGGGCCTGGAGGAACTCGTCTTCGCCAGGGACCCCGAGCGGGTGCGGGTGATTCGCACCCCGCCCGAAGCGTTCGGCCGGATGGCCCGCTTCGACGGGCGTATCGACTATTTCGCGATGGTCGCGCGAATCGACGACGGTGGACAGTGGCAGGGCGAGGTCGACATGGCCGGTGACGACGACGAGGTCCGCCACTTCCAGATGATCGCTAAGGCGGTGCCGGAACACCGCCGGATCAGCGCGCTGATGCACGCGATTCCCGAGCTCGACACGGCACAGCCCGCCGCCGATCCCGACGCGGCCATGCTGCGCGCGGTCTCGCAACGCAGCGGCGTCGGCGTCGGCATCATCGAGCTGACCAGCGCGCTCATCTACGAGTGGGCAGGTCCGCCGCCCCCGCCGCTGGATCGCTGGCTGGTGGAGCGGCCCGCCATCGACCCCGGTGATCTGGCCGCGCTGCGGGCCGCGTGTCACGACCTGGCCCGTACTCCCGGCAGCACCCGGCGGCTGGCGCTGCGGGTGCGGTTCGCGCAGGGGGAGTGGATCGCGGCGCAGGCCGAGTTGGTCGCCGTGAGTGCGTCGGCATCCGGGCACGGGTTGCTGCGGGTCTGGTCGGTCGACGAAGGCCGATCCGCCTGAGCCCGGCCGCTCTGGTCGTCGCCGAATCGGGTCGGATCGTGCGCGGGTGACCGCGCGGCACCGGGTGTCCGCGCCCATGAGGCGCATCTTTCGACGCTGTTCACCCGCCGTTCTTCGGGCAGGACCCGTAGGTAACCCGCGCGGCGCGACGATCGGCGTGTGCGCATCGTGCAGCTAGCCAATTTCTATGGCCCGCGATCGGGTGGGTTGCGCACTGCCCTGCACCACCTCGGTGAGGGATATGCGACGGCCGGGCACGAAGTGGTGCTGATCGTGCCGGGGTCGCGTCGTTCGGAAGAGGTGCTGCCCACGGGCGCGCTGCGAATTACGTTGCCCGCAGTGGGAATTCCGTGGACCGGTGGTTATCGGGCGGCTGATCCGCGGCGGGTGGCCGATGTGCTGTCCGGGCTGTCGCCGGATGTGCTCGAGGTCTCCGACCGGCTCACGCTGCGCGGTTTCGGCCGGTGGGCGGGGCGTCGCGGGGTGGCGAGCGTGATGATCTCGCACGAGCGCCTCGACCGGCTGCTCGGCCAGTTCCTGCCCGGACCCGCCGCGCGCCGCTGCGCCGATGTCGCCAACCGCCGCACGGCCGCCGATTACGACATGGTCGTGTGCACCACCGATTTCGCGCGCGAGGAGTTCCTGCGGATCGGTGCGCCGAACGTGGAACTGGTGCCGCTCGGCGTCGACCTCGACCTGTTCAGTCCACGCCGCCGTGACCTCGGCCTGCGCGCCGATCTCGGTGTCGACGGGCATCCGATGCTGGTGCATTGCGGTCGGCTGTCGGTGGAGAAGCGTGTCGACCGCAGCATCGAAGCGGTCGGTGCCCTGCACCGGGCCGGGGTACCCGCCCGACTGGTCATCGCCGGCGACGGTCCCCGCCGTGAGTCACTCGAACGCCGGGCCCGCACGCTCGCCGCCCTGCCCGGTGGTGCACCGGCGGTCCACTTCACCGGCTTCATCAACGACCGCGCCATGGTAGCGAAACTCCTTGCCACCGCTGATGTTTCACTGGCGCCAGGCCCCCACGAAACCTTCGGCCTTGCCGCCCTGGAGGCATTGGCCGCTGGCACCCCGGTAGTGGCCAGCCGCTCCTCCGCCCTGGCCGACATCGTCACCGCCGAATGCGGAGCCATTTCCGCCGACCGCCCCCGAGCCTTCGCGCGAGCGGTCACCGACGTCCTGGCCATGCCCACCTCCGGCCGCCGCAAGGCCGCCCGCTCCCGCGCCGAGCAGTTCGGCTGGCCGCGCGCGGTCGCGGGGATGCTGGCGGTACTGGGGCGCTGAACGTTTCTGAGCAGCCGCGCAGGCCGACATGCCCCTGGCTGGCGGTGTCACCAGCGACGACCATTGTGGCCAAGGCCGCCGCGCAGGAAGCGCGACTACTGCGCGCTCGAGGCCGATCCGAGCGGCCGACCCGCGAACGCGTGCTCGGCATCGACCTCGAAGCACAGGGTGCCGCTCGAGTCTAATTCCAGGCAGTCAGCAGATCGGTCGCTGCGGCGCTCAGAGCGGCCTGGAGGTAGGGGCCGAAGCTGATGCGGGCAACTCCGAGGTCGGCGAAGTGGTCCTTGGCCGGGGTGCCCGGCTGGCCGATCGCGTTGACCGGCAACGGCAGGTCGGTGGTGAGTCGGCGCAGGTCAGCGTCGGCGTGCCTGCCGACGGGGTAGAGAACGTCGGCGCCGGCTTCGGCGGCCAGGGTCAGCCGGGCGATCGCGCGGTCGAGGCGGTCGGCCTCTTCGCCGTCTTGGCGCAGGAACAGGTCGGTGCGGGCGTTGACCACGACATGCACGCCCGCCGCGTCGGCGGCTTCGCGCAGACCGCGGACCAGGTCGGCGTGTTCGGCGGGCGAACGCAGGCGCTTGCCCTCGCTGTGGACCGTGTCCTCGATATTGAGGCCGACGGCGCCCGCCGCGAGCAGGCCGTCGATGAGCTGGAGCGGTTCGAGGCCGTAGCCGGATTCGATGTCGACCGAGACCGGGAGCTCGACCGAGCCGGTGACCTGGGCGACGCGGGCGAGCAGTTCATCGAAGCTCATGCCCTCGCCGTCGGCGCGGCCGATCGAGTCGGCGACCGGATGGCTGCCCATGGTCAAGCCCGAAAAACCGGCAGCCACAGCGACATTCGCCGACCACGCGTCCCAGACGGTCGGCAACACCACCGGATTTCCCGGACTGTGCAGTTCGAGCAGAGTCTTCGCCTTGGCATCCAGAGAGGTCATACCCGCGATGATGCCCGAGGCATCCGGCTACGGCTATACGCAGCCGGATTTCGGCGGGCAGTTCACCTGTACATCGAGCACGCGCGCGCCGGGACCCTCCGCGCCGAGCCGGTCGTGCTCGTTGACGAGTTTGCACGAGCCGAGCGAGAGGCAACCACAGCCGATGCAGCCGGTCAGGTTGTCGCGCAGGCGCACGAGCTGGGTGATGCGGTCGTCGAGATCCTCACGCCAGGTCGTCGACAGGTTCTCCCAGTCACGGCGCGTGGGGGTGCGACCTTCGGGGAGTCGATCCAAGGCCGACCGGATCTCACTGAGTGGGATGCCGACACGTTGCGAGATGCGGATGAAGGCGACCCGGCGCAAGGTTTCGCGAGAATATCGACGTTGATTGCCGCTGGTTCGACGGCTCGATATGAGACCTTCGCGTTCGTAGAAGTGCAACGCGGACACTGCAACTCCACTACGATCTGAAAGCTGCCCGGGGGTCAGCTCCTTCGTTTGCCAATCGGCCGTCGTCATCTATAGCTCCTCCCACTACCACCTAAACAATACTTTAGGTATTCGTGTCGTGTACGAAAATGGGCGGACCGGTTCGACAGGTCTCCGACATCTACGCGCCACGCATCCCGGCGACTGCGGGTCGGAGCGTGCCGACCTGGCGTTCTCGCATTACATTTTGCAGATGGGAACTGCCCCCGATTCGCGTCTGACCGTCACCTCCGAGGTCGGTCAGCTACGGACGGTGCTGCTGCACCGCCCCGGCGCAGAACTACGCCGCCTCACCCCGAGCAACAATGACCAACTGCTCTTCGACGGCATCCCCTGGGTCGAACGCGCGCAAGCCGAACACGACGCCTTCGCCGCCGTACTGCGCGACCGCGGTGTGGAAGTGCTGTTACTGGCAGATCTGCTGACCGAAACCCTCAGCGCCAGTGGGGCAGCCAGGATCCAGGGCATCTCAGCGGCGGTCGACGCCCGCAGACTCGGCCACGGCCTGGCCGACCAGCTCGCCGCCGAACTGCGCAAATTCGACGCGGGCGAGCTCGCCGACATCCTGATGGCCGGGATGACCTTCGACGAGCTGCCGTTCGGCCCCGACGCCGCCTCGCTGGTCCGGCGGATGCACCACGGCGGCGACTTCGTCGTCGACCCGCTGCCGAATCTGCTGTTCACCCGCGATTCCTCGTTCTGGGTCGGCCCGAAGGTGGCGATCACCTCGCTGGCACTGCCCGCCCGCAGTCGCGAGACCTCCATCACCGACCTCGTCTACGCGTTCCATCCGCGCTTCCTCGGCGTGCGCCGGGCCTACGAATCGCATACCGCGCCGATCGAGGGCGGCGATGTGCTGCTGCTCGCCAAAGGTGTTGTCGCCGTTGGCGTCGGCGAGCGGACCACACCCGCGGGTGCGGAAGCGTTGGCGCGCAGCCTGTTCGACGACGATCTCGCGCACACCGTATTGGTGGTGCCGATCGCGCAGAACCGGGCCACCATGCATCTGGACACCGTCTGCACCATGGTCGACACCGATGCGGTGGTGATGTATCCGGGCGTGCGGAAATCGCTGGAGGCGTTCACGATCCGCCGCGAAGACGGCTTCACCAGTCGCGGTGACCTCGAACGCATCAGCATCACCGGACCCGAACCCTTCCTGCCCGCCGCGGCCAAGGCGATGGGCATCGCGAAGCTGCGCGTGATCGACACCGGCCGCGAGGGACCCGACGCCGAACGTGAACAGTGGGACGACGGCAACAACACCCTCGCCCTCGAACCCGGCGTGGTCGTGGCCTACGAACGCAACGAGATGACCAACTCGCGCCTGATCGAGGCCGGTATCGAAGTAGTCACCATCAGCGGCTCGGAGCTGGGCTCCGGCCGTGGCGGCCCCCGCTGTATGTCCTGCCCGCTGTCCCGAGACGAGGTGTGAGCACCGTGTTCCACGTCGAGCTGTCCACCGATTCCGCCCAGCCGCCCTATGAGCAGCTGCGCATGGCCGTGATCGAACAGGTCCGCGCGGGCACGCTCACCGCGGGCACCAAGATCCCCACAGTCCGCGCGCTGGCCGTCGACCTCGGCATCGCCCCCAACACCGTCGCCCGCGCCTACCGCGAGCTGGAAGCCGACGGCGTCCTCGAAACCCGTGGCCGCCAAGGCTCTTTCATCGCCTCCTCCGGCGACCCCACCCGCGACATCGCCAGCCGCGCCGCCGTCGACTACGTCACAACCATCCGACGACTCGGCCTCGCCGACGCTGACGCCATAGACCTGGTCAACAGAGTCCTGAACACCTGAACAACGCGAGAACATGGGTAACTCACCGGGTACGGGCTGACGCTGCGACCCTATAGCCGCCGGCCGCGTCCAAACGAACCAACCACCTGAGCCCGGCCTGAATACACGGAGAGGCGGGCCAGCTACCGCCAGCTCGGCAGCCAGAGATGGTCTTGCCAGTTCTGCGGTGTGATCGCCTGACCCGTGAGGATCGGCCACAGCCAGACGAAGTTCGCGATCACCAAGCCCAGATAGATGCTGACGATCAGCAACCCGAGCGCGTACCGCTCGTTCACCGGGGCGGGCAGATAGGTGCCCGTCGGACTGCGCGGTATCCCCGCGGGTCTGGCCGACCCGAGGATGTCACCGAGTGCCAGCGCCATCCCCATCACCAGGAACGGCGCGAGCACTACCGCGTAGAAGAAGTACATCTGCCGGTCCAGCGTCACGAACCATGGCAGCAGCCCGGCGCCGTACCCCACCAGCACCGCCGCGTAACGCCAATCGCGGCGAACGATCGAACGCCATGCCATCCAGCCGATGAGCGGCAGCGCCAGCCACCACAGCGCGGGCGTGCCGACGGCCATCACGGCCTTCACACACTGGGCCTCGCCGCAACCGGTGACCGTGCCGTCGGCGTAGTAGTAGAGCATCGGGCGCAGGCCCATCGGCCAGGTCCACGGCTTGGATTCCCACGGATGGTGGTTGCCCGCCGAATTGGTGAGGCTGGAATGGAAGTCGAGGGTCTCGCCCTGGTAGTGCCAGAGCGAGCGCAGCGCGTCGGGCAGGAACGCGAACGCGCCACCGCTGCCGACCTGATTGCCGACCGCGTACCGGAACACCCCGCTCTCGCTGGCGAACCACGCCCAGTACGAGGACAGGTACACCACCAGCGGGATCACCACCAGCGCGTACAGCGCGGGCCCCACATCGCGGACCATCGTCCCCAGCCACGGCTTGCGCACCCCGTACGCGCGTCGCGCGCTCACGTCGAAGGCCACGCTCAGCAGGCCGAAGAACATGATGTAGTAGATGCCCGACCACTTGGTGCCGCACGCCAGGCCGAGCAGCACACCCGCGCCGAACCGCCACCAGCGCACGCCGAGTCGCGGACCCCAGTCCGAGATGCCGACCCGCCCGGCCAGATCCGCGCGAGCCATCCGCTCGCGGACTTCGTCGCGGTCGACTATCAGACAGCCGAAAGCCGCGGTGACCAGCAGCGACATGAAAATATCGAGCATGCCGATGCGCGAGGAGACGAAGGTCAGGCTTTCGGCGATGAGCAGCACACCCGCGAACGCGCCGATCAGCGTCGACCTGGCCATCCGGCGCACGATCCGCACCACGAGCAGCACCAGGATCGTGCCGGCCAGCGCCGCGGTGCCGCGCCAGCCCCACGCGTTGTAGCCGAATATAGCCTCACTGATGGCGATGAACTGTTTGCCGACGGGTGGGTGCACGACCAGGCCGTAAGCGGGGTTGTCCTCCACGCCGCCGCCGGTGACCATCTGCCAGGCCTGTGGGGCGTAATGCTTTTCGTCGAAGACGGGGGTGCGCGCGTCGGTCGGATAGTTCAGGTTGACGAACCTGGTCAGCGCGGCGATGAAGGTGAGCGCCGCGGTGACCACCCAGCCACGCGCGGTGTCGAACGGGCCGAAATCGGGGGCCGGGCGCCGCGGCGCGGGGCTGACCAACGCCGACACGGGACGCGACGGGGGCATCGCGCGCTCATCGGTCACCGGGATCACGCCCCGATCGTAGGCGGTGCGCCCATCGAAGTCCGACCCGACACTGCCGCCCCTGTTCCCCATCACATACGGCCGATCGCCGCACCCCGGTGACCTGACAGAATGGTCGGGCGTCACCTGCATGTGCCGCTCGCCGCTCGCCTGCGGCCCAAGATACCGGAGAGGCGGGACAACACTGTGTTGGTCTTAGCGGCTACCCCGATGGGTGACATCGGCGACGCGTCCCAGCGACTGCGCGACGCGCTCGGTTCGGCCGACGTGGTCGCCGCCGAGGACACCCGCCGCACGAAATCGCTGGCGAAGGCACTCGGCGTCGAGATCACCGGCCGCGTCGTCAGCTTCTACGACCACGTGGAAACCGCCCGCATCCCCGCCCTGCTCGACGACATCGCGAGCGGCCTGACCGTTCTGCTGGTAACCGACGCGGGCATGCCGTCGGTGAGCGACCCCGGCTACCGCCTGGTCGCCGCCGCCGTCGAACGCGACCTTCCGGTCACCTGCCTGCCCGGCCCCTCCGCGGTCACCACCGCACTGGCCCTGTCCGGCCTGCCGGTGGAACGCTTCTGTTTCGACGGCTTCGCCCCACGCAAGGGCGGTCAGCGCCGAGAGTGGTTGCGCACCTTGACATCCGAGCAACGCGCCATCGTCTTCTTCGAAGCCCCCCACCGCCTCGCCGACTGCATGGCCGACGCGGTCACGGTCCTCGGCCCCGACCGCCGCGCCGCCATCTGCCGCGAACTCACCAAAACCTACGAGGAAGTCGTCCGCGGCACCCTCGGCGAACTGGCCGCCTGGGCCGCCGACGGCGCCCGCGGCGAGATCACCGTGGTTCTCGAGGGCTCCCAACCGGTTTCGGCCGAGCCTGCCGAATTGGTCGGCGAGGTCGAGACTTTGGTAGCAGGCGGCATGCGACTCAAGGACGCCTGCGCCGAAGTCTCCGCCGGTCGAGGCGCCTCACGCCGCGAGCTCTACGACGCAGTCCTGGCCGCCCGCTCGGAGAGCTGAGCGGCATTCAGCTCGAAAGCTATTGATAGGCAATACTCTCCGTCAGTGTTGTTGACATGCGAATATTGCTGACAATCCGATGTGGCGGCGTACGGTGTGGCTATGGCCGAGCGACCGACAAGCCCGCACGACGCCCTGTGCCGCCGCATCCTCGGTCGACCGGAGAACGCCGCCTCGGAACTCAAGTCGGAACTGCCGGACTCGTTTGTCGCACAGGCGGACTGGTCGACGTTGAAGCAACTGTCTACCGGATTCATCTCCGCCCAGCTGACACCCCGGTATGGGGACATGCTGTTCTCGATCGAGGTCGAGGGTCAGGAGACGTTCGTCTACTACCTGATCGAGCATCAAAGCAGCACAGACAAACTGATGGCCCTGCGGTTGATCGAGTACATGGTCGCCATTTGGACCCGCTACGTCAGCGAGCACCCGCAGACCACCACGGTGCCGTTGATCATTCCGCTGGTCGTCCACGCCCATCCGAAGGGGCGCCGGTGGCGGGCGGAAACGGAACTGTCGCTGTTGTTCGACCTCTCCCCACTGGTGCGTGAGTCGCTGGGTGAACTGGTGCCGCGGATGCGGTACGTCATCGACGACATGGCCGCTACCGACCTAGTCGAACTCCGTAAGCGCCAGCTCACACCGGCGGTAGTGGTGATGCTCTACGTGCTGAAGGTCGCACCGGGGCGCACAGACGCGGGCGCGCGGTTGTTGCCGCTGGTGAAGGACCTATCGGCGATGTTCGATGGCCCGAATGGTCGCAACGACCTGCGAGCGGTGGTGGAGTACATTATGAATGTCAGCGACACCGAGCCGGCGGACTTCGATCCGTTGCTCGAGCAGCTGGGACAGCAGGCTAAGGAGGCCATCGTGACAACCGCAGAAATGCTCGAGGCGCGCGGTGCGGCGAAGACCTTGATTCGGCTGCTCGGTCACAAATTCGGTGAAGTTCCCGAGTGGGCGATCGCTCGGGTCCGGTCAGCGAGCGCAGCGGAACTGGACAGGTGGACCGATCAGATTCTGACCGCGACCAGCGTCGAGGACGCCCTCAACTGAGTCGTCGATGGAATTGCTCGCCTGATTCAGCATGCGGCGACTCGGCGAGGGGTTGAGTTCACATCGCTGAAACTGTGGCGCACGGTGAAACCGTGCGCCACAGTTCGTTTCGGCTATTCCTTGGGCTCGATATAGCGCGGGAAGACCGGTTCCGGTGCGGGCAGGTCGAGGCCGGGGGCCAGGGGAGTGGCGATGTCGGCGAAGGCGCGGCCTTCCTGGGCGAGCAGGTCCAGGATCTTGGCCGCCGAGCCCGGCATCACCGGTTGGACCAGGATGGCCACGATGCGGACTACCTCGAGGGTGACGTAGAGGACCGTCGCCATGCGGGCCAGGTCTTCCTCGGTGCCCGACTTGCGCAGCGCCCACGGCGCGTTGGCGGAGAAGTAGCGGTTGGTTTCGCCGAGGGTGAGCCAGATGGCTTCCAGGGCGAGGTGCATCTGCTGGACGTCGAACTCGGTGCGGCACTTGGCCAGTAGCGAGTTGGCGCGGTCGAGCAGCGCGCGGTCCTCGTCGGTGAACTCGCCGGGTGTGGGGGACTTGGCGTCGCAGTTCTTGTTGACCATGGTCAGGCTGCGCTGGACCAGGTTGCCGAACTCGTTGGCCAGGTCGCTGTTGATGCGGCCGGCGATGGCGTCGTTGCTGTAGCTGCCGTCCTGGCCGTAGGAGATCTCGCGCAGCAGGAAGAAACGCACCTGGTCGAGGCCATAGGTGGCTACCAGCGAGAGCGGGTCGACGACATTGCCCGTCGACTTCGACATCTTCTCGCCCTTGTTGTACAGGAACCCGTGCACGAACACCCGGTCCGGCAGTTCGATCCCCGCCGACATCAGGAACGCGGGCCAGTACACCGTGTGGAACTTGGTGATGTCCTTGCCGATGATGTGCAGGTTGGCAGGCCAGAACTTCTGGAACGCGGTGGAGTCGGTGTTCGGAAAGCCCACGCCGGTCAGATAATTGGTGAGCGCGTCGACCCACACGTACATCACGTGGTCGGGCGCGCCGGGGACCGGGACACCCCAGTCGAAGGTGGTGCGGGAGATCGACAGGTCCTTCAGCCCGGACTTGACGTAGCTGAGGATCTCGTTACGCCGCGTCGAGGGCGCGATGAATTCGGGCCGCTCCTCGTAGAGGGCGAGGAGCTTGTCCTGATACTCCGAGAGCTTGAAGAAGTAGTTCGACTCCTCGGACCAGGTGACCGGGGTCTTGGTCTCGGTGGACTCGCGGGTGCCGTCGGCGAGGAGGGTGGTCTCGTCCTCGTTGTAGAAGGCCTCGTCGCGCACCGAGTACCAACCCGAGTAGTGATCGAGGTAGATGTCGCCATTGGCGAGCATCCGTTCCCAGATGGCGACGCTCGCGGCCATGTGGTCGTCATCGGTGGTGCGGATGAAGCGGTCGAACGAGATGTCGAGTGCTTTGTCCATCGCCTCGAAGACGTCGGAATTGCGTGCCGCGAGCTCCTGCACCGGGATGCCCTCGGTAGCCGCGGTCTGCTGCATCTTCTGACCGTGCTCGTCGGTGCCGGTCATGAAGAACACGTCGTAGCCGTCGAGTCGCTTGAAGCGGGCGATCGCGTCGGTGGAGATGTACTCGTACGCGTGGCCCATATGCGGCACACCGTTCGGGTACGCGATGGCCGTCGTGACGTAGAAGGCGGGCGCCTCGGCGCCTTCGGCTGCACTCACGCCTGCGCCTCGCTAGCGCTCGGCGCAGTCGTGACTGCAGATGCAGCTGTGCCCATTGATCGCTCGCTTCGCTCACTCATGATGGGCACTACTCTAATCCGGGTGGCAAACACGAATCGTCCGGCTCCGCCAGTTCCGCCGCCGCTCGCGCCCCTGATCGATGCCCACACGCACCTCGATGCCTGTGGCGCAACCGATGCGGAGTCGACCACGGCCATCGTGGACCGGGCCGCCTCGGCCGGTGTGGGACATGTGGTGACGATCGCCGACGATCTCGCGGCCGCGCAGTGGGCCGTGCAGGCGGCGCAGTGGGATCCGCGGGTGTACGCCGCCGTCGCGTTGCATCCCACCCGGGCCAACGCTCTCGACGACAAGGCCAAGACCGAGCTCGAACACCTCGCCACCGACCCGCGCGTGGTCGCCATCGGCGAGACGGGCCTCGACTACTACTGGCCCGGCAAGCTCGATGGCTGCGCCGATATCGAAACCCAGATCGAGGGTTTCCGCTGGCACATCGACCTGGCCAAACGCGTGCGCAAACCGCTGATGATCCACAACCGCGAAGCCGACCACGACCTGCTCACGGTGCTGCTCGACGAGGGTGCGCCGGACACGGTGATCTTCCACTGCTTCTCCTCCGACGCCACGATGGCGCAGGCCTGTGTGGCGGAGGGATATGTGCTGAGTTTCTCCGGCACCGTGAGTTTCAAGAACGCGCACGAACTGCGCGAGGCCGCCAAGCTGGTGCCCGACGACCAGATCCTGGTGGAAACCGACGCGCCGTATCTGACGCCGCACCCGTATCGCGGTGCGCCGAACGAGCCGTACTGCCTGCCGTACACGGTGCGCGCGCTGGCCGAAGTGCGCGAACAGGATCCGGAGACGCTGGCCGAGATCACCACCGCGAACGCGCGCAGGCTGTATCGGATTCGGTAGTCCGATTCGTCTGTTCGGCAGGGGGCTGGACACCAACCGTGAGTCGGCTCACATTGCCCTGCTCACGCCGTTATCTACCAGCGCTGTCTATATCGAATCGTGATCTACGATCCCGCTGATCGGACTGCCTGGTGTTGTCTACCGCGCACCTCGTCGTTATCGTCCTGTAATCATGTCGGCTTTTGCGCGGATCAACTCGTCACGTTCACCGCTGCTGTTCGCAGCGGTGGCGGCCATGCTGCTGATTCTGCTCGTCGGCGCCTCGCTGGCCATCGTGAACCACAAGACGGTCGCGCTGGTCGTCGACGGCGAACGGACCGAGCTCTCGACGATGTCGCGCGATGTGCGCGCCATCCTGGCCGACGCGGGCTACGAGATCGCCGAACACGACGAGGTCGTCCCCGCCGCGGGCGCGAAGGTCGGCGACGGCGCCACCATCACCTTCAACCGCGGCCGCGAGATCACGGTCACCCTCGACGGTGTCGAGCGCAAGGTATGGACCACCGGCACCACCGCAGGCGACGCGCTCGCGTCGATGCAGATCCCGTCCGACACCCACGTGCTGCCCTCGCGCACCGAGAAGCTGCCCCTCGACGGTGCCGCGCTGAGCGTGTACACCCCGCGCAATATCTCGCTGGTAGACGGCGGCGCCGCCCCGGTCGATGTACGCCTCGCCGCCGCGACTGTCGGTGAATTCCTCGCTGCCGCAGGCGTTCCGCTGAAGGACGAGGACTTCACGGAGCCTGCCGCGACGACGCCGCTCACCGAGGGCATGCAGGTTGTCGTCACGCGGCAGCGCACCGAACAGCTCACCGAAACCCTGCCGCTCGATCCCACCGAAACGGTGATCGAGGACGTGACCATGAACATGAGCCGCACCGTGGTCGAGAACCCTGGCATGCCCGGTCTGCACGAGGCGACGTTCGCGGTGAAGATGGTCAACGGTGTCGAAGCCTCACGCGTGCAGGTGAATTCGAATGTGATCACGCCCGCCCAGCCCAAGACGATTCGCAAGGGCGCCAAGCCGGGGACCGAGGTGCCGCCGGTGCGTGACGGTGCGGTGTGGGACGCGCTGGCGAAGTGCGAGTCGACGGGGAACTGGGCTATCAACACCGGGAACGGTTATTACGGTGGGATTCAGTTCGATCAGAGCACCTGGGAGCGGCAGGGTGGGTTGAAGTACGCCCCCCGGGCTGATCTGGCGAGCAGGGAAGAGCAGATCGCGATCGCTGAGGTGACTCGGGCGCGGCAGGGGTGGGGCGCTTGGCCCGCGTGCACCGGACGGTTGGGGATCAGCTGATCCCGCTCGGCCCAAGGCTGAGGGTTCTCTGTCATTCGTGGGCCAGGCGCGTCATCCGGGCTCCGGCGGCGGTCGATCTGTACTCTCGTCCAAGATCTTGACCGCCTGGTAGAGAGGCCGACCTGTGCTGAAGATCCCGATCCGGGTGACCGTTGTCGCCGCGCTGGTCGCGAGCGCTTTCGCCGCCGCCGGGTACACCCCGGTGATGGCAGCGCCCCCCGGTTCGCTCATCTCGGTGCAGGCCGAACCCGATGGCTGGCACGGGCTCACCAGGGGTGCGTCGGTCGAGTATTGGATGACCGACTCGGCGGGCATCGAGCGCCCGGCCAGCGGCGCGATGTTCATCCCCGAAGGTGACGCCCCGGTCGGCGGCTGGCCGATCCTGGCCTACGACCACGGCACCTCCGGCTCCGGCCCCGGTTGCGGCGGTCAGGCCGACCCGGAAACCGCGCCGTTCCAGCAGCAGCGTGGGGGCGAGGACCGGCTGCTCCAGCGGTTCATCGGCCAGGGCTTCGCCGTCGTCGCGCCCGATTATCTCGGCCTCGGCCGTTTCGGCACCGGCCCGCACCCGTACCTCGAGGTGCGCAGCGAGGCGACCGCGACGATCGATCTGGTCCGCGCGGCCCGCGCCGCCAACCCCGACCTCTCGCGCACCTGGAGCGTGCTCGGCGTTTCTCAGGGTGGTCACGCGGCGCTGAGCACGGCGCACGTGCAGGCTGAGTACGCCCCTGAGCTGGACTTCCGTGGTGTCGCCGCGATCGATCCGGCCTCGGACGTGGAGAAGATCCTGCCGTTCGTCGGCCCCGCGACGCCGGATGTGCCGGGGCTGTCCAGCGCCACCACCTCGTTCGTCGTCAGCATCCTGGCCGGTCTGCGCGCCACCGACCCCGGGCTCGACATCGACTCCTACCTGACTCCGCGCGGCAAGGAGATCGTCGACGTCGCGGGCAGTCAGTGCCTGGACGAGATCTTCGTGTCGACCAAGGGCGTCACCGCCGCCGACCTGCTGGCGCGTCCGCTCGCCCCGCTGCGCGATCCGCTCGCGGCGTACATGATGCTGCCGACCAGCGGTTACGATGCCCCGATCCTGCTGTCCATGAACGTCGCCGACATGGTTGTGCCGTCGCCGCTGCATGCGGCGCTGGTCGCCCAGCTCGCGGCCAACGGTGTCGATCAGCAGGTGGTCCTCGGCAACGGTGAGCACGGCTCGACCTCGCCCGAACAGCTCGCGGCCATCGACGGTTTCCTCGCGCGCGTCAACGCCGCCCCGACGCAGCGCTGAGCTGCCCCATCGGCGAGGTTGGTAGGTTTTAGCAGTGTCCGAACCAGAGAATTCCGCTCGCGGTAACCGTGCCGCATTGCTCGGTCCCGCCGAGGTGCGGACCCTGGCCGAACGTTTCGGCGTCCGACCCACCAAGCAGCTCGGGCAGAACTTCGTGCACGACGGCAATACCGTGCGGCGCATCGTGTCCGCGGCCGGCGTCGGTGCGGGTGACACGGTGCTCGAGGTCGGTCCCGGTCTCGGCTCGCTGACGCTGGCGCTGCTCGACGTGGTCGACCAGGTGGTCGCCGTCGAAATCGACCCCGTGCTCGCCAACTATCTGCCCGAAACCGTCGCCGATCGCGCGCCCGGCCTGGTCGAGCGGCTGCGCGTGGTCGAGGCCGACGCGCTGCGGGTGCGCCCGGAGCAGCTGCCCGCCGTGCCGACCGCGCTGGTGGCGAACCTGCCCTACAACGTGGCCGTGCCGGTGCTGTTGCACCTGCTCGCGACGTTGCCGAGCATCATGGTGTCGCTGGTGATGGTCCAGGCCGAAGTGGCCGACCGGCTCGCCGCCGAGCCCGGCAATCGGGTGTACGGGGTGCCGAGTGTCAAGGCGGGTTTCTTCGGCAAGGTTCGCCGCGCCGGTCACGTGGGGACGCAGGTCTTCTGGCCGGTACCGCGCGTCGAATCGGGTCTGGTGCGGATCGACCGCTATGTGGAACCGCCGTGGCCGATGGACGAGGCGCATCGCCGACGGGTGTTCGAGGTGATCGACGCGGCGTTCGCGCAGCGGCGAAAGACGTTGCGGGCAGCGCTGTCCGGATGGGCGGGATCGCCCGTCGAGGCCGAGCGCAGGCTCGTCGCCGCGGGTATCGATCCGCAGGCACGGGGCGAGACCCTCGAGACCGCGGCGTTCGTCCGGTTGGCGGCGACGACCTAGATCGTCGAATCGTGGGTTCTCGCAGGGGAACCCGCAGTACACCGGCCGTTCATCGGCGCGGGTCGCGCGGCCGCTGTGAAAGCAATTGTGGATAACCGGTTTTCGCCGCGTCCTGAGTTGATCATGGTCCGCGGGCGGCACTCCCGGTTGAACCCCGAAATCGTGTCTCATCACGCTTGGGGATGGATGTGGATGACATTGTGGATGATTCGTTGTGCGACGCGACGTGGGTGAACCCGCGGTGAACGTGGTCCCTGTCACTTCGCCGTCGAGTGGCCTGGTCCCTGCTGGGCGGGGGCGCTGCCTCGCCCAGCAGGAGTGGAGTCAGGCGCTCAGCGCGTAGCCCGCTTCGTCGACCGCGGCGGCCACCTCGGTATCGGCCAGTTCGCCCTCGCTGTCGACCCGGACGAGACCGCTGGCGAGGTCGACATCCACACTGGTGACGCCGTCGATCTTGCCGATTTCCTGCTTGACCGAGCTGACGCAGTGTCCGCAGGTCATCCCCGTGACGGTGTAGGTGGTGGTGGCCATGGCCGACTCCTTCGCTCTTCGAACATACGGTCCAGGGGTATGTCCCCGATACGAATGAACATACCCCCCATGGGTACCTGGCGCAACCCTGTGTTCGAGCGGTGGGCATTCGACGTGCGTGCTCGTCGGTGGAACCTATTACGCTGGGTAATCGTGCTGTCAGTTGTGCCCAGCCCGGTCGTCGTGCGAGCTCCGTCGAAGGTGAACCTGCATCTCGGAGTCGCTGATCTGCGTCCGGATGGATTCCACGATCTGACCACCGTCTTCCAGGCATTGTCCCTCGCCGACGACCTCCGATTGGCCCCATCGGCCTCGCTCACCGTGCGGGTCACCGGCGAAGGCGCTGCCGAGGTGCCCACCGACCGCACCAACCTGGTCTGGAAGGCCGCGGTCCGGCTGGCGCACCTGGCAGGCCGTGCCCCGCTGGTCGAGATCGCCATCACCAAGGGCATTCCGGTGGCAGGCGGCATGGCGGGTGGCAGCGCCGACGCGGCCGCGACCCTGGTGGGGCTGAACGAGCTGTGGGACCTTGGCCTGACCCGCGAAGAACTGTCGACGATCGCCGCCGAACTCGGCAGCGACGTCCCGTTCTCCCTGCACGGCGGCACCGCCCTCGGCACCGGCCGTGGCGAACGCCTGCTTCCGGTGCTGTCGCGCAGCACCTTTCACTGGGTCCTCGCGCTGGCCAAGGAAGGCCTGTCCACCCCCTCGGTGTTCCGCGAACTCGACCGCCTGCGCGCCGAGGGCGAGCCCCCGCGCCTCGGCGACCCCCAAAAACTCATGCAGGCATTGGCCGCCGGCGACCCGCACACCCTCGCGCCGCTCCTCGGCAACGACCTGCAGGCCGCGGCGCTCTCGCTGAAACCGGAACTGCGCCGCACCCTGCGCGCGGGCGTCGGCGCGGGCGCGTTGGCCGGTCTGGTCTCGGGGTCGGGGCCCACCTGCGCGTTCCTCTGCGAATCGGAGGAGGCCGCGATCGGTGTCGCCGCGGAGCTGGCAGGCGCTGGCGTGTGCCGCAGCGTGCGCACGGCCACTGGTCCTGTTCCGGGCGCCCGCGTGCTCGACACCGAGGCGCACTCCACACGCTGATGACCACCAGCTGAGTCCGGCCGCAGCGGTGCCGGTCAGAGCGACCGGCGGCGTCCACTATGATCGCAATCAACAGACCTCGCACGAACATGGGTAACTCACCGGGTAGGGGCCAACTGGTCCAGCAATCCCCCCGTCGGACGCCGACGCACCGCAACCCCGCACCTATGTCTGGCCTCGAGTCGCGGAGAGGCGGCAATGCCCAACCTGATCAACCTGGAACAGGTGTCCAAGAGCTTCGGCGTCAAGCCGCTGCTGGATGACGTCTCCCTCGGAATTCACGCGGGGGAACGGATCGGGGTGGTCGGCCTCAACGGTGGCGGTAAGACCACGCTGCTCGAGGTCCTGACCGGACTGGAGCCGCCCGACAAGGGCCGGGTGAGCCGGGTCGGTGGGCTGCGGATGGCGGTGGTCACCCAGCGCGGTGTACTGCCCGAGGGCGCGAGCATCGGTTCGATCGTGTTCGCCGGGCTGTCCGACGACCTGTCCACCGCCGATATCGCCGACCACCAGTGGGCCGCCGACTCTCGTGTGCGCTCGATCCTCGAAGGCATCGGCATCGCCGATCTGGGCCTCGACACCCTCGTCACGAACCTCTCCGGTGGCGAACGCCGCCGCGTCGCCCTGGCGGCGGCCCTGGTGCGCGATCTGGACCTGCTGGTCCTCGACGAGCCGACCAACCACCTCGACATCGAGGGTGTGCAGTGGCTGGCCGAGCACCTGGTCGCCCGGCGCACCGCGCTCGTCGTCGTCACCCACGATCGCTGGTTCCTCGACACCGTCGCCAACCGCACCTGGGAGGTCGTCGGCGGCAAGGTGGAGGTCTACGAGGGCGGCTACGGCGACTGGATCTTCGCTCGCGCCGAACGCGCACGTCAGGCCGACGCCTCGGAATCGCGCCGCCAGAACCTGGCCCGCAAGGAACTGGCCTGGCTGCGCCGCGGCGCCAAGGCTCGCACCTCCAAGCCGCGCTACCGCGTCGAGGCCGCCGAGGCGCTGATCGCCGATGTGCCCGCGCCGCGCGACTCGGTCTCGCTGGCCGCGTTCGCACGCAAGCGCCTGGGCCGCGTGGTGATCGAACTCGAGGATGCCGCCCTCACCACCCCCGACGGCCGTGTGCTGGTCGACGACCTCACCTGGCGGCTCGCGCCGGGCGAGCGGGTCGGCCTGGTCGGCGTCAACGGGTCGGGCAAGACCACCCTGTTGCGCGCGCTGGCCGGGGAGACCGAACCCGCCAAGGGCAAGCGGATCCAGGGCCAGACCGTGCAGATCGGCTGGCTGCGTCAGGAACTCGACGACCTGCCCACCGACATGCGGGTGCTAGAGGCCGTCCAGCAGGTCGCGCAGCGAATCATGCTCGGCGACAAGGAGATCTCGGCGGGCCAGCTCGCCGAACGGCTCGGTTTCACCCCGGCCCGCCAGCGCACCCCGGTCGGCGACCTCTCCGGTGGCGAACGCCGTCGCCTGCAACTCACCCGCATCCTGATGGCCGAACCGAACGTCCTGCTGCTCGACGAGCCGACCAACGACCTCGACATCGACACCCTGCAGCAGCTCGAAGACCTGCTCGACAACTGGGCGGGCACGCTGGTGGTCATCAGCCACGACCGCTATCTGGTCGAGCGCATCTGCGACTCCACCTGGGCCCTGTTCGGCGACGGCAAACTCACCAACCTGCCCGGCGGCATCGACTCCTACCTGGCCAAGCGCGCCACCATGGCGGGCAACAGCAAGCCGCTCACCGCGAAGACCGGTGGCGCCTCGACGGATTCGTCCGACCGCCGCGCGGCCCGCAAGGAACTGTCGAAGGTCGAACGCAGCATCGCCAAACTCGACGAGCGCGAACAGAAACTGCACAAGGCGCTGGCGGATGCCGCGACGGACCCGGACAAGCTGGTCAAGCTCGGTGCCGAGCTGAAGGAAGTCGTCGCCGACAAGGAAGCCGCGGAAGAACGCTGGATGGAACTGGCGGAGCTCGGCGAGGGTTAGGTCGCGGTCTCGCGACCGTCAGTGATGACTACCGGTAGACAAGTCTGGACGAAGTCGGCGCCGAATTCGGTGAGCAGGATGCTGCGGTAGGTCACCTTCGTGCCGAAACCGGGGCGCTTCAACGCTTCCCGCACCTGCTCCTGGGCCTCGATGACCTGGTAGCGGTGCGGGTTGCCGACGGGGTCGCGGGTGGACTCGATGAGCCCCAGTCTGCGCAGGTTGGGCAGGTACTGCGGCACCCGGTTCGGAAATCGCAGGCCCGCGTGGTCGCCCAGCATGGTGAGTCCGCTGATCAACCGCTCGCCGCCGAACGCCCGCTGACGCCCGGTGCGCACATCGATGGCCGGCTGCGGCCCGTCGACGTGCAGGAATCGCAGGATCCGTGCCTCGTCGGGCGTGATCTCGGCGAGGATGCCGGGATAGGCCGGATGGGTGTCGGGCTGCGCGGCGTGCGTGCTGGCGGACAGGCGGAGCAGTTCGGCGCCCTGCTCACGCAGGGTCGGTGTGCCGTCGTCACCGCGGTGTTCGGTGCCCGTCGGCAGGCCGAGCGCGTGCCGAAGCCGGTCGCGCACTTCGGTTTCCGCTTCCGCGAGCACCTCGCTGGGCGGAGTGCCCGCCATGCTGCCGCGCAACACCGTGACCGTCACCCCGAGCGCGGTGTCCAGCGTCCACAGCGTTATTCCCGAGGCAGCGGTGAGCGCTACCCGCGCCACACCGGTGGCCGCACGAACCGTGCGTACCGGTGAGACGGGCAGCAGCCCACGCTTGTCGGCGGAGACCTCGAGCGGCGGTACCGATCGTCGCACCAGCTCGGTGGACGGGGTCCCGTCGTCTACATCCATGTCGTCGCTACTCCTGTTCCGAAGACCAGGATGTGAGCGTATCCGGCGAGCAGTCCCAGCGCGCCGCCATGGACAAAAAGCAACCATTCGTCCTGTTTGATCGCCGAGCGCAGCATGTCCACGAAGTCATGTGGGGAAAGTGCGGACATTTGCCGGGCGATGTAGTCGTTGACCTGCCTGCTCTGCTGAGCATTGAACGCGGGATCGGCGAACGCCATCGGCGCGATCGTCATGGCCTGCGTGGTGAGAGTTGATTGCAGCGTGTCGTATTCGCGGCTGCCGAGCATGAACTTCACCGCGGGCCGGGCGGGTCCGAGCGCGCGGTCGGCGGCCGGGCGCAGGGTGTCCTCTAGCATCTGCAGGGTCCGGTCCGAGCGCGGGCCATTGAGCAGCTCGTCGCCGATATTGGCCACCGTGACGACCTCGGTGGACACCAATGCCGCGTAACCGGCGGTGATTTCGGGCTGGCGCTTGATCAGCAGACCCTGCCGCCACGGGCACCACCACCTCGGCGTGGCAGGCGCGAAGATCATATTGATGCCGATCCAGTTCACCACCCAGCCGATGATGATCCCGCCGACCGGCAGCACGACCAGCGCCGAGAGCCCGGTGGTGTGCAGCGCCAGGACCAGCAGCAGCCCGCAGGGCGCGCCGAAATAGAAGCCGAAGTTCTGCATGAACCGCAGTTCCTTGGCGCCGAGCACCTGGAACAGCTGGTTGAGCAATTGCGGTCGCGCCTGGAAGTAGCGGATCACCATCTGCTTCACGTCGAGCAGCTGATCGATATTGGCGCCGAGCTCCATGGTGAGGTCACGCAGGATCTCGGGCAATTGTGAGCGCACCCGCTGATGGATCATCTCCCTGACCTGAACAGGCAGGTTGTACCAGAGCTGCGGATGTTCGCGACGCAGGATCACCTCGACGATGTCGCGGATCTGCGCGTCGGCCACCTCGGCCAGATGTTCGGCCAGCTTCTCCGGGTCGAGCTCGCGATAGAAGTCGGAAACACTGCCCAGCTTGGACAGACCCTTGTCGACCGCGATGCTGGCCATCTTGTCGGCGCGCGAGGGCACGATGCCCTGCCAGCCGATCCGGCCGTCATAGCTGAGCAGCGGCAAGACCTGAATCCGCTTGGGCAGATAGGGGAAGACCGCGCGCAAACCGGGCAGTCGGAAACCGTGGAATTGGATCGGCTGGAACAGCATGAGAATGCCGGACCAGTTGGTTATGTATCCGATAATTCCTGTGAAAAGAGGAATGGTCAGAATTTCAAGCAGGAGTGTCGGGTGTAACCCGAACACGCTCTCCAACACGACACGCCCTCCTGCCGATACCCGGTGACCACCGCCTCACCGAGAACCAAAAATTTATCACCCCCGCGGCGAGGTGACCCTACTGTGAGATGAGGAACCGGGTCCATTCGTCGTGTGTCAGGCCACAGGGTAGTGTCTGAGACATCAGTCACAGAACCCGTCCTGAATGCCGTACTCACCCTGGCTAGTCGGAACAATGACCATCACCACATTTCGTGACAGGCCACAACGGCGCGCACAGGGGGCGCGCGGTGGCGAGGACTGTTCACATGGCGAGACTTCGGAGTAGGACGTGACAGACGACAGGACCGGTCAGGACCTGGCCCGTGCCGGTACCCGCGCCGTCGAGCGCAGCTCGGATGTCGAGCAGCGACAGATCAGCAATGAAGCACGGTTGATCCGTGGCGTTTTCCGTGCCGCCGGATTGGCCGCCGGTACCGCGGTGCGCGGCAGCCAGTGGGCTGTCGGCACCACCTATGAGGTCACCAAGGAGCTGGCGCAGGCGGCGCTGGACGGCGAATCCTCCGCCGATATCGCCGAGCGCACCGGCAATGCCCTTCGCTCCATCGCGCGCAGCGCGCTCGGTGTCACCGAGGGGTCGGTGCGCGAGATCGTCAGCTATGTGCCGACGCCGAACGGCGCGTCGCAGCAGTCCATCACCGTCGGCCCGTACCTGCGCTCGGCCACCACCGATGACCTGCGGCGACGCGGCGACGCGTTGCTGGCCCGCTCGGCCGACGTGTACTTCACCGAGGACGTGCACCCGGCCTACGACCGCATCCTCGACGAGGTCGCTCCCGACGAGGCCCGCATCCTGCGGTTCATGGCCCTCAACGGGCCGCAACCCTCGGTCGACGTCCGTACCAACCGACCGCTCGGCATCGGCTCGGAGTTGGTGCAGGGCGACCTGACCTCGGTTCCCGAACAGGCGGGCGTGCGCTACCCGGACCGCTCGCGGTCCTACCTGATCAACCTCAACCGCCTCGGTCTCACCCTCACCTCCGACGATCCGGTCGTGCTGAGCCGATACATGGTGCTGGAAGTGCAACCCGTCGTGGAGCAGGCGCTCAAGAAGGCGGGCCGCGCGCCCAAGATCGTGCGCAAGAGCCTTCGCCTCTCGGAATTCGGTGAAGACTTCTGCCGCACCTGCTTCACCATCGGGTAGCCCAGACACTCCGGGTCCGTCGGCGCCGGAGGTCACACTCCGGTGTCGGCAGTGATAGCGATCTGATACAGAACGGGCGGTGAGCCACTTCTGGTGGGATCGTGGAGAGATGGAGCAGGGCCCGGAAACCCCGAACGTGCACGTCGACGAACCTGTCGCGGCCGCGTGGGTAGGCCCTGCGCCGTTGCTGCCCGGTGATGACACGCCGTTGGTCACCGGGTCGGACTCGGGGGAGGCATGGATGGCGTCAACGCCGTCGGACGACGACGAACAGCCGGCCCCGATCGAGCGCCCGCCGGATCACCCCGACGACCTCATCGCGCTCAGCAGGCTCAAGTACCGCTATCTGCGCAGCCTCGACACCAAGTCCTGGGACGAGTTCGCCGACACGATGATCCCCGAGGCCACCGCCACCTACAGCGAATACCTGCAGTTCGAGTCGCGCGAGGCCTTCCTGGCCTTCCTGCGCAACACCCTCGGACCGCACGTGATCACCGAGCACCGCTGCGACCACCCCGAGATCGATATCGACGGTGACACCGCCACCGGCACCTGGTATCTGGCCGACACGGTGATCATCCCCGAACACAACATGTGCCTGCGCGGCGCCGCTTTCTACACCGACAGCTACGTGCGCTGCGACGACGGGCATTGGCGCATCTCGCACACCGGGTACGAGCGCACCTACGAGGTGGTTCTCTCACTCAGCGACCTGCCCAGCCTGCGTCTCACCGCGAGCCGCTGGGGCATGATCGCGCAGGAGAACCACATCTCCTCGGTGGAACGCAATCCCGGCCCGGCCGCATGATGACGCCGACACTCGGCCCGTGCACGGCCGGAGGGAACGCGTAGGTACGCCTGACCGCCGACCCAGACAGCTTCTGCTCAGTCGGCCGTCGCGACCAGTGGTTCCAGCGTGAGTTTCGGGTGTTCCTTCTCGATGTACTGCAGCCGCCACTTGTCGCTGAACAGCGCCAGAATCACGCCGTCGGTGCGGGTGAACACCTCGACACCGCGCTGGCGATCCAGCTCGGGCGCCGACTCCGCGTCGGTGCGCCGGGCCAGGGTGAAGGGGAGGAAGTCCAGCTGGGTCTCGACGTTGAACTCGCCCTGCATCCGGGCCGTGACCACCTCGAACTGCATCGGACCGACAGCGGCGAGTACCGGAGTGGCATCACCGCGGGCGTCGTTGCGCAGCACCTGCACCACGCCCTCGGAATCGAGCTGGTCGATGGCCTTGCGGAACTGCTTGTACTTGCCCGCGCTCTGCGCGCGCAGCGTCGCGAAATGCTCGGGGGCGAAGCTCGGGATCGGCGGGTACTCCACCTTCTTCTCGACGAACAGCGTGTGGCCCGGCGCGAGCGCGGTGGCGTTGACCAGACCGACCACATCGCCGGGGTAGGCGGTGTCGACCGTGGTGCGCTCGCGGCCGAAGACCGTCAGCGCGTACTTGGTGGCGAACGGGCGCCCGGTCTGCGCGTGGGTCACCACCATGCCGCGCTCGAATTCGCCGGACACGATCCGCATGAACGCCAGCCGGTCGCGGTGCGCGGTATCCATCCCCGCCTGCACCTTGAACACCACCGCGCTGAACGGGTCACCGGTGGTGCGTTCCTTGCCCGTCACGTCGGCACGCGAGCCGGGCGCGGGCGCCAGTTCCACCAGCGTCTCGAGCAGTTGGCGCACACCGAAATTCAGCATGGCCGAGGCGTAGATCACCGGCGAGGTCTGGCCCGCCAGGAACATTTCCTGGTCATGGTCCTGCCCGGTCGCCGAGAGCAGTTCGCTCTCCTCGGTCGCTGTCGTCCAGGCCTCGCCCTCGCGCGCTTCGGCTTGGGCGGAAGTCAGGTATTCCTCGGGCGCGATGGTCGCGCCACCGGCGGTGCGGGTGAAGTGGATGTACTCGCTCGCCTCGCCCTCGGGCCCACGGCGCAGCAGGCCGCGGAAATCGCCCGCGATGCCGACCGGCAGGAAAAGGGGAGTGGGCGTGAGGCCGATCCGCTCGCTGATCTCGTCGAGCAGTTCCAGCGGGGCCTGACCCGGCCGGTCCCACTTGTTGATGACGGTGATCACCGGGATGCCGCGGTGGCGGCACACCTGGAACAGCTTGAGCGTCTGCGGTTCCAGACCCTTGGCCGCGTCGATCAGCATCACCGCGGCGTCGACGGCCGTGAGCACCCGGTAGGTGTCCTCGGAGAAATCGGAGTGGCCGGGAGTATCGACGAGGTTGATCACATTGTCGATATCGGATCCGGCGGCCCGGTAGTTGAACTGCAGCGCGGTCGAACTCACCGAGATGCCGCGCGCCTTCTCCATCTCCATCCAGTCCGACACCGTCGACTTGCGACCGGCCTTACCGTGGATCGCGCCCGCCTCGGAGATCATCCTGGCGTGCAGGGCCAAAGCTTCGGTGAGCGTCGACTTACCCGCGTCGGGGTGCGAGATCACGGCGAACGTGCGGCGACGGGCCACCTCGGCGGGCAACCCGCGTGGGGTGGGGGCGACGCCTTCTCCGGACTCGGTCAACGGTCGAACCTTTCGCAGTGGTCGGCAACCTATCCAGAGTAAAGGTCTGGTCCATCGCCAGGTCGACGGGGTGTTGGCGAGGCGCGGACCTGATTTTCGCGGGCGATTCGCGTGCGGTATGGTTGGCGGGTTGTCTCGGCGAGGGTGAGTGCCCGTTTGGTGCGCACACCGTGATCGACGCGGCTCGGCTGAGTTGTTTGGGCCGTCCTCGTTCGTTCTTCGTCCGACGAGTAGACCTTGACCCCGGAGTTGGGTCACCCATGACGAGCCGTAGGAGCGCATTCGTATGTCCGACGCCAATCTGATCGAAGCCGCCGTCCGCACCGAGTTCGGTAAGGGTGCCGCTCGCCGTACCCGTCGCGACGGCAATGTCCCCGCCGTGCTGTACGGCCACCACTCCGAGCCGCAGCACCTGTCGCTGAACGCCAAGGCGTTCGCCGCGATCCTGCGTCTGCACGGCACCAATGCCATCCTGAACCTGCAGATCGACGGCCAGCCGCAGCTGGCGATGACCAAGTCGGTCGTCGTCCACCCGATCCGTCGCTACATCGAGCACGCCGACCTGCTGATCGTCAAGCGTGGCGAGCGCGTCACCACCGACGTCAACGTCGTCGTCACCGGCGATGCCGTTTCCGGCGCCCTGATCACCCAGGAACTCAACACCCTGTCGATCGAGGCCGACGCGATGAACCTGCCCGAGTCCATCGAGGTCTCGGTCGACGGCATCGCGATCGGCACCCAGATCCTGGCCGGCGGCATCGCGCTGCCCAAGGGTGTCACCCTGGCCGGTGACCCGGAAGCCCTGATCGTCAACGTGATCGAGGCGCCGTCCGCGAAGGCCGAAGACGAGGGCGAAGCGGCCGCGGAGACCGCCACCGAGTCCGAGTAAGACCGCGCACTACGATTCGGGCAATGACCGAATCTTCCGGGCCCGCGCTCGTAGTCGGACTGGGTAACCCCGGCCCCGAGTACGAGCGCACCCGCCACAATGTGGGCTTCCTGGTCGCCGATGTGCTCGCCGAGCGCGTCGGCGGCCGTTTTGCTGTGCACAAGAAGTCCGGTGCCGACCTGCTGCAAGCGCGCCTGGACGGACGTCAGATCCTCATCGCGAAGCCGCGCACCTACATGAACCTGTCCGGGCGGCCGGTCGCCGCGCTGGCGAAGTTCTTCTCGGTGCCGGTGGATCAGGTGATCGTGGTCCACGACGAGCTGGATCTGCCGTTCGGGACGCTCAGGCTCAAGCAAGGCGGCGGCGAAGGTGGACACAACGGGTTGCGGTCGATCTCGCAGGCGTTGACCACCAAGGAGTATGTGCGGACCCGGATCGGGATCGGGCGTCCCCCCGGTCGGCAGGATCCGGCCGATTACGTGCTCAAGCCCTTCTCCGCGCCGGAGCGCAAAGAGGTTCCGGTGATCGTGGAGCAGGCCGCCGATGCGGTGGAACTGCTATTGAAGGTCGGGCTGGAAGCGGCCCAGAACAACCTGCACTGAGTTTTTGGAGCGCTGGCGCGCTCGAGCGCGGCCCCTGGGGGGCCGCGAGTTAGCCACCGTTGCTGGCGGCTGCGCCGCGGACGCAACGGCGGCTAACTCGCGGCCGGGCCGCTACGCCGCTGCGCGGCGGACCCTCCTCGAGGTCGGGTCTTGGGGCTGGGTTGTGCGGTCATGGCGGACTTGGGGTTTGCGGTCGGGTGGGGCTACCGCAAGTGCACCGCCGTGGCGGAGCGGCGGAGTTTGCCCGAGGAGGTCTTCGGGAGGGCTCCCGGTCCGAGGACTGCCACCGTGCGGGGGCGGGCACCTACCTCGGTGAACACCTCGTGGACGATCTCCCGCTCGATGCGCTTCACCTCGTCGGCGTTCTGGTAGTCGTTGGATTCGACTACCACCGCGAAGCTTTCGCGCTTCTCGCCCGAGTCGAGGCGCACCGCCACCGCGTTGCCGGGGCGGACTCCCGGTACGCGCAGCGCGGCTCGTTCGATGTCGGTGGGGTAGATATTGCGGCCGCCCATGATGATGACGTCCTTCATGCGCCCGCAGACCACCATCAGGCCCGCTTCGGTGAAGTAGCCGATGTCGCCGGTGTCGAGCCAGCCGTCGGCATCCTGGGCGGGCCGGAAGCCGTCGACGGTGACATAGCCCGAAGTGACCGCGGGACCACGCAATTCGATGACACCGACGGACCGAACCGGCAGCGGCTGGCGTTCGGCGTCGACGACGCGGCCCTCCAGATCGTCGACCAGGTGCCCCAGTGTCGGCAGCCTGCGTGGCGTGCCGTGGTGGCCGTCCTCGGCGATCGGTACCGCCTTGCCGACAACTTCGAGCAGATCGGCGTCGATCACGTCGAGCACCTGCCCGTGGCCGACGTCGGGGATCGACACGGCCAGGGTTGTCTCGGCCATGCCGTAGACGGGCGTGAGCGCCATCGGGTTGAGCCCGAACTGTTTTCCCGCCGCCGCGAGGGCGATCATGGTGTCGGGGTCGACCGGTTCGGCGCCGTTCCACATGTAGCGCACGCTCGACAGATCCATGGTGCCCGGTTCGGCTTGGCGCAGCCGCCGCGCCAGCAAGGAGTACGCGAAATTCGGTGCGGCGGTGACTGTTCCGCGGTACTTGTCGATCAGCTCGGCCCACAGCAATGGTCGTGCCAGGAAGTCCAGCGGCGTTACGCACACCACCTCGGCGCCGAATTGCATAGGCACGCTAAGGAATCCGACCATGCCCATGTCGTGGAACAGCGGCAGCCAGCTGACCATCACGTCGTCGTCGAGCTGGAATTTGACCCGATTGAACATCGCGTGCGCGTTGACGTAGAAGTTGCCGTGCGTGATCCGGACCGCCTTGGGTGATCCGGTCGACCCAGAGGTCAACTGCTGCAACGCGGTATCGCTCTCGGTGGTCGGCACCGGATCGGTGTCCGCGCCGCTGTGCAGCGCCTCGATCGACACCACGGTGATCCCACGTTCCCGCAGCACCGGCTCGGCGGCCGCGAACGGCGCGCCGAGTACGACCGCCTTCGCGTCGATCATCCGCAGCACCGTTTCGGTGTCACGCACCCAGACCGCGAGGTCGGTGCGTGGCGTCGGCTGATGCAACATCGTTATCGAAGCGCCACGCATCCAGATGGCCTGGCAGGCGGGCGCGATATCGGCAGGCAGACCGGCCAGCACGCCGACAGCGTCGCCGTGCCCGATCCCTGCGGCCGCGAGACCACCCGCCATCCGCCGCGCCTGGTGATGAATATCCCCCCAGGTCTGCCGCAGGGGCGCCTCCGGCTCTCCGGTGACCAGCCCCTTGGTGCTGGACATCGCTGTGCCAAACATTTCGTCGGTGAACCTGCTCAACGTCGGTCTCCCTTTACGCCAACGATCGGTTACGGCCGTGCTTTGCACTCCCAACAAAGAAATCCCGCCCCGCCCCGCGCGTGTTAACCCAGGCTGACACCAGCACCCCTGCTGTTGCGCCCTAGACAGCGAAGGTGGCTGCGTAGCGGTCTACGTATGGTCTACCCGATAGCGTGGCAATTTCCCGCATCAGCAGATCTGTTGCCGCTCTGACCTGGGCATGATGAACAGCTGCGGGATAGTGCCTGGCTGGGTGGACGGTGATGCGTACCTTGGTGAAACGCAACAGTTTCCGACCGCGAGGATTCATGCGATCGGTACCGTCCAGGACCACGGGCACCACCGGTGCCCCGGTGGCCATGGCAACGCGCAGCGCCCCGGTGCGACCACGATAGACCCTGCCATCCCGTGACCGTGTGCCCTCGGGGTGAATTGCCCAGGCGCCGCCGTCGTCGAGGATTCTGGTGGCCGCCGCGAGCGCGTCGGCGGCCGCGTCGCCGCCGGTTCGGTCCACCGGTACCTGGCCCGCGGCGGTGAAGAACCAGCGCTTGCATCGCCCCCGGATTCCCGTCCCCGCGAAGTACTCCTGTTTCGCCAGGAAGGTGAGTGGCCGTGGGATCACCAGGGCCAGGTAGAGCGAGTCGATGAATGCCAGGTGATTGGCCGCGATGATCACCGGGCCGGTGCGTGGAATGTGCTCGAGCCCTTCGACGTGCGGGCGCCCGAGCAGGCGCAGGGCCGGGCCGATGAGGATGTACTTACATAGCAGGTACCACATGGGCGACCTTTCCGTAGACAGTGTCTACAGAACCCTAGTAGACACTGTCTACGTATGCGACGGCGAAAGCCGGCGACCCGGTGTGCAGAATTGCCGGTATGCCTGAACCATTGCGCGAGCGCCTGATCGACGTCGGTGTCGATCTGCTCGAAAGCGATGGCTTGGGCGCGCTCGGGCTGCGTGCCATCGCACGGGCCGCCGGTGTCTCACACGGGGCGCCGCGACGGTGGTTTCCCACGCACGCGGCGCTGCTCGCGGCGATCGCGGCGCGCGGATTCGGGGAGCTGATCGCGCGGTTCGCGGTGCTCGCCACGATCGATGACCCACGCGAACGATTGCGTCGGATGGCGGTCGACTATGTGGATTTCGCGGTGTCGCGGCCCGAGATGTTCACGCTGATGTTTCGCCACGATCTGCTGGCTGGTTCCGGCGAGAACCTGCGTGCCACGACGCGGCCGCTGTACGGGCAGGTGGTCGAGCTGGTCGCGGCGGTGGCACCGGAGTCGGCGCCACAGCGCGCGCTGGCCCTGTGGACCAATGTGCACGGCCTGGCGACGATCGCCGTCAACCGGACGCTGGAAATCGTTGCCCCCGATCAGGACCCGCGGGTGCTCGTTGACCGGATCGTCCGCGAGCACCTCGCGGGGCTCAGCGGCTGAGGTCGGCCAGCGTCGTCACGAAGCGGTCGAGATCGTCCGGGCTGACGAAGTAGTGCGGGGACGCCCGCAGGACGGCGGGCAGAGTGCGCTCCGACATGTCGAGCAGGGTCGAGCCCGCGTGGCTGACGGTGACGGTGATCGCGTGCTCGGCGAGACGGTCGCGCAGCTGTTCGGGGTCGTGGCCGTCGACGGTGAACGAGACGATGCCGCTGTGCTCGGTGCCCAGGTCGCGCAAGGTCACGCCGGGTAGTTCCGGCAGCGTCTTGCGCAGGTGCTCGGCGCGGGTGGCGACGGCGGCGTAGACCTCGTCGGGGCCTGCTTCGAGCAGGTAGTCGACGGCGGCGCCGAGGCCGAGGCGGGCCGCGACACCGCATTCCCAGAACTCGAATCGGGACGCGTCGTCGGCGAGGCGGTATTCGCCGGGGCTCACCCACTCGGCACTGTGCAGGTCTAGGCGGGCCGGTTCCATCGTCTGCGCCAGTTCGGAACGGACATAAAGGAATCCGGTGCCGCGAGGGCCGCGCAACCATTTGCGGCCAGTGCTCGACATGGCGTCGACCCCGAGTTCGGTGACGTCGATGGGCAGCTGCCCGGTCGACTGGCAGGCATCGAGCAGCACCAGCGCACCGGCTTCGTGGGCGATCCTGGTGGCCTCGCCGACCGGGTTCACGAGGCCGCCGTTGGTCGGTGCGTGCTGCAGCGACACCAGTCGAACGCGCTCGTCGAGCATGTCGGCGAGCGCGGCGGTATCGAGGCGTCCGGTGTCGTCGCTGGGAATGCGCTCGACCACGGCCCCGGTGCGCTTCGCGCGCTGTAGCGCGGCGATCGCGTTGCTGGCGTAGTCGGCGCCGGAGATCAGGATCCGGTCGCCGGGATTCAGCGGCACCGAGTAGGCGAAATCAGCCCATGACCGGGACGCACTGTCGCTGAGCGCGATGGTGTCGGCAGTGGCGCCGATGAGGGTGGCGATCGAGGTCTTCACCGCGGCGAGGTCGTCGAGGCGTTCGTTAGCCGCCCGGTAGCCACCGATCTCGGCTTCGCGGTGTAAGTGGGCGATCATCGTGTCGATGACGACCTGTGGCGGCAGGGACGAGCCGGCGCTGTCGAGGAAGATCTGACCGTTGGCAAGTCCTGAGGTGGCGGCTCTGATCGCGGCGAGGTCAAGCATGGTGACGACGATAGCGCCCCGAACCGTTCCCCTTTTCGTCACTTTTTCTGTCGGTGGTCATCGCTACTCTGGAATGAGCGAAACGCAGGTTCCCCGGCAGCACGCAGCACGTGGAGGTTGGTATGGCGGTCACCCTGGAACGTTCTTCGTGGCCAGATTATGCCCCCGACCAGGGCGAACTTTCGTCCAGGGCGGCGGCGGAGGCCTATGTGGGCGGCGTCTGTTTCAAGCTCGGACCACCTGCGCTGATCGGCGCCGAACTGGAGTGGCTCACCGCCGGGCCCACCGGTTCGCGGCCCTCGCTCGACCAGCTGGCAGCGGCCCTCGGGCCGCACGCACCGACCTCCATCGCTCCTGATTCGGCCGCGGTTCCCCTGCCCGGCGGAAGCCTGGTCACCCTCGAACCCGGTGGTCAGATAGAACTTTCCAGCGCACCGTTCGCCGATCCGGCCGCGCTGACGCAGCATCTGCGCGCTGATGCGGCCCGTTTGCGGGATCTGCTCGCCGCCCGAGAGATCAGCACCTTCGCCGCCGCCGCCGATGCGGGCCGTCCCGCCGAGCGACTGCTCCGGCTGCCCCGCTACGCGGCGATGGAACGCCGTTTCGACGGCGTCGGCCCCTTCGGCACCCTGATGATGTGCAATACCGCCGCCACGCAGGTCAGCGTGGACGCGGGCACCGATCCCGCCGAGGTACGAGCCCGCTGGACCGCCCTCTACGCCCTCGGCCCCACCCTGATCGCAGCCTTCGCCTGCTCACCTCGCCTGCACGGGGTTCCGCGCGGGGACTGGGCGTCTCAGCGCATGCGCACCTGGTTGCGCCTCGACCCCTCCCGCACCAGACCTCCGGTGGCCGACTGGGCCGACCCGATCACCGCCTACGCGCACTGGGCCCTCGACGTGCCACTGCTGTGCGTGCGCTGCGGCGATGCGGACGCCGACTGGTCCCCGCCACCCGGCGCCACCTTCGCCGACTGGCTGTCCGGCGCCCTCGACGACGAAGTAGGCCGCCGCCCTACCCGCACCGACCTCGACTACCACCTGACCACGTTGTTCCCCCCGGTCCGACCGTCCGGTCACCTCGAGGTCCGCTACCTCGACACCCAACCCGGCGAAGGGTGGACCACCCCGATCCACCTGTTCGATGCCCTGCTGTCGACCCCGGCGGTAGTCGCTGAAGCAACGGCCCTCGCCGCGCCAACCGCGGGGGACTGGCTGACCTCCGCCCGTTGCGGATTACTCGACCCGCAATTGCGCCGCGCGGCCGTGGATGTGCTCGACCTGGCCGCCGCCCATGCGCGAACATATTCCGCTGCTTCGGAATTGGCCGCCGCAGCCCGCCGATGTCGGTCTGGCCGCAGTCCACTCGCCGAGGTCGACTCGGCCCGCAACGGCGCGGGCGGGTCGAGATGACCTCGCTGTCAGTGGTGCGTCCCCCGCAATTCACCGCTGATCGCCTGCGCGGCAACGTCGCTCGCCTGCCTTGGGACGTTCGTTGGCGGCCTGTCCGCGCGGACCGCCTGCACGTCGGGGCACCTGGTCTGGCCTTCGCTGCCCTCTGTCTGTCCGAAGTCATTGTCGACCAGTCTGTTTCGGAGCTCTCGTGACCCTTTCCGCCCCCGCCGACCACAGCGACCGCGACCGAACGCGCGCCCGGATCGCCGAGGTCCTCGCGCGTGCTCGCCGCCGTACCGCATTGCTCACCGACAGCGTGGACGAGGCCGAACTCGTCGCGCAGCATTCGCCGCTGATGTCGCCGCTGGTGTGGGATCTGGCGCACATCGGGAACCAGGAAGAGCTGTGGCTGGTGCGCGATGTCGGTGGTCGAGAGGCGGTGCGCGCCGATATCGACGAGCTCTACGACGCGTTCAAGCACGCCAGGTCGAACCGGCCCGCGCTGCCGCTGCTCGATCCTGAGCAGGCCCGCGGCTACGTCGGCTCGGTGCGCGAAAAGGTCCTCGATGTCCTAGATTCCAGTGACCTGGCCGGTACTCTGCTGGTGGACAACGGTTTCGCCTTCGGCATGATCGCCCAGCACGAACAGCAGCACGACGAGACCATGCTGGCCACCCATCAATTGCGGATCGGCGCACCGGTGCTGTCGGCCCCGCCCGCACCTGTCGCGCAGGCGCCGGTCGGCGGCGAAATCATCTTTCCCGCAGGCGAATTCCTGATGGGCACTTCGGCGGATCCGTGGGCGCTGGACAATGAACGCCCCGCTCATCCGGTGCACGTCGACGGCTTCGCGATCGATGTCGCGCCGGTGACCAACGGGCAGTTCCTCGCCTTCCTCGACGACGGCGGCTACGACCGGGCCGAGCTGTGGTCGGAACGCGGCTGGGCGCACCGCCAGGAGGCAGGGTTGGTCGCGCCGCAGTTCTGGGCGCGCGACGGGGACGGGTGGACGCGCACGGCATTCGGCGTACGCACCCCGCTGCGGCTCGATCAGCCGGTAGTGCACGTGTGCTGGTTCGAAGCAGAGGCCTTCGCGCGCTGGGCCGGAAAGCGATTGCCCACCGAGGCCGAATGGGAGAAGGCGGCCCGCTTCGACCCGGAAACCGGTGCGTCGCGGCGCTATCCGTGGGGCGAGGACCAACCGGACGCACAGCTGGCCAACCTCGGCCAGCAACACCTGGAACCCGCCGAGGTCGGTGCCTACCCGGCCGGCGCGTCGGCCACTGGCGTGCACCAGCTCATCGGTGACGTCTGGGAATGGTGCTCATCGGGTTTCGAGGCTTACCCCGGCTTCCGCGCGTTCCCCTACCGCGAGTACTCGGAGGTCTTCTTCGGCGGCGACTACCGCATCCTGCGCGGTGGCTCCTTCGGCACCGACGAGGTCGCCTGCCGCGCCACCTTCCGCAACTGGGACCATCCGATCCGCAGGCAGATCTTCGCCGGCTTCCGCCTCGCCAGAGACCTGCGCGAGGACGAACACTGATGTGCAGACACCTCGGGTACGTCGGCCCACCGGTCGGGGTCGGCGAGCTGGTCCTGCGCGGCCCGCACTCGCTCTACGTCCAGTCCTGGGCGCCTGCCGACATGCGCGCTGGGGGCACCATCAACGCCGACGGTTTCGGCGTCGCCTGGTGGCGCCGCGCCGATATCGGCGTCGAAGCGGCCCGCGACGCGGTCACCCGCTACCGCAATCAGGCCCCGATCTGGACCGACCCCGCTGTCGCCGAAGTCCTCGGCCAACTCGAATCCCGCTCGGTGATCGCCGCCGTCCGCTCGGCCACCGTCGGCATGCCGTTGGAACGATCCGCCTGCGCCCCCTTCACCGACGAACACTGGGCCTTCAGCCACAACGGCGTCATCCCGCATTGGCGAACAACCCTCGTGGCCGTCCTCGGTGACCTCAACGAAATATTCGCCACCGCAACGCCCTACGGCGACGGGGCGGCCGCCGCCGAATCACCGGGCCTCGGCGATACGTTCGTTTCCACCGCGCCGGGTGCGCACGACGTGTCTGCCGTGGCGCCGCGGGGTGCGGATGCTTTCGCTGGTGCTCCGTCGGCAGAGACGTCCGCTGCTGGGGTATCGACGGCGGCGCAATCCGCACAACCCGCAGCGCTATTCAGTTCGCCCGCGGTGCTGCTACAGGCTGAGGCGCTCACTGACTCCGCCGCACTGTGGGTGCTGCTGCGGGGTCTACTCCGGGCGATCACCCCCGCGGGCCCGATCGCGTCTGCGGACGAGGCCATACAACTGCTGGTTGCGCTCATTCTGCGCCATCAACCGACGGCCCGCCTGAACCTGTTGCTCGGCAACGGAGTTCAGCTGTGGGCCACCACCTGCTGGCACGCGCTGTCGGTGCTCGTCGCCGACGACTACACCGTGCTGTCCTCCGAACCCTACGACGCCGACCCGCGATGGCAGCCCATCGCCGACCGCCAGGTGGTCGCCGCCACGCCCGGCCACTGCTCTATCACCGATCTCGAACTCCCCGCCACCGAAAGGGTCCGTTCATGACCGCGCCGCTGCTGGATATCCACCTCACCGACGACGATCTCACCGCGGCCTTGCGCACCGACGCCCGCACCGGTCTGACCGCCGATCCGAAGTCCTTGCCGCCCAAGTGGTTCTACGACGCGCGCGGCAGCGAGCTCTTCGAGCAGATCACCGAACTCCCCGAGTACTACCCGACCCGCACCGAGCGAGCCCTGCTCGAGCGGGTCGTCGGCGAGATCGCCGCGGCGGCCCACGCCGAGGTGCTGGTGGAGCTCGGCTCGGGCTCGGCCGCCAAGACCCGCCTGCTGCTGGACGCCCTCACCGCTGAAGGTTCACTGAAAACCTATGTTCCGCAAGATGTCTCGGCATCAGCACTGCGCGGTGCGGCCGACGAGATCGCGGCCGAGTACCCGAACCTGTCCGTGCACGGAGTGGTCAGCGACTTCACCGACACCCTGCACAACCTGCCGCGCGGAGGCAGGCGCATGATCGCCTTCCTCGGCGGCACCATCGGCAACCTGGTCCCCGCCGAGCGCGCCGAATTCCTGGCAGGCATCAACGAGGTCCTCGAACCCGGCGAACTGCTCCTGCTCGGCGCGGGCCTGGTTATCGACCCGGCGATCCTGGTCCCCGCCTACGACGACGCCGCCGGCGTTACCGCGGAATTCAACCGCAATGTCCTGCACGTCCTCAACAACCGGCTCGACGCCGATTTCGCCCCCGAAAAATTCGAACACGTCGCCGTTTGGGACGCCGACAACGAATGGATCGAAATGCGACTGCGCGCCACGGAAGCGATGACGGCTACCGTCGCCGGACTGGACCTGACCGTCGACTTCACCGCGGGTGAGGAAATGCGCACCGAGATCTCCGCCAAATTCCGCCCCGAATCCCTCGCCGCCGAACTCGACACAGCGGGCTTCACCCCCGTCCATACCTGGACCGACCCGGACAACCGCTTCATTTTGGCCCTGGCCGAACGCCGCTGATCGGGTGATTCGCGGACGATTTGCCCGCCGAGCAGACCATGGTCCACCGGCGAGCACAGTGCGAGGAGGGGGCTAGAGGTCGAGTTCGTCGGCGAGGTATTCGCCGCTGATGAGGTTCTCGTCGCCCTCTTCGCCGTTGATGGCATCGTCGTCGAAGAGGGCACCGTCGAGATCGTCCTCGCTGCGCACGCCCACCGCGGCTTCCTCGGCGGGGCGTTCGTCCTCTTCCATCGCCTCGTGGCGGGCGCTGCTCTCGGTACTCTCCTCGGCGGTTTCCTCGGTGATGCCGAGGAAACCGTCGGCGTCGGCTTCGTGGTTGCTGATCACGAAGTCCGCGGGTGGGTCCTCCACATAGCGCTCGTATTCGACGATGTCGTCGGCTTGACCGTCGTCGCCCATGTCCATGTCCAACGGTTCACGGCTCATAGTTCCAGTATCGGCCTCCGATGGCCTTGGCGTCACGAGCCACGCGCGGGCCGGTCGGTTGCCGTCTACGGGCGTCTGCCGCTCGTGTCCTCCGGGACGCCCTCGAGGACGGCGGCAAACCATTCGACGAGCGGCCGCAGGTCGTTCCAGGCGCGGCGGATCTCGGTGGCCGCGGCCGGGGTGGTGAGCCAGTCCGGCGCGCCGAATTCGCGGTGCACGGTCAGCGACTTGTGGCGGAGCAAGTCGATGCGTGGATGGTCGGCGGCGTAGCCTCTCGGCTTGGTTTTGAGTTTGTCGCCGCCGAGAGTGAAACCGGCTGCCGTCGTCGCGGCCAGGATCTGCTCGAGTTCGGCGCCGCGCACCTCGTCGTCGATCGTGGCCCGCAAGACCGCCAAGGCGGTGGGCGATGGCCGGAAGCAGCCGCCCGCGACGAACAGCCCCGCCGCCCCGATCTGCACATACCAACCGACGCCGGGCGACACCCCCGCCACCGCACCCTGGTGCGTCTTGTAGGGCAGTTTGTCAGCCGAGAATCGGACATCACGGTAGGGCCGGAAGATCTTGGCCTGTCCGAATTCCGCCGCTAGTTCGGCGGCGAGCGCGGTCATCGGGGCCCGCACGGATTCGTCGTAGATGTGTTTGTGCGTGTTCCAGAAGGCCTTCGAATTGTCGGCCTCGAGGTCTTCGTAGAAGTCGAGGCCGGTGAGCGGGAATCCGCTGAAAGCATCCATCGGTGCGGCACTTCTTTCGTTCTGTTCGGCGGTTCGGGCTTACCGCTACCAGTATCGCGCGCCGCGGCTCAGACGCTGCCGAGCAGCGCCACGAACACGATGACGAGCACTGCGGCCAGCGCCGCGATCGCACCGTTGACGATCGCCGCCCACTTGCCCATTTCCTCGCCCTTGGCATGCCCGACCAGCCCGAGCACGATTCCCGTCGGCGCGGTGATCAGCACCGGCAGCCCGCACAGGGCCAACCCACCGAACACCGAAGCGGCGGCACAGCAGAAACTGAAGATCGACCACAGCGGCGTGTTGTCCTGGTACCCGTATCCGGGCGGCGCCGGATACTGCACAGCGCCAGCCGGATACTGCACAGCGCCATACGGTGTCCGAACCGGCACGGGATACCCCGGTGGGGGATTGCCCGCAGCGGGATAACCAGCTCCGGGAAATCCAGGAGCGGGATACATCGGCCCTGGTGGTGGTGGCGGATACGGCGGCAAATCAACAACCGGTCCCGGATTCGCGACCCCAGCCCATGGTTGTGCGGGTGGAGGAGGCGCCACCTCGTCCGCCGGATCAGCGATCCCGTACCAAGACTGCGCGGGCATCGGCGCGGTCGAAACCGCGGGCGCGTCCTGCACCACCGGCTGCTCCGGCGCGTCCTGCACGCGCGGCGCGACCGGATCCTTACCGAGTTCGACCGGCCGCTCCGGCTCTGTCCCCATACCGCCCCCTGTCACGTCCCGCATTACAGGACCACCATGCACCAAAAACCAGCCGGCGCGCCAATGCCCGAGGACAAAGCGCACCGACTGGTCTCGCAAGAACATGGGTAACTCACCGGGCACGGGCTAACCATCCACCCCCGAAGTCTTGCCGCGTCCCCAACTCCCCCCGCACCTAAGTCTGGCCAAAAGACCCGGAGAGGCGGAACAGCTTAAGCGTTGCCGTTGAACAATCCGGTTACCGAGCCGTTCTCGAAGACCTCGCGAATGGTGCGGGCCAGCAGCGGCGCGATCGACAGCACGGTCAGCGTCGGGAACTTCTTGTCCTCGCTGATCGGCAGCGTGTTGGTGATGACGACCTCCCTGGCACCACAGTTGGCGAGGCGCTCGGCGGCCGGATCACTGAGCACACCGTGAGTGGCCGCGATGATGACGTCGCCCGCGCCCGCTTCCTTGAGCACCTTCACCGCACCGGCGATGGTGCCACCGGTGTCGATCATGTCGTCGATCAGCACGCAGGTGCGGCCTTCGACGTCACCGACGACGCGGTTGGACTTCACCTGGTTGGGCACCAGCGGGTCGCGGGTCTTGTGGATGAACGCCAGCGGCGTGCCACCGAGCGCGTCGGCCCACTTCTCGGCGACCTTCACGCGGCCCGCGTCGGGGGAGACGACCGCGAGGTTGTCCGACGGGTAGTTGGTGCGGATGTAGTCCGACAGCTGCACCAGCGCGTGCATGTGATCGACGGGGCCGTCGAAGAAGCCCTGGATCTGGTCGGTGTGTAGGTCGACGCTGATGATGCGGTCGGCACCGGCGGTCTTGAGCAGGTCGGCGACCAGGCGGGCCGAGATCGGCTCGCGGCCGCGGTGCTTCTTGTCCTGGCGCGCGTACGGGTAGAACGGCAGTACCGCGGTGATCCGCTTGGCCGAACCGCGCTTGAGCGCGTCGATCATGATGAGCTGTTCCATCAGCCACTGGTTGAGCGGCGCGGGGAAGCTCTGCAGCACGAAGGCGTCGGAACCGCGGACCGACTCCTCGAAGCGAACGAAGATCTCACCGTTGGCGAAGTCCTGCGCGGTCTGCGGGGTGATGTCGACGTCGAGTTCCTTGGCGACCTGCTCGGCCAGCTCAGGATGTGACCGGCCGGCGAAGAGCATCAAGTTCTTCTGGTTGTCGATCGAGAACGCGGTCACTGCTGGTTGCCATCCTTTTGCTCGATTGTCTTCGAAGACGTCTCGTCTGCCGCGATGGCTTCCGCCGCCGCGCGCGCCGCAGCGGTTCCTGGACGGTAGCGCTGCACCCAGTTCTCAATAGTGCGCTGTGGCCCACCCGACACAGCAAGTGCACCCGGTGGAACGCTTCTGCGCAGTACAGTACCCGCACCCGTATAGGCCCCGTCACCCACCGTTACCGGTGCGATGAACATGGTGTCGCTCCCTGTTCGCACATGGGAACCAACCACGGTGTGGTGCTTGTTCACTCCGTCATAGTTCACAAAAACACTGGAAGCGCCGATGTTGCTGTACTCGCCGATGGTCGCGTCGCCGACGTAGGTCAGGTGCGGAACCTTCGAGTGCGCGCCGATCGAGGCGTTCTTGGTCTCGACGAACGCGCCGAGCTTGCCTTCCTCGCCGACGACCGTGCCCGGCCGCAGATAACTGAACGGCCCGATGGTGGCGCCCTCGCCGATCTCGGCGCGCTCGCCGTGGGTGCGGATCACGCTCGCGCCCTCGCCGACGAACACATCGGTGAGCGTGGTGTCCGGCCCGATCTCGGCGTCCTCGCCGATGTGGGTCTCGCCGAAGAGTTGGGTGCCCGGCCGCAGCACCGCGTCACGGCCGATGCGCACGCTCGCGTCGATCCAGGTCGTCGCGGGGTCGATGATGGTGACGCCCGCGCGCATGTGGCGCTCGAGAATGTAGCGATTGAGGGTGGCGCCCGCCTGGGACAGCTGCACCCGGTCGTTCACGCCGGTGACCTTGTTCGAGTCGATCAGCCGCGCGCCGTGCACGGGGTGGCCTGCCTCGCGGGCCAGCCGCAGCACGTCGGTGAGGTAGAGCTCGTGCTGGGCGTTGGCGGTGGACAGCCGCCCGATCATGGTGCGCAGCACCGACGCGTCGAACGCGTAGACGCCGGAGTTGACCTCTTTGATCTTGGCCTGCACGGGGGTGGCGTCGGCGTGCTCCACGATCTCGGCGACCTGGCCGTCGTCGTCGCGCACGATCCGGCCGTAGCCGTTGGCGTCGTCGGGTACGAAGGTCAGGACCGTTACGGCGGGCCGATCGGCATAGCTGCGGTGCTCGTCGAGCAGCGCGGAGAGGGTGTGCCCGTCGAGCAGCGGCACATCGGCCGAGGTGACGAGAAGGTCGCCGTCGAAGTCCGCCGGGATCGAACCCAGTGCGCACTGCACCGCGTGACCGGTTCCGAGCTGCTGCTCCTGCACGGCGCACACGATCTCGCGGCCGAGTTCCTTACCCACATCCGCGACGGCGGCTCCGACCTTCTCGCGGTCGTGCCCGACAACGGTGATCAGGTGGGTCGGATCGATCTCGACGGCGGCGTGCAATGCGTGCGAGAGCATCGACCGGCCTGCTAACGGGTGCAGCACTTTCGGAGTCTTCGACCGCATTCGCGTCCCAGCACCTGCTGCGAGAACGACGACGGCGGTCTGCGGTGGCATGGATCTCCCTCGGCTGCCTGTCAGCGAGTGCTGTGGCGGGTTCGGTCGGTAGATGGTGCGGGCCGACGATACGTCACTGTGTGTCCGTGTGCTCCGCCGCCAGGACTCGAACCTGAACTATCTGAACCAAAATCAGAGGTGCTGCCATTACACTACGGCGGATCGCCACACCAGTGGGCCGTCAGGGCCCACCACTGTGCTACGGCACGGCATGATCCTCGCACAGTTCCGCCTCCCCGCAAATTTTGGCCAGACTCAGGTGCGGGGTGTGTTGGGTACGCGGCAAGCTTTGCGGGCGTGGTGGATCAGCCCGTACCCGGTGAGTTACCCATGTTCTCGGGAAATCTGTTGTTCCGGGAGGCGATGGCCGTAGGGGGCGCGTGGTCTGAGACAGTTGTGGGAGTGGTCGCCAGGCGTAGAGAGGCAGGGGAGCGTGTCTTCTAGCGAGTCGGTACGCCCATCGCGGCCGAGGATGACCGGTACGCAGCGTAGGCAGCAGTTGATCGAGATCGGTCGCGCGTTGTTCGCGGAGCGGGGGTACGACGCGACATCGATCGAGGAGATCGCCCAGCGCGCGCAGGTGTCCAAGCCGGTGGTCTACGAGCATTTCGGCGGCAAGGAAGGCCTCTACGCGGTGGTCGTCGATCGCGAGATGTCGATGTTGCTGGAGATGATCACCTCCTCGCTCACCCGCAATCGCTCGCGAGTGCGATTGGAGCAGGTCGCGCTGGCCTTGCTCACCTACATCGAGGAACGGACCGACGGCTTTCGGATCCTGGTCCGCGACCAGCCCGCGACGAACTCCGACGGTCGCTTCTCGAGCCTGCTCAACGAGGCCGTCAACCAGGTCGCGCATCTGCTCGCCGGTGATTTCGGCCGTCGTGATCTCGATCCCAGCCTCGCCCCGCTCTACGCCCAAGCCCTGGTCGGCATGGTGTCGACCGCCGCGACCTGGTGGCTCGACGAGCGCACTCCGCCCAAAGAGGTGGTCGCGGCGCACCTGGTCAACCTGTGTTGGAACGGTTTGAGTCATTTGGAAGCCGAACCGGGGCTCAGCTCCGAATGGAATACGGGGACTACACCAACCGTCGGTGGGGTAACCGGACGTTAGCGCACGCAGGGCGGACCGAATCCATGATTCGGCTGCCACTTTGCCGCCTGGTGGTACGGTTCACCCATCCTTTTGGGTGCTGCCGGGCGGTATGTCGAGCAAATTTCCCCGATGTCGGTCTACTTCAGGATGGCTGGATTATTGGATGACAGGCGGATCTGATGGCTAGGCAAGCACGCGCGGAGATCACCCGCGACTCCGTCCTTGCTGGCGCTGCCGATGTCTTTCTCCGTTTGGGCTACGCCAACGCGAGCCTCAGCGAAATCATCGCGCAGTCCAATGTGACCAAGGGCGCCTTGTACTTTCACTTCGGCTCCAAGGAGGAGCTGGCCAGGGCGGTGGTCGATCAGGGCAACGAGCGCCTGACCGGATCCTGCCAGGGCTTCTTCGATTCCCGGGTGCCCGCGCTGGAAGCGGGCATCGGGATCACCTACGTGGTGGCCGATCTGTCGATGAACGATCCGATGGTGGGGGCGATGCTCAAGCTCACCCATCAGATCGGTGACTATCGCGGTGCGCAGGGTGACAACATCGCCAAGACCTGGGGTGAGACCTACCGGCTGCTGTCGGAGCGGGCCATCGCCCAGGGCGATCTGATCGCCGATCTCGATCCCGATGTGGTGGGCGTGCTGCTGCAGGAACTGATCGCGGGCGTGCACATCGTCGCGGTCGGCACCGAGTCGATGGATCAGATGGCGGCGCGGATGGAGCGGGCCTGGTACTTCCTGCTGCCCTCGCTGGTGCCGCCGGAGAAGCTGTCGTACTTCCGGGAGTTCGCCGCGCGCAGGCTGCGCCGCTACGTCGTCTAGTTCACACGCTGCGGTCGGTGGCGAGCACCGCCCGCACATCCGCGTCGGCCCCGGTCGCCGTGATCCGGACTTCGTTGCGGCCGAACGCGTGCAGTAGCAGCTCCGACGGTGTGCCGGTGAGTACCACCTCGGTGCCGTCGCCGCGATGTGCCGTGATCGTGGCCCCCTGTGGCGTCGCGAGGACAACCGGGACCGGCGACTTGCGGTAGGCCGCGCGGGCGACGGTGCGCAGCGTGGACCACAGGCGATCTTCGTCGCGCGCCGCCAGTTGCCTTGGCTCCCAGCCCGGTTCGGACCTGCGAACGTCTTCGTGGTGGACGAACATCTCGCTGAGATTGGCCACCGCGTCGACCGGGCGCAGCGGCGACCACCACGGCGGGCCGGTGCGGACCAGCTCGAGCAGCTCGGCGAACGGCCGCTGCGCGATCTGCGCCTGCTTCGCGTCGAGGTACCCGGCCATCGGGCGGAAGACGATGCCGATCGAAGCGTCGGGCCTGCGTTCCCGGACCACCAGGTGGGCCGCGAGGTCGTGCACCGTCCAGGTGCCGCACAGGGTAGGCGCGGCAGGGCCCGCCTCGGTCATCGCTGCCACGAGGGCGTGGCGTTCACGTCGAGCCAGACTCACGCCTCGACCCTACGCGGGTGTGAGCGTCCACCGGGCTGCACGGGGCCTGTCGGACCCGATGACTAGACTTCGAGACGGCCACCTCGCCCATCCACACTGCGCATTCAGGAGCGAACAATGTCCTCCCTTCGTCCTCCGCTCGCCGGTCTGGCCGAGGCGGTCGCGGGTGACGCCGCGCTGCGAACGGTCACCGACCTGGTCGGCAAATCCGGGGTGGAATTGGTCGCACCATCGGCCGTGCGGCCGTTCGTCGCCGCGACGATCGCCGCCCAGCGCCCGCTGGTGGTGGTGACCGCGACCGGTCGGGAAGCCGACGATCTGACCGTGGAACTCACCGAGATGCTCGGCCCGTCGGTAGCCATGTTCCCGTCCTGGGAGACCCTGCCGCACGAACGACTCTCGCCCGGTCCCGACACGGTGGGCCGCAGGCTCGAGGTGCTGCGCAGGCTGGCCCATCCCGAAGACCCGGTCTACCCCGAACCGCTGCGGGTCGTGGTCACCACGGTGCGTTCGCTGATGCAGCCGATGACCGCCGGGCTCGGCGATATCGAGCCGGTGGTGTTGCGTGTCGGCGGCGAATACGACTTCGACGAATTGCTCGCTCGCCTGGTCGAATTCGCGTATACCCGCGTCGACATGGTCGGCAAGCGCGGCGAGTTCGCGGTGCGTGGCGGCATCCTCGATCTGTTCGCGCCGACCGCGGATCATCCGGTGCGCGTGGAGTTCTGGGGCGACGAGGTCACCGAGCTCCGCCCGTTCTCGGTCGCCGATCAGCGCTCGATCGGCGAGAGTGCCGTCGAACTGGTGGTCGCGCCGCCGTGTCGTGAATTGCTGCTCACCACGCCGGTGCGCGAGCGGGCCGCCGCGGTCGCCGCCGACAACGCGGCCGACGCCTCCCTGGTCGAGATGCTGGACAAGATCGCCGAGGGCATTCCCGTCGACGGCATGGAGGCCCTGCTGCCGGTGCTGGCGCCGGGCAAGCTCAGCCTGCTCACCGAGGCACTGCCCGCCGGCACTCAATTGCTGCTGTGCGACCCGGAGAAGATCCGCACCCGCGCAGCCGATCTCGTGCGCACCGGCGAGGAGTTCCTCGAAGCGTCATGGACCGCCGCCTCTTTCGGTAGCGACGCACCGCTCGGTGCCAACGGCCTCGACCTGGCTGCCTCCGGTTACCGGGGCCTGCCCGAATTGCACACCAGCGCAGACGAACTCGGCCTGCCGTGGTGGACACTGAGCCCGCTCAGCTCCGGCGATCCGATCGAGGTGAACCTGCCGGTCGCCGCCGGGCCGACCGCGCGCGGGTCCGAGGAACTGGTCGCCACCATCTTCGCGTCGCTGCGCGCGCACGTCGCCACCGGTGGCCGCGCGGTCGTGGTGGTCACCGGCCACGGCACCGCGCAACGCGTGCTGGAACGGCTCGGTGAGGCCGAGGTGCCCGCCGCGCTGCTGCCCGCCGGTGCGGTCCCGGAGCCGGGAGTGGTCGGCGTGCTGTGTGGTTCGCTGCACGACGGCTTGATCTTCGACGACGCCGGTCTGGTGGTCGTCGCCGAATCCGACCTCACCGGCAACCGGGTCACCGCGCCCACCGAGGGCAAGCGGCTGCCCGCCAAGCGCCGCAACCAAGTCGACCCGCTCGCGCTCACCTCGGGCGATATGGTGGTGCACGACCAGCACGGCATCGGCCGGTTCGTCGAGATGATCGAGCGCACCATCGGCGGCGCGCGGCGCGAGTACCTGGTCATCGAGTACGCGCCGAGCAAGCGCGGCCAGCCCGGCGACCGGCTGTTCGTGCCCATGGAATCGCTGGATCAGCTCTCCCGCTACGTCGGTGGCGAACTGCCGAGCCTGTCCAAGCTCGGCGGCTCCGACTGGTCCAACACGAAACGCAAGGCGCGCAAGGCCGTTCGCGAGATCGCGGGCGAACTGGTGCAGCTCTACGCCGCCCGCCAGGCCGCGCCCGGACACGCCTTCGCCCCGGATACGCCGTGGCAGCAGGAGATGGAAGACGCGTTCGCGTTCACCGAGACCGTCGACCAGATGACCGCCATCACCGACGTGAAGTCGGACATGGAGAAGGCGGTGCCGATGGACCGCGTGGTCTGCGGCGACGTCGGCTACGGCAAGACCGAGATCGCCGTGCGCGCCGCGTTCAAGGCGGTGCAGGACGGCAAGCAGGTCGCCGTGCTCGTGCCGACCACGCTGCTCGCCCAGCAGCATCTGCAGACCTTCACCGAACGCGTCGCGGGTTTCCCGGTGACGGTGCGTGGGCTGTCGCGATTCACCGACGCGGGCGATTCCAAGGAGATCATGGCCGGGCTGGCCGACGGCTCGGTCGACATCGTGGTCGGCACCCACCGGCTGCTGCAGACCGGTGTGCGCTGGAAGGACCTCGGCCTGGTGGTGGTCGACGAGGAACAGCGCTTCGGTGTGGAGCACAAGGAACACATCAAGGCGCTGCGCACCCACGTCGACGTGCTCACCATGTCGGCCACCCCGATTCCGCGCACCCTGGAGATGAGCCTGGCGGGCATCCGCGAGATGTCGACCATCCTCACCCCGCCCGAGGAACGGCACCCGGTGCTCACCTATGTGGGCGCATACAACGACAAGCAGGTCACCGCCGCCATCCGCCGCGAGCTGATGCGCGACGGTCAGGTCTTCTACGTGCACAACCGGGTGTCCTCGATCGACAAGGCCGCCAAGAAGATTCGCGATCTGGTGCCCGAGGCACGGGTGGTCGTGGCGCACGGCCAGATGAACGAGGATCAGCTAGAGAAGACCGTGCAGGGATTCTGGGAGCGCGAGTTCGACGTGCTCGTCTGCACCACGATCATCGAGACCGGCCTCGACATCTCCAACGCGAACACGCTGCTCGTGGAACGTGCCGACTCGCTCGGCCTCTCACAGTTGCACCAGTTGCGTGGTCGCGTCGGTCGTTCCCGTGAGCGCGGCTACGCGTACTTCCTGTATCCGCCCGAGAAGCCGCTCACCGAAACCGCCTACGACCGCCTGGCCACCATCGCGCAGAACTCCGATCTCGGTGCCGGTATGGCCGTGGCGATGAAGGACCTCGAGATCCGTGGCGCGGGCAACGTGCTCGGCGCCGAACAGTCCGGTCACGTCGCAGGCGTCGGCTTCGATCTGTATGTGCGACTGGTCGGTGAGGCGGTGGAGGCCTACCGTGCGGCCGCCGACGGCAAGCCGATCGTCACCGAGGAGAACAAGGAGGTGCGCATCGACCTGCCCGTCGACGCGCACATCCCGCCCGACTACATCGCCAGCGACAGGCTGCGGCTCGAGGCCTACCGCAAACTCGCCTCCGCCCAGGACGATACGGCCCTGGCGGCGGTCATCGAAGAGCTCGTCGACCGCTACGGCCCGCTGCCGGTGGAGGTCGGGCGACTGGTGGCGGTGGCCAAGCTGCGCCTGCTCGCGCGCGAGTACGACGTGTCCGAGATCGTGGTCACCGGTTCCTCGCTCAAGATCGCGCCGCTGAATCTCCCCGACTCCAAACAGCTTCGGCTCAAGCGGATCTACCCCTCGGCCAACTATCGCCCGGCGAGCGGTCTGATCACCCTGCCGCTGCCGCGGATCACCGACAGCGTCGGCGCCGACCGCGTGCGCGACGTGGCAGTGCTGCAGTTCGTCGCCGATCTGCTGCTGGTGCTCGACGGCAAACCCCAAGGAATGGTGGATCTTTCGGTTCCGACGGAAGCCGCGGCGTCGCGATGAGCCAGGAGATCTCCCAGGAGCGAGCCGACACCGCGGTCGTGGCCGCGGGACTGTCCGGCGCCGTCGACGTGATGGACCGCCTCTGGCATTTCGGCGGTTGGGAACGCACCCAGACCCACGACTCGCTGCGCCCCTACCTCCTCGAGGAGACCTACGAACTCCTCGACGCCATCCAGGCAGGCGACGCCGAAACCATCAAGGAAGAACTGGGCGATCTGCTCCTGCAGGTCCTCTTCCACTCCCGAATCGCCGAACACGCAGGCGAATTCACCGTCGAGGACGTCGCGGCGACCCTGGTCGACAAGCTCGTCCACCGCAGCCCCTACCTCACCGACGCCGATTTCTCCTCGGGGACCTCGGTGGTCGACAAGATCGCGGCGCAGGAAAAGGCTTGGGAGGAGCGCAAATCCGCGGAGAAGTCGCGCCGCTCCTGCCTCGACGGCATAGCGATGGCCCAACCCGCCCTCGCCCTCGCCGAGAAGATCCGCACCCGCAGCGCCAACGCGGGCTTGCCCGCCGACCTCGTTCCGGACACCCTGCGCGTGGTCGAGCTCGGCGGCCCCGACTCGGCCGAGGAACGCCTCCGCAAGGCGTCCATCGACTTCGCCACCGCGATCCGGGCCGCCGAGGATGCCGCCGAAGCCGAACGAGGCACCCGGTCACCGCTCACCGCACACGACTGGCGCACCTTCTGGCCGCGCTGAGCATCACCGGCCGTCGGCGACTCACGCCACCAGTTACCTATGAGCTAACGAAATTTCGCGGGTTCGGTGCCCGGCGTCGGCATCTGAGACGTTGCTGAGATCTTGCGGACAATCGTGGCCGCGCCAGCGAGCAAGGGCCGCACCGCTTTAGAATCGAAACAGCTCGCCGTCCGCGGCGGGGCAGGGGTCCGGCGATCGTCGAGGTGAGGCTGATGGGTACAGAGGTAGATCCGGCAGGGCAGGACGTGATGACCGACCATCCTGAGCTCGATGTGTTGCCGGTGTGGCCGCAGGAGACCATCGCGGTGCTCGTGACCACCGATCCGTCGCCGCACGCGATCCCCGTCTCATGGCCGGTGCGCGCGGGTGACCGGCGGATTCTCCTCAGTTTGAAGTCCGATCGTGGGTCGCTGGCGCGGTTGCGGGAGCAGCCGGAGGTGGCGTTGCTGATTCTGGGCGGCGGCAATGTGGCGTTGTGTGCGCGAGGACGGGCGAAGGTCATCGCCGAGCAGATGCCGTCGGCGCAGGACTACACCGCGGTGCAGCTGGACGTGGACGTGATCGACGACCATCGGCAGTCCGCGTTCGCCGTCGACCGTGGCATCCAGCGCACCGTGCTCGACGACACCGAATTGCGGGCGCTGGAGGGTCGGGTCGAGACCCTGCGAGCCTGGGCCGACACCGAGTTCGCAACGTAAGTTCCTCTACGGCACAACATCTGGACAGAAGGGTTCTCATGAGCGTCACACTCGCCAAGGGCGGCAATGTCTCGCTGTCGAAGCAGACCGACAACCTCACCAAGGTGGCGGTCGGTCTCGGCTGGGACGTGCGCACCACCACCGGTGCCGACCACGACCTGGACGCCAGCGCGCTGGCCACCGGCACGAACTTGAAGGTGCTCTCGGATCTGCACTTCATCTTCTACAACAACCTGCGCTCGCCGGAAGGCACCATCGAGCACACCGGTGACAACCTGACCGGCGAGGGTGACGGCGACGACGAGGTCATCAACGTCGACCTGGCCGCCACCCCGCCGACGATCACCAACATCTTCTTCCCCGTCTCGATCCACGACGCGCAGGCCCGAGGCCAGTCGTTCGGCCAGATCCGCAACGCCTACATCCGTGTCACCGACGCGAACACCGGCGTGGAGCTGGCGCGCTACGACCTGTCCGAGGACGCGTCCACCGAGACCGCGATGGTCTTCGGCGAGCTCTACCGCCACAACAACGAGTGGAAGTTTCGCGCTGTCGGCCAGGGTTACGCCTCGGGCCTGGCGGGCATCGCCCGCGACTACGGCGTGAATCTCTGACGAACCACGACATGAAGGCGGGCGACTACGTGTCGCCCGCCTTTTTTGTGCTCGCTGTCATCGTGATTGGGTGACCGGCACCCGTCGTGGCGGGACCACGCTGGCCTGATCGAGCAGCGCGAAGTACTTGCGCAGCATCAGTACGGCGGTGGTGGCCAAGCCGGCCGTCAAGCCCCACCAGACCCCGGCGGCGCCCAGGTGCAGCGGGAAGGCGAGCAGGAGCGCTGAGGGCAGCCCCACACCCCAGTAGCCGACCAGTGACAGCCGGAAACCCGCGGAGGTTTCCTTCAGGCCACGCAGCAGCCCGGTGCCGATGTTCTGGGCGGCGTCGAAGAACTGCAGCACGATGCCGATGAGCAGCAGGGTGTGCGCGATAGCGATCGTGCCGGTGTCGGTGGCATCGAGGAACGGCGCCAGAATGATGTCAGGGGCGAACACGTAGACGACGCCGGTGACGATCGCGATCACCGCGGCCATCCGCAGCGCCAGCCAGGCCACTGCCCGCGCATGGCTGAACTCGTCGCGGGCCACCGCATGACTGACCAGGATCGACGCTCCGTGGGACAGCCCGATCGCCATCTGGAACACGATGTAGATGATCTGGTAGACGACACTGTGCGCGGCCAGCGCGGCGGGCCCGAAACTGCCCATCACCAGCGCGAGCACCGAGAACATGCCCGCTTCCGAACCGTAGGTCAACGCGATCGGCGTGCCGAGGCGCAGTTCCTCGCGCACGGTCGCCCAGCGCACCGGCCACGGCGTCGCAGGCAGCGTGCGACCGAGTTGCTCGTCGTGGCGCACCATCGCCCAGAACACCCCGAAGGTGATTCCGAAGACCAGCGAGGTCGCGATGCCGACACCCGTCAGACCCATCGCCGGAATGCCTGCCCAGCCGTGGATGAAGGCCAGCGCGAGCACCAGGTTCAAGGCCACCGAACCGAGCGTGACCAGCAGCAACGCCTGCGGACGCTGCATGCCGACGGTGTACTGCCGCAACACCTGGAACCACAGACACGGCAGCAGTCCGGGCGCGAGCGCGATCATCATCGGCCGCGCCAGCTCGAGCACCGCCGCGTCCTGACCGAGCCACGGCAACACCCAGCCGAGCCCGATCAACAGCGCCCCGCCGAGCAGTCCGGCGATCGTCGCGATGACGAACGCGGCCCGCACCACCGCACGCACTTCGTCGTCGGCCGAATCACCACGCTTGCCTGCCGCGCCGAGCGCACCCGCGATCTGGTTCCCGGTGCCGGTGATCAGCCCGACGCACATGGTGCGGATCTGGTTGAACAGCACCAGCGCCAGCCCACCGGCGGCCACCTCGCGCACACCGAGCGTGCCCATCAATGCGAGGTTGGTCGTCGAGACCGCGATCTGCGCCAGCTGGGTGAGCGCGATCGGCGTCGCCAGCCTGGCCAGCGCCCTGCTATCGGTCGCCGTGCCGTTCACCCACCCGCTCCGGGGTTCGTCTCGCGCGCGATCGCGCTCACCTGACCTCCATCAATTCGTCCTGGCGCCGCAGCGGTGAATAGCGGCGCAGCAGCGTGGTCACTTCCGCTTCGGCGGCGGGATCGAGCAGCTCTCGGGCGCTCATCCAGTCGTCGTCGAACACGGTATCGAGATATTTCTCGCCACCGTCACACACGATCGTTACCACGGTGGACCCGGCCGGAAACTCCTCCAGTCGTGCCAGGGCATTGTGCACCGAGCCGCCCGCCGAGCCGCCGATCAACAGCCCGTGTGTCCTGGCGACGGCGCGGGTGGTCGCGAAGGCGTCGACATCGCTCACCTTCACGCCCTCGTCGAGCAGCGCGTAGTCGACGGCGGTGCCGATGGTCGCGCCGGGCGGGGTGCCGGTGCCCGACTGCCAATACGGTCCGCCCTCGCCGCCGAAGGCGATGGATCCGACCGGCTCGATCCCGATCACCCGGGCGGGCAGACCGAGGTCGCGCAGGCGGGTGGCGGTGCCGAACAGCGAGCCGCCGGTGCCGACCGCCGAGAGCAGGATGTCGACCCGCTCGACGTCGGCCAGCAATTCCTCGGCGACGGCGTAGTAGCCGAGGGCGTTGGCGTCGTTGTTGTGCTGTTCGGTGAAGTACGCGTCGTCGCGGGCGGCCGCCATCGCCTCGGCGAGGTCTTCCCGTGCCGAGGTGGCCAGCTCGTCGTCACCGTCGTCGGCGACGAACACCAGGTCGGTGCCCATGGCTCGCATCGCGCGCAATTTGTCCTGACAGGCGTGGTTGTCGACCACGGCGGTGAATCGATAGCCACGTTCGGCCGCGACCACCGCCAGGCCGAGCCCGGTGTTACCGGACGTCGACTCGATGATATGCCCGCCATCGCGCAGCAAACCCCGCTGCTCCGCGTCGAGCACCATCGAACGGGCCATTCTGATCTTGGCGGCGCCGGTCGGGTTGAACTGTTCGAGCTTGAGCAACAGCCGGGTGCCGGTGTCGGTGACGGCGAGTTCGAACAGGGGGGTGCGGCCGATCAGGTCCGTCACGCGTGTGACGAGAGCCATGGGGTGTTCCTCCATCGGATTGGGAGCTCGGTGGATCAGCGGGCTGTGCTGTCCAGACTCCAGCGCGGTCGGTCGGCGCCTGCGCGCAGCACCACCTTGGGCGGGAGCGGGAGTTCGTGGAAGGGGGATTCGTTGGAATCCATCTGATAACCGGCGGTGTTCGGGTAGACGAGCAGGTCGCCGATTCGTGCGCGGCGGGGGAGCGGGATACGCCGTCTGCTCAGCAGGTCGGACTCCAGACAGGTGGTGGCGCCGACGCAGGTTGGGGTGAGTTGGCCGGGGCTTTCCGGCCACAGCACGGGATCGGGGAGGTATTCGCTGTCGAACCACTGTTCGGACAGGCTGAGGCTGGTGCCGTCGACGGTGAGGATGTCGTACGGGTTGCCCTGTGCGGTTCGGGTTTTCACGCCTTGTACCCGGAAGACGGAGCTGCCGGCCTGGTCGAGTAAGGCCCGTCCGGGCTCGACGGCGAGGCGTATTCCGTTGTCGCGCAACAGTCCGGCGAGGTCGTTGTGGGCAAGGATCGCCTTGAGCATGGCCGCACCGGGAACCGGGAAGTGGTAGGGGTAGTAGTCGCCGGGTGGACTCGTGTGGAACCAGTTGTCGCTGAGGGTGTTCCGGAACTCGGCCCACGCCGCCGCATCGAGATAGTCGACGCCGAAGCCGCCGCCGATCGAGATCGTGTCCGCGGGATGCCCGTTCGCCCGTGCGCGCCTGCAGTGCCCAACCAGCGCGCCCGCTTGCTCGGAGCGGGCGACGGCGTCATAACCCGACAGGTGGAAACTGAAGCCCGACAGCGTGATCGGTGCTCGGATGGCCTGGATCGCCTGCTCGAGTTCCATGCGATCGAGCCCGAACCGACTGGTCGAGGCTTCGGGCAGTACCCGAAGCAGCACTCGCACCGGCATATCCAGCGCGGTGAGCCGGTCGAGTTCGTCGAGCGCGTCGATGGCGATGAGCGCTCGATGCCGAGCGGCCAACCACAGCAGCTCATCGGACTTCGCGGGCCCGGTGACCATCAGATCCTCGCCACGCACCCCTTGCCCCAGCGCCGCGATCAGCTCGCCGGTGCTGGCGACATCGATTCCCGCTTCGTTGTCCGCGCACGCACGAGCCACGCAGGCCGCCTTGTTCGCCTTCTTCCCGAAGTAGACGAACCCGTCGACACCCGCTTCGGTGAATACCGACTGAAATGCCTTGATATTCACCGAAACCCGCTCGGGAAACAGCACATGAAACGGCCCACCGACCGCATCGGCGATATCCCCGAGCAGGCGCGGATCGGCGAGTAACCGCTGTTCTACCGCATCGGTGTAGGCGGGCATCGGCGGTGCGCAGTGACCCGGCCCAGCGGCGGTTGCCGTCGGCGATGACCCGGATTCGCGGTCGACGCAGTCCGCGATGTGCGGCGGGCTCGGTGGCAACCGCTCGTCCGGTCGGCGCGCGGGGAGTGGGGTGCTGACCCCGGACGGCTCGCCCGTCAGTCCCACAGCGGCACCTCCGTGCCGCGCCCTTCGGCGATCGCCCTGGCGGCCAGCGCGTGCGCGACCGTGATATCGGTGAGTACCAGCCCGCTGTTGTAGACGAAGATCTTCTCGTCCTCGGTGCGGCGGGCCACGGCGCCGCGGGTGAGTACCTGCGGCAGTTCGGCATCCACCGAACGCAGCGTCCCATCGGGTCCGACCATGTCGGTGCCCGTGAGTGCCATCTGCGCCGCACTGGTGGCGACAACCCGATCGGCCTCGACCAGCGTCGATGGCGCCAGTCCGTAGCCGACCAGTACCGCCACCGAACCCGGTGCCAGATGCGAGGATTCGAGTGCGACCTCGGTGCCCGGCCCGGCCGTGGCCAGCACCACATCGGCGGACGCGGCCGCCGCGTACGGGTCGTCGACCACGTCGAGCAGCGCGTGTGGCGCCGCGTCGGCCAGCTGCGAATGCACGGCGGCCAGCCCCTCGGGGTGCGTGCCGTACACCATCAGCTTGCGCAGCTGTGGATTCGCGGCGAGCAAGTGCGGCAACGCATTACGTCCCTGCGTGCCGGTGCCGACGAGGAGCACGCTCTCCGCCCCGCGTCGCACCGTCTCGCGCACCAACAGCGCCGACACGGCGGGCGTGCGTAACGCGCCGACCCGCGCGCAGTCCATCATCGCGATGGGGGCACCGGTGGTGTCGTCGTAGAGCGTGATGGTGGTGTAGTACCGCTTGGTGCTGCGATCGTGACCGGGATCGAATTTGTAGGAGGTCTTCATGGCCACCACGCGCCGCCGCCCATCGCGGCCGAGCATGGCGTAGGACACCGACGAGCCGCCGGGGTCGGCGACGCTCAGTTTGCGCGGATTGTCGGATTCGCCCGCCGCGAAGGCGAGATAGGCCTCCTCGACGGCGCGCACCACTTCGGCGGGGCTGATCGGCACGTCGGCCAGGTCGCTGCGGGAGAGTACCCGCAGCCCGATGGCGCGGTCACGGTTGTTCAACGGATCCTCGTTCATCTGCAATGCCCCGCTCTGCTGTCCGATCAGCGGCCGCCCGGAACGGAGCGACCACTTGTTGGCCATACCCATTCTCGGACGACTCCTGTGCGCGCCGAGCGCGTTCGGGCAGCCGGATATTGATGCGTTTGAGCCAGCGGTCGGTGCCGTCGTAGCGTGCGCGGAACGGAACGCGCCCGTGTACGGCGACATCGTTGTCAACCAGCAGGATCTCGCCGGGGGCCAGCGCGGGGGCGTGACTGACCCTGGCGAGCTCGGTGGTGAGCGTGGCGTAGGCGGCGCGGAACACCGCGTCCGCATCGTCGATCGGGGTGTAGGCGGGATCGTAACGTGCTGTGACAGCGCCGTTTTCGTCGAGCCACAGGGTGGGCAACGGTGCGAGCTGATCGAAACCGGTGCCGTAGGAGACGTCGGGCAGGATCGGCAGCGTGGGGGTGGTGAGGGTGCGCAGATCGTCGTCGGACAGGCGTACCTCGCGCACCGAGGAGACCGTGGTGGCGACCCGGTCGGGATTGCGCAGGCAGGTCAGCATGAGCAGGTTCGCGCGCTGAGCGTGGAAGGCGTCCTCGGTGTGCGGGCTGAGCAGGGTGGAACTGCTCGCACCCGACTGCTCGTCCTCGTGGCCCGCGGCGGGCACGATGTTGTTGACCAGTCTGCCGTTCTGCTGTCCTTGCCAGCCGAAAGGCTCGCCCACGCAACGCCCGAGCAGCAACATCGCGATATCCAGCTCGAGTGAGCCGCCGTCGGCGTGCTCGGCCGCGGCCTGCCAATGGGGCGGAGTCGGACCGAAATCGGCGTCATCGACGGGCAACCCGCGCACCACGGTCGCGCCGGCCGTGGTGGCGGGTGGTCGAACCGCGTGGCGCACGCTGTCGGGCAGTTCGCCGACCCGATCGGCGATCTGGGCGATCAGCGCGGGGTCGTGCAGGGTCGTGGTGTGTGGTGCGTCACCTAATCGGTGGCGGATCTCGGTCGCGAGCGATCGCAGCGCCGTCGCGGCGCCGGGATCGAGCTCGCGGTATTCGATGTCGTGCTGGTGAATCGTCAGACGTTCGGAGAGAACGCTTTTCACCGGTTTCCCTTCTTCGCATCGGTCGAAAGCGGGTGATCTTCAGGCTCGATGTGCGAAGGTAGTGCCTAGCATCTGATTAGGCAAGACTTACCTAACGTGTCGGCGAGGGAAATAGCCGATCCATATAACGTAGCTTTCTACCCGAGTTGCGGAAGTGAGCGCTGACCGGGGTGTCGCGGGTCGCTGCGGTTCGGTGACGGTCGATGTGAAGCTCCCCACTTCGGGTGGCTTTTAGGCTAGCCTCGCCTAGTTTGCGGCGTCGGGAAAGGCGTTCCGGCGCACGCGGTTCGAGGAGGCAACACGATGAGTTTCACTCGCAGGCAGCTCTTCCAATCCGGCGTCGGCGTCACGGCACTACTACTGGCGGCCGCGTGCACCAGTGATGATCGGTCCGCCACCGCGCAACGCGGTGGCACACTGCGCGTCGGGGCGCTCGGCACGCCCGCTCGCAGCGAACGCGACCCGCACGCCAACCTCAGCAACGACAGCGACTTCCTCATCGCCTCGCTCGTCTACGACGCGCTCACCGTTCCCGGCGCGGACCCGACCGTCGCCCCGCGCCTGGCCTCGCGCTGGGAGCCCAGCGACGACAACCGCCGCTGGACGTTCACCATCGCCGACGGTGCGACCTTCCATAACGGTGCGCCGGTGACCGCCGACGACGTGGTGTGGTCGATGCGGCGCCTGCGCTCGGTCGGTGGTGCCTCGAAGATGCCGGTGGCCGAGAACGACATCGTCGCCGACGGACCGAACCGCGTCGTATTCACCATGCCCGCACCCAATACCCAACTGCCACTGCTGCTTCGGCTGATGACGTTCACCGTGCCGAAGGACACCACCGACTTCACCGCCGCGGTCGGCACCGGCCCGTTCCGGCTCGAGTCCTATCAGGGCGGCAACGCCAGGCTGGTGCGCAACGAGCGCTGGCACGGCACCCCGCCGCTGCTCGACGCCATCGAGGTAACGATGTTCGACAGCGTCACCGCGCTGGGCAACGCGGCGCTGGGCGGGCAGATCGACCTCGCCTCCAACGTGGGCGCGATCGCCGGGCGCACCGCCGCGGGCCGCGGTGATCTGCAGGTCATCCGGCGTGCCAACGACACCATGCTCGGGGTGGCCATGCGTGCCGCCGACGGCCCGTTCGCCGATGCCAGGGTGCGCGCGGCGCTGCGCCTCGGCGTCGACCGAACCGCACTGGTCAACCAGGTGCACTCCGGCTACGGCACCGTCGCCGCCGACGTTCTCGGCACCGCCGACCCGCTCTACGACACCGCGCTGCGTCGTGACCGCGATATCGAGCGTGCGAAAACCCTCCTGCGCGAGGCCGGTTTCGACACCGGACGCAGCTACCCGTTCGTGACCAAGGCCGAAGTGCCCGGCGAGGTCGAATCGGCGAAGGTGATCGCCACCCAGCTCGCCGAGATCGGCGTCCGGCTCGACGTACAGGTGGTGGAATCGGCCGCGTTCTACGATCAGACCTGGCTCAACGCACCGCTGTACACGGTGTCGTGGGGAACCAACGACTCGGTGGTGTTCCTGGCCGACAAGCTGATGACCTCCGGCTCCAACCGCAACGAAACCGCCTTCCGCGACCCGGAATTCGACGCTGCCGACGCCAAGGCGCTGGCCGCGTCCGGCGACGAGTACACCCGTGCCGTGCGTGAACTGCAGCGCATCGAGTTCGAGCGCGGCGGTTATCTGGTGTGGGGCATGGCCGATGGTGTCGACATCGCGGCGGGGACGGTGCGTGACCTGCCGACGCTCGGCGGGTTCGCGCGCGTTCAGCTGGAACGCGCCTGGTTGGCGTGAACTCACTGAAAGCCGGTGTCGTGAAAACCTTTGCCCTGCCGATGTTCCGGCGGATCGCACTCCTGGTGACCTTGCTGGCCATCGTGTTCGTCGCGGTGGATCTGTTACCGGGCAACGCGGCACGTTCGGCGCTCGGCAGGGAGGCGGACCCGGCCGAGCTCGCGGCGAAAGAGCACGAACTCGGGCTGGATCGTGCGCTGCCGGTGCAGTTCCTCGACTGGATCTCCGGGGTGCTCACCGGGGATTTCGGGCAGACCGCGCGGGGGAATTCGATCGGCGCGCTGCTGGCCGACAAGTTCCCGCAGACCTTGCTGCTCGGCGGGATCGCCTTGCTGCTCACCATCGCGTTGTCGTTGGGGCTCGGCTGCTGGTGGGCGATGCGTCCGACCGTGCTCGGGTCGCGAATTCTGCAGCCCATCAGCACTATTGCGGTCGCTGTCCCGGAATTCGTCGGCGGCACCTTGTTGATCCTGGTGTTCTCCCTGGCCACGGGGTGGCTCCCGGCCGTGACCATTACCGGCCGTTCCGGTTTTCCCATCGGTCCCGAGATGCTGGTGCTGCCGGTGCTGGCGTTGGCGATTCCGCAGATCGGCTGGAACGCCCGCGTCGTGCGCTCGGCCCTGCTCGATGTAGCTGCCGCGCCGCATGTGGAAAGTGCTGTGCTGGATGGACTTCCGACGCGGACGATACTGCTGCGGCACATGCTGCCGTTCGCCGCGCCGACCATCGTCGCCGGATACGCGACCTCGGTCGGCATGCTCTTCGGCGGCGCTCTGGTGGTCGAGACGCTGTTCAACTACCCCGGTATCGGTGCCGTTCTCGCTGGGTCCGTCGCCGATCGGGACGCCACCATGGTCGCCGCGGTGGTCGCCCTGACCGCCATCGTCATCATGGTGTTGCTCGCCGTCGCCGACATCGTCCGGGCGTGGGCGTCGCGGAGCGCGCGATGACTGCGCCGACCTTCCGATGCGTAGCCGAAATGCGAGGAACCGAGTGGATGGTCGACTAGTGGCGCAGGATTCTCCCTCCGCAGATCAAGATCATCAGGCCTCGGTGCAGTTTTCCTCTCGGCCGATGCTTGCCGGAAGGCCTGGTGATCGCACGTCCAGCGGGGGTTCGGTGTGGTGGCGGTACTCGGTGGCGGGCGGTGTGGGGCTGGTTGTCCTGCTCGCGGTGGCAGGTCCGCTCTTCGCGCCCTATCCCGGCGAAAAGGCGGTGGGGATGCCGTTCGCGCAGCCAGGTGGGGGAGCGCTGCTCGGGACCGATCGGCTGGGCCGGGATGTGCTCAGCCATCTGCTCACCGGCGGCACCCATCTGCTGGCGGTGTCCGCGGTGATCGCGGTGGCGGTGACTGTGCTGTCGGCGGTCCTCGGCGCCGTCGCCGCCGTGCGCCCGCGCGCGGGCAAGGTCATCGAACTCTGCGGCGACCTGGTCATCCTGCTGCCCGCGGTCCTTGGCATCCTGCTGGTGCTCACCGCATGGCCCCAGGGTGGTGTCACCGCGCTGATCGCGGTATCCCTGCTCTTCGGAGTTCCCTACTGCGCCAGGATCTTCGCAGCCTCCGCCGCGTCCATCGCGGCCTCCGGCTACGTCGAAGCCGCCGTCGCCAGCGGAGAATCGGTGTCCCATCTCGTCTTCCGCGAGATCCTCCCCAACCTCCGCGCGGTCTTCACCACCCAACTCGGCCTGCGTTTCGTCGTCGCCATCTACCTCGTGAGCACCATCGCCTTTCTCGGCGTCCCGGCGCTGGGCCCCGACAACTGGGCGATCATGGTCCGCGACAACGCCTCCGGGCTTCTTCTGAACCCCTGGGCCGTCCTGGCGCCGAGCGCTGCCATCGCCATCGTGGCGGTCGGGGTGAACCTGGTGGTGACCAGTGGTCCCAGGAACCGGCAGGCCCCGAAGACCCCGTCGGACGTCTCCGCGGTCGGGGTTGCGAAGGCAGGAGTCGAGCTGGGCTCTGGGCGCGCACTCGGTGCCGAGAGCGCGGGAGTTGCGAGGCCGGTGGGTGCTGGGAGCGATGGGAATGCGGGAGTCGCGAGGGCTCCGCGCGGTACCGGGAGCGCGGGAGGTTCTGGGCGATCGGGGGGATGTGGGATTTCGGTGGTGGATTCGGGGGACGCGGCGGTGGTGGAGGGGCTGAGCGTTGTCGCCGATAGTGGGGCGGTGTTGGTGGCGCCGTTGTCGTTTCGGTTGAAAGCGGGGACAGTCACCGCGCTCACCGGGGCGTCGGGCGCGGGGAAGTCGACGGCGATGCGTGCGCTGCTCGGGCATCTGCCTGCCGGTGCTCGTGGGGAGGGCGCGGTGCTGGTTGCGGGATACGACGTGTTCGCGCTCGACGCCGGTGCCCTGCGCAAATTTCGGCGCGAGCACATCGCCTATGTCGGCCAGGATCCCGGCTCCGAACTCAACCCACTACTTCGCGTCCGAGCGGTCCTGGCGGACGCGGCCCCCGGCAGCTCCGACGCCGACCACCTGGCCGTCCTCGAACGAGTAGGCCTCGACCCCACCCACCTCCGCCGCCGCTGTGCCCGCCTCTCCGGCGGCCAGCAACGCCGAGTAGCCCTGGCCCGAGCCATCCTCCGCCGCCCCCGAATCCTCGTCCTCGACGAACCACTGGCAGGCCTGCACGGCACCCTCCGCACCGAAATAGCCCAGCTGATATCGGCCCTCGCCACCGAGAACTCCACCACCGTCCTGCTCTCGGGCCACGACACCGAGGCGATCAACGCCATCGCCGACACCCTGATCGAGCTCCGCCCACCCGGCGCGCAGTGGGTGAATGGCACTGCTGGCGTGGCTGAGTCAGGGGATGACCCCCATCCGCCGGTGAATATCGGTGCCGGTGTGGCTGATTCAGCGGGCGACCCCGGTCCGTCAGCCGAGACTCCAGCGGACCGCAATGAGCATCGGCTGCTGAACCCCGACTCCGCCGGTACGGCATCTCCGAACCCCGACTCCGCCGGTTCGGCATCTCCGGCCAGCGATCCGACCGGTGGCGGTGAGGTGATAGCCGTGCACGCCAAGGGGATCAACGCTGACGCGGGCGGCCACCCGGTGCTGGAGAACATCGGTTTCAGCCTGTCCGCGGGTGCCGCTCTCGCTGTCGTGGGGCCTTCCGGGGCGGGAAAGACCACGCTCGCGCGGGTGATCGCCGGCTTGCATACCGGTGCCGCCGGTTCGCTGGAAGTGCTCGGCAGGCCGGTGCCGCTGGGCCGACGACCGCGAATCAAGCCGGATCCCAAGGGAATTCAACTGGTCACCCAGAATCCGCGGGCGGCTTTGAATCCGCGCCGCACCGTCGAACAGGCACTGGCCCGCCCGCTGCGTCGCATCGCGCGAGTGCCCACGCGCGAAATCCCCACGCGCATCACCGCCCTACTCGCCGCCGTCGACCTGCCCGCCGACCTCGCCGCCCGCCGCCCCCACCAACTCTCCGGCGGCCAACGCCAACGAGTAGCCCTGGCCCGCGCCCTCGCCGCCGACCCCGCCGTCCTCATCTGCGACGAAATCACGACAGCCCTCGACACCACCACGGCGGCCGCCATCATGTCCCTGCTCGACCGCGTCCGCGCCGACCGAGGCACCGCGGTAGTCCTGATCAGCCACGACATGACCCTGGTCCGCGGCCACTGCACCGACCTCCTCGTCCTGGACCAGGGCCGAATAGTCGAAACAGGCAACCCAGCAACAGTTCTCACAACCCCAACCCACCGAGCCACCGCCGCCCTACTCGGCTGACACCGCCGATCCCGCCCTGCCGAAGTACAGCGATTCCCCGTACTCGGCTGACACCGCAGACCCTGCGTCACCGCGCAGGAGTCCAGCGGTTCTACGAACGAGGCCGACACCGCCGACCCCGACCCACCCGCCGGACTACAGCGCTTCCACCTACTCACTGACACCGCCGACCCCGACCCACAGCACCGGATACAGCGATTCCACCTGATCTCGTACGTACATGGGTAACTCACCGGGGACGAGCAAACCCGACCACGTTCCTGGGTCTGGCCGCCGACGTAGCTGAACTACCACCTGAGTCCGGCCCAAAATCGCGGGGAGGCGGACTAGCGGACCTGTGAAGTCACTGTGAGATGTGCGGGGAAGGCGGTTGGATCGGGATGATTGAGAGATGTCAGTGCAGAAGGTCGGCGTGGCCGCCGCGGTTGCGATCAGTGCGCTTTTAGCCGGGTGTAGTTCGCTCGCGTCGATCCCCGACGACATGCCGCCCGGGCCAGGAGTCGCGTTGCCCGTGATCGACGTCGACGCACCCGGCCGCGCGTCCGAGCAGTTGCGCGGCTGGGCCGACGAGCAGTCGGGAGCGATCGGCATCGAACCGGTCGCGCTCGAGGCCTATGGATACGCTGCTGCCGTGCTGGCGAAGTCGAAGCCCGAATGCGGGATCGCCTGGACCACCCTCGCCGGCATCGCCAGCGTGGAGAGCGGGCACGGCACCCACCGCGGTGCGGGCGTCGACGCCGACGGGACGGTGCGTCCGTCGATCATCGGCGTCGCCCTCGACGGCACCAAGGGCAACGCCGACATCCGCGACACCGACGGTGGCAGCCTCGACGGCGACACCACCTACGACCGCGCCGTCGGCCCGCTGCAGTTCATCCCCGAGACCTGGAAGCGCTGGGGCGTCGACGCCAACGGCGACGGCGTGGTCGACCCGCAGAACATCGACGACGCCGCGCTCACCGCCGCCCGCTACCTCTGCACCCGCGGCGGCGATCTGACCTCGGCCGACGGCTGGCAGCGTGCCCTGTTCGCCTATAACCAGTCGAACAAATACATGCATGTGGTGCGCGATCGCGCCGCGATATACAGCATCGGCCGCCGCGTGTAGTTACCCACGCACCCGGAGTGCCGGTTACTCCACACTCCGCCGAGACGATAGGCTCGGCAGCGCACGGCCCTTCCCGTGATACCTACCGTGCCTTCCGTCGTAAGGAGCAGTTTTCGTGGCCATTATCGAACAGGTCGGAGCTCGCGAGATTCTGGATTCGCGCGGCAATCCCACCGTCGAGGTCGAGATCGCCCTCGACGACGGCACCCTGACCAGGGCAGACGTACCTTCGGGTGCGTCCACCGGCGAGCACGAGGCCGTCGAGCTGCGTGACGGCGGCGACCGCTACGGCGGCAAGGGTGTGACCAAGGCTGTCGAGGGCGTCCTCGACGAGATCGCGCCCGCCATCATCGGCCTCGACGCCGTGGAGCAGCGCACCGTCGACCAGGTCCTGCTCGACCTGGACGGCACCCCCGACAAGTCCCGCCTCGGCGCGAACGCCTTGCTGGGTGTGTCGCTGGCCGTGGCCCGCGGTGCCGCCGAGTCCTCGGGTCTCGAGCTGTTCCGCTACCTGGGTGGCCCGAACGCCCATGTGCTGCCGGTGCCGATGATGAACATCCTCAACGGTGGCGCGCACGCCGACACCGGCGTGGACGTGCAGGAGTTCATGGTCGCCCCGATCGGCGCGCCCACCTTCCGCGAGGCGCTGCGCTGGGGCACCGAGGTGTACCACTCGCTCAAGGCCGTGCTCAAGGAGAAGGGCCTGTCCACCGGTCTCGGTGATGAGGGTGGCTTCGCCCCCGACGTCGCGGGCACTGTGGAAGCGCTCGACCTGATCAGCGTCGCCATCGAGCGCGCGGGCTACAAGCTCGGCACCGATGTGGCGCTGGCGCTCGACGTGGCCGCCACCGAGTTCCACACCGAGGGCGAGGGCTACAAGTTCGAGGGCAAGGTCCGCACCGCCGCCGAGATGGGCGAGTTCTACGCCGACCTGCTCACCCGGTACCCGCTGGTCTCCATCGAGGATCCGCTGTCGGAAGACGACTGGGACGGCTGGGTGGCACTGACCGACCTGATCGGTGACAAGGTGCAGCTGGTCGGCGACGACCTGTTCGTCACCAACCCCGAGCGCCTCGAAGAGGGCATCGCCAAGGGCGCGGCCAACGCGCTGCTGGTGAAGGTCAACCAGATCGGCACGCTGACCGAGACCCTCGACGCTGTCGAGCTGGCGCACCGCAACGGTTACAAGACCATGATGTCGCACCGTTCGGGCGAGACCGAGGACACCACCATCGCCGACCTCGCGGTCGCCGTCGGTTCGGGCCAGATCAAGACCGGTGCTCCCGCGCGTTCCGAGCGGGTCGCCAAGTACAACCAGCTGCTGCGCATCGAGGACGCCCTCGGTGATTCGGCACGCTACGCGGGTGACGTGGCCTTCCCGCGTTTCACCGGCGAATTCTGAAAGTAGTACAGGGGCGGTAGCGAATGACCGAGCGACGTGCGCGTGGAACCAGTCCGGGTGGACGAGGTGACAAGCGCACGTCGCGGGCCGCTCGCTCCCGCCCCAGTCTCGACACGCCGGGCCGCCCCACCGCGGCCAAGCGCCCGACCCGGCGTCACCCGCAACCCGCTGGTGCCACCCGCAAGTCCAGCGGCAAGCTGGAACGCGGCGAACACACCATCCTCGGTCTCTCGACCGGTAAAGCGGTGATCCTGGCGGCGGTGTTGTGTGGCCTCGCGCTGACATTGGCCGTGCCGACGCGCACGTACTTCAGTCAGCGCGCCGAGGCCGTCGCACTGGCCAAGGAGCGGGTGGAGCTCGAAGCCGACCTGGCCGGCCTGCGTGATCGTCGTGCGCGACAACAGGATCCGGCCTACATCCGTTCCGAAGCGCGCGACCGCCTTCGTCTGGTGATGCCCGGCGAAACCCCCTACATCGTGCAGATTCCCGGCATCGAAGCACCAGCGCCGCCGCCGATGAGCACCCGAACAGCGGCGCCCGACCCCTGGTACACCGACCTGTGGCGCAGCATCTCCGAACCAGCCCCGGAAGGACCACGGTGACGACACCGAACGAGCAGGATCTCGAGATCATCGCGAAGCAGTTGGGCCGCGAGCCTCGCGGTGTGCTCGCCGTCGCCTACCGCACCCCCGACGGCCTGCCCGCCGTGGTGAAGACCGCGCCGCGCCTGCCCGACGGGACCCCGTTCCCCACGCTGTACTACCTGACCGACCCGCGGCTCACCGCCGAGGCGAGCAGGCAGGAATCAGCCGGGGTGATGCGTGAGATGACCGAACGCCTCGCCACCGACCCCGAACTGGCTGCCGCCTACCGTCGCGCGCACGAGAGCTACCTGGCCGAACGCAACGAAATCGAGTCTCTCGGAACCGATTTCACCGGTGGTGGGATGCCCGACCGGGTGAAATGCCTGCATGTGCTGATCGCGCACTCGCTCGCCAAGGGGCCCGGCCTGAACCCCTTCGGTGACGAGGCCGTCGCGCTGGCCGCCGCTGCCGGATTCCGTGGGACCGCGATCCCGGCCGACTGGCCCGCCGCACCTGGCGAACAGGCATAATCGCGGGAGTGCCCCGGCGCACGAGACCTGGAGGAACGCCATGAGTGAGCGCATCGCCGCAGTCGACTGCGGTACCAACTCGATCCGCCTGCTGATCGCCGAGGTGGGTGCCGACGGTGGCCTCACCGACGTGCACCGGGAGATGCGCATCGTGCGGCTCGGTCAGGGTGTGGACGCCACCGGCCGCCTCGCGCCCGAAGCCATCGAACGCACACGCCTGGCACTGGCCGATTATGTCGATGTCATGGTGACGCAGGGTGTTTCACGCGTCCGCATGGTCGCCACCTCCGCCACTCGCGACGCTGCCAATCGCGACGACTTCTTCTCGATGACCCGCACCGAACTCGGCCGGGCGGTGCCGGGCGCTGTCGCCGAGGTGATCACCGGTGACGAAGAAGCGCGGCTGTCCTTCGCGGGTGCTGTCGGCGAATTGTCCGCCGACGCGGGACCTTTCGTCGTGGTCGATCTCGGCGGCGGTTCCACCGAGCTGGTCGTGGGCGACGAGAACGGCGTCCAGGCAGCCTATTCCGCCGACATCGGCTGCGTCCGGATCACCGAACGTTGCCTCGCGGGCAACCCGCCGACCCCCGACCAGGTCACCGCCGCAAGGGAATTCGCCCAGCAGAAGCTCGACGAAGCCTTCGCCAAGGTCCCCGTCGACAAGGTGCACACCTGGGTCGGCGTGGCAGGCACGATGACCACGATCACCGCCGTGGCCCTCGACCTCCCCGAATACGACTCCGCGCGAGTGCATCTCACCCGCCTGAGCCTCGCCGAGGTACACCAGGTCTGCGACCGCCTGATCGGCATGAACCACGACGAACGCGCCGCCCTCGGCCCGATGCACCCCGGCCGTGTCGACGTGATCGGCGGGGGTGCGGTCATCACCGAGGTTCTCGCCGACGAACTGTCCGAGCGCGCAGGAGTTTCCGAACTGATCGTCAGCGAACACGACATCCTCGACGGCATCGCCATGTCGATCATCAACGGAGCCTGACTATTATCGAAGCCTGATGCGAAGGGGTCGATATGAGCGCCGACGACTTGCCATCGAGCCCGGATCCCGTCAGATCCGGCCCGTTCTGGGACGCGGTGCACGGTCACGCACCCATGCCACGTGCGGCCTCGACCCTCGGCTTCGAATTCGTCAGCTACGACGACGCCACCGCGACCATTGAGGTTGCCTTCGCCGCAACCGAGGCCTTCACCAATCCCGCGGGAAATATCCTCGGCGCCTTCCTGGCCGCCATGCTCTACGACACAGTCGGCACCGCCCTCCTCGCAGGGCTCGACCACGACCATTTCCAGTCGACTCTCGAAATGAAACCAGCTTCCTGCAACCGGTGAAACCAGGCCGCATCCTCGGTGTCGGCCACATCCGGCACCGCACCAACGACCTCGCCTACTTAGAAGGCACCCTCACCAGCGCAGCGGGCGAAACCATCGCCACAGCAACCGCCACCGCGAAGGTCATCCCGATTGGTGAGACACCACACGCGGTGTAACCGGTCGTCCCGGCAGCAGATTTCAAGCCGAACCAGACTCCGCCGTTCCCGCTTCGTCGCCGATGTACTCGGCCCCAGGGTAAGTTCGCGCCAATCGACCGTCTGTGGTGACAAGTGGCATCTCGAACTGCTCAGCGAGTTCTACGTAGAGTGCGTCGGCAAGCCTGATCGCCGCTCGGCGGTTCCAAGCACCCACTGTCAGGTTAACGACGTGGTGGCGCGTCAGGGGAGCCCGAGCAAGGCGACCGAGTGCAGTCTCCACCTCGGAGACTGTCACCAGATCGGCCCGGCTCAGGCGGCCGAGGGCGGACAGTACCTCTACGTCGAAATGTGCGGGCACGTGGAGTACAGCTGCCGAAATCCGTTTGCTGACTGCATCCGTCCGGTCGTTGCGAACGAGCAGGTCAACCATCGCACTGGCATCGAGGACGATCTGCTCGGCCTCGCTCACTGGTCGAACTCGTCTCGGGCTGCGTCGATCGCCGCCAGCACCTGGTCGTGCGGAATCTCGGGCCGATCGACGAGATCAGCCAACCACGCTGACGTCGCGTTCTCTTCGAGTGCGGCCACAATCGCCGCCTGAGTCAATGCCGAAACATTGACCCCGGCTGCCCTGGCGCGTTCGGCCAGATCGTCGGGCACGTACACATTGAGTCTCGCCATAATTCAGAGTATACACACGTATGTGTGTATAACTGCTGTGCTGCGCTATCCGCCGGTGCGCTCACGGTGTTTGCATCCAGGCCAGCAGCACGGGCGTCGCTGTCCTTCTTCCAGCTCTTCCTGGGTGCGTCGAATGCGGCGCTCGCGGGTCGCCGCCTGTTTAGCGTCCTCGACCCAGCAGATGAACTCGTTGCGGGCCAGCGGCGTGATGTCGTGCCAGGCCGCGAGCGCCACAGAATTGGCGAGCAGTGCCTCGCGCAAGTCTGTGGGCAACTCGTGCACCACGCCACCGGCCACGCGTTGACCACTCATGAGTCCACGCGTGGTTCCGGCATCGCGCACGCCATCCCATCGGCCATCCCGGTCGGCCGCACCCCCAGACCCTGGTTGAGGCGGGCGCGCTGGTTCTCCCACGCGATGCCGGCGGCCAACTCGGTGAGCTGCGCCTTCGAGAGGTGGGTGAGCAGGGTTTCGCGCAGCTCGTCGATGTCGACCGCCGGGGTTACCGTCATCGCCTCGGCGAACGCGATCACCAACTTCTCCAGCTCGGTATAGGCGTCGCTGGTCCGGTACCGGGGCAGATCGGTGAGCTGCTGCTCGGTCAGCCCGGCGGTGTGCGCCAGCGCCGACGCGATATCGAGACAGAACTGACAAGCCACCAACCCTGCCGTCTTGAGCTCGGCCAGCTCTTTGAGCCGAGGATCGAGCTTGTTGCTGAACAACAACGCCGTCTCATAGGTCACGGTCGCCGCCGCGATCTGCGGCCGTCGCCCGAGCCACCCGACCAGATCCCCACGATTTCGCCGGGCCTGCCCGATGACCTTGGCGTATCCCCGAACTCGCTTGACCACCCGCATCGATAACACCTCTTCGTGTCGCCGGTTTCCGCTATCGATGAACCTACGCCGACCGGCCACCGAACCCCAGGGTGATCCGTCTCGCATTCCTGTTGTGAAGCATGAGCATATGCCCGCGACTTGGGTCAGCGGAGGCGGCGACCGCCACCCTTGTCTGTCACGCCGGGATGGCCTGTTGCAGCTTTGGTGATCCAGATGGTGCGGGTTTCATCATCGATGGCGTACCAAATCCGACCCCCGCCGGTGACCTCGTATTTTGACCCCACTCACTCCGACGCCTTGGGTCGGCCGATCTCCCCATGGTCTGTGCGCTCGAAAGGTCCGCTGAGATCGCGGACGAGCGCGGGATCGGTGTAGATCTGCGCGGTGTGCTTCCATGCGATCAAATTTCGCTGAAATGGCAGGTAGAAGCCTGTATCGGCGCCAGCGACAAGGTGGTCGAGCAACTCGCGTACGGCTTCTGCGCGATGCTCTGAAGGTAGCCAGGTGAGCCAGGGGAGTTCTTCTGCGAGCACTTCCTCGGCCATCTGGCGGTTGGCCTTCGCTACCAGGGTGAGGGACCGCGCGGCGATTCGTAGCGCTCCGTCCATCGCCTGGTAGCGCTCGTCGCGCATCAGCACAACATTCTCAGCATCGCGCCGTTCGAGCATGACATCGGACTCGGCCAACAGAGGGAAGACCGACGTCTGCTTACGGATGAGCTCGCTGAACGGTAAAGACTTCATACCCCCAGGCTACACATAGTGCTGAACTAATTCAGCACATGTGGAACTGGTGGAGGCTTGCATTTCGCCCACCAATCGCGAGACATATGAACCAATATATCTTATCTTGGAGGCATGAGTTCAACGACGTCTCATGCGGTCGGCTTCGAGCTTCGCTCCGGAGAAACCTGGCGTGACCCCTGGTCCATGTACTCCGCTTTGCGTGAGCACGATCCTGTGCACCGGGTGGTCCCCGCCGAGCAGGCAGGCAACGACTTCTACGTGCTGTCGCGGCATGCCGATGTGTGGACGGCGGCGCGCGACCCCGCGACCTTCTCCTCCGCGTCGGGACTGACCGTGGACTACGTCGACCTGGCGGCCGCCGGGTTCGGCGCCGTCAAGCCGTTCGTCTTCATGGACCCGCCAGAGCACACCGATTTCCGGCGCCGGGTGTCACCGGGATTCACACCGCGCCAGGTGAATTCGGTCGAGCCCGCGGTGCGCAAGTTCGTCGTCGAACGCATCGAGCGGCTGCGCGCGGCGGGCGGGGGCGACATCGTCAAGGAGCTGTTCAAGCCGCTGCCCACCATGGTTGTCGCCCACTATCTGGGTGTGCCGGAACAAGATCACGCCAAGTTCGACGCGTGGACCGAGAACATCGTCGGCGGCGCGGTCGCGGGGGCCGGGCTGGCCGCAGGCGACCAGCACGCCTTCACCGCGGTCGGTGAAATGGTCGGCTACTTCAGCGAACTGATCGCCCGTCGCCGCGTCGAACCGGGCGACGACACCATCTCGCACCTGCTGGCCTCCGGCCTCGGCGCCGACGGCGACAACGAGGGCCTGGTCGCGATTCTCGGCTTCGCGTTCACCATGATCACCGGCGGCAACGACACCACCACCGGCAACCTCGGCGGCGCGGTCCAACTGCTCACCGCCAACCCGGACCAGCGGCGACTGCTTATCGACGATCCCGCGCTCATCCCGGATTCCATCGAGGAGTTCCTGCGGATGACCTCGCCGGTGCAGGGCCTGGCCCGCACCACCACCCGCGATGTCGAACTGCACGACACCACCATCCCCGAGGGCCGCCGCGTCCTGCTGCTCTACGGTTCGGCCAACCGCGACGAACGCGAATTCGGCCCCACCGCAGCCGAACTCGACATCCGGCGCAACCCCAAGCGCATCCTCAGCTTCAGCCACGGGCATCACCATTGCCTCGGCGCGGCCGCCGCCCGCATGCAGGCGCGAGTGGCGCTCGAGGAACTCCTCACCCGCTGCCCCGACTTCACCGTCGACCTCGACGCGGTGCAGTGGGCGCACGGCAACTATGTGCGCTGGCCCATCTCGGTCCCGTTCCGCGCGGCGAGCTCGGCGTGAGCGGCGACTGGCTGGCCACCGATCGGGCGGATCTGGCGGCCGAACGCATCCTCGACGCGGCCGCGGAACTGTTCGCCGAACACGGGGTCGCCGCGGTCGGCATGGGCGACATCGCCAAGGCGGCCGGGTGCTCGAGGGCCACGCTGTATCGCTACTTCGACAATCGCCAGGCGGTGCGAATCGCGTTCGTGCACCGTGAAACTCGCCGTATCGTGGCGAGCCTCGACGACCAGGTCCGCCATATCGCCGACCCCGGCGAGCGCGTCATCGCCGCGATGCTCGGCGCGGTCGAGGCGGTCCGTGCCGACCCCCTGCTCATCGCCTGGTTCCGGCCGGGCGATTCCGGCGCGGCGAGCCGAATCAGCCAGGACTCCGATGTCATCGAATCCCTCGCGGCAGCCATGTTCACCGACACTGACCTGAGCGACCCCGAACGCAGCCGTCTGGCCCGCTGGCTCACCCGGGTCATCGTCTCCCTCCTTGCCACCCCCGGTCGAGACGAAACTGACGAGCGCGCCATGCTCCAAGATTTCGTCGCCCCGATCATCACCCGCACCTTCGTCTGATCGGGGCCGCCGGGCGACCTGTCTCGTGACATCACCGCCACGACCGCGCTGGTCGATGTCCGGCGTCGCGGCGTCCGTCAGTCATCGAATTAGAACGTGTTCTATATTTGAGGGAAAGTTCCGGCGATCCCTCGGGAGTTCACGACATGTATCAGTGGTCCGATGAAGACCTGATGTTCCGCGACGCGGTGCGTGGCTTTATCGCCAAGGAGGTCACCCCGCACATCGATCAGTTGGAAAGCGGCGCGCTGCCGCCGTTCGACATCATCCGCAAGTTGTTCGCGACGTTCGGGCTCGACGAGATGGCGCGGGACGGGCTCGAAAAGGCCTTCGCCCGTGAAGAAGCCGGCACCGGCGCGGCCAAGTCGAGCGGCGGATTCAGTGGCGCGGGCAGCATGGGCGTCGTTCTCAACAGTGAACTCGCCGGTGTCAGCCTCGGCCTGGTGGCGTCGATGGGGGTGAGCCTCGGTCTCACCGCGGGCACCATCCGCAGCCGCGGCACGCTCGCTCAGAAGAAGCGCTGGCTGCCGGAGCTGGTCACCATGGCCAAGGTCGGGGCCTGGGCGATCACCGAGCCCGATTCGGGTTCGGACGCCTTCGGCGGCATGAAATCCTACGTCCGCCGTGACGGCGAGGACTACATCCTCAATGGACGCAAGACCTTCATCACCAACGGTCCGCACGCCGACGTCACCATCGTCTACGCCAAGCTGGATGAAGAGGACGGCGTCGACCGGCGCGACCGCAAGGTGCTGGCGTTCGTACTCGACAAGGGCATGCCCGGCTTCGTGCAGAGCCCCGCGTTCAAGAAGATGGGGATGAACTCCTCGCCCACCGGCGAACTGTTCTTCGAGAACGTCCGCATCACGCCGGACCGCCTGCTCGGCGAAACCGAGAACCCGGCGAAGGGCGACGGAAAGTCCAGCGCCAAAGAGTCTTTCGCGGCCGAACGCATCGGCATCGCCTCGTTGGCGCTCGGCATCATCAACGAATGCCATCGCCTGAGCATCGATTACGCCAAGTCCCGCAAGCTGTGGGGCAAGGAGATCGCGCAGTTCCAGCTCATCCAGCTGAAGCTGGCCGAGATGGAGATCGCCCGAATCAACGTGCAGAACATGGTGTTCAACGCCATCGAGCGCACCGCCGCGGGCGACCAGGTGACCCTCGCCGAGGCATCGGCGATGAAGCTCTACTCCTCCCGCGCCGCCACCGAGGTCGCGATGGAGGCCGTGCAGCTGTTCGGCGGCAACGGGTACATGGCCGAGTACAAGGTCGAACAGCTGGCCCGCGACGCCAAGTCGCTGATGATCTACGCGGGCAGCAACGAAATCCAGGTCACCCATATCGCCAAGGGACTGACCGCCGGGTAGTCCGCCGGCGATCCGAGCTCGCGGCACGCTCCGGCCCCGGAGCGTGCCGCCCGTTTCGTGCCGTGTCGGTCGGTTTATTTCAGCTATTCGTGCAGGTAGTCCGCTCGTATACTACGAAGATGCGAATCCACCGGAATGCTTTTGCCGGCGCCGTGGTGGTCGCCGCCGCAGTCGTCGCCCTCGCGCCATCGACTTCGGCCACACCGTCCTCCGGCGTGAGCGTCGAACCGCTGACCCTCATCGATGTGAGCGAATTCAGCCCCTTCGCCTCGCTGCCGAGCACGTTCACCTTCCGGCGGATCACCATCGCGCCAGGGGGAACGCTCGGGTGGCACTATCACGACGGCAACGTCCTCGCCGTCGTCACCGCGGGCGCGGTGACGCGCTACGAGACTGACTGCGTGCCGGTCACGTATTCGGCGGGCCAGGGACTGTCCGAGACCGTCGGGCCCGCTCACGTGCATGTCGGCCGCAATCTCGGCAGCGGGCCTGCGCAGATGTACGTCGCCTACCTCAATCGCGCGGGGGAACCACTCTTCGTCGACGCCCCCGCCCCGGACTGCCCGTAGCCGTTTTCAGGCGCCCGGCGGCGCCGCGAGCACCTGCGCGTGCACCGTCAACGGCGTCCGAGCCACCAGGGGCGAGAGCACGGAGTCTCCGACCCTGGTGGCACCGGGTCGGCTTATGCCCCGCAAGTGTTGCGAGCTGGGGCGCCGTAGAACATCTGGTCGAGCAGCGGCTGGGTCCACAGGAAGTTGGCGGCGTATTCGTTGATGTTGTGGCCGGGGCCCAAGCCGGACAGGAAGTCCGGGACCGGGGAATTGACGAGGTCGACGGTGGCGCCGCGTGAACACCAGCTCTGGGCCACCTTGCGGGCCTGGTCGGCGGGCACGATGTCGTCGTTGTCGCCGGTGATGATCAGGACTGGTGCGCTCGGCGTGCCGTTACCGACTCGGTGTTCGTCGAGAATCGCGCTCAGCACGGGGTTTTCGATCAGCAGCTCGGCGATCGGACGCCCACTGGTGGTCCACTGCCGCGATTGCTGCAGACCGTAGGTGAAGGTGGTCTCGAACAGGCACTGGTTGCGGACAGTGTCCAGCATGGCCATGCCGGCCGGGTTCAGTATTGCCTCGATCTCGGGCACGGCTTCGGGATAGACGGCCATCACGCTGTTGAGGTAGTAGCCGATGGCGCCGGAGATCAAGGTGCCGTCGAAGTAGCTGAGCACGTCGTCGAGGTGCGAGACGGGCGCACCGGCGAAGGTGCCGCGCAGATCGAGTTCGGGCGCGTAGGTGCCGGCGGATTCAGCGGCGGCCGCCGCCGCGCCGCCGCCTTGGGAGTAGCCCCAGATTCCGACCGGACCGTTCGCGGGGATGCTGGTACCCGGCAGACGCTGTGCGGCACGGGCGGCATCGAGTACCGCGTGCGCTTCGGCGGCACGATTGAAATAGGTGTGGGTGCCCGGGGTGCCCAAGCCCTGGTAGTCGGTTACCACCACGGCGATGCCGCGCGCGAGCAGCAGATCGATGAACGCGGTCTCGTATTCGAGCATCACGTCCAGCAGCGGGCTGTAGTGGATCAATCCGGTGAGCAGCTTGGAGGGCGCGCACTGATCGCCTTGACCGTGGGTGCCGACCGTGAAGGTGACCAGTGGGCGTTCGCCCGGCCCGGTCCACGGCATGAACGGATCAAGAACCGTTGCCGAGACGGCCATCGGGGCGCCGAGCGCGTCCACGCTCTGGTAGCTGATGAGGGTGGACCGGGCCGGCACTGTCGGGATCGTCACCGGTTGGCTGGCGATGATGTCGCCAGGAGCGGTCGACGGCAGCGGATGCGCCGAATAGGGGTTGGCCACGGCGATCGGGGCAACCGCTGGTTGCGCGTGCGCGGGTGCTCCGCACAGCACAGCGACGGTGGTGGCGAGACAGCCGACCATTATGGTCGGCCGCTTCAGCGCGGAGAGGCTGAAGGCGAAATTCATCGTAGAGCTCCACAGATCGAGGGAAGAGCAGGTGCGCGTCGATGTCTGATCACACGCGCTGCCCCGCATCCCCTGATCATCTCTGCACCGCACCTAATCGGGCATCGGCAATTGTCAGATTTACAACATAATCCAGCCGATGGTCAAATATCGCTGATCGCGTCGATGCTCGCGACGAACCGCTCGACACTGTCGAGAGCGCCTCGTGCCTCCGATAGCTGTGCGTAACCCATCTGGAACACATGGAACATGCCGGACCACACCTCGAGCTCGCATCGTCCGCCTGCTGAGCGCAATGCCGCGGCATAGATTTCGGAGTCCGAGGCGAGAACTTCGCTCCCGCCTGCTTGCAACAGCATCGGTGGCAGGTCGGGTCCGACCGCGCCGAGCACATCCAGGCGCGGATCACTGAAATCCGCCCCCTTCAGATAGGTCTGCATGATCCGCGGACCAGTCTTGCCGGAGATGAACTGATCCCACACGAGTTTGTTGTGGACTTGGGCCAGTTGCCAGGTCGGGTCGACGACGCTCGAGAACCCGACCACCGCGGCGGGCTGTTCGAGACCGAGTTCGCGCAGTTGGCCGCACAGCCCCAAGGCGAGGTGGCCGCCGGCTGAATCGCCCATCACGATGATCTCGCTCGCCCGGTGTCCCTGTTCGATCAACGCCAGGTAGCCATGGAGAACGTCGTCGTGGGCGGCCGGGAAACGGTACTTCGGCGCCAACCGATAGCGCACGGCGAAGACGGGTCGATGCAGTCGGCGCGACAGTTCCGAAACCAGGCCGCGATGGGTCCACGGGCTGCAACTGATGTATCCGCTGCCGTGGATGAAATAGATCAACCGGCCGCCGGGCTCCGGCTGCCCGCCCACCCATTCGCCGACGGTCCTGCCGTTGGGCCCCCCGGCATCTACCGTGGTGTGCGGGAGTGTCGGACCGAACCACATCCGGCAGGCCACGATCTGCGTGAAACGGTAGCCGTAAACCCCGATCGACGAGTGCAGCGGAAGTAGCCACAGTGTCGGTCGAACGAAGATTCGCGATGCCCAGATGGTCAACCGTGCGGCGAATGAGCGTTTCACGGTTATCACATGATCATCAGCGCCGGTGTGTACTGCCATGTCGATCTCCCCAATTATTCTGTACGGGCATCGGATTCGCTTGTCGGCGGCTCGGATTACCGGGTGGGGACGGTGATGGTGCCGTAGTCGAGGCCGCCGTGGCTGAAGGTCGGCACCACCGGCCACTGCCGCTTCCAGTTCGCGCACTCCGAGGACGGAATGATCTGGCGCCACTGCGGGTTTCGCGGCGACGGGGAGGCGAGAGTCTTCTCCTTGACCATGGAGTCGTACTGGTCGAGGGAGTCTTCGAGCGTGTTGGCGTTGAGCACGACTTCGCGCCCATAGAACTCGGCGGTGCGGCGCACGCCGGGGATCTTCGACAGTTCGGGTTGCCAGCTGTCGGCGGCCATCCCGTTCTCCGAGGACACCCACACCCCGTCGGGGGTGTTGACGACCAGGGAGTGGTTGCCGTCGGTGTGGCCGGGCGTCCACAGCAGGCTGACTCCGACGCCGAGTTCGACGTCGCCATCGAAGATCTCGAGCTTGTCTTCGGGGACGCCGTTCATACCGCCGTCGACATACCATGCCCACTGCATCGGGTGCATGGATTCGAAGGTGCCCAGCTCGCTGCGGTGCACGACCAGTTTCGCGTTGGGGAACAACGGCTCGCGCGGCTCGGACTCGCCCTCGATCGGCTCGCTGCTGCCCACGATCATGCGGGGGTCCTGCACGTGGAGGTGGTCGAAGCTGATGTAGTCCACGTCGGCATTGGTCAACCCGAGCCGGGGCAGTACCTGATCGGGGTCGTTGTAGTACTTGACGAACAGTGATTCCAGGCCGATCCGGCGGCCGAAGCGCTGCAGCTGGCCGTAGAACGGGGCTTCGGCCGACCCGGCGGCCACGGTGGGTTCCCACACCAGGGTCTTGAGCTTGCCGTCGAATCCCTCGAACTGGATCACGAACATGCGGTTGATGATCGAGATGAAGGGGTTGACGCTGACCGAGTAGTTCTGGAACGCGAACTGCGCCGGATACGGTGCTGCGGCGATGTCGAAACTCTTGACCGCGCGCACCTGGCCCTGGCGCACGAAGCGTTCCCGGTAGTTCTCGGCTGCCTCGCGGATGGCGTCGAGCCGCTTTCCTCGGGGCCAGATGTCATGGACGCCATCGAATTCCGGGATCGGACGCAGGGTGGCGGATTCGGTGGTGGTCATCGGTCCTTCTTCGGGTCGGTGGTGCCGGACAAGGCGCGGGCTTCGTACTGGTCGCGGGTGCTCGAGCGCTCTACGGCCTCGACCTGGTTGGGCACTGCGCGGCGCAGCACCAGATCGCGCAGCGACTGCGGTAGCAGGGTGGTGACGCGGACCAGCAGGTCGATGGTCGAGGGGATGGCTACCTGGAATCGCGGGCGGCGCAGCACCCCCACGACGGCGGCGGCGACATCGGCGGGCTGCAGCCGGGCGGTCGCGCCGCTGTCGGTCCCGACCGCGAGTTCGGTGTCCACCACGCCGGGCATGATCACCGACACATGCACGCCACTGCCGCGCAGTTCCTCACGAACCCCGGTGAGGTAGCCGAGCACGCCGTGTTTGGTCGCGGCGTAGGTGGACTCCCCGGGCGGGGCGAGCTTGGAGGCGGCCGAGGCGACGGTGACGATGTGGCCGCTGCCGCGGGCGCGCATCTGTGGCGCGACGAGTCGCACACCACGGATCACGCCGTGCAGGTTCACCGCGAGCATGCGCTCGGTCGCGGACTCGGGTTCGTCGCCGAAGGCCCCGACCCACATCACCCCGGCATTGTTGACCAGCACATCGAGCGGACCCCACAGGTCGGTGACATCGGCGAGGAACCGGCGGTAGGACTCGGTGTCGGTCACATCGAGAGCGAACGCACGCACCTGTCCCGGCAGCGCTTGCGCGGTCGCCTCGGCGGCCTCGGCGTCGCGGTCGCCGATCGCCACCCGCGCACCGGCCTCGGCGAGCTGGCGCGCGATCTCACGCCCGATGCCCTGCGCGCCGCCGGTGACCGCCACGATGCGCCCGGCCAATGGTGTTCCCGTCATGGCATGCCGCCTTTCTCGGATGGGGTTCGACTGCCACGAGCCATGTTGGGCAATCGCGATTGTCAAAAGTTGTTCAGCTAGTATTGCACCTCATCGGCAGGAAGGAAAGGCCCAATGACCAGCCCAGGACCCTCCGGCCCGAAACTTTCCAGCCGCAAGTACTCCGGCGTAGCGCCGGAGGAGCGAGTGCGCCTGCGCCGCGCGGCCATCCTCGAGTCGGCTCTGGAGCAGTTCGGTACCTCCGGCTACGCGGCCGCGTCGATCAAGCAGATCTGCCGCGGCGCCGGCGTCACCGAGCGCTATTTCTATGAGTCGTTTCCCAACCGGGAGGTCTGCCTCGCCGCCCTCTACGACAACCTGGCCGAGGCGATGCGCGCGGCGACCATCACCGCGCTCCAACAGGCCGAACCTGATCTCGATGTGCTTACCGCAGCAGGACTCGACGGCTTCATCGGATACCTGACCAGTGACCCACGCCGCGCGCGGGTAGTTCTCATCGAAGTCGTCGGCGTCTCACCGGACATGGAACAGCGTCGTCACCGGGTATTACGCGATTTCGTCGACACCGTGACGGCCACCTGGATGACAGGCACCCCCGCACGAGCCCAGCGGCTGACCGCGACAGCACTGGTCGGCGGTGTCAACCACCTGCTGGTCGACTGGTTGATGGACGGGCGCCGTGACGACCCCACCGACCTCGTGGCGGTGTGCGTTGACCTGTTCGCTGCCGCTCGCACGCAGTGGGAGGCCGTTGCTACGTCCTCTCAACACGACTGACCATCTGGAGGAGTCCCCTTCAAGGACGTGATGCGCAACAGCCCACCGTTCTCGCGGACGGGCCGTCCGTGGTCGGAAACACCGAGTGCACGGGCAACGTATCGATGGTCTGGTGCACCGCGGTCGGGTCGACGACTTCGGGAGTGTGCCAGGCCGCGCCGGCTCGCCCCAGAACGGCATCGCCACTGATCAATGCTTCAATGCTCACGATGGTTGAACTGTTCGCGGCGATGAGGTGTTCGAGTCAGCTGAGCCGAGTCGTTGCGATTGCCATGCGAGCACCGTGTGCGAGCAGCCCTTCCTCGGTCAGGTTCGAAGCTTGTTCGAGGAATTCGTCACGTAGGCGCTGGAGCTGGCGTGTGTCGATGAGGGTGGCGTCGTAGTAGGAGTCGACAGCGGACTGCCATGTCTGCTCTGGCGTCGCGTGTGGACCGTGGCTGATCTCGGTCCAGTCGATGGGCTGGAATCCGGCAGCTGAAGCCAACTCGTTCAGCCCCTCTCGGGTGCGCGTACGGCGGTCCCCGAGTGAGGGCATCGACCCCGATTGCTGTGCACTGGCGAAGATCGGTCGCGCCACCTCCAGAAACAGCGCGCGTCCGCTGCTGTCCGCGGGCTTGAGCCCGACCGAGATCGCCAGCCTGCCAGCCGGTTTCAGTACTCGAGCCGCCTCCGCAAAAACCTGTTCGATCTCTGCCATCAGCATCAACGCCATATGGGAAATCACGGTGTCGAACGAGTTGTCAGCGAATGGGAGCTCCTGGGCCCGTCCCTGCCGCAAATCTGCGCTGTACAGCTCTGGTCTCTGCATGGCGGCCGAGAGTTCGACGTCGGACAGGTCGATGCCGGCGAGTCTGGTCGCGCCGTTTCGGGCTAGGACCGCGAGCAGGGAACCGTCGCCGCAGCCGAGATCAAGGACTTCCTGAGCGTTCGGAACCTGGTCGGCAAGATACTGATAGCTGGATCGTCCGTCGGGCAGCGGGTTCGCGACGACGTATCGGCTCATCGCCCCCGGCAGCTGGTTGTGCGTCCGCCGGTAAAAGTCTTCGCCTGCACGGATCTCGTTAGCTGCGGTCACGATTCGAACCTAGTTCATCGCGATGGCCCGAGAGCACACGCTGAAGATATGAGCACCGAGATCTCCTCCGACGAAGACCTCGAATCGGTTGCCGCCGCCCTCGATGTCAAAGCGCGACGGGCGTCCTCACGTCGATAACCTGCGATGAAAGAGTGCCCCCACAGGGACTCGAACCCTGACTGTGCGGATTTTAAGAACCTCCGGCTCGGTCCGGCGACACCCCGGTGACCTGCGGAAATATGCAGCGGCAGCTCTCAAAGTCCCACTGGCCTTGTGGTTTTGGCCGGTTTCCGGCGGCCTTGCGCGGGGGCTAGCGGCCTCTAGCGGGAGCGGCACAGCCCCTAGCGGGGTGGGCCGGAGCTGGGGCTGCGTCTCCGCAGGTGGGGGACGTTTTCGCTCGCAATGCGCGGCTGAATGGCTGACACGGTGCGGTCCGGCGGGATGCGCTCGGGCCACAGCACTACCCCGATGATCACAGCCAGTGGCAGGCCCACCGCAACGACGAACCCGAGCGTGATCACCCGTCTGCCCGCCCGCTGGTCTCGCCCACGGTCATGGGACATCCGTCGCGCTGTTCGGCTGCGGTGAGCCACGCGGCTACGTTGTCGAGCGAGCCGTGGCAGACGACCCGGAACGGGCTGTACAGCTCCCACCCGTACGGCGGTTCGGGTGCCCGGCGGATTGCCATCGACCGGCACGCGGCCCGTTCGGTTAGCGCATCAAGCTGAGGTTTGATCGCTTCGCTCATCAGTCCCCCTGGTGGGTCATTCGTCAATGCGCCCGCCGCCGGGGAACCGGTACCGGGCCGGATCAGCCCGGCGGCGAGGCAGTACGAACGCTAGGCGGGCAATCTCGGCGCGCACTATGACTTTGCGAGGCTTTGCGAATGATGTTGATCCCCGGGCACAATTAGAAGGACGATTGCGAGGTACGTTCGTCTCAATCGCAAAGGCGGCTCCAATGCACTCACACTTGAAACTGCGACACGTCGGCTCGGGCTCGGGTCACGGCTCCTGCCCGGCGGTATTCGCCGCCGAAACCGGCGAGCTGGTGATCCAGGGCAACATCACCGACCGCGCCGGGACGGTACTGGTGCCTCATGCGCTCCTCGGCTGGCTGGAGCCGGGTATGAAGCTGCCGGTGGAAGCCAGCGACGCCCCCGGTTCGTTCCTGGTGAGTGGCGAGCAGATCACCGCGCCCGAAGTCCTCGCACAGCTCATGCTCGACGATGACGAGACGGCCGTGGTGGTGCGCTGATGCTGCACGTCGCCGGTGACGGGATTTTCGCGCCGCTGTTCCGCGCGGCTCGGCACCGCGCCTTTCACCTGGAAGTGCAAGACACCTACGGCGTGGCCGATGAGGTTGAAGCGCTGCGCCGTTGGGCGGCAGGCGAACCCTACGAAACCGAGGAACAGCCCGAGTCCTGGAAGGCTTGGGATGACCTGATGGTGGAGACGGCCGGGCGCGGCATCGCGCTTGAGCGGTTGCGCGTGGTGACCGTGCCGCACTCGGACTACACGCGGTGGCTGCTCAGCGAGACAGAAACCCGGCTGGAAGTGGGGGAGGCGGTGCGGTGGTTGCCGCGTCACCTTACCGACCCGGCTGAGGTGCCTGGTGATGACTACTGGCTGTTCGATGATGACACCGTGGCCTTCACTACCTTCGCGGCGACGGGTGAGTTCATGGGCCTGTCGATCACCACCGATCCTGCAATCGTTGGCCGCTGCGTGCAGGTGCGGGTGCCGTTGTGGCAGAAGGGAATTGATCACACTCAGTACGCCAACAGTGAGCACGCGCACGCGCCGTGAACGCTGTAGATGACGCACGGGCCGCGCTCGGTGCACGCCTTCGGGAGTTGCGCCGGGGTGCCCATTTGTCTGGCGTCGATCTCGCTGCTCGGTGCGGCTGGCATTCCAGCAAGATCACCCGCATCGAGCGCGGTCAACAAGCCCCCACCGAAGCCGACCTAGCGCTCTGGTGCGAGGCGTGCGTCAACCTTGCCGTACTAGACGATCTCGTTGCTAGCGTGCGCAATCTGCGCTCGATGTACTTGGAGTGGCAGCGCACCGTAGCGGCAGGCCACGCCCACCGACAGCGCCAATCCATCGAACTCGAGGGCCAGACGCGCCTCATTCGGTGGTTTGACCCCGACACTATGCCCGGCCTGTTGCAGACTGAGGGCTACGCGCGGGGCATATTGCGCGCCTGCATCGCAATCACTGGCGGCCGTGATGATTTGGAAGAATCGGTAGCGATGCGGATGGCCCGGAAGCGCGTTCTACAGCGCGGTGGGCACCGCTTCCACATCCTGATCGGTGAGGCAGCGCTACGCCGGACCGTGGGCGACAGCGCGGTGATGGCCGAGCAGCTGGAAAGTGTTCTGGCTGAGCTGGACCGGCCGAACGTCCGGCTTGGTGTGATCCCGCTGGAGGCTGAATATCTTGCGCCTGCAACGAATTTCGTGCTCTACGACCGCGTGCAAGTGGTCACTGAGACTGTGAGCGCCGAACTCACTATCACCCGGCCGTCTGAAATTGCCTGCATGAGAAGACCTTCGGTCTGTTGGCAGACCAGGCAGCCTACGGCGAACCCGCCCGCGCGCTGGTCAACGTTGCGTTGGACCTGCGCCGGGCGGGTTCGTAGCCGAGCTACCCGGCCGACCGCCGACCGCCGACCGTCGACCGAACAGCGACACCACGTTGCCGCCTACGTTGGCACCTCAGCGGACGGCAAGTTCACGGGTGCCAAGCTCGGTGTGCGCTACACCGCGCCGGGTGGGCGTGAGGTTGTGTGAGGTTCACCCAAGGCCGGGTAGTTAGCGTTTTCGCTTGTCATGCAAGAGTTTCCGCTGACCATGCGGTAGCGCTGTAGAGGCCTGGGCCGAGTTTGTGGATGACACCGTCGTCGGCCCACCGGGTTAGCTGTCTGTACATGGTGTTGAGGGTGATGTCGCCGAAGTGAGTGGCGATGTCGCGGGCTCTCCATAAGCGGGTGGGCTCGGTGTCGAGCAGGTCCAGGATCCTGTGGCGTCTGCGCTGTTGCGGGGCAACGCGGCCGTCGTGGCGGGAAATGGTTGGCAGCGGCGGTAGTTCGGTTTCGGGCACGATGATGGCGAGGTCGAGATTGGTGACGGTGCGGCTGGTGTCGGGCCGCCCGTCGTTGAGGCGCTCGTTGTAGCGCGATATCGGTGATTTCACCTTGCGGGTGCTGACCCGTTGTCGGCGTGGCGGTAGCAAGTTGCCCAGGACCCGCACACCGATCCGCCCGAGAAGACCGGTCCCGGTGGGAACGACCCCGTCCGCGGTGAGGACCTGGTCACGGGCGGTATGGAAAGCGATGGCGAAGCTGCAACGGTCCGGATCGACACCTGGACGAGATTCCGCAGCGTCGACCATCACAACGCGCAGCACTTGGTACAGGGCTAGTAGTGCCCACATTTCCTGTTCGATGCCGACGGGGTCGCCCGAGCGCAGGACTCGTCCGGCCATGATCGTGTGGCGTAGGGCGTAGTAGGCGGATTCGTGTTCCCATCGCTGGTGGTAGAGGGCTACCAGCCTCGTTGCTGGGTAGGCGCGGGCGTCGGTCAGGGTCGTGACCAGTCGGTAGCTGGCAGTGAACACGGTGTCGTCGACGCAGGTCACGGTGATCTGGGCGTCGATGATCCGCACCCCGATACCGGCGATGACTGCGAGGTAGGAGCCGTCGCCCAAGCGGGCCAAGACCGGGATTCGCCGGTTGCTGCGTGCCCGACCCAATACTTGGGCGCCGGTCGCGGCGACGTTGACGAGGAAGTCGTTGCTGTCGAAGCCCCGATCCCACAACACCAGCATGTCCGGGCGTAGTAGGTGCAGCAGCTTGGCGGCGTAGCCGGTCTCGCCCAGGTCGGTAGGCCCAAACACTGCCCCGATCACCGCGCGGGTGCCGGTCTCGACCAAGCGTCATCAGTTCCAGCATCGGGTAGGGGTAGTGGGCGGTGGCTCGCAGCCAGGCCCGGTTGCGGGCGGTGGCGGGCACTTTCTGGGAGGTGCAGCCATCGAATGACACCATCCGATACCGCCCGAACCGAACCCCCGGGGTCGAGGGCTGTGCTAACGGCCCGGCCAGCACATCGAACAACTTTCGCATCGGCGCGACACCTACCCGACGACGCAAGTCCCGCAACGCTTTCGCGGTTGGGGCGGGCAACGGTATCCCGGTCAGCGAAGCGGTGAGTTTGTCCCAGACCGCCCGATAGCCCACCTCGGGGAACAGGCACATCGCTAGCAGGAAGTAGACCCCGACCCGCGACGGGAGATCACGCAACCGGCGCTGCACCGACCGGGTTTCCTCCAATACCGCGTCGACCAGTTCGAAGGGCACCACCACGGTCAACTCGCCGAGATGACCGGCCGCGAACCTGCCTGCGGCCACGGTCACAGTCCGGGTGAACGCCGCCAACGCGGGAGGCAGGGGAGAATGAAAGGGCAACGGAGCTCCTCGGGAACAGGCTGTCTTGGTCGACTACCTGAACCAACGAGCTCCGTTGCCCTATGCCCAGAATCTTCAAACTGCTTGCGCTACCAGCGAAAACGCTAACTACCCGGCCTTGGAGGTTCACCCCGGGTAGTGGGGGCCCGCCGTGGGGGGCGGGGGATGCAGGCACGCAAGGGGGGCGACCGACAACGGGACCGCAACAACACACCACCCACGGGGGGGGTGT